>CAYNGB010000053.1:0-37166 GCA_964396795.1 uncultured Occallatibacter sp. | reverse complement strand
AACCCAGGCTGCGCCGGTTGCCTTCCTGTCTGCCGGTTCGGGCGACGAATTACTGTCCTGGTAGCCGGGCCGGGTGGCGCCGGTCCCGGTGAGATCTCCAGTCCACGCTGAGGGTGCCCCCGGTCCCTCGCTTTTGGGGACCGGGGACGGAAGCACCACGTCGCCCAAACTTTCGGTTGGAGTAATCTCGCACTGTATGAAAGGCCAGCGCATCCGTTATCAGCAAATGGGGGAGTTTCACTTCCTCACTTTCAGCAGTTTCCGGCGTCAGCCATACCTATCGACGGTCGCGGCGATGGAGCTTTTTGAAGATGCGCTGGAGCGCGTTCGGCTGCGTTATCTCTTTGCAGTCGCTGGTTACGTGGTCATGCCGGAGCACGTTCATCTGTTGGTCAATGAGCCAGGGCGCGGGCCTTTATCCAGAACCGTTCAGGCCCTCAAGCTGTCGGTTTCGATGCGCAGCCGCGAAAGGCCCTTTTGGCAGGCGCATTATTACGATTTCAACGTCTCATCGCACCAGAAGTTCGTGGAGAAGTTGCGCTACATTCATCGCAATCCGGTCAAGCGCGGCCTCGTTACCAAGCCCGAGGAGTGGCTCTGGTCAAGCTATCGCCATTATCAAACGGGAATGCACGGAACCGTAGAAATCGAATCGGAATGGACGGCCTGCGAGAGAGGCTGGCAACTGCCTGCGTGGATGCGCAACAGACAGCTCGATTCCCCTTCCCCGGTCCCCAAAGGCGAGGGACCGGGGGCACCCTCAACTTGAAAATGCGCGGTATGAGACCAGGGCCACCCGCCGACGAGTTACTGACTTGGTAGCCGCTGCTTGATCGTGAGAGTCCAATCCTCCCCACTTCTATCTGTCGCAAGAGAGGGCATTCACGAACCCTAGGTCGTGCCGAAATATAATCTCAACGTAAGGGCAATAATATCCCTGACTCGTCAGGTCTCGGAGGTGCGTTATGATTGACACCTCTGATTTCGCATCGGGCTTTGTGCCCTCAAAGGACTGGATGCCCTCAATCCTAGAACAATACCGAGTCTCTGATTTTCTGGAATGGCACCAGAAAAAGGCCCTTATATTGAACCCTGATTTTCAACGGGGAGACGTGTGGAGTCCTGCCGCCAAGACGTTTCTCATTGATACCATCCTTCGGAAATTGCCCATCCCTAAGGTGTATCTCAGGACGAACGTTGACGTTGTCTCCAAGAAGTCTATTCGGGAAGTTGTAGATGGCCAGCAGAGGCTTCGCGCAATCCTTAATTTTGCGGAAGACAAGTTTGCGCTCACCAAGCGTGCCTCGGAATACGCTGGTAAGAAATACTCGACCCTCACGCCAGAAGAGCAGGAAGGGTTCTTGAGCTATGCTATCGCTGTTGATCAATTGCTCAATGCTTCCACAGATGACGTGCTAGAAGTATTTGCGCGGCTGAATTCTTACACCGTAACACTGAATGCCCCAGAAAAGCGTCACGGAAAGTGGCAAGGGGAGTTCAAGTGGGCCGTCAGGTCATGCTCTCGACATTGGGCGGACTTTTGGAAAGAATTCGGGGTATTAAGCGTCAAGGAGCGAGTCCGAATGATGGACGATTCGCTCACAGCGGAGATGTTCAGCGTACTACTTGAGGGTGTAAGAGACGGTGGTCAGCCCAAACTCGACATCCTCTACAGGAAATACGACTTGGGATTCGATGCTCAAACCGTACCGAATTTCAATCTGGTAATGGAGAAGATCAAAGTAGATTTTGCGCCATTCTTGACGGGGACTTCGATACTGACTCCTGCGCCCCTGCTGATGCTCTTCAGTGCAATAGCCTATTCAATGGTTGGAATTCCAAACGGGGACATAAAACCCGAAGAGATGCCGGAGCGATATCCTCTGAATGAGAACCTTGACCAGGTACGAGAAAATCTCTTAACTCTCGCATCCGTTACGTCCGGCGATGACGAACCGGCACCACCTTATGTCGCCTTCTGGAAAGCGAGAGCCTTCGCGCATAAGATCGCAAGTCGTCGCATAAGATTTCCTGAATTTGTAAAAGCCGTTAGCGCTACGCCTTTGTAGGGGATATGGCAACGTCCGCTTTTGAGGTTCCGCTAAGACGGCTCAGATCTGAGACGGCATGGCTTTGCGCGGAGTTTAAAAAAGCTGCGGATATACCGACGAACCGGCAATCTCAATTGGCTTGCGAGATGGCTGTCATCAGGATGCATGATGCATGGGCGCGATTTTGTAGAGATTTGATTGTCTTATCCGCAGCAGGCAACACTATCACGCTTGGCGGGACTGCGCTTACACCAAGTAGGCCAGACATCCACAATCCCGCATCGGTAATACCAATTTTGCTCAGGATGAAGAGATGGCAATATGAGCCAAAATGGGCAACAGCTTCGATTGCAGTGGACGTGGCCAGGAGCCTAACAATTCAAAACCTATCCAGCGTTTCCGCCGCATTGGGTGCCGCTAATTCTCCTGCTGAACCTCTGCGGCACATTCGCAACTACTACGCACACCGAGCACGCGGAACTTCAAGGATGGCATTGAGGACTGGCTATTTCACCAGTACCAATGCTCCAGTGGTGTTCCATCTGAATTCATATACAACAGGCGGTGTGACCGTAATTGAATCTTGGGTCAAAGGGTTCGACGCCGTTGCTTACGCTTCGATACAATAGGCGTAAGAGGCATTCTTTCGAATACACGGCGTTCACCAAAACGGTGGACGCCGTTTTGTCTGTGTCCTGCGAAGAAATGCAGCGCCACGAAGCGGAGTATCGCGCCCAGGTAGACGCGAATCCTAAGCGGCGCGGACCAAAACGAGGATCGAAGCGGAAGCCTAAGCCGCCTTCCGCTGTCCCGGCCCTGCCGAGCCGCCTCTCGCTTAGAAGGCTTCCGGTTTTTCAACTCCTTCCCGGTCAACTCTGCATAGGCTAGCCAGGCAAGCGCCGGGTTCCCCTCCGTTGCAGAGAATTACGGCATATCGGCGCAGAATAAAGGAATGCGCATCCTCCACTCTCGCCTCCCAGTATCAGCTGCGTCTCCGCACTATACGGGAAGGGTACCCACCCCCTCCCCCTCCGAAACCCGCCCCTGGAGGGGTGAATTTCACCATAACATCAATGTAATGAACAGTATGGAAATTAGCCCCATGTACTCATCGGTAAACAGAACCCCTTGATTTTCCCCTGTTTTTGCCCCATTTTAGCCTTGGAATCTCATAAAATCGCGGTTTCTTCTGCTGCGGTCTCCAGAAACTCCTGGAACACGTCGTTGGAGAGCAGTCGCCCGCGCGCAGTCAATCGCACAGTTTCGCCGTCTGAAGTCAGCAACCCGCTCTCCACCAGTCGCCCGGTCGTTTCAAGTGCCCGCGCCACGGGTTCGAGGCCAAACTCCTGCCGCAGCGCCGCCGGCTCCACACCCGCATTCAGCCTGAGTCCCAGGAACCACGCCTCTTCATGCTGCCGCTGGGGTGAGAGCCACGCTGTCTCCGCCGCTTCCGGTCCCGCAAGGTAGGCCTTCAAGTCATCTGTCGTCGTCGCACGCAACACGTAGCCAGGCCCGGTCCCGTCAGGTTCCCGCAGCATCGACGAAGCATCCAGCCCCAGCCCCAGGTAGGGTCGCCTCTGCCAGTAGCGCAGATTGTGCCGCGAGTGAAGGCCGCGACGGCCAAAATTGGAAATCTCGTACTGCTCCAATCCGGCGCTGGCCAGCCGGTCGACTGCTCTCTCGTACATTCCCGCAATCGTATCGTCGCTGGGAACCAGCCCCGCGTGGTAGCGTGCGCCGCCGGCAAGCATCTCACGCCCCAGCCGGGAGTCCTCATCCACCTCCAGCATGTAGACGCTGGCATGGGGCACCCCCGTGTCGATCAGCACCGCCAGCGATTCCTCCCACGAATCACTGGTTTGGCCTGCCAACCCGGCAATCAAATCCAGGTTCAGGTTGGCGATTCCGGCCGCTCGCAGCCGGCGCAGGTCGTCCATGACCACTGCCCGCGTGTGCAGCCGTCCGCTCACCTGCGCTTCGCGGTCGATGAACGACTGCACGCCCAGGCTCACGCGGTTCACGCCCTGCGCGGCCAGCGCCTCCAGCGAGTCATCACCCAGTTGGCCCGGTGCGCACTCCACCGTGACCTCGGCGTCCGGCTCCAACACGAACTCCGCCCGCAGCGCGGTGAATAGCCGTGCAATCAGCTCCGGCGCCAGCAGGCTGGGAGTTCCGCCGCCCAGGTAGATCGTATCCACCCGCCGTGGCAACTCCACGCCCATGCCCGTCGCCCACGCACCCGCCGCCCCCATGTCCTCAATCACCCGGTCCACATAGCGCTCGTGATCGCTCGCCGGGTATACCCCCGACGCAAAGTTGCAATAGGTGCACTTGGAGCGGCAAAACGGTATCGAAATGTAAATGCCGAGCCTATCGCCCTGCGAACCTGCCATGAGATTGATTCTTTCACGTGCTCCAGATCCACCCTGCCCGCCCCACCCGACCCCGCTCATGCCAGAATTAGATAAGGAGTTCCGCTTTGAAAGCGTGGCCTATCCTGGGCATCTTGGTTGTCCAATCCCTTTTATGTCTTGCCCACTGGCTCCTCTATTTCACCTGGATCGAGTTCTGGTGGCCGTTAAGCCCAGCCGCCGATCTCCACCTGCGCATCGCGCTCGCCCTGCTGTCAATCAGCTTTATGGTGGCCGCGCTGCTTGGCTTTCGCTATTCAAATTGGCTGGTCGCGCTCATCTACCAAGTCGCTGGCGTCTGGCTTGGCATGCTGAATTTTCTTTTCTACGCTGCCTGCCTTGGCTGGTTGGCCGATTTCGTGCTCTTCGTCCTGCTTCCCCGTTCGGCGCACATGCAGGCCCGCCCCTACCTTGCCGTTATCCTCCTCTGCCTGGCGGTGCTGACCAGTGTCTACGGCATCTTCAACGCCCGCTGGGTGCGCATTCGCCGCGTGGCAATCCGGCTTACCAACCTGCCTCCGCCCTGGCGTGGACGCACTGCACTGCTTGCCACCGACCTGCATCTGGGCAATGTAAACGGGGTGCGCTTTGCCCGGCGCATCGCCGCGATGGTCAGGCGTCTCAGCCCTGACATCATCTTCATGCCCGGTGACGTCTTTGATGGCACGCATGCCGATCCTGACGTCATTGCTGCTCCTCTCTTTGAACTTTCTCCACCCCTGGGCATTTATTTTGTCCCCGGAAACCACGAGATGTTCGGCGGCGCTGTCCACTACATTGATGCCCTCCGTCGCGCTGGCTTCCACGTACTCGAAAATGAGTGCGCTGTTGTCGACGGCGTTCAGATTGCCGGTGTACCCTATGGCCATTCCAATGACCCCATCCGCCTGCGAAACTTTCTTCAGAATCTGCACCTGAATAGCGGCATGGCTAGCATCCTGCTCAACCATGTGCCGCACCGCCTGCCCATCGCCGAGCAGGCAGGAGTGAGTCTGCAGCTCTCCGGCCACACCCACGGCGGTCAGGTCTTCCCGTTCAGTTGGATCACGCGCCGCGCGTTTGGCAAGTTCACTTACGGCTTGCAGCATTTTGGCGGCATGCAGGTCTACACATCCAGCGGGGCCGGAACCTGGGGTCCGCCCATGCGCGTAGGCACTCATTCTGAGATCGTCTTGCTCACCTTCGAGTAGAAGTGTTCTGATGAATGTTCCGCTTTGCTGGGCATTTCTTATGAAGGACGAGGACGAATCATGTCAGTCTGGAGCAAACGCTTTTTTTCGCTACTGGCAACAACAGTTCTGATCGTGGCCGCAGCCGCCGCGCAGCAGTCCGGCCCCAGTATCCCATCGCCCGAAGTCGCTCAAGCGCTCGATTTCTCCACCGTGCTTTACGGTGCCGCCTACTACAACGAGTACATGCCCGGAGATCAGGCGGCCCGCCTAGATAAGGACGTCTCCCTGATGAAGGCAGCCGGTCTCAGCGTGGTCCGCATGGGCGAATCCACCTGGAGCCTGTGGGAACCCGAAGACGGACAATTTGACTACGCCTGGATGGACCGCGTGGTCGACGCTATGGGCAAGGCTGGCATTAAAGTCATCCTCGGCACTCCCACTTATTCGCTCCCCGCCTGGATGGCCCATCAGCACCCGGAGATTCTGGCTCGCTATTCTGACGGCCGCGAAAACTCCTACGGCATGCGCCAGAACATGGACACCGATTCGCCCGCATACCGCTTCTATGCTGAGCGCCTCATCCGTCACATCGTGGCCCACTACAAAGACAACCCCACCGTCATCGGCTGGCAGCTAGACAATGAAACCAGCAGCTACGGTGCCGCCAATCCCGACGTCTTCATCGGTTTCCAGCATTACCTCGAGAAAAAATTCGTCACCCCCGAGGCGCTCAGCAAGGCGTGGTTCCTCAACTACTGGGGCGAAAACCTGCATACATGGGAAGACCTGCCCACCCGCGACGGCACCATCTCCACTGGCTACAAGCTTGAGTGGACCCGATGGAGCCAGATGCGCGTCACTGACTTTCTCCACTGGCAGGCCGCGCTGGTGCGTGAGTGCGCCGGCCCGCGCCAGTTCGTCACCACAGACTACGGCAGCATGATGCGCCCCGACGTCAACGAGGAGGCCATCGTCGAGTCCCTCGACATTCCCGCCGACAACATCTACCACGGAACCCAGGACCATTACGATGGGGCAACGCAGTCCATCCAGGGCGACTTTACGCGCTCCCTCAAGCACTCCAATTTCCTGATCACCGAGACCAATGCCCAAACCACCGACTGGAGTTCGGCCTTCCAGTTCCCACCCTACGACGGCCAGATGCGCGAGGACGTTTACACTCATCTCTCTAATGGCGCCAACATGGTCGAGTATTGGCATTGGGCCTCCATCGCCGCCAACCAGGAAACCTACTGGAAGGGAGTGCTTTCTCACGATCTCGAGCCCAACCGCGCTTATGCCGAAGTGAGCCGCACCGCGCACGAGCTCCAGAAAGTTGGCACCCATCTCGTCGGGCTCAAAATTCACAACCAGGTCGCCATCTTGTGGAGCCGCGACTCGTTCAACGCCATCAGCTTCATGCCGTTCACCTCCAACGCATCCATGCCTTGGCTTCCGGGCCGCTCCAGCGCGGACTACAACTCTCTGGTCAAGCAGATGCACCGCTCGCTCTACGACCTGAACATTGGTGCCGACTTCGTTTTCCCCACCACCCAGGACTTTTCTGCTTACAAACTGCTCATCGTGCCTGCGCTCTACATCTCCGACGATGCCCTGCTCCAGCGCATCTCCGATTACGTAAAAAACGGTGGCCACGTGGTCATGACCTTCAAGAGCGGATTCGCCAACGAGAACTCCGCCGTGCGCTGGGTGCGCTCGCCCGGCCCGCTGCGCGAGGCCGCCGGTTTCAGCTACCAGGAGTTCTCCAACCTCGAGCATCCCTTGGCGCTCAAGGGTGATCCCTTCCACGCGGGTGACGAAAACAAGGTCGACCATTGGGCCGAATTCCTCATGCCTGAACACGCGAAAGCAATTGCCTACTACGACCACCCCTTCTTTGGAAAATGGCCGGCCATCACTGAAAACGACTTTGGCACGGGCACACTGCTTTACGAGGGCACTTATCTCAGCGATGCGTTACAAACGGCAGTGCTCAAAACTGCGCTCCAGAAGGCCGGCCTCACCGGCCCCGACCAGCAACTGCCTGCTGCAGTTCACGTGCAGCACGGCGTCAACCGCTTGGGCAAGCACATTCATTACTACTTCAACTACTCTGGCGCGCCAGTCGGGGTGGCGTACTCCTACGGCGCAGGCACCAACCTGCTCGATGGCAAGCCTGTCGCGCACGCGCAGCAATTAACCCTGGCGCCGTGGGACTTGGCTATCATCGAGGAATAGAATCAAGTTCCTTCCCAGCGTTGTGGTGGCGGGGTCGGACCACAGGAGAATTTTCGAGTGAGTGCAGAACCTTCGGCGACCCAGCCGATCCATCCGGCAGCAGTTCGTACCCGCCTTTCCGGCTACGAACTGCTGCTGAATCCCCGCCTCAACAAGGGCACCGCCTTCACTGAAGAAGAGCGCGACGCCTTCGCTCTCCATGGCCTGCTCCCGCCCCACATCGGTACTCTTGAAGACCAGCGCGAACGCCGCAAGCGGGTCCTTGACAGCCGCCCCACTGCATTCGGCAAATACAGCAACATGCGCGATCTGCAGGACACCAACGAGACCCTCTTCTACTCTCTCATCGCGCATAATGTCGAGGAATTGTTGCCCATCGTCTATACCCCCGCGGTGGGCGAAGGCTGCCAGCGCTTCAGCGAAATCTGGCGTCGTCCCCGTGGCCTCTTTATCAGTTATCCCAATCAGCATCGCATGCAGCAGATGCTCGCCGACCCGCGCTATGACGACGTGCGCTGCATCGTTGTCAGCGACGGCGAGCGCATCCTCGGCCTCGGCGATCAGGGTGCCGGCGGTATTGGCATTCCCATCGGCAAGATGGCTCTCTATACCGCTCTCGGCGGCATTCCTCCGGAACACTGCCTGCCTATCTTGCTCGACGTGGGCACCGATAACGAGGCCCTGTTCAACGACCCCATCTACATCGGCTGGCAGCATCATCGCATCCGCGGCCAGCAGTACGACGACTTTGTCGAAGCCTTTGTCTCTGCCGTCGAACGCCGTTGGCCGCACATTCTTTTACAGTGGGAAGACTTCGCGGGCTCCAACGCGTCGCGTCTGCTCGACCGCTATCGCCACCGGCTCTGCTCCTTCAACGACGACATTCAGGGAACCGCTGCCGTCACCACCGCGACACTGCTCGCCGCCATCCACGCCACTGGCATCCCGCTCCAGCAGCAGATCATCGCCATGTTCGGTTCAGGCGCGGCAGGCATCGGCATCATCAATCTTCTTATCGCTGCCATGAAAGAGGAAGGCCTCAGCGAAGAGCAGGCCCGCAGCCGCATCTATGCCTTCAATCGTTATGGCCTGCTCGTCGAGGGATGCAAGGGAATGCGCCCTGAGCAGATGCCTCTTGCGCGCAAAAGAGCGGACGTGGCCGACTGGAAACTGACCGGGGCGGAAGACATATCCTTGCTCGATGTGGTGCGCAATGCCAAGGTAACGGCGCTGGTCGGCGTCTCAGCCCAGGCCGGTGCATTCACTGAGGAGATCGTGCGCGCGATGGCCCTCAATACGCCGCGCCCCATCATCTTTCCGCTCTCCAATCCCACCTCGAAGTCTGAAGCCGCGCCCGCCGACCTGCTGCAATGGACCGATGGCCGTGCGCTCATCGGCACCGGCAGCCCCTACGCTCCCGTCGAGTTCGACGGCCACAAGGTTCATATCGCCCAGGTCAATAATTCCTATATCTTTCCCGGCCTCGCTCTCGGCATTCTGGTTAGCCGTGCCCGCCGCGTCACCGGCGGAATGATTATGGCCGCCGCTAAGGCGCTCGCTGCGCTCTCCCCCGCGCGCATCGACAAGAGCGCCGCACTTCTGCCGCCCATCGCCGACTCGCGCAAGGTGAGTCTCGTGGTCGCCGAAGCCGTCGGTAAACAAGCGATTGCGGAAGGAGTGGCTGAGTCAGCGGACGACACTACACTAGCCGCTCAACTCCGCGATTATGTGTGGGAGCCGGTTTATCACCCGTATGAACGACTGAGTTGACCAAAGGCACCGACCTTTGGCAGCCGGGAAATCATTCTGTCTTAATTACTGACGAATCGGACGGGTTGGTCTTGGTCTTGGTCTTGGTCTTGGAAGTGTCCGTTCCGGACTCCAGATAAATCCATCTAAACTCAACACGGTCCAAAATAATCAACGCCACAATGACCAGGAGATCGTAAGGCGTTGAGCCCCTCCCGATATTGTTTGACATCCAATCCGGAAGGTAAGGTTCAAGGCGCGATAAGAGATTAATAAACCCGCAGACAATCGACAGGAATGCCGCGTGAGTCACGAGAACAGCAGATATAGGTTGGACGTTCTGCTTGCTAAATATGAGAGCGTTCTTCTTGGATAATTCGCCGCGGAAGACAAGCGCGGTATACATCAATCCGAAGAGAAAATAACCCTGCCACCTGAACGTGAACAGCGGGTCGAAAATCAACAAGCTCGCTACTTTCGACACGGTAAGGATGATCGAAGACATCAGCACAATCGGCCGCCCTTCGTTCTCTCGGCTCTTGCCCAATCAGCCATCCGTCTTCCAGAATCCAGCCGACGGCCGGCATATTCCGCTCGCGAAGAAATCCTACTCCCCCTCCGGCGGCACCTGCTCCAGCAGCCGCTTCCACGTCTTCTGGTTCTTGCGGAAGCTCTTCTTCAAATCTTCCAGGATGCGCTCAAAGTCCGCGTTGGTGCGCAGGTTGTTCCACGCCGGGTTTTTCTGGAACCACGGATAGTTTTCATTGCCCAGGTAGATGGCGCGGCGCAGCCAGTGCAGCGCTTCGCTGGAGTCGCCTTCGACGGCAAAGTAAGTCGCCAGCCGGTACGCCATCTCGCTGTCCGCCTCTGCTGCGGCCAGGGTATCGTCTTTCAGCAGCGCGGCGCCGTGGGCGCGATCGCCCTGCTGCACATAGCACATCGCCAGCGTAGGCACCGCTATGCGCATCAGCTCGTCGTCGCGGATCACGCCTTCCAGAATCTCGATGGCCGCCGTCAGATTGCCCATTCGCATCTGCTGGTAGCCGGCCGAGGTGCGCAGGAGTGGGTGGCGTGGTTCCAGGGCCAGGCCCTTTTCCAGTTCGTCGCCGGCCAGCTCGATTTGGTTCTGGTAGTGATATACGCGGGCACGGTGATTGTAGAGAATCGCCGCGTTTGCCGGGTTCAACTTCAGCGCCCGGCTGAACTGCACCAGCGCCTCCTCGTACATGCCATCGCCGCGCAGCGCCAGCCCGGCCACCATGTGCACGTTCCAGTCGTTAGCCGCACTCGCCAGCAGGTTGGCAATGCCGTGTCGTGCCGACTCTTTCTCGCCTCGCGACAGCAGCATGTAAATCCGATAAAGGTTGGCCTCGGTTGAGGCCGGATCCAGTTTCAGCGCTTCGTCAAAGGCGCGGCGTGCGTGTATGACGTGAATCTGTCCGCCAAAGCCGTGACGCGCATACTGCAGCTCGGCAATGCCCAGTCCCGTCCATCCGGCTGCAAACTCCCGGTCCTTGCCTGTGACCCCCGCAAACAGCGCGTGCGCTCTGTCCAGATCGCCGCGCGATCCGGTCCGCACCATGAACGAGCTCAGCAGCGCGCGCGCCTGCAGATACTCTTCGCTCACCGGGCCGGGCAGCGATGCATCGCGCGGCAAGGACCGCGACGCATCCACCTGGGCAGCTTCGATCCTGTCCGCGGCTGAGAGCCCGTGCAGCGCGGCAAAAACTTCATTCGAAATCTCAGTCTGCACTGCGATCAGGTCCAGCGAAGCCACCTGGATGGCGCCGCCCGAACGCACGCTCTGCGCGACCACATCCAGCAATTGCCAGTTCAGGTCGAATCCATTTTCAGCGCGCAGAAAACTCCCGGCCAGTACAAACGACACCAGCAGCCGCTGGCCAACTGAAAGAGGATCCATCTGCGCAATCGGCAATGACATCAGTGTGCTCGATGGCCGCACAACGAGCGCCGGAATCCGCGCCAGCCGTGCTGCGATTGCGTCCGCCAGCGCGTATCCATACAACGGTGCAACTTCAGTGGCTCCCAGATTCGCAAAGGGCAGCACAACCAGCGAGTTTTGCGGTTCCTTGTCGCCCGCCGACTCGCGAAAGCGTTCCGCCAGCATGGAGAGAATGCCGGTGGAACGCTTCTCCGCTTCTGCTTTCGTCGTAGGCAGATTGGCCGCCGCATCGCCGGGTATCACACCGGTCTCAAACTGCAGCGCCTTCATGATTGTTTTCAGCGCCTCACGCACTTCGGCTGCCGAAGTGTATCGGGCCGCGGGATTCTTTTCGAGGCACGCTGCAATCACGCTCTTCAACTCTGGGGAGATTTCCGCAACAATCTCGCTCAGGTCTGGCGGGTCGGAGAACTGGATAGCGCGGATAGCCTGAAAATCTTCGGCGTCGGGGCGGGCAAAAGGATGGCGGCCGCTCACCAGTTCATACAGAATCACGCCCAGCGCCCACACGTCCGATTGCACGCTGGACTGGCCGGTCACAAATTGCTCCGGTGCCATGTAGCGGATGGTGCCACCGCGGGCCGTGTACGTGGCCGCAAGGGATGCATCCTTGGCCAGGACCGGCTTGGCGGGGTCGAAGGTGGCGTCATCCGGGTCCAGGCGGCGCGCCAGCCCAAAGTCCAGAATCTTTACCAGTCCGCCGTCGGTCAGCATCACGTTTTGCGGCTTCAGGTCGCGGTGGAAGATGCCCAGCAAATGCGCGGCCTGTAAGCCGTCAGCAATCTGGATACCCACCGAAAGCACAAGTTGTGGGCTCGATGGTCCGCGCGCAATCAGGTGGTCGAGCGATTGGCCGGGCACATACTGCATCACGATGTAGCCCTCGTCTCCAGCCTCACCCACTTCATAGATTGCGCAGACATTGGGATGTTCGATGGCCGAAGCCAGCCGCGCCTCGCGCAGCACAGTGCTCCGCATCTGCTGCGCTGAGAGCAGTCCGGCGCGCAGAATTTTCAGCACCACCGGGCGCTGCAACAGCGTGTCGTTGGCCAGAAAGACCACTCCGCTGCCCCCTGCACCCAGGCGTCGCTGAATCTCGTAATGCGCGATCATTTTTCGCTTCATCCCTGCCTCAAGTGTACCGGCGCAGTCGTAAGGCCGATCTAAGGTTCATCGAATGCAGAAGCGAGCGTAGTGATTTGAACAGCTTATACCGGATTAGGAATTGGTGTCGGGGGAGTCGATGCCCTCAAGTGCCGTTTTCCCCAAGAAAACGGCAACTTGCACGCAGCTGACTTCCTCACGTGAATTCCTAATCCGGTCTAGCGTGGGCCGCCAGGCTCTTTCTCCAGCATTTTCTGCGCGCGATACCCCAGTACAAGCATGCTGAGCCCGAAGACCACCAGCACCAGGCCCCACCAGAGGTTCACATTGATGCCCAAGCATCTGCCATACAACTCCGTGTTTCCGCTGGTGGAGTAGCCAAGAAATGTGAGCAACAGGCCGCAAAGCGTAAACATCCATCCCACAGGAATGCGCAGATCGAGTTTCATCGTGGCAACCTCTCCTCAGTAGAAGAAAATGTTCAGCGCGACAGCCGCCAGCAGAATGGCCACGGCCAGCGTCTCGGGCCGCTTCCACCAAACAATATGCGCGCGCACTCGAGCCAGCCCCAGCACCTCCGTCTCCACCCTGGCCTTGGTGCAGAGACTCACCACGACCGTCACGATGAAGTTGGCGCTGAAGGCGCAGATGGCCGTGAAGAGGTTCTGCGTCATGTCGCTGGGGTAGGCGTGCACGATCGCGATCCATCCGCCGTGGATGCCCGGATGCGCCGCTATCGGCAGCGTCAGCCCGTGATGCAGCAGGGCCGCAATGGTTCCCGCAATCAGCCCCGCAAAGGCGCCGTGGCCGGTGGCGCGCTTCCAGAACATGCCCAGCAAAACGGTAGCCAGGAGCGGTGCATTCACCAGCGCGAAGGCCAGTTGCAGGGTATCCAGAATGCTGTTGAATTGGACAGCCGCAAAGGCTGCGGCCACCGACAGCAGAATGCAGCCCACCGTAGCCCACCGCCCCACAGCCAGATAGTGCCCGTCGCTCGCGCCCTTGTGAATATGAGCCTGGTAAAGATCGCAGGTAAACACTGTGTTGAACGCAGTCACATTGCCTGCCATGCCGCCCATAAAGCTGGCCAGCAGCGCCGTGATCCCCAGCCCCAGCAGGCCGGTGGGAAAGTAGTGCAGCAGCAGCTTCGGCGTGGCCATGTCGTAGTCGAGCTGTGGGCGGCCGCCCGCGTCGAGCATCACTTGGCCGCTCACTGCATCCATCTTGGCGGGAACCAGTCCCTTGCCGGCTTCCGCTTCTTTTGAAGCTACGTTCGTCTCGTGGTAGATGATGCCGTTCTGTTCGCGCACAACGGTGGTGGTGTGTGGTGTGGGCAATGTGATGGCCAGCAGTCCCGGCAAGATCAGAAGGAATGGAAAGAACATTCTGGGAATTGCCGCAATCAGCGGAGCCCGTCGCGCCGACCCCATATCCTTCGCGGCCATCGCGCTTTGCATCACCCTGAAGTCGGCACACCAGTAGCCCGCGCCGAGTACGAATCCCAGGCCCATGCCGATGCCGATAATGTCGATGCCCATCGGGTTGGTGCCCGCGTGCATCACACCTTTCCACTCATGCATCAGACTGGGATCGACTGCGGCCACTGACGTCCTCAACCCGTTCCAGCCGCCAGCCCCTTTCAAGCCCAGCAACACCAGGGGCAAAAGGCTCGCGACCAGCAGCAAAAACTGCACCACCTGGTTGTACATTGCGCCCGCCAGCCCGCCCAGCAGGATGTACGCCATCACCAGTGCAGCCGCGAGCACGACGGAAAAACCAAAGATCCATCCGAGCGGCCAGCCCCGCGCATAAAACAGCGCATCAAAAATGTGCAGCCCCTCGATGAGCCGCGCCACCGCGTAGAGCGAGATACCCGCGCTGAAAACCGTCATCGCCGCAAACAGGCATGCGTTGAGCGCACGAGTCTTCTCATCGAAGCGCAGGCCCACAAACTCGGGAATCGAACGCGCCTTCGATCCGTAGTAGTAGGGCATCATGAAGAGCCCCAGAAAAATCATGGCGGGAATAGCGCCGATGCCGTAGATGTGCGCAGCTTCAAGGCCGTACTTTGCCCCCGAAGCCCCCATCCCGATGACCTCTGGCGCGCCCACATTCACGGCGACAAAGGCCAGGCCGCAAATCCACGCCGGCAGCGCACGCCCCGCCAGCAGGAAGTCGCTGCTTGTCTTCATGTGCGGCTTCAGGGCGAAGCCAATGCCCACAGCAACAAAGCAATAGATGAGCAGGATCAGCCAATCAACCAGGGTCAGGTTCAACACCAATGGCTCCTTGAAATGGGTAAGGGAAACAATGTAGGCCTTCAGAACACTCTATGCAGCCATGCAAAAAGGGCCAGCCCGAACCGCATGACCCATCTCCACTTTAAATGCTGTGCCTTGCGAGCTCTTGCGCGTCGCGCGCTATTCGGCGTGCAGCACCACGTCAAACAGCAGCAGGCTGACGGTGGTAAAGATGATGTCGTAGCCCAACAGCATCTTGATCCAGAGCGAAGGATCGCTCTCTCCGGTAAGGATCGCCGTGGTTGCCTGCACCATGGCCAGAAGAGCGGGAATGAAGATGGGAAAGAGAATCAGCGGCAGCAGCAGCTCACGGTTGCGGCTGCGAATCGAGAGCGCGGCGAAAAATGTTCCGTTCACCACCAGTGCCCATGTGCCCAGCGGCAGCACCAGCGCCAGCAGCCAGGCTTGCCCCTCGATGTGCAGGTTGTACATCACCAGGAACACCGGTGCCAGCAGGATTTGCACCACCGAAACAAATAGAAAATTAGCCAGCACCTTGGCCAGGAAAAGCTCCGCGCCGGGCGTGGGAACCATGCGCTGCGCGTCCATAACCTGGTGGCGAATCTCACGTGCCCATGCCTGGTTGAGCGCGCTCACTGAGGCAAACATCGTAGCCACCGAGAGTACGCCGCCCGCAATTTCCCTTGAGAATGCGCCCTTAGGATCGAATGCCAGCGAGAACAACACCACCACCAGCAGCGCGAAAAAGAGCATCGAGTTGATGGCCTCTTTTGATCGCCACTCAATGCGCAAATCTTTAACCAGGTGTGTCCACAGGGCGCTCGTCATTTTCCGTGGCCTTCCGTGCTTGTGGGCCTCGAGATGTCCTTGGTCAAGTCGGCGGTTTGCACTTCCACTTCGAGTGCCTGGGCGGCACGCAGGTAGTCTTCGGGGCTCAGAATCAGTTGCGTGCCCCGTGCTCCCGCCGAAACGCTGATCTGATCAAACAGAACCACGGTTTCGTCGATGTAAACGGGATAGGGCTTTCTCGCACCGAACAGGGTCACGCCGCCGCGAATGTAGCCGGTCAGCGGCTGCACATCTTTCAGCGGAGCCATCTCCGCTTTGCGCAGCCCCGCGGCGCGGGCGAGCTTCTTGAAGTCCAGCTCCGCATCCCCGGGGATCACGGCAAATCTGTACACGTTGGGCCCGCCGGTAATAAGCAGCGTCTTGAACACCTGCTCCGGCGGCATGCCAATCTTCTTGGCCACCGTGACGGCCGATAGATCGTTGGGATCAACCTCGTATTCGCGAAGCTCGAACGGGATGCCCAGGCTTTCCAGGAATCGTGCGCCGTTGGTCTTCATAGCGTTGGGCTCCCCGGCTCAAACGATTTCACCCGCCCCGCATGCAGGGCCAATACCCAGTCCGCAATAGGGGCGGCCGAGTCTCGCTGGTGTGTAGTGATGACGATGGTACGGTTGCCCTGCCGAAAACCGGCCAGCAGCTCAACCATCTGGCGGACGGACTCGACATCCATGTTCGAGAAAGGCTCGTCCAGCAACAGCAGCTCGGGCGCCGGCAGCAGTACGCGTGCCAACGAGGTGCGCTGCCGCATTCCCTGCGAATATTGCCCCAGCGTGCGATCCAGCTCGGGGTCCAGACCCACCTGCCGCAGCGCCTCGACGGGTGTCAGGCATGCGCGTCCGGGATAGAGGCTGGCAAAATAGCGCAGATTTTCCTGGGCAGTCAACTCGTCGTAGAGCATAGGCGCGTGGCTCATGTATCCAATGCGCGCGCGCGCCTCGTGCGGATCCTGCCCGCCGAATACCTTCACCGTGCCGTGGCTGGGGTGCAGCAGTCCGGCCAGAATCCGCAGCAGCGTCGATTTGCCTGCGCCATTTTCGCCGATAAGCACATAGCAGCGCCCCAGCTCCAGATCCACTGAGACCTGGCGAAGCGCGGCGAAGGAGCCGAAAAGTTTTGAGACAGTATCGAGGCGGGCGCAGAGGGTGGAACTGGCGGCCTCAGGGGCTTGCACGGTCATGCGGTCAGTTCGTTGCGGTTCGAGCGGCTAGACTGCCCGCACCAGGCGCGGACTCCTTGGAAGCGCGGGGATTGGCGGGCGCTGCACTGGGCTGCGCGGGTGCCGCACCCGGCTGTGCAGGTGCATACTTGCTGGCGCACTTGGCTTGCAGCACCGTCGCATGGAAGACGCCGTCGCGGCCAAACGTGCCCTCGGCCAATGCCTGCGAGTCGTCCTTGAATGTGTCCGGCGGCGGCTCCGAGCCCTTATAGATCACCTTGAGCACGCGGCCGGTTGCAGCCTTGGGAGAGTGGCTCTCAAACTCGTTCATCACAAAGGTGACATGGGGGCCGCTCTGCTCGATCGAGCCCGGCTGCACAAATCCTTCCACGCGCAGATTACTCTTGTAGGCCTTGTCGCCCATCCCGCCCAGTTCGGCGATGGTGACGTAGTAGCTCTTGCTTGACTGCGCGCCAGAGATAGCGAGCCAGCCAATGGTGCCGACGATAATCGCGACGGCGATCCCAATCCGCAGGGAATTCGGTGAGATTTTCATATCCAATTTTTAACGATACGGGTGGAAAGGGGTGGGGTCAACCACCCAACAAATGATGTGTGATCCAAATCACATTTTGAGAGTCCATATCTAACCCTCCAAAACCTTCGTGTCCGAAGCTTTAATGTGCAGAATCAAGGGTTTGCGCCGCGCGATCCAAGGCCTGCGCCAGAATCGTCAGCTGCTGCTCTGCGCGGGTAGCATCCTTGGCGCTGATAGCCTCGTTGACCCCAGGAAGCACCACCGCCGAGTAGCCGGTCACCTCTCCAGGAGCATAGATCGTATGCCGGTACCACGGCCGGTTCGGCAGGCCAGCCGGAGAAAGCAGGGCGGCTTCCGCCCGCCGCAGGGTTAGGTCGAACTGGGTTGAATCGCCTGCAGGAGCGCTTTGCAGGCGGCGTGCCCGCTCCGCCGCTTGGCCAAAATGGGCGGCAGCAGCCTCGGCGGAGGTAAAGTCGAGCGAGCCGAGGTTCATATCGCTGGCCTTGCGCTTTGCCGCGGCCAGGTAGGCTGTAATCTCGCGCGCATAGGTTGCGTAGTCGTAGGGCAACACGTCGGCATCGGCCATGCGCAGCGCCTCCAGCCCGAAGACGCGCGCCATCTCCTGCAGATAGAGAAAGTGCGGGTCGGCGTTCGCCGTGAACCAGGCAAAATTGTCGAAGGCCGAGTGGTAAACGCCGTAGGGGCCTCCCGAGCCGATGTCGGTTGAGGGCACGCCGGCATGTTGCAGGAAGGGCGTGAAGTCCGATCCCGAGCCAAGTTCGTTCACATGCGCATCTTCGTCGTTCTCGGGTGGCGCATTGGATGCCCGATGCTCATCGCCTTTGTAACGGCTGAGCTTCCACTGCTCGTACACGGTATTGCCCAGTGGACTGGCCACCGACCGTGCAATCTCCCTGACAAACTGCTTCAGTGAGGGAACCGCAGCGGCGGAGAAGTCCGGTCCGGAGACGCCCACATCCGTATTGAAGTAAGCCACTGCATGGTCCAGAGCCGGGCCCTGCTGCTCGACCCACTCAGTTGAACCGATCAGGCCCTCTTCCTCCGCGTCCCAACTGCAGATCACCAGCGACCGCTTGGGCCGCCACCCCTCGTGCAGCAGTGTGCCGATGCCGTGCACCGCTTCCAGCATGACCGCTGTTCCGCTGGAAGGGTCGACCGCGCCAAACACCCAGGCATCGCGATGGTTGCCCACAATGACCCACTCATCCGGGTGCTCCGAGCCCTTCACTCTTCCAATCACGTCCCAAATCGTTCGCCGCTGGTAGTCCTGCTGCGACACCAGATGGACCCGAACGCCGCCTGGCCCCAGATGGTAGTGAAAGGGCAGCGCCCCCTGCCAGTCTTGCGTAGCTCCGGGACCTTTCAGCGCCTGCAGAATGGGCGCAGCATCGTGATAGCTGAGAGGGATGGAGATGATATGGGGCTGGTTGCCCGACTGGTCCCCGGGAATGCGGGCAGAGTCGGGCAACTCCGGCGTGGAGGCTACGCCAGGGGTCTCAGGGTCTCCGGGATACTTGAAGAGATACTGTACCGAGCCGCGCTGCACCCCACTCTCCGGACGCCACGGACCAATCGGCCAGGCATCTCCTTTGGAATATCCATCGTCCTGCGGGTCTGAGTAGAGCAGCACGCCAGCTGCTCCGCGTTGCTCTGCCAGGTACACTTTCACTCCGCGAAAAATCGCACCATAGCGGATGATGACGATCTTGCCGCGCAGGTCGATATGACGCGAGGCAAGCTGGTCAAAGTCCTCCTGCCGGCCGTAATTCGCATACACCACCTCACCAGACACGTCGCCTGAACCCGATGAGCCGTTGAACGGCATCACTACCCTGGGGTCGTCCGCGAAACGATCACCCTCCACGTGTTCACGTGTGGGTCCGCTCATCAGCAGCCGCCCGGTAGCATCCCATGCCTCCACGCGCACCACTTTGGGCTGATTCAGCAGCACACGGTAGGGAACGATCTCCGTGTCCAGGCCGGCCGCACGGAATTTCTGCGCCACGTAGTCGGCGGTATTCCGATCCTCGGGCGTCGCGGCCAAGTGGGGCACGGCGGTCAACGTCTTCAGCTCTTCGCCGGCCAGTTTTGCACTCGGCACCGCCAGGAACTTCGCTTCGATCGCGGCCTGCTTGCTGAAGTCGGAATAACCCAGAATGGATTGCGCGGCGGTTTGCGCCGGCAGATAGCCGGGAACTACTACCAGGAGTGCAACAAGGGCGTGAAACTTGCGGATGAGCATGAGCAGAGCCAAAAGATCGCGTGTTCAATCGGTGTTCAATCGGGTTGATGAAGTCGGTATACCGACGGTTTGCTGCCGCTACCAGATGAAGCCACAGCTTACACTAAAGGTCTGGAGGACACCTTTTCTGAGCGCGGGACCGCAGTCGGACGAGGAACCGCTTGGGGTCGGTCTGGAAGCGGCGGCGGAACTGGCCCGCGAGGATGCCAGTCGCATGCCCATGGTCGTACGGGCTCTGCGCAATCCCAACTTCCGCCTCTTCTGGAGCGGCAACTTCCTCTCCAACATCGGCACCTGGATGCAGAATGTGGCCCAGGGGTGGCTGGTTCTGGTGCTCACCAACTCTGCCTTCTGGTTGGGCGTGGTGGGCTTTGCGGGCTCCATTCCGTTCCTAATCTTCACCCTCTTCGGTGGCGTCATTGCCGACCGCGTGGACAAGCGCCGTCTGCTGCTGGCCACGCAAACCACAATGATGATTCTCGCCTTCCTGCTAGCCGGCCTAGCCTGGTTCAAAGTCATCACGGTGTGGGAGGTGGCTTTGATCGCCTTCCTCAATGGCACCGCCATGGCCATGAACCAGCCCAGCTACCAGGCGCTGGTGCCACGCCTGGTGCGCCGCGAAGACCTCACCAACGCCATCGCGCTTAACTCCGCACAGTTCAATATGTCGCGTATCCTTGGACCCTCGCTGGGCGGATATGCCATGGCCGCGTTCGGCGTCGCCGGCAACTTTTTCCTTAACGGCCTCAGCTTTCTGGCCGTGCTCTGGGCGCTCCTGCGCATCCGTTACCCGGTAGAGCAGGAGCACCGCCGCGAGAGCATGCTCACCAGCCTCCACGGCGGCTTTAAATACGTGCGCGGCCGCCCGCAGATGTACGTGCTCATCTGGATGATCGGCGTTTCCAGCCTGCTGACCATGCCCTTTCTCACCTTTATCCCCTACTTTGCGCGCGACCAGTTACATACCGGCGAAAGCGGGCTCGGCTGGCTTCTTGCCTGTTCCGGTGCGGGCGCGGTGCTGGGTGCGGTCACCGTGGCCTGGCAAGGCCAGATTCGCCATCGCGGCACGGTGATCGCCCTCTGTGGCGCAGGGGTCATGGCCGTCGTCATTGTGTTCTGTTACTCCCATAGCTTCGCTCTTTCCCAGTTCCTCATGTTTCTTGAAGGATTCGGAATGATTCTCACTATTTCCTCGGTCAATGTCGCCATGCAGCATCTCGCCTCTGACGAGATGCGCGGCCGAGTCATGAGCATCTATGGCACATGCTTCCTGGGCCTGCCGCCGCTCGGTGCTTTGCTGGCCGGAGAACTGTCGCGCCACATTCCCACTCCCCACGCCCTCGCCATGATGTCGGGCCTGGCGATGCTCATGTTTTTGGGTTTCTTCTCCTTTTCGAGGCCGCTCAGAGAGCTCGACTAAGCCACCGGCTGGTACACTTCCGCCAAATCAACAAAGAGAAAGCGAGAGCCTTTCTGTGAAGAGCCTGTGTACTAGCGCCATCTGTCTTAATCTCATTTGCGCGGCGGCTGCCGGACCTTCCATCGGCCAACAGCCTGCGCCGGCGGCGTCTTCCGCTTGGCATGACGGCAGCTTCCACGTCGATGTCCCCGCAGTCATCGGTCGCTCCGACATCGTTTTGGGCCGCCCCAATCTGCAAGCTTCTGAGGCAATGCCGTTGGGAAATGGCAGGCTTGGCGTTGCCGTGTGGTCGGCCGATGGCCTCACTGCGCAGTTCAATCGCAACGACACCTTGCCCGATCGCTTGTCGCCGGGGCAACTTGTCATTCCTGGCATCGCTCCCCTGACCCGCGCAAAAGATTATGCGGGTCGCCTTGACCTCTACCACGGCGAGCTCCGCGAGCAGGGCGGCGGCATGACCATAACGGCCTTTGTCGAGCCGAATTCGGACGTCTTGATCGTGGACGTAACTGGCGCCGATCCCAACACACCGCAAACGGCACTTCTCAAGCTTTGGGCGCCGCGCACTCCCGCCGCAACGGCCAAAGGCCGGGTAGGGATACTTGCCCAGGCCTGGCTTGACAACAAGAATCCGGAGTCGTCCGGCCGTGCCTTCGGATCGCTTTCCGCGATTACTGCCGATGGGCGCGACGTTTCCGCCTCGATCACCGACCCGTTGACCGTGACGGTTTCCTTCAGGCCTTTTGCGGACGGCCATTTCCGAATCATCGCCGCGTCCCCACACTACGACGGCAAAGGAGACGCGCAGTCGATCGCTGCGCGGGCGTTGCTTGAGCCGCCAAACTCCCTGCACAGATCGTGGTGGCGGGATTTCTGGAATCGCGCCGCGGTCATCAAAATCACTTCCGAAGATGGTGCCGGAGAGTATATGGAAAATCTCCGCAACATCTACCTGTATGTCGCCGCCGTCGAGAAAGGTGTCGAGTATCCGGGCTCCCAGGCTGGCGTCGCAGACATGATCTCTGCGGCCCAGGACACGCATAAGTGGGATCCATCCGCGTTCTGGCATTGGAATCTGCGTATGCAGGTCGCCGCCAATATAGGTGCGGGGCTGACGGAACTGAATGAGCCCTACTTCAATCTCTACCGTGAGAACCTTGCCAGCATCGAGAATTGGACCAAGGCGCATATGAACGGGCTCCCCGGCGTGTGTGTGCCTGAGACAATGCGCTTCAACGGGCGAGGAATTGAGTACGAATCCAGTTGGACCCCAATCGCTATGGGCTTGAACTGCGACGCGAACTTCAAGCCCTACTACAACGCGCGTACGCTCTCCACAGGCGCCGAGGTGTCGCTCTGGGTGTGGCAGCAATTTCTCGCCACCAACAATCGCGAATTCCTCGCTGAGAACTATCCGCTGATGGCATCCTCCGCGCGCTTCCTTCTCGCCCACCAGAAATTGGGGTCGGACGGCCTGCTCCACACCAGCCCCTCCAACGCCCACGAGACGCAATGGGATGTGACCGATCCAACCACCGATATTGCGGCCATCCTGGCCCTCTATCCCGCCACCATCCAGGCCGCCAATCTGCTGGACAAAGATCCCGATCTGGTTCGGCAGTTGCAGGCCGCCTTGCCGAAAGTCCCGCCCTTGCCGCGCACTGCGGCAGCCGGTCCGCGCACCCAGTGGACGGCCTCTGCCGACGCTGCGGAAGACGATGTGATTGCGGCATCCTGGCTGCCGGGCGCGGAAGAGCACAATATAGAAAACATCGGCCTTGAACCCGTGTGGCCTTATGACCTGATCGGCGATACGTCTCCACTATTTGCCCTTGCACGGCGGACCTATACCCATCGCCCAAACCCGGTGGCCGTCGACTGGGGTTTCGATCCCATCCAGGCTGCGCGCCTTCAACTAGGCAACGAAGTGGGTTCCACTCTGGTCCAGACGACGCAGAAATTCCAGGGATTTGTGAACGGCATGGCCAAGTGGGAAGCGGGCGCAGAGGAACCCTACGTCGAACAGACCGGTGTGGTAGCGGACGCGCTGCAGGAAGCGCTGGTCCAGGACTACGACGGTGTCATCCGGATTGCTCCCGCCATTCCGCCGGGATGGGATTTCGACGGCAGCGTCTATGTGCGGGGCAAAACAAAAGTAGACGTTCAAACCAGGAACGGCGCAGTAACCGTTGTTGTCATCGAGTCCGGAGCGGCACAAAGGCTCAAGATTCGTAGCCCTTGGCAGGGCAAGCCAGTCGATGTTTTATCCGGAAGAACCGGCACGAGAGTTGAGTCCCGCGCAACGGGGTCACTGATTGAGTTCGATGCCGCCGCCGGCGCCAGTTATCTCGTTGAAATCCGCAACCAGCCCATCGCCAACGCGCCTTTCGCGCCGGTAAGCGGAAAACCTGCGTCCTCACCAAAGAAACTCGGCCCGGTTCAGATTGGATTGTTCCGTGACAACGAATGAGCGCGCTCCAACGCCCCGGCCAGCGTCCACTCCGCCGCGATGATCCGCGGTCAACTAGTACCGTGATCTTGTGATTTTGTAATCGTGCCAATGAATATGGGTGCCCCAGGTCTCGATTTTGAGACCTGGGAAACTACATATCTACGCGGTCACGATACCAGGCGCTTGACTCGCTTTCATGCCACCGGCTGCGCGCAGTGCGCACAGCGCTTGGCCGCTTGCGGGATCTCGCTTAGGCATTCCGGGCAGGTCTTCATTGAGGAGGGAGCTTCCGGCGCTGGCTTCTTCAACCGCGCCATCAGGTGGTTCAGTGGCAACACAATGGCAAAGTAGACGACAGCGGCAACAATCAAGAACGACACCGCCGCGTTGAGAAAGTTGCCCACCTTGACCTGGCCCCCGCCCACGTGCAGAATCACGCTGCTGAAATCAGGCTTGCCTATGGTGGCCGCAATCAGCGGGTTCAGCACATCGCTCACCAGCGACGTGACGATGGCGTTGAAGGCAGCGCCCAGAATGACTGCTACCGCCAGATCGACGACATTCCCACGCAAAATGAAATCACGAAAACCCTTCAGCATCTCTTCCTCCCGTGACACTTTCGATAGACGCGCTTACCGGACCCGGCCAACTGAAGCTTGCTGTCTTCAACGTGCTGGTGCGGCGAGCGCTCTGCTCATGCTACACGGAGATGCACGACATGGTATCCATGAAAATGCGTCTTCTCCGCAATCTCCGAAGAGGGGCTGCAATGAGGTTCGTTCGAGTCTGCGCATTCACTACTCTGGCTTTCCTCGGCTCCGGCGCGAACCAGCCTGGGCGCCGCCTCAGGGATAGGCAACCAGAAAGACAATCATGGCCAGGATCATCAGGTCGGCATAGAGCAGCAGCAGCACGCCGGCGTGGTAGAGACTCCATTTGCGGCTCAGGCAGCGGGCCGTTTCGCCCATCCCCCACCCGGCAGCCAACAGGACAACAATCTGCCAGCGCGACCCGTGCAAATCCTCGATGTGGGGAAATCCTGCCAGGCACAGGCTCGCTGCGAAAGCGCCCAGTGACAGCACTACGCCGCGCGCCAGCGACTTTTGCCGCAAATGAAGGATGGAAAGGCCGGGATAGACCACACCTAACTGTAGATGGTCGCCTTACCCGGCCACGAGTTCCATCTCTTTGAGCGATTCAGCATAAGGGGCGCGCAGTACCCCGCGCTCGGTGATGATCGCGGTCACATACTTGGCCGGAGTCACGTCGAATGCCGGGTTACAGATGCCCACCCCATTCGGGGTCAGTTGTTTGCCGCCGTGGTGAGTCACCTCCACCGCCGGACGCTCCTCAATGGGAATCTCATCGCCGCTTGCTGTCGCGGTGTCTATCGTGGACCACGGCGCGGCCACGTAAAACGGAATGCCGTGCTCTTTGGCCAGGATGGCCACATTGTAGGTCCCGATTTTGTTGGCGAAGTCGCCGTTGGCGGCGATCCGGTCGGCGCCTACGACCACCGCCTGGATGCGCCCGGCATGCATCAGACTGGCCGCCATGTTGTCGCAAATTACCGTTGTGGGAATCCCGTCAGCCATCAGTTCCCAGGCGGTCAACCGCGCGCCTTGCAGAAACGGCCGTGTCTCATCGGCAAACACATGAATGCGCTTGCCCTGCTCCACGGCTGAGCGGACCACACCCAACGCCGTTCCATAGCCGCAGGTAGCCAGGGCACCGGCGTTGCAATGGGTCAACACTCCACCTTCCGCAGGCAGCAGCGCCCCGCCAAAGGCACCCATCGCCTTGCACGCCGCGATGTCTTCCTCGTACATCGCGTTCGCCTCGGCCAGGAACTTTGTCCGAACTTCAGCCATGGTTGCGCCCGACGTCCGCAGCCTTCCAAACATCCCCTTCATGCGGTCAATGGCCCAGAAAAGATTGACGGCTGTGGGCCGCGTCCCGGCCAGACGCGCGCAAATCTTCTCAAATTCCGGCGCGAACTCCTCCGCCGTCGCAGCTTTTGTCCGCATTGCTCCCAACGCGACGCCGTAGGCCGCCGAAACACCAATCGCCGGCGCCCCGCGCACCACCATGGTCACAATCACGTCGGCCACCTCTTCGTACGTGGTGGCAAGCACATAGCTCTCCTCAAGCGGGAGCTTGGTCTGGTCAATAAAGCGGACGCCTTCCGGGGTCCAGGCTAGGGTAGGAATCATGCATTTCCAGTGTAAACTGCCCCGCATTGCGGCAAGGAACGGAATCGGCCGAATGAAAACATTTTCATTCCCCGCTGGACGTGCAGTTATCTCCATGCGTAGAGTTGTTTCGGTGCTCTTATTGAGGGCGGACTCTTGGCTCTACTGCTTTTTTGAGCCAGCGCTGCGTGTTTGTCAGGGATGCTGACCAGCGCGCCTCGGAAAGACTGCCCAACCCAGGCGATTTCTTTAAGGAAGTGGGGAGAATCTCATGGCAACACGATCCACACCACCGGCGGCTACGGCAAGCACACCCAGCTATCTTGTTCCTTTCATCATTGTCACCGCCCTTTTCGGCATCTTCGGTTTTCTCACCAACCTCAACAGCAACCTGGCCAAGGAGTTGGAAGACATCTTCCAACTGAACCATGCATGGTCCAACCTGGTCACATCGGCATGGTTCTTCGCTTACCTGGTCTTCTCGGTGCCCTCGGCCAAATTGATTGAGAAGGTCGGCTACAAGCGCACCATGATCATCTCCCTTTTCATCATGGTGGCCGGCGCGCTGCTGTTTGTTCCCGCTGCGGGAATGGTCAGTTTCCCGGTCTTTTTGACTGCGAGCTTTGTGCTGGCCACCGGCGTCTGCGCCTTGCAGACCTCCGCCAACCCCTACGTCTCCATTCTCGGACCGGAGCACAGTTCCGCGGCGCGGCTCACCCTGGCGCAGGCCTTCAATTCCCTCGGCTCCGCAATGGCTCCCATCGTTGTTGGCCTCTTCATCCTCACCGATCTCAGCAAAGTCACTGACAAGGCCGCTCGAGCGCATACCGTGCAGGGACCGTACATCGCCATTGCTGCAGCCTTGTTTGTCCTCGGCTTTGCGGTCATGTTCATGAATCTGCCCGCCATCCAATCCACACGCTCTTTCCGTCCCGCCAAGGATGGCGATGCGCTCCTAGGCCGCAGCATCTGGAGCTACAAGCACACGGTCCTGGGCATGGTAGGCATCTTCTTCTATGTAGGAGTTGAAATTGCCCTGGCCGCCAACGCCATCCAGTTCTTCTTCTCCCAGGGAGTGAACAGCTCGTCTCTCGGAGTCCTCGCAAGTTTGATCAACAGCATTCACGGGCCGCTCAGCGATACAGCCATCGCAGCCCTCCTCGCCTCGTTCTACATGTTCGCCATTATGGTGGGCCGCTTCGCCGGCACTCTGGTGATGAAGTGGGTCAAGGCAGACAAGCTGCTCGTTGGCCTGGGAGTCTTCGGCGTAGTGCTGCTACTGGTCGCCATGGTCACCACCGGCGCGGTCGCCATCTGGTGCCTGGTGCTCTGTGGTCTGGCCAACTCCATCATGTATCCCACCATCTTCGCCCTCGGCATCGCCGAACTCGGGCCCATGACCAGCAAGGGCTCCGGCGTCATCACCATCGGCAACGTCGGTGGAGCGGTGATTCCCCCGCTCTTCGGCCTGCTGGCCGTCCAGTTTGGCTATCAGCGCGCCTTTGTTTTGCCTATTATTTGCTACCTCTTCGTGGCCTACTACGGCCAGTGGGGCCACAAGCCTACGCGCACCGCGACGGCGTAACCCGAGTCTCCGGCTATCGCTTCCAAGGCCCTTCCGGCTCACGCCGAAGGGCCTTGTAGTTTTTGCCTGCCGGTCCCACCCTCAGCCCGGTGGAGACCGCTTCTTCGCTGCCGTCGTACACTGGAAAAGCTCGATATAGGTTCTGCCATGAAAAAGTTCGCCATTGGCCTTTACGTTGCCGTTACCCTCGCTCTCATGGTCTGGGGTTTTTACCAGGCCATCTACGTCGCCCCTGAAGACGCCATGCAGGGAGAGATCTACCGCATCATCTTCTACCACGTCCCCTCGGCCTCGGTAGCCTTCCTCTTCTTCGCCATTTCGCTCGCCGGCTCCATCGGGTTCCTGTCCTTCCGGCGCAGCCGCGCGGAATGGGCGCAAATCTCCGACGCCTGGGCGCTCGCTGGCGCTGAAGTCGGCGTCGTTTTCTGCACCGTGGTCCTGATCACCGGTCCCATCTGGGGCCGCCGCGCATGGGGCATCTGGTGGACATGGGATGCGCGCCTCACCACCACTCTGGTCCTGTGGCTCATCTACGTCAGCTACCTGCTGCTGCGCCGCTTTGCCGCCGGTCCGCAGGTGCAGACGCTGGCCGCCGCGCTGGGTATCTTCGGCGCGCTCGACGTGCCCATCGTCTACATGTCCAATCGCTGGTGGCGCACCCAGCACCCCGCCCCAGTCTTTGGTGGCAGCGAGGGCTCCGGCATGGCCAAGGTCATGGTGCATCCCTTTTTGTGGAACATGCTTGCCTGGCTGGCCTGGGGCTTGCTCATTCTCTCCATCCGTTACCATGTCGAGCGCCAACACCAGCAGAATGCTGCCGCGGAAGCACAGGAAGCGCTGGAGAGCGCTTAATTTCTTGCCAAAGAGCTAGTCCAGAACGAGGGGAAAAAATGGATCCAGCAGAAATTCTCGATCACCAATTTGTTACCGCCGCCTACATCATCACCTGGGCGCTGCAACTGGGCTACCTGGCTTGGCTGGGCCTCAAATGGCGCGCGGAGAAACGCGCAGCAGCGCGCAGAACCCACCGTGCGCGGTAGGCCTGCAAAGCTGAAGCCCAACCCGCTGCCGGGCAGTCCGAGCTCTCGGGGTTCCCGCAGTTGCCGTAAACTTGAGAATTGAGAGGCCAGCGATGTTAGTTGTGATGAAGGCCCAGGCCACACCGGAAGAAATCCAGTCGGTCTGCCGGCATATTGAAGCATTGGGGTTCCGTGCTCATCCCCTTCCCGGAGCCCAGCGCACTGCCATCGGCATCACCGGCAACCAGGGTGAAGTAGACCGCGGCAATCTGGAGGAGATGTCCGGAGTCGCCGAAGTGATCCGCGTCTCCAAGCCCTACAAACTCGCCAGCCGCGACGTCAAAGAAGAAGACACCGTCATCCGCTTTCCAGGTACTGACGCCACCATTGGCGGGCGCAACCTGGCCATCGTCGCCGGTCCCTGTGCCATTGAGAATCGTGAGCAGGCTTTCGCCATCGCCGAACAGGTTGCGGCATCGGGGGCTCAGTTCTTCCGCGGCGGCGCTTACAAGCCCCGCACTTCGCCTTACGCATTTCAGGGTCTCGGCGTTGAAGCCCTGCACATCATGGCTGAGATTCGCGAGCGCTTCGGCCTGCGCATCGTCACCGAAGCCATTGACAACGAGACTCTCGACCTGGTCGCTGAATGGGCTGACGTCATCCAGATTGGCGCGCGTAATATGCAGAACTTCTCCCTGCTCAAGCATGCCGGCCGCCTGCGCAAGCCGGTGCTGCTCAAGCGCGGCCTGAGCGCCACCCTCGACGAGTTCCTCATGGCCGCCGAATACATCATGAGCGAGGGCAACTACGAGGTCATCCTATGCGAGCGCGGCGTGCGGACCTTTACTGACCACAGCCGCAACACCCTCGACCTCAGCATTGTTCCTGCCGTGCAGCGCCTCAGCCACCTGCCCATCCTGGTCGACCCCAGCCACGGAACCGGTAAGCGCGATAAGGTATTGCCCATGGCCCGCGCTGCCATTGCCTGCGGGGCCGACGGTGTCCTGGTCGAGGTCCACAATCAACCCGAGAAGGCGCTCTCCGACGGCCCGCAGTCCATCTATCCAGACCAATTTGCACGCATGATGGACGAGATCGAGCAAATTGCTCCGATAGTGCATCGTGAACTGCCCCGCGGCATTCACGTCGAAGCCCTCGCGGCCAACCCCAATGACGCTTCGGCAAGGCAGTAACAAGATGCGCGGCAAGCAAGACCGTTGTGTCGCTCGGCTTGCGGCCGTCGTCCTCTTGGCGCTTCCGCTCGCTGGCTGCCGCCCCCACGACTTCCCTCAATACCCGCCCAACTACCGCGAATACGCCTACGTGACCAACGGCGGCAGCGGTACCGTCTCCATCTACGACGTGGTCAATGTCCGTCTTGATCGCGAGCTGCCTGTGGGGCAGAATCCCGTTGCTGTCGCCGCCAGCCCTACGCGCAATGAAGTGTATGTGGTCAATTCAGGCGTTCCCGCTGGACAACCTGGTCCGCAGGGCTCGGTCTCTGTCATCGACGCCGCGAGCAACCGTGTAGTAGCCACCATTCCCGTTCGCCGTCAGCCGGTTGCTCTGACCCTTGATGCCACGGGCGCACGAGCCTACGTGGCCAATTCCGGCTCCAACAGCATTTCCGTCGTTGACCTCAAGACCCGCCGCGAGGTTGCCGTCATCGGCACCGGTGAGGTGCCGGTCGCGCTTCGCCTCTCGCCCGACGGCAAAACCCTCGCAGTCGCCAATCAAGGGGGCAACTCCGTCAGCCTCATCGATCCGGCTTCCGACCAGGTGCGGGCGGTCTTTGCAGGCTGTCCCGGCGCTGGCGACGTCGTCATTCTGCCTGACTCGTCCAAGGCTTTTGCCGCCTGCTCCGGTGGCCATCAAGTCATGGTCATTGCACTGGTGCAGACCCAGGCTCCGCCAGCGTCACCTGGCCCCATGCAGCCCGACCGGATTGAATCACTGCTTGATGTAGGCCGAGCGCCGGTGCAGTTGGCTCTCAAGCCCGATGGCGGCGAATTGTTTGTATCGAATGCACTCTCCGACTCAGTTTCAGAGATCTATACCACCACAAACGAAGTCGGCGATACCTTCATGATCGGCAACAACCCGGCACGCGGCATTGTCTCCGCCGACAATTCAACGCTCTACGTGGGCGATCAGCGTTCGCAGGAGGTAACGGTTTACTCCATCGACGATGGCAAGCGTCTCGGCTCCATCCATGTCGGCGACGGCCCCTCGGCCCTCGCGTTTTCCACGGCCGGCCATTTGCTCTTCATCGTAGATACCGGTTCCGGCGACCTCGCCGTCTACCGCACCGCCTCGCGTTCGGTCTTCACGCTGCCGCTCTTCACCCTGCTCTCTACGGGCCGCGCCCCCAACGCCATCGCAGTCAAATCTTTCAAATTGCCCTAAATTTCCTAGTGCGAGCCAATTGTTCAGTGAACAGGACGGCCTTCACTGAAGATCCCACACCAAACAAGATAAGGGCTCTTGATGGTGCCACGGAGGCCAAAACGGAACGGAATCGCCCGGTTTTTCGACTGCAAATGCAGCTCCGGTCGTGCCATCCCTCCCAGGAGCTGTACAATTCAGCCAAATCGGATCCGAAAGTGGAGATCCCAGATGAACCGCTCAATCCAAAGCGTTTCTTCCATCCTGACCCAAGCCGCACTTTTTGCGGTGATCCTGACAGTGGCCCACTCTCAAAATGCGGCTCCCGTACTGGTGGCGAAATTCGTAGGGAATATCAGTACAAAGTCCGGCAAGGTCGGCGACGCTGTCGTCGCTAAGACCGAGAAGCCCGCGAAAACGGCGGATGGCAGGGATATTCCCAAAGGGTCGCAGATCACTGGCAAGGTGGTTGCCGTACATTCCAGAAAGGCTGGGAGCGGCGATTCCATGCTAGCCATCAAGTTCGACCAGATCGAGACCAAAGGTGCCAAGCTTCCGATTGAAGGTCAGATCATGGCCATCGGGCACAGCTCCGGATCGGAGACCTCCGACAATTCGTACCTTGGGATCGGAAATTCGGCACCAACACTCACCGTGGACCCGTTAGCCAGGACGATTGCCAAAAGCGATGGCAGCGATGACGGCTTGGGCATTGCGGTCGGCAGCACGCTGCCCGGCGTCACGCTGGCCCTTCACCTGAACGATTCCGGCGCCACCGAACTAAATGGCTACAAGCGGGACATTAAGCTCGATTCTGCCGTGCTTGTCAAGGTAAAGCTGAACTAGAGAAACCACCGGCAGAACCTCAATTCCAACGATCCAACCTTACGTGGCAAATCTTTCTTTTCGAGAATCGGTTTGGGATAGATAGACCGGGCAAGCATAAAACGGCCATCGCCAAAACGATAATCTCTCGTAGCAATTGCTGTGTCATGCGCCAACCTTAGCGTGTAACTCCGGCGGGTTCTTCTAGCCCGTCTTAGTCCCATTCCCGAATCGCGCCACGCTGAACTGCGCTCCGGCAAACAGAATCAACCCCGAAACATAAGCCCAGAAAAGCAGACCCACCGAAACATAAAACGGCCCATACAGCGCCTTCAGATCGAGATGTGGCAGCACCGCCACGTAGATATTCTTCGCCAGCAGCCAGATCACTCCAGTCACGATTGAAGAGCGCAGCACATTGTGCGGCGGAATCTTGCGGTTGGGCAGCAGCCAGTAAATCGAAAAGAAAAACAGGATCGACGCTACGCCGGTTGAAGCCGCCAGCCACAAGTAGCTGATTCCCTCAAATACGAAGTTGTCGGTGTGATGAAAGAAGATGAAGCCCAATAGTTGCCGCTGCCACGCGCTCAGCAGGATGCTCACCATCGCCAGCCCCACCATCAGAATCGCCAGCCCGAAAGCCACCAGTTGGTTCATCAGGTAATTGCGGCTCTTGGTCACTCCCCATGCTTGGTTCAACGCCACCTCCAGCGGCAGAAAGATCCCCGTGCAGGAGATGAGAATCATGACCAGTGAAAGCCATTGCACGCCTTGTCGCGCTGCTGCTGCCGCCAGGCTGGCCGCCACCCAGTCCTGGTTCGAGGGCAGAAAGTAATGCACCATCTTGCCCACCACATTCACCATCATGTCGGAATGAAAAACCGACCGGGAAAGCGTGTAGAGCAGCACGATAAATGGAATGAACGAGATAATTGCGTTGGCGGCCACACTGAATGCGTAGGTATGTACTTCGCTGTCCAGCAGATAGCGTACCAGCGCTGTGCCGTTCTTACGCCAGTGGTACCACTTGGACTTGGATGCAGGCTCCGCCACATCAACAACTCCAGTGACGTGGACCTCTGTTTCATCACTGGTACCGTGATCTGAGACGTCAGACAAATTGGAACTCCCTCATTTTAAGACTGCGGAATATGACCCCGGATAGACACACGCGTCGCGTCCGATAAATGGGTCTTTGTCTTAGAATAGCCCTTCCCCGGCTATCTGCGCTGTGACGTGAATGCTTAGCAGAAGGGCCCGCTCATTGGGTTTTACCGCGCAAATCAAGGTATCCTCGGCTTTCCCTCGCGACTGCTCCTGTGCGACACCTTGGGACCATCACTGCAAGCTGGCACGCAATATTCGGTCTCATGTGCACGCCCGCGAACTGCCTCTGTGTCCGCCGGTCCCGACTCATTTTCTCCTTGCATCCTGATTCATTTCCTGCCATAACTGGAGCAGGGAGCGTCGGAAGCGGACGCTTCGAGTTAGTGGAAGGCCATTCACATTGGATGTCTTAGCATTTAGGAAGCACAACCCCAACTTAGATAGGTCATTGGGCCATCTGGGCGTTCCTCTCGCGGACGCTTCGATGGCTCGCGGCGTCTCTGGGTTTGATTGAGGTTATTTGCCCCATCCTTTCCCGGTAGTTATCGCAAGATTGGATTGGCGCGAGGAACTTTGGCGTTGTGCAAGCCGAATAAGGAGAGTGCCCATGAAGGAACAAGGCGTGGTCAAGTGGTTCAACGGAGCCAAGGGATACGGTTTCATTCAGCGGTCAAGCGGTGAAGATGTCTTCGTGCACTTCTCAGCGATACAGCAGGAAAGCGGCTATAAGACTCTTAACGAAGGCGAAGCTGTCGAGTTTGAGTGCCAGCAAGGTCCCAAGGGCCTGAATGCGGCCAATGTAATGCGGGTGGTATAACTCGGCTCCAGCGCTGTCTTCCGCCCCGTCGGCTGTTTCCTGTGCACTCAGCAGGAGCCTTTATTCCGCGGTATTAAACCTCGCTAACTTCCTCAGTGCCCAGCAGGCCGCCGTGCGGAGACCATCGTCCGCGGCCGTGGCCCATGCGCGTAGCTGCGGCATGAACCTCACCAACCCGCTTGAACCCATAGCCACTGCCACGTTCCTTTGCAATCCCACGAACCCCGCCCGCCGTACCGGCGAGCCATTGAAAGTCCGCTCAAACTCCCCTTCGTCCTTCTCCGCCAGCCACTCCAACGCCGGGTTCACTAGCTCTGCGCGTGCGTCCAGTTCGGGGTCCATGCTGATTGGTGTGCGCCGCGGCGAGTTCCACGGACATACATCCTGGCAGATGTCGCAGCCAAGAACCTGCCGCCCCATACCCTCCATCAACTCCTCGGCAATCGGCCCCCGATGCTCGATGGTCAGGTAGGAGATGCACCGCGTGGCATCCATCTGGTAGGGCGCAATCAGTGCGCCCGTGGGGCAAGCATCGAGGCAACGCCGACAGCTTCCGCAGCGGTCGGCGATCACCGTGGGCACGGCTTGTTCGCGCACTCCCAGCGAGGTCAGCAGTACCGCGAGAAACCCAAACGAACCGAGTTTCGGGTGAATCAGGCAGGTGTTCTTGCCCGTCCAGCCCAACCCGGCAGCCGTGGCCAGCGTCCGCTCAACCACTGGACCGGTGTCCACGTAGGCGCGCGCTTCAAAATCGCCTAATTGTGCGCGCATCAGGGCTTCCAGCTTCTTCAGCCGTTTCAGCAGCACCTTGTGATAGTCGCTGGGCCGCCGCGCGCCACTCTCATCCACCCTGCTCGACCATGCGTACCGTGCAATCCAGCCTGCATCCTCGCTGGCCGCATCCGTTGAGAGGGGCTGCGCCGCGTTGTAACCGGCAAAGCACACCAGCGCCGAACGCGCCCAAGGAAACGGAACCTCTACCCGCGACCGTACTAGCCGTCCCGCCCCGTCCCTTCGCTGCAAATACCCCATTGTGCCCGCGTGGCCTGTCTGCACCCACTCCGCAAACCTCCTCGCGTCTCGTTCCTCCTCCGCATGAGGTAGCTTTGCCACCCCTGCCTCGGCAAAACCCGCGTCCCTCGCCAGGGCGCGCGCCGTTCCCGCCGTCAAGCTGGACCCCGGATTTGCTTCGCCAATAGTCATGGAACTCGGACGCCTCTCTTTTGCGTAATTAACTGTAACGTGTTCGATTGCGGACGCCGGCAACAATTCCGGACACCGGGGACCGCCGATCAGCTTGAAGGGATTGCTCGCATCCGTAGTGGTTTCAGCACTTTTCCCCCGATGCAGATTTGGCAGCCCAGGTGCACAGTCAATACGCAGTGAGTTGAAGCCCAAATGGGCAGCCCCAAACCTGCGCACGCCGCAGTGAAGCGTATCAGGGAGGTTTCATTATGACTGGCATATTTGCAACAGCAACCGAAACAGCTATGACGCTCCCCGGCGATCTGCGCGAACTGGTGCGCGGGCAGGAACAGGCGTTCCTTGAGCGGATGGTGCCCGTGGTGCGCCGCCAGAGCGTTTCGCTCGACCTGGGCTGTGTGGAACGTATTGATGCCGCAGGCATTGCGGCCCTGATCTCGCTCTACAGCGCCGCCCGGAGTGCGGGCCACAATCTCACCGTTTCCAATGTCCCCCATAGGGTGACGGAGATCCTTGCGTTAGTGGGCCTGGACCGCATTCTTCTGTCCCAAAATACAGTCCCGGATTCACAGTCCGGTCCATGCTTTGAGAGGCCCGCTGCCTGAAGTCTCACTGATCGTCTCACCACTGCAACTTCGGGAGCGCGCCCGGATCTCAATTTGCTCGATTTCCAACCCAGAAATGAGGCGAGAATCCGCTGCCAATCCTCGGGCCTGTGACGAGGGGCACAGGCAAGCGTATACTTGCGGCGATATTAGTTAGTACGAAAGATGTACCGCCGCAAGGCGCAGTCGAATTGTGTGGATGGCTGCACTGGCTTGGTCCGTTGACCGTTCTTTCCCTCAGCCGGGCCGGTCCCACGTACTGCCATCCATCTCTACGAATAGCCGTTGCGAATTTCTACATACGGAGGCTTTACTCCATGGCGCAGGGCGTACTGGATCAGCAGCTTGCCGACAAAGCGAGCTCAACCACAACCAAGTATGTATATTTCTTTGGCGGCGGCTCTGCCGATGGCAACGGCCGCATGAAGGACACGCTGGGCGGCAAGGGTGCCGGCCTCGCAGAGATGACCAATGCCGGTCTACCTGTTCCCCCGGGGTTCACCATCCAGACCGAGGCCTGCCGCGAGTACATGCGTGGCAAGCTGAGCCCCCAGATCAACACCGAAATGCTCGCCGCTCTCGAGCGCCTGGAACACTTGCAGGGACAGAAGCTCGGCGCGGGCGAAAATCCCCTGCTGGTTTCGGTTCGTTCCGGTGCCAAGTTCTCCATGCCCGGCATGATGGACACCATCCTCAACCTGGGCCTGAACGACAAGGCCGTTGAATCCCTGGCCAAGCTCAGCAGCAATCCCCGCTTTGCCTATGACTCCTATCGCCGTCTGATCCAGATGTTCGGTGACGTAGTCCTCGATATCCCCAAGAAGAAGTTCGAGCATATTTTCGACACTATCAAGAAGCGCGAGAAGGTGAAGTTCGACTACGAGCTCGGTCCCGACGCACTCAAGGAAATCATCGTCGAGTACAAGAAGCTCGTGAAGAAAGAAACCGGCAAGGACTTCCCGCAGAAGCCTCTGGAACAACTGGTCCAGGCCCGCGATGCTGTCTTCAGGAGCTGGCAGAACGACCGCGCCAAGACCTATCGCCGCATCAACAACATCGATGACTGGCTGGGCACAGCAGTCAACGTGCAGGCCATGGTTTTTGGCAACCTGGGTGAGAACTCAGGCACAGGCGTCGGCTTCACCCGCAATCCAGCCACTGGCGAGCACATGTTCTTCGGTGAATATCTGATGAACGCTCAGGGTGAAGATGTCGTCTCCGGCGTACGCACTCCGCTCTCCATCAGCGAGCTGGAACGCGCCATGCCTCTGGTCTACGACCATCTGCGCGCCATCACCTGGAAGATGGAAAAGCACTATCGCGACATGCAGGACTTTGAGTTCACCATCCAGGACGGCAAGCTCTACATGCTGCAGACCCGCAATGGCAAGCGCACTGGCTTGGCCGCCGTCCGCATCGCTATCGACATGGTGCGTGAAGGCCTCATCACCCAGGAAGAAGCCATCTTCCGCGTCGAGCCCAACCAGCTCTATGATTTCCTGGTTCCCCGCCTTGTCGAAAAGGGCGAGAAGATTGAAGTGCTCGCCACCGGCCTGCCTGCTTCACCTGGCGCGGCTGTTGGACAGATCGTGTTCACCGCCGAAGAAGCCGTGAAGCGCCACACCAACGGCTCCTACAAGGTCATCATCCTGGTCCGCGGCGAAACCACTCCTGAAGATATCGCAGGCATGGAAGTCGCCTCCGGCATTCTCACCTCGCGCGGCGGCATGACCTCTCATGCGGCTGTCGTCACCCGCGGCATGGGCAAGTGCTGCGTGGCCGGCGCCGGCGATTGCGTCGT
>CAYNGB010000052.1:0-37505 GCA_964396795.1 uncultured Occallatibacter sp. | reverse complement strand
CGACACGCAGTTTAGGAAACTGCTGCTCTATCCACCTGAGCTACGGGGCCACATTAAGGGTCAACGGCTTATAGAAGTTTACCGACCTCGGGAGCAAAGGTCCAATGGGCTAAAGATAGCGCTGGTGCCAAACCAGAATTAGTCAAACACAATGCCGGCGGCAGCGTCAGCGCGGTCCCGTGAGCCAACGTGCTCGCGCCGGCGATCAACACTGTATGCGACTTCGCCGGCTTAGATTTTTAGCTCGCTTGCTACTGATCCTTGAACGCATCGTCGGATTCGGCGCCTGTGCGCGGTTTTCACGCCAGGCTGTAATGCTCGCCGCCGTCCCGCGCTCAGGGATCAAAGGCGTTGACTGCGCTGTCTAACTCGGGAGTTAGTTCCGGAATGTTCCGCAAAAGTATCCGCTTCATAGGAGACACAGGTTGCTTATGTCCGTTGGGCGTTCCCTTTTCCAGCATTTCCGCGCCTGGCCCATTGTTATTTACCCACTTGCCTACAATCAGTTTTGCGGCGACCGCAAAGGAATGCCTCTGCTAAACCAGACTCCGAGTTTGAATGCATCCATGCTGCAGAAGGCCTATGGAGACAACTGACTGTGATCGAAACCACGCGCAAGCAATACGATCCGCAAGACCGCCTATTGAATAATTACTTCCGTGAAATGCCTTCATAGCCGGATATTTCAGATTGATTGGCGCCGCGGTTATTCTGTCTCACTCACTTGGGGAGGCCTGTGTAATGCTCCCGGTGATGCACGATCTCGTGGTCTTCCTCGGCCTCCAGGTGCGTAATCACTTCCGTCGGTGTCGCCATCTCCGCAGCCAATCGCTCTTCCACGATCGTCGCTCGTGCATGTGCGTCACCCAGTGCGGTATCTCGCGGGAACAGCAGGTGCACCTCAATCAATTGCCGGTATCCGGTAGTGCGATATCGCACGCCGTGGTACTTCATCCCCAATTCAAGGCAAATCAAGTCCAGCATCTCCCGAATTCTGTGCCCCATCGTGGGATCGGAATAGTCGAGCAACCCCACGGCGGCGCGCCACACCAGCATCCCGCCCGACCACAGAATATTCAGAGCTACCAGAATCGCGATCAACGGATCGAAAGGCCGCCAGTGCGTTGCGATGACCAGCACAAGCCCAACCACGACGCCGAAACTCGTCCAGCTGTCGGTCAAAACATGCTTGCCGTCGGCTTCCAGAATCAAGGAGTTGACCCGTCTGCCCGTACGAATCAGATACCAACCGAGGCCGGCATTCAAACATCCGGCGCCCAGCAGCATCAGTGTGCCCGAACCGAGGTTTTCCAGTTGCAAACCCGCTAGCCACTTCTGAATGGCCGTAACCAGAATGAAGCCCGAGGCCAGCACAATCATCGCGCCTTCAAAGCCGGCGGAAAGAAATGAAATCCTCTCATAACCGTAGAGGAATTTGGGGGCCGCCGGCTTCATACTCAGGCGCAAACTGAATGCAGCAAAGGCGACCGCAATCACGTGGACCACTGACTCCGCCGCGTCAGCCAGAATTGCAGTAGATCCAGTAACGAAGTAGGCAGTGACCTTTCCGGCCAGCATGACCACGCCAACAAGGAGCGAGAGACGCATCGCAAACCATGCGTCGTTTACGTCCCGCTGCTCATGACCCGGATGACCGTCACCACGCGCCTTGTCCGACGATTCGTGAGTCACCTTTTGACCTCTCGATTGTCGACCCGCCTTCCGATCTAGCGATACTCTCACACCATTTACACCCTGGTAGTGATCTGGCTCACATGCAGGCATAATCGCCTCGGTCGTTCCATGTGACCATCGATCCGGCGCGTACTCTTGGCCAGTATGGCCGCTCGGATCAGCTCGCACCGAAACCGGCGGCTTTGACCGCTGCCAGGTTGCTGATATACTTCGCTCTTACTCGAAATTTCCTTTTGGACGCACTGGTGGCGTCATTCCTTCCGAAGGCAGAGACCGGCCTCCTGTTGGAGAATTGTACTTACATGGAATGCGACTCATGCACAAATGAGCCCGGATTCCACCGCCCGCAGCGCACCAGTTGTTTATCGCTCAGGAGTTGCTCGCAGCGTAGGAGAAATGACCGCAAAATGAAGCCATCCATCATCGCGCAGGAAGGTGTTTCCAGCAGCCCGCCGACCAGCAACAAGCACCTCATTCGCTGGGTTGAGAAAATGGCTGAACTATGCCACCCCGACTCCATCCACTGGGTCGATGGCTCCCAGGCCGAATACGATTTCCTCTGCGAACGCCTTGTCGCTGTCGGGACGTTTACTCGCCTCAACCAAGAGCAATGGCCCGGCTGCTTCTACGCGCGATCTGTGCCCGGCGATGTTGCCCGCGTGGAAGACCGCACTTTCATCTGTTCACTCTCCCGTGACGGCTCCGGCCCCACCAACAATTGGGAAGACCCATTTGTCATGCGCCGTCGCCTCAAACAGCTTTTCCGCGGCTGCATGCAGGGTCGCACCATGTACGTCCTGCCTTTCAGCATGGGCCCTGTCGGATCGCCGCTTTCCGGCATCGGCGTCCAGCTCACCGATTCCCCGTACGTTGTCGCCCAGATGCGTATCATGGCGCGAATTGGCGCGCCCGTCTTTGCCGAGATTGATAAGGACGAGAAACGCGTCGTACCCTGCATGCACTCGGTCGGCATGCCTCTCAAGCCCGGCCAGCCTGACGTACCGTGGCCCTGCAACGACACCAAGTACATAGTCCACTTCCCTGAGACGCGCGAGATATGGTCTTACGGCTCCGGCTACGGCGGCAACGCTCTGCTCAGCAAAAAGTGCTTTGCTCTGCGCATTGCTTCCAACATCGCCCGTGATGAGGGCTGGATGGCCGAACACATGCTCATTCTCGGTGTCGAGAGTCCCGAGGGCGAGAAGACTTATGTAGCGGCCGCTTTCCCCTCCGCGTGCGGCAAGACCAACTTTGCCATGCTATTGCCGCCCAAGGCGATGGAAGGCTGGAAGGTGTGGACCGTAGGCGATGACATTGCCTGGATCCGCCCCGACGCCGAGGGCCGTCTTCGCGCCATCAACCCTGAAGCCGGTTTCTTCGGTGTCGCCCCCGGCACCAGCGTCAAAACCAACCCTGCGGCAATGGCTACTTTGGCGCGCAATGCCATCTTTACCAACGTTGCGCTCACGCCGGAAGGTGGTGTCTGGTGGGAGGGCATGACCGACACCCCGCCCGCCGAATGCCAGGATTGGCGTGGAGAGCGCTGGACGCCCGCCATCGGCCGGGAGACCGGACGAACCGCCGCGCATCCAAACGGCCGCTTCACCGCCCCGGCTGCGCAGTGCCCCACCATGGACCCCGACTGGGAGTCGCCACACGGCGTGCCCATCAGCGCCATCATCTTTGGTGGCCGCCGGTCCACGACCCTGCCCCTCGTCTACCAGGCATTCAACTGGTCCAGCGGCGTTTACATCGGCGCCACCATGGGCTCGGAGACAACTGCCGCAGCGGCCGGCGCACTGGGCAAGGTACGCCGCGACCCCATGGCCATGCTTCCCTTTTGCGGCTATCACATGGGCGACTACATCCGCCACTGGATCAAGATGCAGCGCGAGCTTGCCATGACTCCACGCGTCTTTCATGTCAACTGGTTCCGCAGGGATACCGAGGGGCGCTTCCTTTGGCCGGGATTCAGTGAGAACATGCGCGTGCTCCGCTGGATTGTCGAGCGCGTGCATGGTCGCGCACAGGGGCGCGAAACGCCGATCGGCTGGGTTCCTCGCTACGAAGATATCGATTGGACGGGGCTCGATTTCCCTCGCTCAACCTTTGACGAACTCATGGCCGTGAAGCGCGCCCCGTGGCGCAAGGAAGTCATCTCGCATGAAGAGTTGTTTATCGAGCTGCACGAGCATCTCCCGCCCGAGTTGATCTACGAGCGCGAGCTTCTCATCTGCAGGCTCTAAGCCGGTTCGCCGCTTAAGCTGCAAAAATCATGTCCACGTCGCCACCGTGCAAAATGCGCGCTCCAAGTGATTTGTGTCTGCCAAACGCTGCTTTTCGTGACCCATACGGGCCCCAACCCTGCGCATTGCGCTTGCGCGAAACCCCTCTAATTTCAAGCTGGTTTCACCCTGCATACACTTTTCATTTATATTAAAGATGTCGGCAAAGCCCCATACGCAGAGAGACCTGCAACGGAAGGCCTCCAAAGATACGACCTTGGCGATTCCCCTGCGAGACGCCAAGGGAGTTGTGTCTTTCCGTATCAGGTTGACACATTGCAGTGCAAAAAAGTTCATTGAGAAGGTTGCCATGCAAACATCGGATCGCCGCCGTCGCATTCCTCAACCCCAGGGACTCTATCGCCCACAACATGAGCATGATGCTTGCGGCATGGGATTTGTGGCCAGCATCGGCGGCGAGAAGAGCCACGAGATCATTCGCAAGGGCCTCGAGGTCCTAATCAACCTCACCCATCGTGGCGCCGCGGGTTGCGACCCCGAAACTGGCGATGGAGCCGGCATCCTCATCCAGATACCTCACGTCTTTTTTGCGCGCGAGTGCGGCGAACTCGGCATGCAGCTACCGGATCCCGGCGGCTATGGCGTGGCCATGTGCTTTTTGCCCGTCGACAAGCACAGCCGTTTGCAGTGCGAGGGCGTGTTTGAACGCATTGCCCAGGAAGAAGGCCTTGTCGTGCTCGGCTGGCGCGATACGCCGGTGAATGGCGACTCCGTTGGCCGCGAGGCCCGCGCCTCCCAGCCTTACATCGAGCAGCTTTTTGTCTCCCGGCCTGAAGGGCTCGACGAGGAAGCTTTCGAGCGCCTGCTCTACCGCGTCCGCCGCCGCACTGAGAACGAAATCGCAGCGTCTGAAATCGAAGGCAAGGACGATTTCTATGTCCCATCCTTCTCCTGTCGCACCATCATTTACAAGGGCCTCATGCTGGCCCCGCAGATTGAAAAGTTTTACTTCGAGCTTGCCAACCCCCTCGTCACCAGCGCCCTATGTTTAGTGCACCAGCGGTTCTCGACCAACACTTTCCCCAGTTGGAAGCTCGCGCACCCCTACCGCTACGTGGCCCACAACGGCGAAATCAACACTATCCGCGGCAACATCAGTTGGATGAATGCCCGCCAGTCGGTGCTCCAGAGCCCACTGTACGACGGCAAGATCGACGATCTCTACCCCGTCATCACACCCGGCGGAAGCGACTCGGCTTCGCTCGATAACGCGGTTGAGTTCCTTTACCAGTCCGGCCGTTCCCTGGCCCACGTCATGGCCATGCTCATTCCTGAAGCCTGGGCCGGCAACCCCGACATGGACGAGGACAAGCGAGCCTTTTACGAATATCACGCCTCGCTCATGGAACCGTGGGACGGGCCCGCCGCCATCGCATTCACTGACGGTCGCGTGGTGGGCGCAACCCTCGACCGCAACGGTCTCCGCCCCGGCCGCTACATCGTCACCAAGGACGACTTGGTCGTGATGGCCTCTGAAGCCGGCGTACTCGACGTTCCCCCTGAAGACGTCCGCAAAAAGGGTCGCCTTCAGCCGGGCCGCATGTTCCTTGTCGATACCGTACAGAAGCGCATCATCTCCGATACTGAGACCAAGAAGCAGCTTTCCGCTCGGCAGCCTTATTCCGCCTGGCTACAACAGCAGCAGGTCACGCTCGATATGCTGCCTGAGCCTTCCCGTGTCATCGCGTCAAATCCTGAAACTCTGCTTCGCCGCCAGCGCGCTTATGGCTACAGCGAAGAGGATCTGCGGATTCTTCTCGGCCCCATGGGTGCAAAGGCCGAAGAGCCGGTCGGCTCCATGGGCACAGATGTGCCGCTGGCCTGCCTTTCTGACCGCCCGCAGCCTCTTTTCGACTACTTCAAGCAACTCTTCGCCCAGGTCACTAATCCGCCCATCGATCCCATCCGCGAAGAGCTGGTAATGTCGCTCATCAGCTACATCGGCACCGAGCGCAACATCCTCGACGAGGCGCCCGACAACTGTCACACCCTCAAGCTGCCGCACCCCATCCTCACTAATCGCGATCTTGAAAAGCTGCGCCGTGTCTCCTCCGGCGATTTGCTCGCCACCACCCTGCCGGCTCTGTTCCGCGCCGCGGATGGCGAGGCAGGTCTGCGTCACAGTCTTGAGGATCTCAGCGCCCGTGCCGCCCATGCGGTGGACTCCGGCTATACACTGCTGATTCTCTCCGACCGCGGCGTCGATGCCACCTATGCACCCATACCCAGCCTGCTGGCTATGGCCGCTGTGCACAATCGACTGGTCAAGGAGAAGACGCGCACCCTGGTAGCGCTCATCATTGAGAGCGGCGAGCCCCGCGAGGTCATGCACTTTGCCCTCCTCATCGGATACGGGGCCAGCGCCATCAATCCTTACCTCGCCATCGAAACGCTCCACGACATGAAGCGCCGCGGCCTCTTGCCCCACAATGTTTCCGGGCCCCACGCCGAGAAGAACTTCATCAAAGCCATCAACAAGGGCCTGCTCAAGACCTTCTCCAAGATGGGTATCAGCACGCTGCAAAGCTATCGCGGCGCGCAGGTTTTTGAGGCTGTGGGTCTGAACCACGCGCTAATCGAGAAGTACTTCCCCGGTACTGCCTCGCGCATTGAAGGTGTTGGCCTCGATGTGCTGGCCCGCGAGGCGCAGCTCAAGCACGCCTACGCCTTCCAGCCGCTTACCGAATCCGAAACCGAGCTGGTCGTTGGCGGTCACTATCAGTATCGCGAGGGCGGCGAGTATCACCTGATCAACCCGCTCACCATCAGCAAACTGCAGCAGGCGGTCCGCCAGAACAACCCCACCACGTTCCAGGAATACACTGATCTGCTCGACGATCAGAACCGCCATCTCTGCACTCTTCGCGGTTTGCTCAAGCTCAAGTATTCTGACCACCCCATCCCTCTCGACGAAGTTGAGCCGGCCAAGGAAATCGTCAAGCGCTTCACCACTGGCGCTATGAGCTATGGGTCCATCAGCAAGGAAGCGCATGAGACCCTCGCCATCGCCATGAACCGTCTCGGCGGCATGTCCAACACCGGCGAGGGCGGCGAAGACGAGGAGCGCTTCAAGCGCGATCCCAATGGCGACTTGCGCCGCAGCGCCGTCAAGCAGGTGGCCAGCGGGCGCTTCGGTGTCACCGCCAACTACCTGGTCAATGCCGACGAACTCCAGATCAAGATGGCACAGGGCGCAAAGCCAGGCGAAGGCGGGCAATTGCCCGGCCACAAGGTCGATGAAGTCATCGCCAAAACGCGCTACTCGATTCCCGGTGTGGGACTCATTTCGCCGCCTCCCCACCACGACATCTATTCCATCGAAGATCTTGCGCAGTTGATTTACGACCTCAAGAACGTCAATCCGCAGGCGCGCATCGCCGTCAAGCTGGTCTCTGAAGTCGGCGTCGGCACCGTCGCTGCCGGCGTCTCCAAGGCCCATGCCGATGTGGTGCTCATCTCCGGCGATAACGGCGGCACCGGTGCCTCACCGCTCAGCTCCATCAAGCATGCCGGACTTCCCTGGGAACTCGGCCTCGCCGAAACCCAGCAGGTGCTGCTGCTCAACGACCTGCGCAGCCGCATCAAGGTGCAGACCGACGGCAAACTGCAAACCGGCCGCGATGTGGTGATTGCTGCGCTGCTGGGTGCTGAAGAATTCGGCTTTGCCACCACGCCTCTCATCACCATGGGCTGCATTATGATGCGCAAGTGCCACCTGAACACCTGTTCGGTGGGTATCGCCACCCAGGACCCGGTTCTGCGTGCGCGCTTCTCCGGCCAGCCCGAGCATGTGGTCAACTTCTTCTTCTTTATTGCCGAACAGGTGCGCCAGCACATGGCAAAACTTGGCTTCCGCACTGTCGATGAGATGGTGGGCCGCGTCGAACGCCTCGACTCTTCCATCGCCGATGCGCATTGGAAAGCCAAGGGCATCGATCTTTCTTCGATTCTCTATGTGCCCACTCTGCCCTCTCGCGTAGCACGCCGCAAGATGCAGGCTCAGGATCACGGCCTCGAACAGGCCCTAGACCACACGCTCATCGCGCAGGCTGCGCCCGCTCTCGAATCCAAAACTCCGGTCACCGGCAGCTTCCCCATCCGCAACGTGCATCGCACCGTGGGTGCCATGCTGGGTGGCGAAATCGCCCGCCGCTACGGCTCCGCAGGCTTGCCTGCCGAGACCATTCACTTCCGCTTCCAGGGCTCGGCCGGTCAAAGCTTCGGCGCCTTTGTTCCCAACGGCGTCACGCTTGAGTTGGAAGGCGACTCCAACGATTATCTTGGCAAAGGCCTCTCCGGCGGACGCATCATCGCCTATCCGCCCAAGACCTCCAGCTTCCTGCCTGAGGAGAGCATTCTCGTCGGCAACGTGGTTCTTTACGGTGCCACCAGCGGCGAAGCCTTCCTTAACGGCATCGCCGGCGAGCGCTTCGCCGTGCGCAACTCCGGCGCTACCGCGGTTGTCGAGGGCGTAGGCGACCACGGTTGTGAGTACATGACCAATGGTCGTGTCGTGGTCATCGGTTCCACCGGTCGCAACTTCGCCGCCGGCATGAGCGGCGGCATCGCCTATGTGTACGATGACCAGGGCGATTTCTCCACGCGCCGCTGTAACAAGACCAGCGTCGATTTGGAGCCCCTTGTCGAGCCTGCCGACATCGACCTGGTGCGCGGTCTCCTCGAACGCCATCGCGATTACACCGGCAGCCCCCGTGCCGCCTGGATCCTCGAACACTGGGCCGACGCGCAGCAACGATTCATTAAGGTATTCCCGCACGATTACAAGCGCGTCCTCGGTATACCTCGCGTCGAATCGGTCTACGTTTCTCCCACTACTTCGTCGCCCCTGGAGGCGGCTACAGAGGTGCAACATGGGTAAGGTCACTGGATTTCTTGAGATTGAACGTGAACAACCAGTCCGCCGCAAGGTCGAAGAACGGCTGCACGACTGGAATGAAATCTACGAGCCTTTCCCCGAGGAGAAACAGCGCGAGCAGGGCGCTCGCTGCATGGATTGCGGCGTGCCCTTTTGCCACACTGGCTGCCCGGTCAACAATCTCATCCCCGACTGGAACGACCTGGTCTACAACGGCCGATGGGAGGCAGCCATCCGCCGCTTGCACGCCACCAACAACTTCCCCGAGTTCACTGGCCGCATCTGCCCCGCGCCTTGCGAAGCCTCCTGCGTCTTGGGTATCAATTTGCCTGCGGTATCCATCAAGCTCATCGAGCGCAACATCGTCGAGCGCGCTTGGGAAGAGGGTTGGATCCATCCCGAGCCTCCCGAGCAGAACACAGGAAAGCGCGTCGCCGTCGTTGGCAGCGGTCCGTCAGGCCTCGCTGCCGCACAGCAGTTGCGCCGCGCCGGACACTCCGTCACTGTCTATGAAAAGAACGACCGCATCGGCGGCCTGCTTCGTTACGGCATTCCCAACTTCAAGCTGGAGAAGCACGTCATCGATCGCCGCATCCAGCAGATGCGCGCCGAAGGAGTAACGTTTCTCACCAACGCCCACGTGGGCGGCAATGTGCCGGTCGAGGCCCTCACGGGCCACTACGATGCCATCCTGCTCTGTGGAGGCTCCGAAAACCCGCGCAATCTCAATATCCCCGGACGTGAACTTAAGGGCATTCATTTCGCCATGGAGTTCCTGCCCCAGCAGAATCGCCGCAACGAAGGCGACGCGATTGATCCCTCCACCGCCATTCACGCGGCAGGCAAGCGGGTGGTCATCATTGGCGGCGGCGACACCGGCGCTGACTGCCTCGGCACCAGCCTGCGTCAGGGCCCCAAAAGCGTTCACCAATTCGAAATCATGCCCAAGCCGCCCGAGCAGCGTGCCGCTTCCACTCCCTGGCCCATGTGGCCCCTCCAGTTGCGCACTGAGAGTTCGCACGAAGAAGGCGGAATCCGCGACTGGAGCGTCAACAGCATCAAGTTCGTCGGAGATGAGAATGGCCACGTCAAGCAGATGCAAGCCTTGCGCGTGGGCCCTCCGCCAAAGTTCGAGGCCATTCCCGGCTCGGAATTCACCCTCGACGTTGATCTCGTCCTGCTGGCCATGGGCTTTCTTGGCCCGATCCGCGACGGCATGATCGAGCAGTTGGGTCTGACCCTCGACCAGCGCGGCAACGTCGCCACCACCGACTTTCAGACATCCGTCGAGAACATCTTTGCCGCCGGCGATATGCGCCGCGGCCAATCGCTGGTGGTCTGGGCTATCGCGGAAGGACGCAAGGCCGCCGCTGCTATAGATCACTATCTCGCTGCTCAGGCCGAGCCTTTACCGCAGCTTCATCACGACCACGCGCGTGCTTGAGCCCCAAGAAGCGAGAATGTGATATAAATCACTGCTTGAATCATTCGGCGGTCTCATGCTTACATTGAAGGTCGGTGCCCTTTGATGCATACAAATAGAAAAGGCGCGCTGTTTTTGCTGGCGGTCATGTTCATGGTGACCCTGATGCCGGCCTCCGCCTGCCTGTTGAGTACGCAGCCAATTCAGCATCGTTCCTGCTGTGACCAGATGGCCCAGAAGTCCGGCGTTAGCGGAATGCAAGCGGATGGTTCCTGCTGCCGTGCTCCACAGCAAAATGCCGCTGTCGCGCCCGTTCCTCCTTACTCTCCGCATCATGCACAGAGACTAGCCCTGGCGCCGCATTCTGACGTTTTGCCTGTAGCCGCCGGGCCCGCCGAACGGTGGAGTGCTCTCGAAGCTCCGCCACCGAGATTCTGCTCTAGCCAGACCTCCAATCTTCGCGTCTAAATCCCCTTCCTTCCCAGGCTGAACGCGGGCCTTCGTGCGTCCTTCTGCGCATGTACGCGGCGTATATCAGTTCTCCGGTTGTTGTAGAGCAAAGCCGCCTATGAACTGTACCCCCGTTGGAGGGAGTTATGAAAGCATTTATATCCCTATTGTGCCTTTTGCTGGCCGTAGCGCCCGCCGCCATTTCCCGCGCGGAGACACCCGCCGCAGATGATGGCATGGCAGCTTTGGCTGCCTTGCTTGCGCAGCACCACACGCCGCAGCAGTCCGGACCGGCGCTCACACTTGAAGAAGTTGAGAAGATCGCACTCACCACAAACCCTGAGATCGAGGTCGCGGTTCGCCACGTCGTCAGCGCCCAGGCGAGCATCCCCGCTGCTGGAGCCCTTGACGACCCCATGGCTATGTACCGCGCCTGGGGCGTCCCCCTCCAGCAGCCCTGGAACTACAACCAAGCTCAGAACATGTTCAGTCTGAGCCAGTCACTGCCGGGCCCGGGCAAGCGTGCGCTGCGCACTAGCCTGGCCGAGTCTGACGTAGATGTGGCCAGGGCCCAGTTGGATCAGGTCCGCCTCGATGTGCGGATTCGCGTGCGTAAAGCCTTTGACGACATGTTGCGCGCCCAGGACGAAATGCGGTTCCACGACCAACATGTGGCCATCGCCAACCAGGCCATCGAAGCGGCGCGCATCAAGTATGTCGTCGGAAAAGTTCCCCAGCAGGACATCCTCAAGGCGCAGGTTGCCCTGACCCGGCTGGCCGAACACATGATTCGTTTCGATCAGGACGAGGATCTCGCGCGCGCCAATTTGAACACCCTCCTGGCGCGTGATCCGGATGCGCCACTCACTGTCACGGGAGACTATGCGGTGCTCGGCCCGTTACCCCAGGCTCATGCGCTACAGGAACAGGCGGTCGGCTCCCGGCCTGATCTGCTGGCAGCACGCGAGACCGCCGCGCGCAGTCATAAAGAGCACGCACTGGCAAAGAAGGCCTATGTTCCCGACTTTACTGTCTCGGCTGGATACATGCTGATGCAGCCCAGCACCGACATGCGTAATGACTACATGGTGGAGGGCTCGATGAACCTGCCCTGGCTCAATCACCGCAAGCACGATTCAGAGATTGCGGAATCCACAGCCAAAGCCACCGAGCAGGATGCCGAGTTCAACGCCATGCGCAATGCCGCATTCGGACAGATTCAGGAAGCGCTGGTCCAGGCGCAAGCCGCCCAAAAGCTGGCCCGCATGTATCACGACGATCTCCGCCCCCAGGCGGAAGCCACCCTGCAGTCAAGCGTCATCGCCTACGAAAACGACAAGACAGAATTCCTTGACCTTCTCGACAGCCAAATGACGGTGGTCGATATAGACCTGGCCTGGCTCCAGGCCCTGGGTGATTTCGACGCGCGTCTCGCAGATCTCGAACTCGCTGCTGGAGTTCCTCTTGACTTAATCAACCCCGCCGCACCGGAGGTGAAACCATGAAGACACGCACCTATCAACTCGCCCTTGGGTCGGCCGTTACGATTTGCCTCTTGCTCGCGTCCGCTCTGGTCTATGTCCTCCTCCTGCACGGGAAGCTCGTGGTTCCGCAAGCAGTCTCAGAGGACACCGTCGTAGCACGCGGGCCGCAGTCCTCTGCCCCGGCGACGCCATCTAGCGCGACCGCCCCGTCCGCTGCCGAACCCGCGCTGACTGCTATCCAGTTGTCACCCAAGCGGCTGCAACAGATCGGTGTTACCAGTGCTTCTGTGGGCTTCAAGAACCTGAGCCAGTATCTGCGCGCTCCGGGCAATGTCGACATCGATGAGCAGTCCCTTTCCTATGTGCAAACCCGCTTCACCGGGTGGATTCAAAACGTTTCTGCGAATGCAACCTACCAATACGTGCGCAAGGGACAGCGGCTTTTCACGGTATACAGCCCGGACCTTGTCAGCGGTGAGCAGGAGTTGCTCCTGGCCAAACAGAACCAGAAGGCCTTCTCGCAGGATATGCATGGCACCGCTTCACGGGAGAGTGGATGGCTTCTGCAGGCAGCCGAACAGCGCCTGCAACAATTTGGTCTCTCCGCGCAGGAGATTGCGGACGTGGAGCAAAGCGGCAAGGCTCCGCGCGAAATCGCGGTCAACTCGCCGGCCTCCGGTTACATCATAGAGCGCAACGCGCTACCCAACGCCTATGTGCAGCCCGATACCAAGCTCTACACCATCGCCGATCTCTCCACGGTTTGGGTTTACGCCAACGTATCGCAGGCTGACGTGGGCCGTCTCAAGCCCGGAGACACGGGACAAGTTACTGTCGATGCGTATCCCGGACGCACATTCAACGGTCGTATCGATCAGATCTTGCCGCAGGTTGATATGGCCACGCGCACCGTGCGGGTTCGCCTTGTTTTCCGTAACCCCGGCTTGGCCCTCAAGCCAGGAATGTATGTCAACGTCGACATCTCCATCCTCCTCGGTCGCCAACTTGTGATTCCCGCTTCGGCCGTTATGCAGGCCGGCACACGCGCTATCGCCTTTGTCGATCACGGCAACGGCAATCTGGAACCTCGCACCATTGAAACCGGGCCTCAACTCGACGACTCCGTGGTCGTCCTTAAAGGCTTGCAGGCGGACGAGAAGGTGGTCACCTCGGCCAACTTCCTGGTTGATTCTGAATCGCAATTGCAGGCAGCTTTTGGTGCCTTTACCTCTCCCACGCAACCACCGCCAGCGGGCACCAACGCCGCACCGGCCCAGCAGGTCCAGATTGACCTCACGACCGAACCATCTCCGCCAAGCAAAGGCACGAACACTGTGCGTGTCAAACTGACCTTCGCCGACGGAAAGCCGGTCACTGGAGCGCAGGCGACCGTAAACTTCTTCATGCCCGCGATGCCCGCCATGGGCATGGCCGCCAGTCATGCTTCCGCAACCCTTGCCGACAAAGGTAATGGATTCTATGAGGGCTCTGTGCAGCTAGATTCGGGGGGCACCTGGTCCGTAACGGTGACCATCCAGCGCGGCGGGCAGGCTGTTGCAACCAAGCAGCTAAGCGTCAGCGCTGCGGGAGGCATGTAATGCTCTCGCGAATCATTGCCTGGTGCGCGCACAATCCCTTCCTCGTTTTTACCGGAGCCATTCTGCTGGTGGTCGCGGGCGTGTGGTGTCTGCAGCGCGTGCCCCTCGATGCCCTTCCCGACATCAGCGATGTGCAGGTCATTATTCACACAGAGTGGGCGGGCGAACCTCCCAGCGTCATTGAAGATCAAGTCTCCTATCCCATCGTTACCGCTTTGCTCTCTGCTCCGCGCGTCAAGAGCGTGCGTGCCCAAACCATGTTCGGTGACTCCTACGTATTCGTCGTCTTTCAAGACGGCACTGATCTCTACTGGGCGCGGTCGCGCGTCACCGAATATTTGCAGCAGATTGCAGGACGTCTCCCTGCAGACGTGCATCCCGCCATCGGCCCGGATGCCACCGGCGCGGGTTGGGTCTACGAATACGCCATAGTAGACCGCAGTCACACCAAAAGCCTGGCCGATCTGCGCGCGCTGCAGGACTGGTATCTGCGCTATCAGCTTGAAACCGTGCCCGGCGTGGCGGAGGTGGCTAGCATCGGCGGCTTCGTGCGCCAATACCAGGTAAACCTCGATCCCAATAAGCTCTTTTCCTACGGCATTTCCACGTCCACCGTGATTGACCGTGTCCGCCAAAGCACCAACGAGGTCGGCGGCGATGTGCTTGAGATGAGCGGGGCGGAGTACATGATCCGCGGCCTTGGCTATCTCCGTTCCCTCTCCGATCTTGAAAACATTCCCGTTGCAACCAAGAACGGTACCCCCGTTCTAATACGCGATCTGGGCACGGTTTCCTTTGGTCCGGATGTGCGCCGCGGTGCAGCCGACTGGCAGGGCGAGGGCGAAACCGTGGGCGGGATCGTGGTCATGCGCTACGGCTTGAACGCGCTCAACGTGATTGACGGCGTAAAGGCAAAATTCCGCGAGATCGCTCCATCTCTGCCCCCCGGCGTTGAAATCGTGACCGGCTATGACCGCTCCTGGCTCATCAATCAGTCCATCCACACCCTCAAGCGCGACCTCATCGCCGAAGGAATTATCGTCAGCTTCGTCAGCATTATCTTCCTCTTTCATTTCCGTTCGGCGCTTGTTCCTATCCTTACCGTGCCCATCGCAGTGCTGGGAGCGTTCATCCCCATGTATTTTCTCGGCGTCACATCCAACGTGATGTCCCTCGGCGGCCTCGCGCTGGCCATCGGCGTGCTCATTGATGCCGCAATCGTCATGGTAGAGAACGGATACCGCCATCTTGCCGAACGCACCGATCAGCCGAGCGCATCAGAGCGACGGCAAATCCTGGTTGCCGCCGCGCAGCAGGTCGGACCGGCGCTCTTTTACTCGCTCATCATCATCGTCGTCTCCTTCTTGCCCGTGTTTCTGCTTGAAGCGCAAGAGGGCCGCATGTTCCGTCCGCTGGCCTGGACTAAGACGCTAGCCCTCGTCTTCTCTTCCCTGCTCTCCATCACCCTCGTGCCGGCGCTCATGCCGCTGTGCCTGCGTGGCAAGCTGCGTCCCGAGTCGCAGAATCCTGCCGCACGCGTCTCCCAGGCAATGTATCTTCCCGTCTTGCGCTGGTGCCTCCGCCACAGGAAACTCGTCATCGCGCTCAACCTCGTCTTCCTCGTATCGACCATTCCCCTCTACTTCCGCCTTGGTAGCCAGTTCATGCCTGCGCTCTACGAAGGCTCCTCGCTCTACATGCCCAGCGCGTTGCCCGGCATCTCCATTACCCAGGCCGTCTCGCTCATGCAGGAGCAGGACCGCATCATCCGTTCTTTCCCTGAGGTGTCCACCGTTTTCGGCACCGTTGGCCGTTCAGACAGCGCCACAGACAACGCTCCCCTCGATATGTACGACACCACCATCATGCTCAAGCCCCGCGAGCAATGGCGCCCCGGAATGACCTATGAAAAGCTCATCCAGCAGATGGATGAGAAGCTCCAGTTTCCGGGCCTCACCAACACCTGGACCATGCCTGTCGAGAACCGGCTCGATATGGAACTGACTGGCATCAAGACCGCGGTCGGCATCAAGATCCAAGGCCAGGACCTCGCGCAAATTGAAGACATCGGCGCGCGCATGCAGCAGATTCTCTCCAGCATGCCCGACACTACTTCCGCATTTGCAGAGCGCGTCTCCCAGGGCTTCTATCTGAATGTTGAAGTGAACCGGCCCCAGGCTGCGCGCTACGGCCTTACCGTCGCCGATGTGCAGCGCGTCATCACGTCGGAGATTGGCGGAATGGACATCGCTCAAAATGTTGAGGGCCGTGAGCGCTTTCCCATCGCGGTGCGCTACCAGCGCGATTTCCGCGATCATCCTGAGTCCCTGTCGCAGGCGCTCATTCCCACTCCAACCGGCGAGCAGATCCCCGTCAGCGAAGTGGCTCGTGTCTATTATTCACGCGGCCCCGCCATGATTCGCGATGAAGACGGAGCCCTTACCGGCTACGTTTATCTCAACCTCAAAACCAATAACTACGGCGGCTACGTCAATCGCGCCGAGCAACTGCTCCATCAGAAACTGGCGCTTCCCGCGGGCTACACCTGGCACTGGGCCGGAGAATATGAGTTCGAAATGCGCGCCAAGCAGCGACTCACGATGATTCTGCCCATCGTCTTCTTTGTCATCTTCATGCTTCTCTATCTGGTCTTCAAGTCTGCCACTGAAGCTGCGGTGCTAATCTTTCCCACCCTCTACGCCATGTCCGGAGGCCTCTTGCTGCAATGGCTGCTGGGCTTTAACTTTAGCGTCGCCGTGTGGGTTGGCTATATCGCACTGTTTGGCATCGCGGTTGAAACCGGCGTTGTCATGGTGGTCTATCTGCATGAAGCATTTCAGGCCCACGTCGCCAAAGGTATGCCCATGAACGAAACTGCGCTGGAGCAAGCCGTCATCGAAGGCGCGGTGCAGCGCCTGCGTCCCAAACTGATGACCGTGACAGCCGTCATCCTCAGCCTCGCGCCCATCTTATGGGAAACCGGCATCGGCTCAGACGTGATGAAACCCATCGCCGCTCCCATCGTTGGCGGCATGATTACATCCACAATTCACGTCCTGATTCTCGTTCCGGTCTTCTTCCTGCTCATCAAACGCAGAGCACTCCGCCGTGGTTTGCTCAACGCAGACCAGACCCGGATAGACACCGAGCCGAAGAACTCCATCGGCAGTTGAAAACATAATCGCGAATGCTCGCATTGTTCGCTGCGTGGCAGACGAGCCGTACTCCGTGTTATCTTTCGGCGAGACATTCCTCCCAGGGAGAGGCAATAAGTTTATGCAGGCAAAATCGGCAGCGCGAGAGTGCTTCGAATCCGCCCGTGAAGGGCTGATTGCACTGAGCCATCGCATCCATGCCCACCCGGAGCTGGGCTTTGAAGAAGTGAAGGCTTCCACCTGGCTCTGTGAAGCTCTTGATGACGCGGGTTTTGCCGTGGAGAAGGGCATCTGCGATCTCCCCACTGCCTTCCGTGCCCGCGCTGGCTCCGGCCCTTTGCATGTTGGAATTTGCGCCGAGTACGATTGCCTGCCTGGCATCGGTCATGCATGCGGCCACAACATCATTGCCGCATCGGCCGTTGGTGCGGCACTCGCCGCCGCCAAAGTGGCTGACGACCTGGGCCTCACGATCACTGTGATCGGCACCCCTGCCGAAGAGGTGTGCAACGCCAGCGGGAAAGTCCTGCTTCTTGAGGGAGGCGCTTTTGATGGAATCCACGCCGCCATGATGGTGCACCCCGCGCCTTTTGACATGCTCCGCGCAAGGATGATCGCCGCCGCCATGTTTGACGTTCATTGCACCGGCAAGGAATCCCATGCTTCAGCGTTTCCAGAGTTGGGCGTGAATGCGGCCGATGCGTTGACCATCGCGCAAACGGCCTTGGGTCTGCTGCGCCAGCATATCCGCTCCACTGATCGAATCCACGGCATTGTCACCGACGGCGGCTCAGCTCCAAACGTGATTCCCGCCCACACCTCTGCCAGGTACATCATCCGTTCCGAGACCGTGGAGCAACTTGACCAATTGCGACCAAAAGTTTATCGCTGCTTTGAAGCCGGCGGCCTCGCCACGGGCGCGAAGATTGCCATCACTGGCGGCGACAAGCCCTACGCCGAGATGCGGCACGATGACGACATGGCCGCTCTTTACCGCATGAACTCAGAGACGCTGGGGCGGCCGTTCCCCAATCTGGGCGAGTGGGAAACCCGGCCCACCGGTTCCACCGACATGGGCAACGTCTCCCTGGCTATGCCGTCGATCCATCCCATGATCGGCATCAACTCTCTGCCCGCCGTTAATCACCAACCGGAGTTCACCGCACACTGCATCACTCCGGATGCAGATAAGGCGCTCGGCGACGGTGCGCTCTCGATGGCATGGACCTGCATCGATCTGGCGACGGATCATCGTGTGCGGGAGCGCCTGATGGCTAGCCGCTGACAGCCGTCACCAAGCCTGGATTGAGGCGTCAAGCGCATGACTAACTCTAAGTATTATTGAAAAACGGCCGCTTCCCTATCGTCGCCAGGCCATCCAGCGTCCTTGGATGGTTACGTGAAACCTCAAGCCTATCCTAGCCAAAATTGCGCCTGCCTTTCTTTTCATAGCTTTCCAGCTGGCGCGAATCGGACGCCCCAACGAACTCTTAACCGTTAAGCCATCGGGACGTCTGTTCAACGTCTCGGCCGGATGGAATATTGACCGGGAAAAGGTGGAGCTACAATGATCCTGCCGGGCGAAACGGAAGCGGGCTCTGCGGGAATGCAACTTGCTGAGGGGATAACTAGTGCGCTTGCCTAAACGATGGCTGGCCGGCTGAAGCTTGTTGGTTGCGTTGCTTGCGGGGCTTCATCGGGCCGGCAGACCCTGATGTCTTGAAAATCCCCGCCCTCCAGGGCGAAACTCTCACTCACGGAGACTGTTCTATCTCCATTTCAAGCTGAACCAACACCGGGGCAGGTCTCAGGCTGGGAGAGCCAAACTGTATGATCCCGAGAATCGGACTTGTACTATTTCTCCTTTGTAAGTTAGCCGCGTCTGGCTATGCCGCGGAATTCCGCGCCTCCGTAGTCAAAGTGGATATCACTCCAGGCAGTCCGCAATGGTTGCTCGGATATGATGCCAGGCAGTCTGACAGTATCCATGACAGGCTCTTTCACCGTATCGCGGCACTGGACGATGGAAAAACAACCATCTATCTTGTGTCTACCGACCTATGCCTTTTTTCGCCCGCATACTACGACAAGGTGGCGAAAGACGTCGAGCGCGAGGTGGGGATACCTCCGCAAAACCTTTGGTGGACAGTGACACACACGCATTCCGCTCCTGAAACGGGACCGCCAGGAGTGGGAGCGGCATTTATGCCGGAGAGATACAAGCAGGCCGCAAAAGGAGATTCCAATCCCGAATACACGCAATTCGTCGAGACGAAACTCATTGAGGGTCTACGTCTGGCCCGTGAGAAATTACAGCCGGCGCGGCTTGGATTCGGACTTGGCTTCTCGACGGCAAATATCAATCGCCGAGGGAAAGACGTGGATGGGAAGGTCAGCCTTGGCTTGAATCCCGACGGTCCTGTGGACCGCCAGATCGGTCTTATTCGGATCGAGAACCTGAACGGCGGTTTGATTGGTCTCATTGCGAACTACGCCATCCACGGAACCGTTCTAGGCCCGCCCAACCATGCGATAAGTGGCGACGCGCCCGGCGTTGTGGCGCAGTACGTGGAAGAGAAGCTGGGCGCACCCATGCTGTTTATCAATGGCGCTGAGGGAGACCTGGCGCCGATCTACAGCGTTTACCCCGACCCCGTTTCAGGCCATCTGGGTGAGTTTCGACTTTTGCTTGGCGATCGTATCCTTCAAGCCAATCAGCGTATCGTCGAAATGACCTCCGACGTGGTCCTGACCGGGAGCGAGGCGGCGATAGAGACACCGCTCCGCGCCGGCCTGGCATGGCCCCCTGAACTTGGCGGGTATGTTCGCGCCGCTCCCGGGGGAGTAACTCTCGTTCGGATACCTGTTCGCTTCCTGCAAATCAATCGCGAAGCCGTGCTATGGGGCGCTCCCCTTGAGTTATTCTGTCAGGTTGCCATGGACGTACGCGATCGCTCGCGCTTTCCCTTCACCTTCTACTTCGGACTGCTGGACGGCTGGCTCGGTTACTTGCCGACCGGCCAGGCTTTCCGAGAGGGAGGCTACGAGCCGTCAACTTCGCCTTTTACAGAACGCGGGGCAGAAGATCTTCGTCAAGGTGTGGCCACGCATCTTGCAGCCATGACGAGATAGCGAGTTCAGCGAAGCGGGCCAGCAGATGCGATTGCTCAAGGCACAACCATGCCGTTCACACCCTGGACGAAAATTTGGTGCCCGAAACTCGATCTGTCTGAGTTATGCAACGTCGAACTTTGGAGCAATGGCCGCATATTCGCCGCCGATAACACCAAGCCGCGATTGGCAATCGTGGATTGCCTCGCAGTCAGGCTTCATCCGGGGGCACATCGAAGTTCACTAAGTCACTCCGGAAGCCTCGTGTCTTGAAGGCCCCGTAGGCAATCCCCGCAAGCATCCAGATGGAGCCCGCGACCATCGCCAGTCTCGACAGGTGAATCCAGATGAATAAGCAAATCAGGAAGCCCAACACCGGCGGAATCAATTGCCACAGGCTGCGGTCCGCGCCCCGGATGTAGTAGTGAGTGAGCGACGCGAGATTAACGCCCATGAATGCGATCAGCGCGCCGAAGTTCAGCAACTCGGCTCCATTGTCATAGCTGATGAGGAAGGCGCCTGTAAGCGCGATCATACCGACAAAGATCACGTTGTTGGCAGGAACCCGGGTTCTAGGATGGATAGCCCCAAAGAACCTGATGGGAATTGCGTTGCTGCGCCCCATGCCGTAAAGCAGGCGTGCCGCGCCCAGTTGCGATCCGATGCCGGATCCTATGGTGGCAATCAGCAGCGTGACGCTGATGGTCCTGGTGAGCCACAGACCGCCCGCAATCGCCGCAACGTGGCTGAAGGCGTTCTCAACCTCGCTGGCAGGAAATAAGTACTGGCGGCTGAGCAATTGTGCGCCGTAGACCTCTGCCCCGGCCAGAAGCCCGGTAACGACACAGACCAGAACGGTAGCCAGAAAGATGTTGCGCTTAGGGTTTTCCACTTCTTCTGACAGAGTGGAGATGCCGTCGAATCCGATGTAGGTGAGCACCGCGACCGATGTGCCGTGGAACACTCCGTTGATGGTGAAAGTCTCGGGGTTATAGAAGGGTCGCAGAAAATACGCCTCGGGGTATTGCGGCAAATGGAAGATGTAACGGATGGTGCACCAGAAGTAGGCCACGATAACAGCCCCCATGATGGCGCACAGGATCTCGTTGATGCGAGCCGACGACTTGACGCCGCGCAGGTTCAGCGCCGTGAACAGCACGGCAAAGAACACGGGCCAGAGCAAGCCCGGATAAGGGATCTGGTATCGGGTTCCGCTCAACAGGTCGGCCATCGCCTTGGCCGACCAGATCGTGCAGATCATTGGATTGAGAATGTAGTCCATGGTCATGCTCCATCCGGTCACATAACCGAGCGATGGATGCAGCTCGCGGCCCACATAGGTATAGGCTGAACCGGCGCTTGGATATACCCGCGCCATGCGGCCATAGCTCATCGCCGTAAAGACCATGGCGATCATGGCGATCAGGATGGAGGTGACAACGTGGCCTTGCCCCGCGTTGCTAAAGACCCCATAGGCCGGCATGGGCGCTGTGGGTTGAATGACGATAATGCCGTAGAGGACAAGGTCCCAGAGAGTGAGGGACCGCCTTAGGCGCAGGACCGTGAGATTGGCGTCCGCCGGTGGGTTCTTCAAGCTTTCATCGCCCGCACGCAAGGGGCGTGCCTGCGTGCTTGCCCGCAATCGGGTTCGGGCCGGTTCTTGCACTCTGTGCCGTGCTCTTTGCGCATGCACTTCGCGATGAAAGTCTTCATCGTTTCCCTGGTCTGCTTCACGAGGGTATTCTCCAACATCGTCGAATCCCAGGTCAATTCCGCAGTTGCATATTGCAGAGATGGCGTGGCAAAGCCCGGGCTCTCTGCGTGGCCCTGCCAGTTGCATCCCTTGCCTGACGCTTCCGCCCTGTTTGCGAGTGCTCGCGATTCAAATAAAGAACGGAGCTCTCGATTGCAATCCAGCATCGAGTGAAAGACCCCGAACGTTCAATGCATGTCCGTTTCTACCGAAGCCGCCTCATGCAATTCCTGATTGAAAGACGTAGAAACCGCGGTGTAATCCCTCCGATGTGCTTCAATTGTTAGGTCACTTGGTCCAGGTGTTGCAGCATGCCGAACCGCTGAGTCTGCAGCTTGGCCGCGGGGGAAAATGGCATTTCAAAAGGACGTTGTCGTGCGTTGTCTCATCGTGGCATCTCTCGCAGTTGGTGGCTCTGCCCTGCGGGCCCAGGCCGGCGGTGATTTGCCCATCTACCTTGACTCGAAGCATTTGGTCGACGAGCGTGTTGATGACTTGATGGGCCGCATGACCCTCAAGGAAAAAATCGGGCAGCTCAATTTGCCATGCGTGTATGTCGATGAGCTTGGCAAGGACATTCCCGCCAAGCGCGAGGGAACCCGGCGATTTGCAGCCGGAACCTACACCCAGGAGATTGGGCCGGGAAGCGGCTTTTTCACCCTCGCAAACGAAATTCTGCACGATGGAGATGCCCGTGTGGCGGCCCAGTACTTCAATGATCTGCAAAAAATTGCCGTCACACAGACGCGCCTGAAGATCCCGTTGCTCGAAGACGAGGAGGGCACGCATGGCGCGATGTATCCGGGGGCGACGATATTTCCTGAAGGGCTGGCCATCGGCAGTTCCTTCGATCTCGATCTGGTGAAATCGGTCTACACTGCGGCGGCGGCCGAGGCCCGCGCTGTAGGGATCCACATGCTCTCCACGCTGGTGATGGAGTTGGATCGCGATCCACGCATGGGACGAAACGAAGAAGGCTACACCGAAGATCCCTACCTCGAACAGCGTATCGGTGAGGCGATCGTGCACGGAGCACAAGGCGTCAACCTCACCGATCCAGACAAAGTGATCACTGTGTTTACCGATTTTCCCACACAAAGTTCTCCCGCCAGCGGCCTGGAGCGCGGAGCGATTGAATTATCAGAACGCTCACTGCGCGAGAACGATTTATTGCCGTGGAAGGCCGTGATCCGGGCTGGAGCGTTGGGTGTGATGGCCGGCTATCCCGAGATCGAGGATCTCCCTGCGCATGCCTCTGAAAAGTGGATGAACAACGTGCTCCGGCAGGAACTTGGCTTTGACGGTATCGTAGAAAGCGAAGGTGGCGGCTTTGGGAGCCTTATTTATGAGCACATCGTTCCAACCCAGAAGGAAGCGGGCGCGCTGGCGATTAAGGCCGGAGTCGACCTGAATATCACCTATGAACCCGCTTATATGGGCCCCCTGGTCGAATCCGTTAATGAAGGAAGAGTGCCGATGGCGCTGGTTGATCGCGCGGTGCGCCGGGTTCTGAGACAGAAGTTCCGCCTGGGCCTCTTTGAGAACCCCTATGTCGATCCTGACCGGGCAGAACGCATTGTGCACTCTCAGCAGAACCAGGACTTGGCGCTCCGCGCCGGGCGCGAGGGAATCGTCCTGCTCAAGAACGAAAAGAACCTGCTGCCGTTGAAGAAAACCCTGAAATCAGTGGCAGTCATCGGCCCGAATGCCGATAACCGGATGAATCAGATTGGCGATTACTCCCCTGCTGCCACCCCGGAACATATTGTCTCTATTCTCGAAGGAATCAAGACCAAGTTGGGCACCGCAACAAGAGTCACTACCGTGAAGGGATGCAATGTACTGGGAGGAGACAAAAGCGGGTTTGCTGAAGCGGTCAGCGCCGCCAGGAATGCAGAGGTAGCGATCGTAGTTGTGGGAGAAAACCAGCGCGAGACTCACCCAGGCGCGGAACTGGAGCGCCCCACCGATGGAGAGGGCCACGACGTCGCCAGCCTTAACCTCACTGGCGTGCAGGAAGATCTTGTCCGCGCGGTCTTCGAGACTGGAACCCCCACCATCGTCGTCCTGGTGAACGGCCGGCCGCTTGCTACGCCGTGGACCTCGGAACACGTGCCTGCATTGGTCGAGGCCTGGTTGCCGGGCGAGCGCGGCGGAACAGCGGTTGCCGATGTCCTCTTTGGCGATTACAACCCCAGTGGCCGTCTGGCTATCACCATACCCCGCGACTCAGGACAGTTGCCGGCATACTACAACTACAAACCCTCCAAAGCTTACTGGATGCACGAGGGATGGAGCCATACCGAGGGATACGCCGACATGCCTGCAACACCGCTCTATCCCTTTGGCTATGGCCAGAGCTACACGAATTATGAATACGGCAATCTGCGCATCGAGCCAGCTGAGATTCGCCCGGGAGGCGAGGCGCATGTAAGTGTAGATGTGAGGAACGCCGGCAATCGAGAAGGCGCGGAGACGGTGCAACTGTATCTGCGCGAGACCTTTGCCCCCGTCTCGTTGCCGGTCAGGCAACTGCGCGGGTTTGAACAGGTTGCTCTGAAACCCGGGGAGACGAAGACCGTGACTCTCACTCTGACCCCCGAAGACTTGCAGTTGCTTGATATCGACATGCACTGGAAGGTCGTGCCCGGCGATTTCGAAATCATGGTGGGGAGATCGTCGCAGGATCTGCCGCTCAAGGGAATGCTCAAGGTTAGCCAGTAACCTGGGAAGAATCGGCGCGGCGGTGTGAAGAGTCGGAGGATCCGATGGGAGAACGATTTCAGGACCGGATAGCAATTGTCACGGGGGCGGCACAAGGTATCGGCGCCGCAATCGCCGTGCGATTGAGCCGCGAGGGCGCCACGGTCATTGGCCTCGACATCAAGCGGGACGAGCTAGCTGCTTTGTCCGCACATTTGCCGCGGTTTGAGGCGGAACCCGTAGATCTGGCTTCCTTGACCGATATTGCGCGCGTCATTGAGAAGATCAGAGGCAAGCACAGCCGGATCGATGTGCTTATCAATAACGCCGGCGTCATGGACTACGTCCGCATCGATTTGGCCGGCCTGGAAAAATGGCGCCGGGTGATGGCCATTAATCTTGACGCCCAGTTTCACATGTGCCGACTGCTTGCGCCGGTAATGATGGAACAAGGCTATGGCCGTATTGTGAATATCGCGTCCACCGAGGCGGTTCAGCCGGAACCCCATGTCAGCATCTATGCCGCATCGAAAGGCGCCATCTTTTCATTTACGCGGGCAATCGCTGTCGATCTGGCGCCGTTCGGAATTCTGGCCAACGCCATCGCGCCGGGGTGTATCCATACCCCCATGTCCATTGTGAACGGGGTGGATGAGACCACGACCGATGTGTTTCAGGAATGGTATGTCGGGAAAAGAAAGATCCCTCTGGCCAGGCCAGGCGAACCGGAGGAGATTGCAGCGGTAGCGGCCTTTCTGGCATCGGACGAATGCAGCTATGTCACCGGTCAAACAATCATCGTAGACGGTGGGTTGACGATCACCAACTAGCCGCTTCACGCCAGGTTCAGGACTGGAGACGAAGAGCAAGTCACAATCGCGCCAGGTTTGCTGACCGGCAAACGATCTTGGCGAGATCGTGGGGGTTGCCGACTTTCACAACTTTCAACCCTGCGGCCACAGCGCTCCTGACTCCGTGATCGGAGTCTTCGAAGACGATTCCAGCACTTATTCCGAGCCTCTGCCTGATCAGCAGGTACGGTTCAGCTGAAGGCTTGGGCTTTGCTACGTCCTCACCGAATACGAGCGCATCGAACCGTTCGAAAAGTTTGCATGCGCGAAGCACAGGCTCTACACATGCTCTTTCAGAGCTCGTTACCAATCCGATTCGATACTCACTAAGTCTCGCCAGGAGCGCAATGGTCTCTTCCGGAATTGGTAACTCTGCGAGCGACAACGCACAAACCATTTGTTTGCGTTCTGCGTTTCTACTTAAGAGTTCCGTTGCATCGATATGAGGCCACGTCTTCGGTATCGAAACGCACATCTGAGCGTCGCTTACACCAAGGCCATGAATCCCGTAGTCGTTCCAGGTGAAATCTATCCCATAAACAGCCAGCATCTTCGCCCACGATTTCCAGTGGAGTGGCTCGGTATCTGCCAGCACGCCATCGTAATCGAAGATCAACGCTCCGCGTGGTCCGTTCATGCGATGCCCTTCCCTATTCTTCAACAGGCCTCCAAACTTCGAAGCCCGATCAGGAAGCGGCGAAGGTTACGCCAGTGTAATGCTGGACTGCATCGAGGTTGATGGTTATGCCCAGGCCCGGTTTGTCCGGTATCTCCAGCATGCCCGCTCCGTCCAATCTCCACCGATCCTGGACAATTTCGTCTATAAACGGAGAGCCAGTCAGATATTCCACCAGATCGGTGCTTTCGATCGCAGATGCCAACTGAAGATCGGCCGCCAGGCCAAGCGCGGTGTTCCATCCATGTGGGATCATGCGAAGTCCGTGGTCCTCGGCCATCCATGCTATTCTCCGCTCTTCACTGATTCCACCAACTTTGGTCACATCCGGTTGCACAATATCAAAAGCTCCCTCGCGAATCCACGGCTCGAATGCCTGACGACGGGTCAGCACCTCGCCTCCCGAGATGGGAACCGGCGAAGTCTGGCGTAGAAGTATGAAGTCCTTTAGATTGTCGGGCGGCAGTGCCTCCTCAAACCAATAGACGTTGTAATCGGCTAACATCTTCGCAGTGCGAACCGCCCACTTGTATCCCTGGGGCCAAAACGCATTGCTGGCGCCGGCATCGACCATGAGCTGCGAATCCGTACCCACTGCTTCGCGCGCAGCCCTCACGATCGCCTCATCCGTGGCGAAATCGTGCTGCCCGAATGGACCCCAGCCGATTTTGAACGCGCGAAATCCCTGCGCTTTGATTGACAGAAGCTTTGCAGTCAGTGGCTCCGGCTCCTCCATGAGCAGCGAAGCGTACGGCCGAACGCGATTGCGGTAACGGCCACCGAGAAGTCGACCGATCGGCTGCCCCGTAGTTTTTCCGAGAATGTCCCACATCGCTATATCGATCGCGCTGATCGTGTGGGTGATGGAGCCGCCGCGCCCCATCCAAAACGTATTGGCATGGAGCTTTTCGCTCACTCGCTCCGGCTCTAGAGGATTCTCCCCCAGTAACAAGGGTTCAAGAACTCTCAGGGAACCTTGAACCAAAGTGTCGTTCGTAAACGCCGATCCCCAACCAGTAATACCCTCATCTGTATAGACAGCCACCAAGGTATGAATGCAATCGCCTGGTTTAATCTCGTTTGCCCAACCGCCCTCGGGTGTACTGCCGCGTAGGCCCGCCGATACAATTCTTTCGATCTTCATGGATTTGAGCACTCCTGCGCCGGTCGCGATCTGACTGCGCGAATGAACGAGCTTTTCAGTTCCAAGGCTACTGCACTCTTGACGAAGCATGAAGGCTTAAGGGGGTTGCGAATTGCTGCTTGTCCACAGTGATCTGGGCGCTCGGCTCGAAATGTTCCGCTAGCTCGCCGCCCGCTATTCTACGACACTGCCGCTTCGACGTCATAATCCAGATATCGGTTGCACCGTCAGGGCCTATCAGAGCCCACCCTCGCGGCGTCTGAAGACTCCGGACCACCCGTCAAACCGATCCAGGCAAGGCCGTTTGATGTCGCCCATTCGCTGGCCGCGTGCCACACAAGCCGTAAGGTGATCCGCTTCGGGGTCCGATGCCGGATCGATGAGGAACAACTGCAAAGGGCCGAGCTGCCCCAGCGGTTGTCGTTGTCTGCTTATCGGCTTTGAAAGTCTGAAGCCGGCGAACCTGAGTGAATCGGGACAGCGGTGAATCCTCGATATACTCGGGGTCTAGTCCACGCCACCGGGGACGCTCGCTGAGTGACACGGCAATTTACCTTCAGTGAATATCTTGGAGTCCGCTGCTCGAATCCCGCACCCGCTTCAGTCGTTCCGAAACACCTTCCGGGGGGGAGACGCGACCTTTAAGCTATCAAGGCGGTAATAGGCGATTGGCTAGTACCGCTGCTGGTAAGGGAGTTCCTGTCGGGGCATGAAGCTGGCGCGAAAACGCCTGAGATCTTCATCGGTCAAACAACGATGAAGCGAGCGGGACGCAAGAGGTAACGCGATGTCAGACATTCAGGCCGCAGCACCTGGTCCCCCAAAAACCGGGTACAAGGTAGATACAAAATAGTGACCAAAATGGCTACCTGGACCCAGATGGCCTCTCTTGGAGAGAGACCATTCTTTCACAAAGACCCTGTATTTATTGGTGCCCGGAGGGGGACTTGAACCCCCACGACCCGTTAGAGTCTGCGGATTTTAAGTCCGCTGCGTCTGCCAATTTCGCCATCCGGGCCTGAAGTGGAATCCGCTTACTTCATCGTACCCGACAAAGCTGTGCAAACGCTCGCCTTCCACGGCGCATCGAGTCACCCTCACGTAACTGTGCCAACAGTCTGCGCGAACCCCATAAGCCAGCGCAGGCTATCGTCCTTCCTCAGGATCAAGCCTCTACTGCGGGCTGCGGAAGCAAATGCTTTCGCCATCCAGCCGATACTCGGCTGAACACACCTCTGCTCCGCAGATCATCGGCTCTCCGGCGCACAACTGGCGCCGTGTAATCAGCCCCATGGTGCCGCAACGCGGGCACGACATAACGGCAACATAGGGGTTTTGAGCGTGACCGAGTTTGGACTGGTTTTCCAGGACGAAAACCGTTCCGGGGTCCATTCTCTCGGGAATCCATTCTTCCAGAAACTGCAAGTCGGTTGACATCCTGCCCTCCACTACTTGAGGTCACCGAGCAGCGTCTCTTCATCTCCGCCGCTTCGTTGTGCAACAACAGCAGGCTGCGAATGGCTTGCCAGAGACTGTGCAGTCTCCGGTTGAAAATCAGTGTTATTGCCGCCGGCCTGGCACGTCAATTGGAATCGGCGGCAAGGAGTATCGAACAGGGTACATTCTCTGCATCCAATCGGGCAGTTACTTTCCGCCTCGGTTGCCGCCCTCGGTTCCGGCAGCCGCATCAATTGCTTTATACACTTCAATGTTGCGCAGGATCGCCTGCACGTATTCCCGTGTCTGCGTAAACGGAATGGATTCCACAAACTCGTCCATCCCCGTGTAGGGGCCTGCTGCCTCCCAATCCACCACCCGGCTATCCCCGGCGTTGTAGGCCGCCAGTGCGTACTCCTGCACCCCGCCGAATCTTTCCAGCATCTGGCGCAGATACCGTGTACCGAGCCGGATATTTGTTTCCGGATCGAGCAGATGGAAGGTCTCAAAGTGGCTGATGCCTTCCTCTCGCGCCATCGCTTTGCCCACGATTGGCAATAGTTGCATCAACCCGTACGCGTTGGCATAGGAGATTGCCGCGGGATTGAACTCCGACTCCTGCCGGATGAGCGAAGCCACCAGGTAAGGGTCGAGGTTGTTCTTGGCTGATTCCGCCTTGATCGTCTCCCAGTACGGCTCGGGAAACAGAATGCGCCAGTACGCCAGCGGAATTGCTTTGATCGGGGCCGACGCGGCGCTTGGCAGTGCCCGCTTCAGCGCGCGCATGGCGTGGAAGGTCTCGCCATAAGAAGCATAGATCTGCGCCTCTGCCAGCGCGCTCCATGAGCCGGAATCCGGATCGGCCTGTATCTCGCGCGCAATGTAATCGTTCAAGCCTGCATTCGCCAGCAGCCGTGCTTTGGCCAGGTGCGGGCTATCGTCCGGAAAACTGTCGTCCAGCGCCGGTGCCGGCGGCGCCTCGATCAAGTCCAGATCAGGATCCGCCACAGGCTGCGTGTTGCCCAGTGCCGCCAGCCGTTGCCGCGCCATCTGCGCATAAAAATAGTGCTGGTAGACGCGCACAATCGTGCGGTAGTTCGCCGCGGCCTGCGCAGGATTGTGGTCCTGCGACTCATACAGACGTCCGCGCCAGTACAGCGCCGACACCGTCTCCGTCGCGCTGGGATAAAGCCGTATCTGCTCGTCGAACAGCCGCGCCGCATCCGCATAAAGCCCCTGTCGGTAGCAGAGCCAACCCGCCCGCCAGTGTGCGGCCGCGGCATTCTTCTCTGTCGGGAAGTGTGTCGCAAGGTAGCTGTAGTACTCCACTGCCCGCGGATAATCCCGGCTCAGCAGGTACATGTTGCCGCTTGAAAAAAGCGCCTCGGCCAGCCATTCGCTGTGCGGAAAATCGGTCTCCATACGAGTCACAATGCGCTGCTGCTCATCCGGGTCGTCGCGGCTTCGCGCCAGTTCCATCAACAGGTAAAGTCTCCCCGCACCGTTGTCGTCCGGTGTGTCGGGCAGCGCCTCGGCCTCGGCCTTGGTCAGGCGCTTCAGTTTCAAGTCGCAATTCGCCGCGGCCACCGCGAAGCCTTCCCGGCTTTGCTCATCCAGGCTCGCCTGGCGCGCCAGCGCACGATACTGTTCGCTGGCTTCCTCGTAGCGCCCGCCTTTGTAGTAGGCATCGCCCAGGCTCCGCAGCTCCGCGACAGTCATCGTGGACTCCGCGCCCTGTGCTGTCAGTTGGGCGCGTGCAATCTCTGCCTGCGAGCTCAGCGGATGCTCTAGCAGAATCTGCTTGAAAATCCGTTCTGCCTCTTCTGGCTGGCGCAGCGCCAGCGCCACCTGCCCGCGAACCACCTGGTAGCCCGGCCGGCTGGCCGCGTCTCCGCTGGCGGCTGCGGCCAGCACCCGCTGTGCGCCGGCCGCATTGTTCATGGCCAGCAGCACCGTCGCCTCCAGTTCCGGTGTCTCGGCGTCGAAGATGCTGTCTGGATAGGTCTGCACAAATCCCTTCAGCAGCGCCTCCGCTGCCGCTTCGTTGCCCGCCTCATGTTGAGCCCGGGCTGCCAGAAAGTCTGCATAATCGCCCAGCACATCACTGGCGCGCCGGGCCTCGCGCAAACTCTCCGCCGCCTCTGCATAGCGCTTGTCCAACAGGTATGCATGGCCCAGCGCAAGGTACGCCGCCGCCGTTGCGTCGCCCGTGTGCTGGTGTGCGTAATTGGTCACCCCGGCGTAGGCTGCCGGTGTGCGCATGGTCGCCAGTTGCTGGGCCATCGGCCGCAGCTCTGTTGAAGCCACAAACGCCAGCTTGATCCGCTGCGCCCGCGCCGAGGGTCGCCTTTTGCGTCTCCGCGACAGGGTCTTCTTCCCTTTTTTGCCGGCCTTAGGTGCTGTTCCGCCCTTGTGCGCCGCCGTGGTCTTGTGTGTCGTGGCGGACTTGTGTGCCGCTCCCGTCTTGTGCGCCGCAGAGCCGGAACCACCGGAAGCCTTGGTTCCAGACGCCTTGCTTCCAGACGTCTTCGTTCCGGAAGCCCTGCTTCCGGAAGCCTTGGTCTTGGCCGTATCGGAGCTCTGCCCCCAAACCGGAATAATCACCATCAGGGCAGAAAACAGCGCTGCCAGCCACCGCAGCGTCATAGGTGCTCGGGTTGGGGAGAGTGCAACCGTCATACTTCCACTGTATGACGGTTCTTCCCCCGCTTGGTACTCCCGAACCACTTCCGTTACGTTCCGCGCGTGCCTGCGAAGGCTCAGTTTTGCCCGCTTTCTGCCCGCCGGTTTGGTCTCCTGCCCCATCGTCTATTACACTTGTCTTTTACCGGTCCGGATACGAAGCCCATCCGGTGCCCCTACGAATTCCGCAACCAACTCCCATGGCGACCATCCAACCTATTGCAGGAGAGAACGAGCAGCATCCCGACGTGGCCCTGGTTGAACGGGTCCGCGCTGGAGATGTCTCGGCCTACGACACGCTGGTCCGCAAGTACGACCGGCAGGTCTTCCGCATTGCGCAGCACATCACGCAAAATCGCGAGGACGCCGAAGATGTCATGCAGGATGCGTTCCTCAAGGCGTACGAAAAGCTCGACCAGTTCCAGGGGAACTCGAAATTTTACACATGGTTGGTTCGAATCGCAGTCAACGAAAGCCTGATGCGTCTCCGCAAGCGGCGCACCGGCAAAATGGTGTCGATCGACGAGGATATCGAGACCGAGGAGGGCAGCGTCCCGCGCGACCTGGCCGACTGGGCCCCAGACCCGGAGCAGAACTATTCCCAGGCCGAACTGGCCGAGATTCTGCGCAAGACCATCCAGGGACTGCCCCAGGGATTTCGCATCGTTTTTGTCCTGCGCGACGTAGAAGGCCTGTCCACCGAGGAGACGGCAGAAACGCTCAACTTAAGTGTTCCCGCCGTGAAGTCTCGTTTGTTGCGCGCGCGCCTGCAATTGCGCGAGCGCCTGAGCCGCTACTTCCGCAGGAAAAAAGTTCCCAAGGAAATGGGAGTTGACAAGTGACCTGCACTGAGTTTCTCGCTCTGCTTGACGATCTGATTGACGACTCGGTAACCCCCGAGACGCGTGCCGAACTGCAGCAGCATTTACAGGGCTGCGAGCATTGCGAGGTCACCCTCAGCACCACCCGCAAAACCATCGAAATCTACCGCTCTCACGAAATCTACGACCTGCCTCCCAGCCTTCGGGAACGCCTTCACGCCGCCATCATGGCCCGCTGCAAAAAAGGCTGCTGACGTCATCCGGAAAATCCAGTCTCGCAATTGATATGGGTGCCCCAGGTCTCGACTTTGAGACCTGGGATCGCGTGCATTTCACCCACTGGCACACCATCTCAGTTGATCGACACAATGCATTCGGCTGTACGCCCAACCTCACAGCCTGCACAGCAGTCGTGATGTGTCAGCGGTGATTGCAATATCTCAACCCAGGGCTTCTCGCAAAGCACCGCGCAGTTGCGGCCGCCTGTTTTAGCCCTGTACAGTGCAATATCAGCCACCGCCATCACGTCCCATATCGATCCTTCGCCCGCCGGTGCCACAACTGCGCCAATGCTGACGGTGATATTGATCTCGCCTTTGTCCAGGCGAACAGGCTCCTTACACATCGCCTGTCGGATGGTTTCCGCTCGCTGGCGGAGCTGCTCTCCGTCACATCCCGGTAATGCAAGAAGGAACTCTTCTCCCCCGTAGCGCCCCACGAAATCGTACGACCGGATATTTTGCTTCAGGCGGCGCGCCGCTTCTTTCAGAACCATGTCCCCAGCCAGGTGTCCATACCGGTCGTTGATGCCCTTGAAGTTGTCCAGATCCAGCAACATCAGCCCCGTCCGTCCCCGCGTGCGCTCGGCACGATCCAATTCGCACTTGAATAAGTCCAGAAAGGCTGTCCGGTTCCAGAGGCCCGTCAGTGCATCCCTCATGGCCTGCACGCGAAGTTCCTCGCGGCTATGGATCAATTCGTTTTGCAGCGCAAGAATCCGGCTGGCCACAATAAGGCGCGCCCTTAGATCCAATTCCTCAAATGGCTTGCTGATGCAGTCGTCGGCTCCCGACTCCAATGCATGCACCACGTCCAGATGGTCTGTGCGGCCCGTGATCATGAGAATGTAAGGGTAATATTCACGCGATTTGTCGCGAAGCCTCCGGCACAGTTCGATGCCGTCGATTCCAGGCATCATCCAGTCCATAATCACCACTTCAGGCGGGCGCTCCTGTTGCAGAATTTCCCACGCCTCGCTGCCATTGCTTGCGGTCACAGACTCGTATCCCCATCCTTCTATCCAACTCTGCAGGATAAGGCGAACTACGCCATCGTCCTCTGCAATAAGCACACGAGGCCGCTGACTGCCGTAGGGTTCGGAATCCAGGCGGTGCATCTCTACATACCCCGTGCGCATGCGCTTGATAGCGATAGATGCGGAGGTTTTGTACTGATATTGTCCCAATTGTAATCAGAGATGCCTGCCAAATGTTGATCGCCATCACATTGGTTCGCATCCCCGGTATCCATTACTATTCCCACCCAATCGCCAACTCTGTGCTTTTCGATGTCTCTCGCAAGTGCAATCCGCTCATTCGGTGCTACTTGGAATCCTTACACAAATCCATCCGGTACCGCCTCCATCCCCGATTCGAGCTTCTTCCCCGCCCGCTCGCATTTCTACCGCCACGTTTTCCCCGGCGCAAAACTATCCCCCAGCAATTCTCGTCTCGTCTAACCGCCGCGGGCATATTCATCTGCCGGGAGTGCGACTTGCCTCGGCCAATGAGATTGGGCCTGGCAACCCAGCAGGCACCAGAGACTGGCTCCTCCGCTTGAGATAAGCGACACTCTTATCCCCTTTGAGAGCCAACCCGATCTGGGCGTTTCTTGGCGACGGGCGATAAAGGATCTCGATGAGATTCGCCCCGTCGTGAAGATAGGGTGTGACATCGACATCCCCCGGTGGAATGCTCGCGCTTCCCGCTTTCTGGCCGTTCACGCGAATCATTGCAGTACCAGGGACAAGGCCGACGCGCAACAGATACTGTGCGCCCTTCCGAGCCTCAAAGCCGTTCACGGTTGCCGTGTAAACGCCTTCTTCTCCGGCATAGCGAAGCCCCTTGTCATTGCGCCAGTCGAACAATCCACCATGGCGCTTCTCTGTGCCCACGGCAAGGTCCCAGGTGGGCAAAGCCCACGTCCGCCCCGTCAGGTTCACGGTGAGCAGCGAGGCCGTGTCCTCTCTTTTCAAAGTGGCGGGCATCTTCACGCCTCGGATCAGGAAGCGCGATTCATAAGGGCGCAGCGCAAGCATGACGATACCCTTCGAACTTTGCGTCACAGGCGCCGCTGTTCCGGTTGCCGCATCGAACCACCATGCTCCCTCGGGGTCCGAGACCCTCAGAACGGCCTGCTTCGGCTGATCGTACAGGTTTGCGAAAAAATCGATCCATCCCTGGCCGACTGAGCGCGTTTCGCGGCGAAGTTCACTGGGCCGATCGAACATCAGCGATGGATGCGTTGCAGCAACAATCGCATTTGCCAGGGTGTTTGCATTCTGAGCCACAGGCTGCACTTTCACCAGCCGCTGCACCGATGCCCGAACGCTTGCATCCCCAGTGTCAGAGTTGAGATAGCCGAGTTGCCTTGCCGGCGTCGCTCCAATGAAGAAGATGGGTTTGCCCGCGGCGGCAAGTTTCTCTGCTGCTGCCATGTCTTCCGGCGCAGCGGCGTCAACCTCCGCAAACACGATTGCGCCAAACGGAGAACCGAAACGGGTCTTGCCTTCTGTTGTCAGTTGATTGCGCAACCCGTCGCCGTTTACCCACTGCCAGGTCACTCCCCGGCGATCAAGTTCGTCGATCACCGGCTTGATCTTGTCAAGCCACCTCACCAGGGACTGTCTCTCCATCCCCGACATCGGCAGCGAAATAAAGCCGCGGCTCGGATCGGTGAGCGGGAAGTGCGCGTCTTGCAGCGGTTCGGTTGGGTTTGCCGGAATGGTCGGGTTCCCCACTCCCAACGCCGGATAGTAAATCAGGACGTCGGCTGTTTGCTGCCCTTGCCGGAGCAGGTTTTGCGCCCGCGCCATATAGGTGTTGAAGGCTTTCATATCGGCCCAGAGCGGCACGCGGGAGGAGTAGTTCTCGGCAAAGTTCATTCCGAACGCACTATTCGAGACGAAGGGATCCCAGCCCTGTGGCCCGATTTTTGCTTCGTGACCCGACGGCCTCCAGTTGTATGGGGAGCCGTGGTAGACAAGCTGGCTCACGCCGTTGACAAAGAGCAGATCGGCCGAGGCCTTCATTTTTGCGATGTTCGTTGTGTACTCCGCTCCCGGGTAGCCCAGGCTCTCGGCACTGATCATTTGCCGGCCATACAACATGCCCGCCGAAGATGCCGCTCGTAGGAAGGTAGAAGCGCCCACGCTCTCCAGTTGCTCCGTCTCGGGAATATCCGTTACACCTTCCGCGCGAATCACGTCCTGGTCGAAGCCATACGGTTGCGCTCGCGACACCAGCCCGCGCTCTGTGGCCCACTTATGCGTCGCATCGAAGAAGCGCTCGATCATCAGATCCGAGAGCGTTAGCTGGTAGTCGTACCGCACGCGCTCGTCAAAGTCCCCAATTTTGAAGCGCGGGCGAGCCTTCAGTTGATTCCCGAGGTACAGATTATCGGTAGCGTCGATGTAGACTGCCGGCAGGAACGGACGCAAGTCATAACCGCGCCGCCTCTGAAACTCCTCAAGGATGTCCGCGGAACCGAAACGATCGGCGGTGTATTCGAGACTGTCGTTGAAGATGCCGCGCAGCGTCTTTCCGTAGAACTCCGCATAGCCGGTGCGCGCTCCGAAGCTGTAGTTGTAGTTCGCGCGCACACGCCGTTCATCCAGTGCGTTCACCGTGTACCCGTGCGTTGCGAACGCGATGCCCACTGGCTCTTCGCCGGTGGGCATGATCCATGACGCAATCAACACCCATTTGCCTTCGGGCGCATCCCATATCAACTTCCCATCCTGCACCTCTGCGTCAACCACTTGGATGCTCTTCGGGTCCAGTTGCAAGGGCCCTCGCCGGGAAAAGGCCGTCGAACTTCCGCCCAGCGGGCGAGCCACAACAACGCTGACGAGCTTTGCCGCTGATGGGTCAAACTCCGCCAGTACCATGTCTGCGACGTAGTTGACCACTCCCAGAATGAGGGCGTTCAGATGTGGCGCTGGACGCGGTATATCGATCTCCACGCGCTTTCCCCCGTGGAAGCTCGCCTCACTCCAGACCAAGTTCTGAACTCCATCCTCGGCCGCAACCGCCGGGCTTCCTCCCGGCCAGCCGCTGTAGTTGCTCAGATCGATCTGCATCCCCAGTTGCCCGGCTGCGGCCAGAGTGCTGCGAACTGATGCCAGATAGCGCGGAGTATCCACGCCATACACCCGGGCATGTAATGCGCTGTCCTTGCCGATCACTGGGTCGACACTGGATGCAAAGGGCTGCACTTCCGCGCCGCCGAAGCCCGCATCGTGCAGTTCCTTCAGCTCGCGCGCCAGTTCGTCGTCGTTCACATCGGCGCCCGGCCACCACCAGCGCACCCATGGCATTGAGGTGCGTGGAGGATCGTCGATGGTGGCCCATGAAAACTCGGCCGGAGCCGCTTTCGCCTGCATCGCAGGAGCCGGCTCATCGGCGTAAGAGAGCAGCGGCTTTTCTGGCTTATAGCCGGATGGCCTCAGGGCCACATGGCCGCGATACAGTAGATATCCGGCAAAACCACCAACCGACACCAGGATGACAGCAATGAATCCAAAAACAATTCGTAATGTCCAGCGTAACCATCTCGGCCAGGTCTTCTTCACAGTTCTCACTCCCGTTGGTCTGCATCTCTTTGCCACGCGAGATTATACGGGCATTGGCAGGGGCCTGAGGCCGGGCACGCGAAAACACCGGATTCGGATCGGTGCACCCGCTCGTCTGCAGATCATTTCCTTCCTCCGGCGCACAATGGTAGTAGGAGAAAGAGCGGTAGCTAGCCGTTACCGACCGCCGCAAGCCTGCAATGCAACCACCATTCCCAGTCCGCAATGCTCTGTCAGTGAATCGCCATCCCTGCTCTTGCAATGGAGGGTCTTTTGCCCTTTTACCCGTTTGATTCACCCGTGCAAGCCACCCTTTTGGGCGCGAAATTGAGGCTTTTTGGGGCATTTTTCACCACTTTTTACCCCCTTCCGCCGGGGCAATCAGATTCTATATCGCACAAACTAGATGGTTTACAGTAGCTCACTGCTGCATTTTTGAGGGCCCCCCCCTCCCCCCGCCACCGAAACGGCGAAACGGTGAGCCCGCA
>CAYNGB010000051.1:0-37618 GCA_964396795.1 uncultured Occallatibacter sp. | reverse complement strand
CGGTCATGGCGTCGGCGACGAAGAGAATCTCCTGCGGATTGAGCAGCTTTTTGAGGCTCTCCATCTCGCCCATCAGGTCTTGGTCGATGTGGAGGCGGCCGGCGGTGTCGACGATTAGCGTGTCGCAGCCCATGTTGCGGGCTTCGCGGCGGGCTTCTACGGCGAGGCGCTCGACCAGCGCGGGCGCGGCCGGTTCGCCTTTCTGATCGCCTTCGTAGAGGCGGGCGTCGATGGACTTGGCGACGACTTTGAGCTGTTCGCGGGCGGCGGGGCGGTAGACGTCGACGGAAACCAGCATGGGGCGGTGACCGCCCTTCTTGAGCCAGGCCGCGAGCTTGCCGCTGGTGGTGGTCTTGCCGGAGCCCTGCAGGCCGGCCATGAGAATGACTGTGGGCGGCTGCGAAGCGAACTTGAAGCGGGCCGTGTCTTTGCCCAGCATGGTGATCAGCTCGTCGCGAACGATCTTGATGACCTGCTCGGAGGGCGAGAGCGCGGTCAGCACCTCGGTGCCAACGGCCTTAACTCGAATCTGTTCAATCAGGTCGTTGGCCACGTTGAGGTTGACGTCGGCCTCGAGGAGGGCCACGCGGATTTCGCGCAGGGCCTCAGCAATGTTTTCTTCAGTAAGCGTGCCCTGGCCGCGGAGGGTCTTGAAGGCGCGCTGGAGTTTGTCAGTGAGGTTCTCAAACATAGGTCAGCCTTAAGTGTATCGCGCCACCTGCGGTGGGGCAGACGGCGCTTGCGCGCCCTTCGCTCCGGCACGAAGCCTCCGAGTTTCTTCACATTTCCGTGTTGACTTGCGGCTCGGCCCGACGCGCATCTTGACTTTGCTAGAGACGGGAAATGATGAGGTCCCAGTAGGAGAGGCGTGGATGGTAGAACGGTTCGTTGTGGGTGAGGTTGGGGACCACGATCAGTTCAGCATTGGAGCCGCAGATGGAAGCCAGATCGGATGCCATGTGCACGGGAAAGAGCGGGTCCTTTTCTCCGTGCACAATGACGACGGGCAACTTGCAGTCGCGCAGAGCTTCCTCGGCGTTCCAGATCGGCGGCACCAGCGCGGAGAGGAATCGCGGAACGCAGATCGCGCAGGAGGCCGCTCGGAAGGACGTAAAGGCGCCGCAGAGGAACAGGCGTTTTGGGCCGACCTGGTTCACGATGGCTGCGGCGACCCCGCTGCCCAGCGACAATCCTAGTAAGGACAGGGGAGTCGAAGGGGCAAGATGCTGTAGATATTCGAATGCGGCGAGCGCGTCCAGTTCGCACTGGGTCCAGTCGATGGAACCGGTACTGCAACCGTAGCCGGAGTAATCGAAAACGAGGGATGCAACGCCGTTGATCGCGAGAAGGTGCTGCACGGGAAGCCAGTAGCTGACGATTTCTCCGATTCCGTGGCAAATCAAGAGAGCTGCTTTTGGCGGGTTCGCCGCCGGCACAACATAGGCGGCGTGAAGGAGATTGCCGCCGCTCGGAATCCAATGCTCTGAAATGGTAACGCGGGCAGACTCTTCGGGGGAGAGGCGCGCAATCTTGCGCAGCACGCGATCTCTGAGGGCGATCGCGCGGCTGGCGACGGTGATGGCGACGGTGAATGTGAACCTGTGCGCGTTCATGGCCTACAATTCGCGATTTCAGGCCCGCGTGGCATTTGCAGGTTGCGGCCCATATGCGTATCTGCGCTACTCCGCCGGGGCGATGAGGTACTGCTCGAGTTTGCCGTCGGGGTAGGTGTAGGTGGTGAGGGTGAGGCGCTTGCCGGGGTAGACGATCTGGAAGGCGCGAAAGGTCATGCCACCGCGTAACTGCTCGCTGGTCTGATGGAAGGTGAGGGGGTCGCCGAGGGGCGCGAGACTGGACTGGAAATCTGCGATGGCTTCGGCGGTGAAGTAATCGCTAAGGTTGGGGGCGAGCAGAGTGCGGTCGATTCCACCATGCTGGAGGCCACGATAGATGCCGATGGCCTGCTGCTCGGGGGCGGTGGGCGGGGTTCCCAGGACGACCGGGACAGCGAGACGAGCGATCGTGGAGGCGGCGCCGACGGCGTCCTGATTGGTGAGGACGGCGACGGCGACTCCGTCGTCGACGAGAACCTCGTTGTCAGAGACGAAGCCGGAGACTTCGCCGCTGTGCTCGATGGAACGGTGACCGTTGAGGTCGTGGACGCCGACGCCGAGGCCATAGTGCGTACCGGCGCCGTCTTTCAGCTTCACCTCGGTAAACATTTGTTTATAACTCTCGGAGGAGAGGATCGACTGAGAGATCAAGCTCTCATCCCAGAGGGCGAGGTCGTGAGCCGTCATGGCCAACTCACCTGCAGCGTACATCCAGCCGCGGCCCTCCTTGGGCGCGACGCGCAGGGGGCCGAGAGCGTGTCGATAGTAGGCGGTGGCGTCAGTCTGAGTCAGCTTGGTTTCGTCGGAGTTCCATACCGACTTCATGCCGAGGGGGCGAAAGACGCGCTGGGTGAGGAAGTCCATGAGCGGCTGACCGGTGATCTGCTCCACGATGCGACCGGCGATGACGAAGTTGGTGTTGGAGTATTGCCATTGTGTGCCGGGCTCGAAGTCGAGAGGCTTTTTGGCCCAGGTGTCGAGGATTTGCTGGGCGCTTTCCGGTTTGAGCATGGGGGTCATCACGTAGTCCTCAGGCCAGTAGTCCTGATAGCCGGAGGTGTGAGAGAGGATTTGACGGATGGTGACCTGGTCGCCGCGGGTGAGGCCTGGGACGTACTTGCCTACCGCGTCATCGAGAGACAGCTTGCCCTCTTGCTGAAGGAGCAGGATGGCCGTGGCGGTGAACTGCTTGGAGATGGAGCCGATCGAGTAGCGCATTTGAGTGTTGGCGTCGACGGGCGGATCGAGACGCGCGTGGCCATAGGCGTGGGTGTAGACCAACTTGCCGTGCTGGACGACGGCCACCGAGGCCGAAGGAACGCCGGTTTGGTCAAGGACCTGCGCGGCGATACGGTCGATGCGGCTTTGGAGGGCGGGGTCCAGGGTGGCGACGCTTTGTGCCCGCACGGGAAGGGACAGGTTGGCTGCAATGACGAGGAAAAGGAACGGAAAGGTAATTTTGTTCACCGGCGGAAGTCCTCAGAACATCTGGGAAACAAGGTAACAGGCGCTGCCGCTCACTCCAACTGAAGGCAGTGCGATAGGCTGTTGCTGACAGGCTGAATGGGAAGGTTGTGAGGTCAATATGGAGCGGTTGATGGAAGGGCACAGGAAGTTTCTGGCTGAGGTGTTTCCGCGCCGGCGGGACCAGTTTCACCTGCTGGCCGAAACGCAGGCGCCGGAATGGCTATTCATCACATGTTCCGACTCGCGGGTGCTGCCGGACTTGTTTCTAGGCACGGGGCCCGGCGACCTTTTCATCACCCGCAACGCAGGGAACGTGGTGCCCATGACGGGCCAGGACGTGGACGGGGTAACGGCTACCATCGAGTACGCGGTGGAGGTGCTGAAGGTGAAGCACGCCATTCTGTGCGGGCACTCCGACTGCGGCGCGATGAAGGCGGCGCTGGACCGCAAAGGCCTGGAGAAGATGCCCAAGGCCAGTCGCTGGCTGCAGCACGTCGAGGCAGCTTTCAGCCATCGCCAACCACTGAACCCCGCCGACGGAGCGAGCGCCGAACTGGCCGCGCTGATCCGGGGAAACGTGGTGGCGCAGTGGTTGAACCTGAAGGCGCAGCCGTCGGTGGCAAGGGCGTTGGTGGAGGGTCGGCTGACAGTGCATGGGTGGTATTACGACATTTTGACCGGGCATATCGAGCGCTACGACGAGCAGATGCGGCGGTTTTTGCCGCTGATGGTGTGAGGCTGACTCATGGTGACGGCGATTCTGAGTCCTTCACCGCGCTTCACGGGGGTTCCAATCTGAAAGGTCTTCAGGCGGATGGGCTCGCTCATACAGTAGCCTCCTTCACTCACCTTACTTTCAATGCGCTCCCGGCGGGGGCTCAGCGCCTTTTTGAGGCTTTTTGAACATCCAGGCCGCGCAGGCACAGAAGAAGGCGAGCAAGGCGGTCCAGCGGAAGACATCGACGTAGGCCATGAGAGCGGATTGCTGCATCATGAGGCCGTAGAGGAGACCGAACGAGCCCGGGCGGGCCTGGGCTGGCCCGACTTGGTGGCCGAGATAGGCGGCAATGGCGGCGGATTTCTGCTGGAAGACCATGGTGGACGGGGTGATGTGGGCGCCGATTTCAGTCTGGTGGAGGGCGGCGCGGCGGATAAGTGCGGTGGTCGCCATGGAAATGCCAATAGAGCCGCCGATATTGCGCAGCATGTTTGCGAGGCCGGTGGCGTTGCCCATCTCGTTCCGCGAGATGGTGGCCATCATCATGGTGGACAAGGGCACAAAGACGAAGCTAAGCGCAAAGCCCGTAAGCATGATGGGGATGAGCAGGGTGTAGGGGCCGATGCTGAGGTTAACGGTTCCGAAGACGAGCGCGCAGATGCCGAAGCCACAGAAACCGGCGCAGAGCAGCTTGCGATTGTCGATGCGCGAGCCCAGTATCCCGATGATCGGCGAACCGATAAAGGAGCCGATGCCGCGCGGACCTACGACCAGTCCGGCAGTGAAGGCGGTGTAGCCGAGGACCTCCTGATAGTAGAGGGGCAGGATGGCGATGGTGATGTAAATGCACATGCCGAGCATGGCGATGAGCGCGCAGCCGGTGCGGAAGTTGCGATCTCTGAGGATATGCAGATCGACCAGACCCTTGGGATGAGTCCAGGAATGCCAGATCCAGAGCAGCAGGGAGATGACCAGGGCGGCCACGGTCCAGCGTACCCAAGTGGCGCCGAACCAGTCGTCTTCCTGTCCTTTGTCTAGGACGATTTGCAGGCTGCCGGTCCAGACCATGAGGAGGCCGAAGCCGATGTTGTCAAAGGGGCCGACCTTGGCGTTCTTGATGTAGGGCGGGTCGTGGACAAAGCGGCTGACGAGGATGACGGCGAGAATGCCGACGGGGATGTTGATGTAGAAGGCGTAGCGCCAACTGAAGGTGTCAGTCAGCCAGCCGCCCAGCGTCGGGCCCAGCACCGGGGCGAGCACGATCCCCAGGCCATAGGCGGCCATGGACATGGAACGCTTGGAGACGGGAAAGCTTTCTAACAGAATGGATTGCGATAAGGGCTGCAATGCGCCGCCGCCCGCCCCCTGAAGAACTCTGGCCGCCAGAATCACCGTGAGCGAGGGCGCCGCTCCGCAGAAGAACGAGGCGACAGTGAAGATGATTACGCAGGTGAGCAGGAAGCGCTTGCGGCCAAAACGGCGGGCGAACCAGTTGGATGCGGGGAGGATGACGGCATTGGCCACCAGATAGCTGGTAAGGACCCAGGTGGCCTCGGAGTTGGAGGCCGACAGGCTGCCCGCAATGTAAGGAAGCGCCACCGAAGCGATCGCGGTGTCAAGCACCTCCATGAAGGTGGGCAGCATGACCGAGACCGTGACCAGCCACGGATTCACACCCTGGGTGAGCGGGTAGCGGGCTTGGGCTTGGGCGGTGGTCATGGGGACCGGAACTCTTGAGACTAAACGATACCGGGAAGTTGCGCTTGTGAGGCTTGCCACAAATGCAATTGGCCACAGAGATTCTGCACGACAGTCCGGGCGAGTAGGAACGGGGGATGTGCCGGGCGGGAGGGAGCCGGAAGCGGTCCATCCGGCTGGAGAAAGACTGGGAAGTGGTGGAACTGGGGTAGGGCTTATAAATATAGCATCAAGAAAAGTTGACACTATCTCACTCAATGATGCATCTTAATAGAGTCGGAAATTCCAGAGGCAGGCAGGAAACCAAATATGGCAAAGATTATTGGCATTGACCTTGGCACCACCAACTCGTGTGTTGCCGTTCTTGAGGGCGGTGAGCCCAAAGTGATTGCAAATGAAGAGGGTTCGCGCACCACGCCCTCAGTTGTCGGCTTTTCAAAGAGCGGCGAGCGGCTGGTGGGCCAAGTGGCCAAGCGGCAGGCAATTACCAACCCGGAGAACACCATTTTCTCAATCAAGCGGTTTATGGGGCGGCGATACGACGAAGTCTCGGACGAGATGAAGATGGTGCCTTTTAAGGTCGTTCAGCAGGGCGACCACGTGGGCATTTTGGCGCAGGGCAAGGAGTACACCCCGCCTGAGATTTCAGCGATGATTCTGCAGAAGTTGAAGAAGAGCGCCGAGGCCTACCTGGGCGAGACGGTGACGGAGGCGGTGATTACGGTGCCCGCCTACTTTAATGACGCCCAGCGCCAGGCTACCAAGGATGCAGGCAAGATTGCCGGGCTGGACGTGAAGCGCATAGTGAATGAGCCGACGGCGGCTGCCCTGGCCTACGGACTGGACAAGAAGAAGGACGAGACGATCGCCGTATACGACTTTGGCGGCGGCACTTTCGATATCTCCATCCTGGAGGTGGGGGAGGGTGTCATTGAGGTCAAGTCGACCAATGGCGACACCCACTTGGGCGGCGACAACCTGGATCAGCGGATTGTGGAGTGGCTGATCGCCGAGTTCAAGCAGGAAGAGGGGTTGGACCTGGGTTCGAAGGGCAACGAGATGGCGCTGCAGCGGCTGAAAGATGCCGCGGAAAAGGCCAAGATCGAGCTCTCGACTACCGTGGAGACCGAGATTAACCTGCCCTTTGTCACTGCCGATGCAACGGGACCGAAGCACTTGGTCCGCAAGCTGACCCGCGCCAAGCTGGAGCAGTTGGTGGGGGACCTGATTTCCCGTTCTCTGGAGCCTTGCAAAAAGGCCGTGACGGATGCCGGCATCAACTTCAGCGATATCGACGAAGTGGTGTTGGTGGGTGGGCAGACGCGCATGCCCAAGATTCAGGAATTGGTGAAGGAGTTGTTTGGCCGGGAGCCGCATCGCGGTGTGAACCCGGACGAAGTGGTGGCCGTGGGCGCGGCGGTACAGGCCGGCGTGCTGGCAGGCGAGGTGAAGGATCTGCTGCTGCTGGACGTAACGCCACTGACCCTGTCGATCGAAACCCTGGGTGGGGTAGCCACGCCGATGATTCCACGCAACACGACCATTCCGACCAAGAAGACGGAGACATTTTCGACGGCTGCGGATTCGCAGACCGAGGTCGAAGTCCACGTACTGCAGGGCGAGCGGCCCATGGCGGCGCAAAACCGGACGCTGGGTAAGTTCAAACTGGCCGGGATTCCTCCGGCGCCACGCGGAATACCGCAGATCGAGGTGACGTTCGACATCGACGCCAACGGCATTCTGAATGTGACCGCCAAGGACAACGCGACGGGTAAGGACACGCGCATCACCATCACTTCCAGCTCAGGTTTGAGCAAGGATGAGGTGGAGCGGATGGCCAAGGACGCCGAAGCGCACGCCTCGGAAGACAAGGAGAAGCGCGAGGAGGTTGAGGCGCGCAATTCGCTCGATGGACTGGTGTACCACATCGAGAAGATGCTCAAGGACGCGAGCGACAAGGTGCAAGCAGCCGACAAAACCGAGGTGGAAGCGGCGCTGGCGGATGCCAAGAAGACGTTGGGTGGCACACCGACTTCGGGCGAACTGAAGGCCGCACACGAGAAGTTGACCCACGCCAGTCACAAACTGGCCGAGGTGCTCTACAAGGTCAACTCCGAACAGGCCGCGGCCTCGGCGAGCGCGCCTCCTGCCGAACCCGCAGCCGGAGAGAAGAAGGATGAAGGCGTGATCGACGCGGAGTATGTGGACGCGGACGAGAAGAAGTAGCACCTGCGGTGCGGCAGACCCGCCATTCGGCGGAAGAACTTAGGGGTGGGCGACGATTCGTTGTCCACCCCGAGTCTTATAGTTGAATAGCTGCAGGCATGCGGAGCCGCGTCGAATGAGTCTTTACCGATGAACGCCTTGATGACCTTGGCAGAATGCGTGCAGACAAGGCACCGCGCAACACATATCCTGATGTGAAATAAGAAAATACCCATGGCCACGACCACAAAAGACTATTACGCAACGCTCGGAGTGAAGAAGACTGCCACGCCGGAGGAGATTCGCAAAGCCTTTCGGAAGGCGGCGCGGAAGTATCACCCCGACGTGAACCCCGGGGACAAGCGTGCCGAGGAGAAGTTTAAAGAGATCTCCGAGGCCAACGATGTGTTGAGCGACGAGAAGAAGCGCAAGGTGTACGACCAGCTTGGCTTCTACTCCGACCAGATCGACCCGGCGCAGGCCGAGGCCTACGCGCGCCAACACGGGGCGGGGCAACCGCCGGTGGATTTTGGCGGATTCGATTTCTCCGGCTTCCAGGGAGGCGGTCCGCAGGCGGGTGCGGGGTCGTCGTCGTGGGGCAGTTTCAAGGACATTTTCTCGGGCATTTTTTCGGGGGCGCAGCAGCCGCAACGGCCGCGCGGTCCGCAACCGGGCACCGACCTGGAATACCAGGCCACGGTGGATTTCTGGGCAGCCATTCGCGGCGGGCAAGCACGCATACAGGTCCACCGTCAGGAGACGTGTCCCACCTGCCACGGGCAGGCGCACACGAATGGACCGATGCAGTGTCCGGAATGCAATGGCACGGGCCAGGTGACGCAGATGGGCGGGCGCATGAAGTTCAACATCCCCTGCCCGCGCTGCAACGGCACCGGGCGCGTGTCGAACGACTGCACTACCTGCCAGGGTGAAGGGCTGGTGAACCGCACAGAGACGGTGGAGTTCCGCATCAAACCTGGGACGCGCGACGGGCAGCGGATTCGCCTGCAAGGGAAGGGTAACAGCGGGTTGAACGGCGGCGCGGCCGGAGACTTGTATGTGATTGTGCGTACCGGGACGCACCCGGTGTTTACGCGTGTAGGCGACGATATTCAACTGACCGTTCCGGTTACCGTGCCTGAGGCCTCACTGGGGGCCAAGGTGGACGTGCCGACCATCGACGGGCGTGCGCACTTGAAGATTCCTCCCGGCACCCAGAGCGGGCAAAAACTGCGCATGCGGGAGCGGGGCGTGGAGAACGCGCAAAACCCCGGCCAGCGCGGCGACCAGATCGTGACCGTCGAGGTGGTGGTGCCCACGCTGAGTGACGAGCGCAGCCGCGAGATCATGCGCGAATTGGCCAAGCTGAACAACCAGGATCCGCGGGTGGCGCTTTTTGACAAGCTGTGAGGGCTTGTTGAGGCTCCGGTGAGATATATCGCGAGGGACTTCAGGTAAGCTGGTGAGAAAAATGGCTGCGAAACGCAAATCCAAAGGCGCGTACATGATCTCGGCGGTGGCCGAGATGTACGAGATTCATCCGCAGACGCTGCGCCTGTATGAGCGCGAAGGGTTGCTGAAGCCGTCGCGTACCGAGGGCAACACGCGGCTCTATACGGACGAGGATCTGGAACGGCTGGAATTCATCCTGAACCTGGCGCGGGACCTGGGTGTGAACATCGCGGGTATCGCTATCATTTTGCAAATGCGCGAGCGCATGGAAGAGATGAATCGCCAGATGCAGAGCTTTGTGGAGTATGTGCGCTCGGAAATGCTGACACGGTTCCAGCAAGCCGCGCCCGGCTCGGGAGCCGCCATGGTGCCGATGCCCAAACCGGCAATCGTGCCCAAGGTCGTGTCGGCCCGCAAGCCGTAGTGGCGCTTCGACGTCGCTTTACCCTCATTGCATCAACTCATGTGGACCCGACCGAGCCTGTGTCGCACAATCGGCACGAGTGCGGGTATGCTTAGACCTGCATGTTGTACGTTCTTCTTGGATTGGCCGCCTTCGGCCTGATTACATCCACGGTCTTTGCCGGCATGGTTTTGGCGGCGGTGCCCCGTTATGTGCGGGAGCGGCGGCTAGCTGAAGCGCAACTGCAGGCGCGGCCGGGCTTTACGCCACCGCTGACCTTGCTGAAGCCGCTGCACGGCGCCGAACCTGACCTTGAGAAGCACCTGGCCAGCTTTTTCGAGCAGGACTACCCGGAGTTTGAAATTCTGTTCTGCGCACGCGAGGAGAATGACTCTGGCTTGGAGATGGCGCGCCGAGTGGCCAAGCTGTATCCGCATATTCAGGCCAAGTTCCTTTGGACCGGCGGCCAGCCGGACTACATCAACGCCAAGGTGGCGTCGATGGAGTTGATGGGGACTGCGGCAGCCTACGAAATTCTGGTCATCAGCGACAGCGATGTGCGCGTGACGCCCGATTATCTGCGCGCGGTTGCGCTGCCCTTTGCACAGAGCCAGGTGGGTGCGATCACTTGCCCGTATCGCGGGGTGGCGGCCAAGGGCGGCTTGTGGGCGCGGCTAGAAGCTGTGGGCATGAGCGTGGAAATGACAGCCGGAGTGCTGGTGGCACGGGCCATGGAGGGCATGCAGTTCACCCTGGGGCCAACCATGGCCTTTCGGCGGGAAACGATCCGCAAGATGGGCGGCTTCCGCGTGACGGCGGACTATTGTTCCGACGATTTCATCCTGGGCAACGAGACTTGGAAGCTGGGCCAAAGGGTGGAACTGAGCCACCACGCCATCGACCACCTTGTGCTCAATTCCAGCTTCATGTCTTCGCTCAAGCACCAGGCGCGGTGGATGAAGTCGACACGATTTTCGCGTCCCAAGGGGCATTTCGGCACTGCGCTCACTTTCAGCTTGCCATTCGGCCTATTGGGATGGGCGGCGGCCAGGGCGCTGGGTTACCCCGGCTGGGGACTGGCGCTCTTTGGCTGGAGTGTGGCCACGCGGCTGGCCTTGTCAGTTGCGGTGGGCCGGGTCGTGGTGCGCGACACGAGTTGGTTCAACCTGCTGGCGCTCTATCCCATTCGCGACTTGATGGGGTTTGGCTTCTGGGTGGCCAGCTATCTTTCGAGCCGCATTTTGTGGCGCGGACGGGTATTTGAACTGCTGCCGGGAGGCAAGATGCGGGCGGCGGAGTAGGGGCCACTCAGCAGTCGGGTGAGGTCGGGTAATCGGAAAGGCGCTACTACAGGACGGTCTTACTTCAGCGGGCGGTCGGTCCACAGCGCTTTGTCGGCGATGGATTGAACCGGATAGAGGCGGCCCGCAAGCAGTTGTTCGACCTTGGACTGGTTGGTGTCCTGGGCAAAGAGCCATTTGCGCTCACCCGTGCCCCACGCCTTTGAAAGCTGATCTTCACTAAGAAAGATTTTCGGTGCGTCGGGATAGCACGAGCCCCACAGCAGCGACGAGCCTTGGCCGTGGGGAGAGCAAGGCTCAAACACCACAAAGGCCGGCTTCTGCAAGAAATCGTGGGTATAGAAGATCACCGACGAAGCGTCAGACTGGTCGCCGTAGATGATGAACGAGTCGGCTGACGAGCCACGCTCAACAATGGTGTCAGCCAACTGCTTTGAGCTGAGCATGGGCTCGAAACGGGCGAAGGCGATGTGCGCGGCCACCAGGAACAGTGCCGCCGTAACGGCTACGCTGACAGTGGCGGCCAAATGCCGGCGACGCAAGCGCAATATCCAGCCGACGGCCGGACCTACGAGCAGGGTAACGGCTGCCAGTGCGGCGGGCAGGCGGAGGGCGGCGAACGAAGGGCCGGTGAGGTCGAAGAAGTGGGACATGGACAAGGTGTAACCGCCCACGTCACGGTGTGCGAGCAGGGTACCGATGTCGGAAACAAAGGGCAGGCTGCGCGACTCCCAAAGACCCCAGCCGAGGGCTGCGGCAGCGAGCAGGCCGGCCACGGCAAAGACCGCCTGAGCGCCGGTGAGCCAGGCCGTCGAGAGCGATGGTTTTTCGGTGGCAGGCCCATGACTCTCTTCAATCCCGGCCAGCACGCCCGCGATGAGGATCAGCAGCGGCGTCCATGCGGGAAAGGTGTAGTACTCCTGGTTGGTCGAAATAGAGAAAAACAGCAGGCTAAAGGCCGCGAACAGGCTTAGTAGCCAGATGGTGCGCACACGAAACTTGAGTCGGACGACGTAGCTGGCCACATCTTCGCGAACGGCGTTGTCCAAGTAGAAATCGACGGTCTGGCCGGCATCGCGGCGCAGGTGCTGCAACCAGCTATGGCGGGTTTTCCAGGCCATCACGAGTAGCGCAGGCAGAAACAGGCTCCAGGGAAAGAGCCAGATGAGGTGGGCCAGCCAGTACAAGGCAGCCGGCATGCGGTTGTAATCGTTGGGAAAGCGTGTGCCCAGAAAGCGGAAGACGTGCTCGTTGAGGAAGTAAAAATACCAAAAGCCATGCACATTGCCGGGGGTGGGGTGGTTACCCAACGGGTGGCCCTGGTCAGTATTGGCGATGCCGGCCAGAATGTGCCAGGGCGCGGCGATGGCCAGATACAGCAGCAGCCCGGTGACGGGCTTCAACTGGCGCCAGCGCCGCCATTGACCGCTCAAGAGGAGAAGAGGAATGGCCGCGCCAGCAAAAAAGACCGGCGCAATGAGTCCCTTGGTAAGAGTGGCCAGGGCGAGCGCGATCCACATGCCGTAAAAGCGGATGGGCCGTTGCGACTCCAACCCGGTAATAAAGCTGTAGAGGGCGAAGAGCAACAGAAAAGAGAGCATCGCCTCTGGAATGGCAAAACGAGTGAAAAGAAACGGCCCAATTGAGGTGAGCACGCCCAGCGCGGCATAGAGGGCGGCACGGCGACCCCATGCCCTGCTTGCCCACAGCCACGCCAGCCAGGCACAACCGAGCAGTGCCAGCGCGTTGGGCAGGTGGGTGGCAAAGACATTCTGACCAAAAACACGGTAGAGGCCAGCGTCAATCCAGTAAGGCAGGGGCGGCTTCTCAAGATAACGGATGCCGTTGATCTTCAATGTGACCCAGTCACCGCTCTCTGCCATATGCTGTGCGGCTTCGGCGTGGCTGGCGTCGGCATCGTCAAGCAGCGGCGGAGTGAACAGCGACGCGAACTGCACAGCGGCAAAAATCAGCACTAGCAATACCCACGCAGCCCAAGCAGAAGGCGCCTGGGCGGTGCGGGAGGGAGATGCGGGTGCAGTTGTCATCGTAGGTGGAAAAATGTTGTCAAGTGCAGGATACCAGCCTCGATTGCAGCGCGTCGCAGCGTGCGGGACGCGCCATGCATCTGTTCGCCCTGAATTAGGTATGCCGCAGGGCCCCGGCAGGTGCAGAATAGGAAAGAGGAAGGTTACAATCCGATGAATTCGGGTATTCTCCCCTTTAAAGAACGAATCGGTGCAACCTCAAATGTGGAGGGTCGGCGGCAAGTGACGGCCTGGCGTCAACTGCTGGCACGCTGCGGTCGCAAACCCACCCGAAAGCGCGTACATTCACTGCGGGTGGCTACATTACGCTTACAGTCGGAGATGGAGTTTGGTCTGAGCGCCCAGGGACCGGATTCGTCTTTTGCCCGCGTGGCGAAACGTTGGACCAAGCAGGCCGAAAAACTGCGCCGTTCGCTGAGCCTGGTGCGCGAGACAGACGTGTATCTGCAAAAACTGACCGGCCTGCGCGCCTCGCTCGCAGAGCCCGGGGGACGCCAACCGCATTCAAACCGCGATTGCCTGCGCCAAGCCGACCAACTGGAACGTAAACTTCGGCAGCAGCGCCGGAACGCTGAGAAACGGCTCATGGCAGCGGTCAAAAGCCGGAGCGCGAGGTTGGAGCAGATCAGCAAGGAGCTGGAGGCAGCGTCTGAGCCTCTGAGAGCGAAGGTGCAGGCTGGCAGAGCAGAGACGGTGCTGGGGATGTTTGCGGTTTTGGCCGCGGAGTTTCCTGAACTGGACGCGAGCAGACTGCATGAATATCGCAAGCGCATCAAGAAGGTGCGCTACCTGGCTGAGCTCTTCACCCCCGCCGATCCCCGGACTGGGCGGCTGGGCGCGACGTTGCGACGAATGCAATCCGCCATTGGTGAATGGCACGACTGGCAGGCGATGGGCAAGCTGGCAAGCCGTACGCTAAAAGGCCACGACCGCACCAACAGCCTTGCCGAACTGCTTGAGACGCTGGCAGGCGAGTCGCTGGAGAAGGCTCTTGACCTTTGCCGGCGTTCGGCGGCCCGGCTGCTAAGGTGGGGCGGCCAGAACGGGCCTGTCCCGCGGCCGAACCTGGAGAAGTTTCCGGTTCAAAGCGCCGAGGCTGTCGTTGCGGCGCAACAGAAGAAATACGCCTGAGAGCCACCGGCCAGATTGCTCGCAAAATGTAGATTCTTCCAGCAGCCGCTGCGATGAGGTCTTTGGCCTCATGCATAGATCGTCCCTCAAAAGCCGATGGTGATCTAAGTCCAAGCCTCTGAGCCGGGTCCGAGCTGGGGCGTCGTTTCGAGCAGCGCGGCGCCGCCACCGTCGTGTATCTTGGCCCGAGAGTTAAATTCCTCTTTTGGAGTGTGCCGCAAACCCGTATGCCTACCTTTGCCGCTATTGATGTCGGTTCCAATTCCTGCAGGTTGAAGATTGCGAAGGTTGTGGCACACCAGTTGAAGACGCTGCATGAAGACCGCGAGGTGACGCGGCTTGGATCCAGTGTTTTCGATACTGGGCTGGTGTCGCCTGAAGCCATGGCGGCCACGCTGCGGGCGCTGAAGCGCTTCCAACGGGCAGTGCAAGCGCATGCGGCAGACCAGATTCGCGTTGTGGCCACTTCGGCCATGCGCGACGCACGCAACGCGCCGGCGTTTCAAGCCTGGGTGAAGGCCGAGACAGGATGGAACCTGGAGATCATCTCCGGTCTCGAAGAAGGCCGGCTTATCCATCACGGTGTGATGGGCGGCGAACCTGGGGTGGGCGGCCGTGTGCTGCTGCTGGACCTCGGCGGAGGAAGCTGCGAGATCACGCTCTCAGAACACAAGCGCATCAAGGAGACCGTCAGCCTTCCGCTGGGCGCGGTACGGATGACCGAGGAGTTTCTGGCCGCCGACCCGCCTCAGAAAGAGGGGCTTGCGCAGATGCGGCAGCTCATTGCGCGCGAGTTGCGCCGGGCCTATCGCCGGATTCAGCCGGCAAAAGTGTCAGTCGTGATTGCCACGTCAGGAACGGCAGCGGCACTGTCGGATGCCTGGGTGGCCTCAGGCAAGGCAAACAAGACCTCGGGCAAGGCGGCGAGGAATTCGCGGGGCGCCGCGCCGACGCGCGGCACTTTGTCGCGCACCACGGTGGGGGTGGTGCCGGCTGGCGAAGTGCGCAAGATGGCGTCCCGGATCGCCAAGATGACGTTGCCGGAGCGCGAGGCCGTACCGGGTATCGGGCCGCGAAGGGCAGAGATTATTGTGGCCGGTGCGCAGGTGTATGCCGAACTACTTGAAACCTTCGTATTGCCCGGTTTCCGCTATTCGCCGCTGGGCTTGCGCGACGGCATTCTGGCCCAGATGCTGGCCGCGCAGGATGCCCGAGCCGCCAGCCACAAGGAGTTTGAGCACGAACGCTGGCAAAGCGTGCTGGCCACAGCGCGCCGCTACGGCGTGGACCCTCGTCACTCAGAGCCGATACGCGCACATGCCTTGCAACTGTTCCACGACTTGAAGGCGCTGCACGAATTGCCGCCAGAGTATGAAGATTGGCTGGCCGCTGCCGCCGTTCTGCGCGACACCGGCAAGTTCATCAATCACCAGGGTCACCACCGGCATACACAGTACATCATCTCCAGTTCGGAAATTTATGGATATACGCCGGTGCAGCGGACACTGGTTTCGGCCATTGCCCGCTACATGGGCAAGAGCCGCCCCCAGCCGGGAGACCGCGCCCTGCGCAATATTCCCGCCGATGAGCACAAGCATGTTCACTGCGCCGTGGTGCTGTTGCGGCTGGCTGTGGCGCTGAACCAGGACCGCGCCAGCGATGTGCTGCGCGTGACGGCGAAGGTCTATCCCAAACGCGTGTACCTGGAATTGCATCCGGGGCGGACAGGCGCGGAACTGGAGCTTTGGTCGTTGCGCAAAGAGTCGGACTACTTCCGAGAGGTTTTCGGGCGCGAGCTTTTCGCCACACTGGCGTAGATCCACCGGGCCATGCGCGGATCGATGAGCCACTGCAGCAGAGGCGGATGACGGTCCATATCGATGCGGGCCACCGAGCCCTTGCGCATGCGCACACCGGCTCCGCCGTTGGCGGTAATCAGGCGGCCGAGAAATTTGAAGAGATTGGGGTTGTGTCCCACCAACAGAACGCCCTCGCGGTCGGCATATTTCTCCAGCAACTTCTGGAATTCCGTGTAGTCTGCGTCAGGCCCCAACGCGGGGCTGATTTCAACCTTGGCTTCGTAACCCAGCTCCGTGCCCACAAACTGAGCTGTCTGGAGGGCACGCTTCAGGGGGCTGGAGACGATCACATCCACCTGCACTTTGACGGCACTCAGGAGTCGCGCCATCAACATGCACTGTTCTTTGCCCTCTTTGACAAGCCCTCGCTTGGCATCAAGCTTGAGGCTCTCGCGGGCAATTCCGGCGTCGGCGTGGCGCATCAGGTAAAGGTTCATCGGGATGGGTCCGGATGTGGGAGAGCGGGGAAAGCGGATTCCTCAGTGGACGATATTAACACGTTTGTAACATTCTGGGGGACTTACAACGAGGGGCCGGGGCGAATCCTTCAACTCGATCCAAGCGACTCAGAAGAAATTGGGTGGATAGACAGACAGATCAGGGTCCACCTCGGGACGAGTGAATAGCGAGTCCGGTAACGACGACTCCGGCGTCCACAGTTCGCTTACCAGCAGCCCATGGAGCCGCGTTTGTTCCTGCAAAAGGGAAAATCCTGCCTCCCTCAAGGCCTGGCGGTATTTTGGCAGGCGGAACCTAGTGAGTCCCGTCATGATCCAAAAGACCACATAGAGCACTGAAACCACGGGCCCGGCCACCAGCCAGCCAAACCAGCCCGGCGGAATGGCAAACTCCGAAACTACCCAGAGCGCGCCAGGCTTGGCGCAAGGCCTAATTTGCGTGGCAAGGGAAGTGACCTCTTTGGTTGAGAGGCAGTCGAGAAAGAAATGGGTGACGATGAGATCGTAGCGGGGACCTTCGGGCTTCCACTGGCGGATGTCGGCAAGGTGGACACGGACGCGCCCGGTACGCAGGCCGACGTTACGCAGCAATGCCCGCAGCATGGCGCGGCTGGCGTCGACGGCGTCGATGAGCACTAACTGATTCTCTTCGAGCAGGCGGGCGGTGAAGCGCCCATCGCCGTCGCCCAACACCAGGGCGTTACGGCGGTTTTGCAATTCACGGAGGAAGGTAAAACGGCAGCGCTGGAGGAAGGGACCGAAGGTGAACATCTCCATCCAACGATAGAGGCCGGCGAGGCTGTCGAAGTTGGGGGGGCGTTTCATCGCGCGAGCAATACCAGTGGGCTGAGCAAGACAAGGTCAGCAGCAGCCCGCAGGGCAAGCGGTGTTAGGCGGATGCGCAGGCGATCAAGCAGGGCCAACAGCAGGGCACTTGCGGCTCCGGCCGCGATGAGCGCAGCGGCGCGAGGTTGATGGGAAGCAAACAGGCCAGCCAGCAGGAGCCCGGCCAAACCGAGCAAACATCCAGCAGTACAGATGTGTGATGGGCGGGATGCGAGACCGCGCGACTCCCAGCGCTCGATGGCGTGGCAGTTGAGCCAGGCCAAAGCCGCAAAGAAGGCCACGAGCGCGAGAAGTTGCCACGACGGCAGGGTGTGCCCGCCGGCTTCGCGGAGGCGCGAAAGAGCGGGCAGGGCGCATCCGGCGGTAAAAAGCACGGCGACAAAGAATTCTTTTGCAGGGAAGCGCAGCCGCGGTAGGTTGCGGCCGGAATGCACGCCGGAGAAGTACGCGGCGGCAGCAGCGGCCAGCACTGAGTTTCGTTCGCGCGCACCGGTGGGCATGAGCGCAAAGACGATGGTGAAGGCGGCGATGGCGGCGGCGGCGGCTAAGGAAGCCAGCATCCGACGGTGACGCCAATGAAAGAAGTGGCGCGCGCGCAGGCGTTCCATATCGCCGGAATGCAGACCGCGCAAGGTGTCGAGGAGCCGGTCGGCAATGTAAACGGTCCAAGCTGTCAGCGCGATCAGCGCGGGAACCCACACAGGCAGACGGACACGCGCAGCCCAGGCAAATCCAATTGACCAGGTCACGGCGACGGTCGGAGCGTCCAGGCTGGCCAGGTGCCACAGGCGCAGCAGCACGGGCGCATCCAGCGGAATGCCGGTGGCGCGGCCTTGCTCCCGGGGATAGGCCAAGGTCTGCTGCACTGTGTTGATTGTAGGAGATGAAGGCGGCGGCAGAGGTTGCCTGAGGATGACGGGGGAATGGCCTGGCGATGAGCTCAGGACCTGGCCAGCGTTTCTGTCACCAGCGTCCGGAGCTTTGCATCGACCTCTTCCGCGCTGACAAAGAAGGGCGTCTTGAGGCACTGGAGGGTCAGCTCCTCCTTGTCGGGAACGTAGCTCCACGTGACCTCTACGCCGAACTTCGAGGCAGTTCCGATGTTGCCGTTGAGGTCAATGCCCGCGGCTTTGGCCTTGGCTGTCAGTACTGCGTATTGTCCCGGCGTGATACCGGCAAAGACTTGGGGTGCGCATTGCGCCATGAGGTTCCCTCCTTGCGCGTTCAGTAGTTGGCAACGACCAGACCGACGGGCAGATGCGTTCCATGCGGGGCCCGTTCCGCACGTGCGGGATTCTCTTCGAACTTAGCAGGACAAGGGGTAATTCTGCGCAAAGCGCTCAATCAGCCGCGTGGGCCTTTTTCAGGCTGGACTTTACGCGCGGCTTGAGGGTGGTGGGCTTGGCGGCGGCTGGTTTGATGTCGGCGGGCTTGGGGATGGCATACAAATCCACCTTGCCCTCTGCCAACTGCATGAGGAAGTCCTGGCTGGAAAACGCGGGCGCGTCTTTGTACACCTTGCTGGCGCGGAGATAGCTGCCGTCAGGCTGCTGCAGGCGGGCCTTGATGGTATCGGCGAGCAGGGCGGGCAGGATTTCGTCGTGGATGCGCGATTTGGCGGCCGGATCGCGCACGGGAAAGACGACCTCGCAGCGCTCAAAGAGATTGCGGGGCATCCAGTCGGCTGAGCCGAGGTAGATTTCATCGTCACCGCCGTTGGCGAAGTGGAAGATCCGGGAGTGCTCAAGAAAGCGGCCGACAATGGAGCGAACGCGAATTCGCTCCGACAGGCTCTTGACGCCGGGGCGCAGGATAGAGAGGCCGCGGACGATGAGATCGATCTCGACGCCGGCCTGCGAAGCCTGATAGAGGGCCTCAATGACCCGAGGTTCGAGCAGGGCATTCATTTTGGCCACGATGTGCGCGGGGCGCCCGGCCGCGGCGTGCTCGGCCTCGCGGCGGATGAGGCCCAGGAAGCTCTCGGCCATGGTTAGAGGCGCCACCAGCAGCGGCAGATAGTCATCTACTTCGGCGTGGGCGGTTAGATAGTTGAAAACCATGTGCACACGCTCGGTAATCTGGGAGTCGCAGGTGAGCATGCTCAGGTCGGTGTAGAAGCGGGCAGTTACGGGGTTGTAGTTGCCCGTGCCCAGGTGGCAGTAGCGTCGGGTGACGCCGTCTTCGTCGCGGCGGACCAGCAAGGCCAGCTTGCAGTGGGTCTTCAGGCCCACCACACCATGGAAAACCTGGACCCCGGCGTCTTCCATGCTGCGTGCCCAACGGATATTGGAGGCCTCATCGAATCGAGCCATCAGTTCGACCACCAAGGTGGCTTCCTTGGTGGCAGCGGCTTCAATCAGCGCCGAAAATACGGGTGAGTCCTGGCTGGTGCGGTAGAGGGTCTGCTTCATGCTGACCACTGCCGGATCCTCCGCGCCCTGCTGGATGAAGTCAACCACAGGGTCATAGGAGTCGTAGGGGTGGTGGAGAAGGACATCGTGGAGGCGCAGTTCGTCAAAGATGTTTGCAGCCTTGCGGCTCAGATGCAGAGGCTTGGGCGTGAAAGGCGGGAACTTGAGGTCAGGCCGGTCGATATCGCCATAGAAGAACATGAGGCGCGAGAGGTTGACCGGACCGTCATCGCGGAAGACCTGATCCTCTTCCAGTTCGAAGTTGGTCCGCAGCCGCTCGATGATCTCGGCGTCGGCGCCGGTTTCGATCTCCAGGCGCACCGCGTCGCCCTTGCGACGGTTGTGAAGTTCTACGCGAATGGTCTCCAGTAGTGAGCGCGCTTCTTCCTCCTCGAAGTAAAGGTTGGAATTGCGCGTGACGCGGAAGGAGACACGTGCAAGCACCTCGTAACCGCGGTACATTCCGCCGAGATTCTGCGCAATCAGGTCCTGAAGCAGGAGGTAATCAAAGGCGCCGTCGGCTGCAGGGAGGCGAACAAACCTGGGCAGGGCGCGCGGCACGGTGACCACTCCCAGCACCAGCGGACCGGAGCTGCGCCGCTTGCGCCGCAGCAGCAATGCCAGGCAGAGGGCCTTGTTCAGCACACGCGGAAATGGGTGGGCTGGGTCGATGGCAATGGGGGTCAGAAGCGGATCGACCTCACGCTGAAAGTAACCCTGGGCAAAGGCCTGGGCCTCTTCGCTCAGTTCTTCCCACTCCAGCAGGCGGATACGCTGTTTGCGCAGTTCGGGGAGGAGATGTTCGTTCCAGCAGCGGTACTGGGCGTCGACAAAGGAGTGGATTTCCGCGGTGAGCGCGGCCAGCGACTCATCGGGACGGAGGCCGTCGTATCCCTGCTCGCGGTAGCCGTCTTCAATGCGTTGGAGCAGCCCAGCTTGGCGAACCTCAACGTACTCGTCCAGGTTGTTACCGGTGATGGCCAGGAATTTGACCCGTTCCAGCAAGGGATTTGCCGGGTCTTCGGCTTCTTCGAGGACACGCCGGTTGAATTGCATCCAGGAGTGGTCCCGGCCGTTGAAGAGCTGTTGTTTCTGCGTAGTGCGGGCCATCGAATCCGTCCCATTCGCCGTGTTGGCAAGTCTACCGCGTTTTCCTAGCCCGAGCGCCGAACACACCGACGACGGAGGAAAATCGACCTCACGCAATCCATACAGGATAAACGCGGAAAGCATGTTAAGAGAGAACGAAAAAGTGGACGGCTTGCGCCAGGCGCGGTATGCATTGACCCGCCAGCCCTGTCGGGTTGAGGATAAGGGTGGGCGAGAACGCTTAGTCCCCACGAGAGGAGCACCCGAATGCCGCATGATTCCATCAGTGCTGACGTCTCCCTGATTCCTCCTCAACCGATTCCGCCGGGCGCCGCCGAGTTCTCAAAACAAGTGGGTGGGCTTTTGGACGGTCGGCCCAAGGACGATGAAACGGTGGCCCAAGCCCTCGCGGGTCAGGAGGATATGCTCGACGTCATCGCAGCCGGGTTCTACAGCATGGCCTCGATGCTGGTGGGCGAAGGCGAAGACAGCATGCGCCTGGTGGAGAGAGCTGTCGAAATGGCCGAGATTTCGGTCTGCCACGATGTCGAGCAGGAGCGCAAGAGCAGCCGCCGCGCGTTGTGTACCGCGGCACTGGCTTTGCTTGATCAGCGCAACCCGGGATGCCTGGCCTTTCCGCAAGGGCTGGTGGCGGTGAAAACCTGCATCGAAGACGACGATCTGGACGAAGCGGGCGTTTCGCGCGAGGAACTGGAGACCATGCTGGCAGGTCCAAACCGCGAAAGCGTAAAAAACTGGTTGGAGAGTCTGCCCACCGAAACGCGTGCCATTTTTGTGTTGCGTGCTGTGGCGGGATTTACCGCGCCGGAAACGGCCGCGATGCTGGCCGCGCACGGAGGGCCAGACGCCACTGGGTGGAACGCCGACGCTGTACGCGAGATCTTCCGCCGGGGACTCTGCTCGCTGGCGTCACAGTTGATTCAAGCTAATGCTGCGCGCTAATCCCAATTGATTCCTACCCGTCATATAAGGGACGGCGCCGAAAGCGAGAAAACCGCTCTCCGGAGCCGGCGGGAGGTGTGTCCACGGCTACAACTGCCGCGCTCCATGTTCGGTACACTAGATTTGAGAACCCGGCTGCATGTTTTTCGCATCTATTTGAAGTACCAACATATTCATGCGGAAGGGTTCTGCAGGAATTCAAAGAAGCTCGATGTCCTTAGACGTTTCCAGGTGCAATTCGATCTGTTGGTGCGGCTGTGCATTGCTGACGCTTGGCCTTGCGGCGCCGCCCCAGACAGGCGCGCAGGCAGTGCCCAGCCAGGCGCTTAGCCAGTCGTCCGGATCCACTGCGTCCAGTTTTCAGGGCAGCGTGGCTGCGGGCGAGGTATCCACGCAGGCCGTCGATCTCTCCCTAGACGACGCCATTCAGCGCGGTCTCAAGAACAACCTGGGAGCCATCCTGAGCGGGACCCAGACTGCTGCGGCGCGCGGTCAGCGCATGAGCCAGTTGCAGGCCCTGCTTCCGGCGGTGGACTTCAAAGCCCAGGAGAGCGTGATGCAGACCGATCTGCCTGCCGAAGGCCTGCGCATTCCGGGTTTTCCCACAATCATTGGCCCATTCGGCTTTACCGACTTGCGGGCTACGCTGAACTGGTCGCTGGTGGATGTGACATCGCTGCGCAACTACCTGGCGGCCCGACACAACTTTGCCGCTGCCGAGCTTTCCGCCCAGGATGCGCGCGAATTGGTGATTCTGACTGTGGGCAACGCCTATCTGCTGGCTCTAGCTGACGAGACGCGGGTCACCAGCGTGCAAGCCCAGGTGGCCACGGCCAAGATCTCGCTGGATCAGGCGGTGGCCAATCACGAGGCGGGAACCGCGCCCATGCTGGATGAGTTGCGCGCCCGGGTGGACTATCAGTCGTTGGAGCAGCAGTTGATTGTGGCCCGCAACGGGCTGGAGAAAGACAAGCTGGCGCTGGCACGCACCATTGGGCTGCCACTGGCACAGACTTTTAACCTGGCCGACAAAGCGCCCTATGCAGCCTTTGACCAGATCGACGTGGAAGCGGCGATTCGCGATGCGCACGCCAACCGCAAGGACCTGGCGGCCATGGTGGAAGCAGTCAAAGCGGCGGAGGAGCAGCGCAAGGCGGCCACTGCGGACCGGTTGCCTACGGTCAAGTTCGCAGGGGATTACGGCGACATCGGAGTAAACGTGCGCCACTCGCACGGCACGGGCGACGCCCAAGGCACCCTGGCCGTGCCGGTGTTCGAGGAATTCGCGCTGCGCGGCGAGGCGCAGGTGGCCCAGTCTCAGCTGGACACGCAGCAGGCACGACTGAGCGACTTGCATGCGCAGGTGGATGCCGACGTGCGCGACGCCCTGCTGGATATCGCATCGGCGCAAAAGCAGGTTGAGGTGGCCCGGTCCAGCGTCGATCTGGCGGGCGAGGCGCTCAGCGAGGCCCAGCAGCGCTATGCCAACGGAGTAAGCGACAATCTGGCAGTGAGCCAGGCGGAACAGTCTCTGGCCGTGGCCAACGATCAATATGTCGCCAGCCTCTACCGGCACAATATGGCCAAGCTCAGCCTGGCCCGGTCACTAGGGGCGGCACAGAACTACAAGAATTATCTGGGAGGAAAGTAGCCGTGGCGGATTCAACCCCAACAGCAGTCCAATCCCCGCCGGAGGAGAGCACAGAGGTCGTGCAGCCGCAGTCCCGCCGCAGAGGCCTGATCGTCGTGGTGCTTGTGGTGCTGGCGCTGGTTGCAGCCGGGTTCTGGTGGCGGTCCACATTCAGTGAAGACACGGATGACGCGCAGATCAACGGCCATTTGATCCAGGTAAGCTCACGGATTTCAGGCCAGGTCATTCATGTGGATGTCGCGGAGAACCAGAAGGTGATGGCAGGCGACCCGATCGCCGAACTGGACCCCAGCGACTACAAAGTTGCCGTAGAGAACGCCGAGGCCGCGCTGGCAAGCGCCCAGGCCAATGCCGCGGCTGCTCAGGTGAATGTGCCCATTACCACTGTGAACACCGGCAGCAATCTGAGTTCAGCGGGCGCAGACGTGAGCGGTGCGCGCGCATCTGTTTCGCAGGCTGAACAGCAATTCCAGGCTGCGCAGGCTCGCATTGCCCAGGCGCAGGCCAACGACACCAAGGCGCAGGCTGACTTGGCGCGCTACAAGCCGTTGGTGGAGAAAGACGTCATCAGCAAGCAGCAGTTCGATGCGGCCGTAGCCGCTGCCGACGCCGCCCACGCCGCATTGGCCGATGCGCGCGCCAGTGAGCAGGCCGCTGCCGACGGCATCCGCGTTGCTCGTCAGCGTGAGGCGCAAGCCCAGGCACTGTTCAAGTATGCACAGACCGGCCCACAGCAGGTGGCTGCGCAAAGCGCACGTGCTAAGCAGGCGCAGGCCCAGGTGCAGCAAGCCCAGGCTCAACTTGACCAGGCGAAACTCAATCTGAGTTATACGAAGATTGTGGCTCCCGGCGCAGGCATCATCACTCGGAAAAGCGTGGAAATTAACCAGAATGTGTCTGTGGGCCAGAACCTGCTGACGCTGGTTTCGCTGGAGGATTTGTGGGTCACAGCGAACTTCAAGGAGACCCAGCTGAAGCGTATGTCCGCAGGGCAAGCCGCTGAGATTGAAGTAGACGCCACCGGCAAGACCTACCACGGCAAGGTGACCCAGATCGGCGGCGCGACCGGGTCGGTGCTCTCACTCTTTCCACCGGAGAACGCGACTGGGAATTATGTCAAGGTGGTGCAGCGGGTTCCGGTGCGCATCGACTTCACCGACCTGGCTCATGAAGACACCGGTCACGCGCTGCGTCCGGGCCTTTCTGTGGAGCCTAAAGTGCGGGTGAAATAGAAAGCGACCTCCGGCTTTACGCCTGCTGTATTCACAGGGAATGCCAGTTCTTCGATCTTTGCGAGGGACTGGCATTTTTGTGAAAGAGAGTGCGCAAAACTTCAGCCGTCCCATGCTCCTGAACGGGCGCTCCCTGTTGAGCTGAAAACAAGCGGTCGAAAGCTGGTATACCTTAATACACTGATTACAATGCCACGATGAGAGACTCCATCTACGTCTCGAAAGAGAACTACCTCAAAGCCATACTTGAGGCCGAGGCCGAAGGCTACCAAGTCATCCCGGCGACCCTTGCGCACTGGCTTGAAGTCTCGGCTCCTGCAGTGACCATGGCGCTCAAGCGGCTAAAGCGTGACGGCTTCGTCGAGGTGGGCGCGGACGGCATTGTGCGGCTGACCGCCTCAGGACGAGAAACCGCCTATCGCACTGCGCTCCGTCATCACCTGATCGAACGCATGCTCAGCGAAGTTTTTGGGATGGAGTGGTACGAGATCCACGAAGAGGCCGAAAAGCTGGAGCACGCTGTTTCGCCGGCCTTCGAGGCCAAACTCCGCGAAAAACTGGGCGAGAGCGGCGCGTGCCCCCATGGCAACGCCGTGCTACCTGAGAGTCCGGCGGTGCGAAAGAAGCGCGGCGAGTTGCCGTTGTCTGAAGCTGCCGAGGGACAACAGTACACCGTGATCAGCCTGCACGAGCGCGACCCCAGACTATTGCTTTTTCTACACCGTATGGGGATCGGTCCTAGCCGAAGCCTGCGCGTGGTTAGCCAGAACTACGACCAAACCGTTTCGATTGAGTTGCCTGCGGGGGTCTCGATCCTGGGCAGGCCGGCAGCGGAGGCGGTGTGGCTGCGCCGTGAAAGTCGTTCGTAATTTTAAATAAGCAAATTTATTAACCATAATTAACTCGCTGTGGCATACTGGGGTTGAGCGATCTCCTGGTCGTTCCTACACTTAATGGCCACTGGTTCTACATCCACCGTTGCGCTTCCTGAGCCCTCGTTACCCGAGGTGCATTCGAGTGTGCGCGTTTCCCGGTCGCCGATTTACTGGCGTCGGTTGCTGGGCTTCATTGGTCCCGGCTTTCTCATTTCCGTGGGCTACATGGACCCCGGCAACTGGGCCACCGACATCGCGGGCGGCTCCCGGTTCGGCTATACGCTGCTGTTCGTCATCATGGCTTCGAACCTGATGGCGATATTGTTGCAAAGCCTGTCGCTCAAACTGGGAGTGGCCACGGAGCGCGACCTAGCCCAGATTTGTCACGAGAGCTTTGGCCCCAAGGTCAGCTTTGGGCTGTGGATCATGGCCGAGATCGCCATAGCCGCTTGCGACCTGGCCGAGGTGATCGGATCGGCAATCGCGCTCGAACTGCTGTTCCATATCCCGCTGTTTTACGGCGTGCTCATCACCGGGCTAGACGTGCTGTTGATCCTGCTGTTGCAGCGCTGGGGCTTCCGCTATGTTGAGGCGCTGGTCATCGCGCTTATCGGCACAATTATCGCGATGTTTGGCGTGCAGATGTTTCTCTCCAAGCCGGAATACTGGCCTGCGCTGCGGAATCTTATCATTCCTTCGACCTCCATCATCACCAACCCCGACATGCTCTACATCGCCATCGGGATGTTGGGCGCGACGGTGATGCCGCACAATCTTTATCTGCACTCGTCGATCGTGCAGAGCCGCCGGTACAAGCGCACACCCGCGGGCAAGCGCGAGGCCATTCACATGGCCAACATCGATTCCGCACTCGCTCTGACTCTGGCACTTTTTGTGAACGCGGCCATCCTGATTGTGGCGGCGGCGGTCTTCAATCGCAGCGGCCACTTCGACGTCGCGGCTATCCAGGATGCCTACAAGTTGCTGAGCCCGCTGGTAGGCGCGGCCGGCGCCAGCACGCTGTTTGCCGTGGCACTGTTGGCCAGCGGACAGAACTCCTCCATCACTGGTACCCTGGCTGGCCAGATCGTGATGGAAGGCTTCATTCACCTCAAGGTGTCGCCCTGGCTGCGCCGACTTATTACGCGGACCCTGGCCATCATCCCCACCATCATCGTAGTGGCCGTCACGGGCGAACGCGGCACGGAGAAACTGCTGCTGCTGAGCCAGGTGATTCTCTCGTTGCAGCTGAGTTTCGCCGTCATTCCGCTGGTCATTTTCACGGGCAGCCGAAAGAAGATGGGCGAGTTTGTGAACGGCCGCTGGCTGCAATGGTTGGCCTGGGCCACCGCGGGCTTGATCGCGGCGTTGAATGGCTGGCTGTTGATCGAGACGGCGATGGGTCGCTAAGTTCGCGTCATCATTGCACACCGAAAAAGATGATCTTTGCTCCGGGCTTGTCGAACCTGGCCTCGATCTTTGCACGCCCAGCAGCGTCGGCCACGACTGTCACCCCGTCACTGGTCCAATGTTCGCTCACGGCCTTATGGCTCGTAACATACCAATAGGTGCCGGGAGCTGTCGCAAAGACCACCACTGCGCCGCGGCCTGTGGTCGCGGATATCTTCTCGTGAATCTCGGGACTTCCTGAGACAATCCCTGTCACCACCGGGTCACTCTCGGTGATGTCTTTGCTCACTTGTTTATACCTGGCAAGCGTGGCCCCAATAAAGGAGACCCCGGTATCTGAAACATTCAACAGGTCGCCCCAGATTCCATTCTGGCCAAGGATGAGGGAAGCCAGATTGACTTCCTGCGATTGCTCAGGATCGTCGGGAAAGTAGTGAGTAAGAAACAAGATGGATGGGATCCATTTATCGAAAGTCAAAGGTGACCGCGTAATCCAAGTCCGCGCCGGCCCTGGATGAAAGAACAGGTTAGTATTTGATTTCTCCGGGTCGATGGGGATGTCATAGCTCTGGTAATAGGGACCATTGTTGATGAGGAATAGCTTTCCCGACGAGAGGAATGCCAACCCAAAGGCACGACCGCTTTCGGTCACGTCGAAGTCGACAATGGTTCCCGGAACTGCAGTCGCAACCTTGTCTGCCACCCGGCTCATGGATTGCACCAGTTGAAAGGCATAGGAGTCGGCGCGCTCTTGAGGGGTGTTGCCTTCCTGGCCATGATTGTGGTGGGGATCATTGCATCCATACTGGTCGATCGCATCCCACTTGAAGTAACTCACGCCAACCTCTCTGGCCAGACGGATCAACTCATCGGCAAAAGCATCGGCGTATCCGCTCACCATGCACATCTCATAGCTCTTTTCGGTCTCCCAAACCTCCTGGGGTTCACCGACCTTTCCATTCCATGACATGCGCCATTCAGGATGCTCGCGGACGATCCTGCTAGTTACTGCCGCTGAGGTTGGGCCAAACCATAGTCCGAGTCGCATTCCGTATGCGTCGAGCTTGGCCTTGACCGCCTTTAATCCGTCTGGAAAGCGAGCTCGACTGACTGTCCAGTCGCCCGTTCTTTCGTACCACCCCGTGTCCAGCACAAAGACGTCGATCCCCATTCGGTGCGCTACATCGATCTCTTTCAGAATCCGATCCTGGTTCATCGACTCCAGATAGGGTCGGCCATTCGACCACTTGTTCCTCTCTTGATAGTTCCAGGTGTTATAGAAGATGTTAGGTTTTCGCGTAGCTGGATTTCTGGACATATAAGTCAGCACAAACCGGCGATAAGTCGACGCCAGGTTATCCATATCTCCCTGGACGGCGGCTGTGTCCATCCAGATGGACTGATAGGTATGACTGGGATCGATCAACTGGCTGGGAAGATAGTTTCCCTTGACCGCAGCGAGGCGAACGCTGCGATCGGGGTTAAGTTGAAAGTGTAGAAATGCGTCAGGGTACTGCGAGCCGTGCTCATAGGCTACGAGAAAGCTGGAGTGGCCATCGCTTGCGGCGAGGATGGGCCCCATGAAAGTTCCGCTGTCTTCGAAGTATCTGTCGGCGATTTTCTCTTCAGAGAGGGTGTAAGCATGCGTCAGATCGGCAAAGTTTGAGAGCGAAACTTCTTCAGCCTGGGGTAGCCGCCGAAGAGAGGTCGCGAAATAAGTCAGGTGGTTCTGGCCAGGAGGAGCCGTGAGCCTTCGAGGCTGATCCGCCGAAAGCGTATAGCGGAAGCGAACTACTGGAGTTCCATCGTTGATCTGGAACTGAATTCTCAATTTCACATGTGAATCGGCGGTAAGGGCGGATTCGAAGGTGAATTCGGTAACTCCGTTGTCGAGCGGAAGGGGAGACCCGACGGCAACAAAATGACTTGCCTCCGCCTTGATCTGCTTTCCATCTATCTCAAACACGGGCGGCGCAAATGAATGTTCTAATGTCCCGTCTGCTGCGCCGTATTTCCAAAGACAGCTGCTGCCACACGACAGACTGATTGACACCTGGCGGTTATGAACTGCACTTTCCTGTTGACGAGCAGGCTGCGCCGTGCCCTGCGTTGAAAGGGCGCAAAGCAAGGCGCCGCAGATGGCTATTCCAATTCCAAACTCAGTTGCTGCGCTTTGGGGAGTTCTTGCGATCATCAGTATCACCTTGTCTCGATGGCGATGCTCGTCGGGCATGTTGATCCTGTCAGCCAATCCGGCCGTGGGATTTCGGTGGAAGATACTACGCCCAATCGAGTTGCGTATGGATTGTACGCGAGGTATGCGCTGTTCTCACGGTTCGCAAGGAACTATGGGGTGATGAGCAGATAATGACGAAGGAAGCGCCGAGTGGGTGAGCACGTTCCCCGGATGTTCTACCATGCTTGTTGATGCACATTCTTTCCGCTGCCGAGATGCAGGCCTGCGACCGTGCCACCACGGAGCAGTTCGGGATCCCGTCGCAGAAGCTGATGCGGGCAGCCTCGAAAGCAGTTGCAGCGTTCGCGCAACAGCAGTTTCCCCAGGCGCGGCGCGTGACCGTGCTGTGCGGTCGGGGCAACAACGGCGGCGACGGCCTAATGGCCGCACGGATGCTGGCTACCGCGGGGCTTGAAGTGACAACGCTGCTGCTGGGTTCTCCGGAAGGCCTTGCGACGGACGCCGCGGAAGCCTGGCGTGAACTGGCCAGCCCCGCGCACGGCCGCATCTACGTTGTGACGACGGCGGAAGAGCTGACCCAGCACTCGAGTGCCCGCGCCGCGGACTTGATTGTGGACGCGGTTGTCGGTACAGGATTCAAACCACCGTTGAAAGGGTTGGCACTGGCGGCGCTGGACTGGGTGAAGGCGAGCACGGCGCCGGTGCTTGCCGTAGATCTGCCGTCAGGCTGGCCTGCGGACGAGACCGCAGCCACGGTGAATGCGCCTGTGTTTTCAGCCGACGCCGTAATCACCTTTACTGCGCCCAAACCGGCACATCTCTTTGGGCAGTTGACGCGGCGGTGGGACCAGCCCATTGTGGTGGCGCCCATCGGCTCGCCGGAAGAGGTGATTGTTTCTGTGCTGCGACTGGACTGGGCCGGAGCGGCGCACGCGCTGACCCACGCTCCGCGCGCGGCGGCGGCTAACAAGGGAAACTTTGGGCACGTGCTGGTGGTGGGCGGGACTCTAGGAAAGGCAGGTGGCAAGTCGGGCGCGCCGGCCATGACGGCTTTGGCAGCTTTGCGCTCCGGTGCGGGGCTGGTTACGGCCGCGGTGCCGGTTTCTGCTCTTCCGCTGGTGGCGGCGGTGGCGCCGGAGCTGATGACCTGGCCGCTGGCAGCCACTGAGGGCGGACAGATTGCGGCAGAAAATCTTGCCCCGGTGCAGTTGGCTGAACTGATGGCCGCAAAGACCGTGCTGGCCATCGGGCCTGGAATGGGCCAGAGCTCGCAGACAGTCAAATTCACCACCGGTTTGCTCTCGGCCACAAGGATTCCAGTGGTCGTAGACGCAGACGCCTTGAACATTCTGGCCGCCAAGCCGGTCCTGCTGGCCAAGTTGGCCAAGGGGCGCACGATGGTACTGACTCCCCACCCTGGTGAGATGGCGCGATTGGTGGGCACGACTGTGGCGGAAATCCAGGCCAACCGCTTGCACGCGGCACGAAGCTTTGCGCAGCGTAACGGCGTTACCCTGGTGTTAAAAGGCTGGCGCACGCTTGTGGCCCACCCCGATGGCCGCGTGGCTGTGAATACCACCGGCAATCCAGCCATGGCCAAGGGAGGCAGTGGAGACCTACTCACAGGACTGGTGGCTGGACTGTTGGCGCAGTATCCGACGGAACCGGCGCGAGCCGTGGAGGCTGCAGTTTATCTACACGGACTGGCCGCGGACCTGGCATTGCGCGAACGCGACGAGCACACGCTGCTAGCCACAGACAGTCTTCAATATTTTTCTCGGGCTTTTCGCTTTGATTCGCGCGGCCCAAACGGGTATGTTTGGTTGCAGGGGCTGCCGGCGGAGTCATTGCCGGCCACGGCCTCCCGCGAGGCAGCACAATGAGCAAGGTCGCCCCACCCGCCGAAGGAAGGATTCACCAATTCACCACTCACAGTGGCGCGGACACAATTGAGGTTGGGCGCAAGCTGGCCCGGCTGCTGAAGCCTCCGCAACTGTTGTTGCTTCGCGGCGATCTGGGCACCGGCAAGACCACGCTGGTGAAGGGCATTGCGCAGGCTCTGGATGCTGCTGAGCCCGACGAAGTCACGAGTCCTACATTCACCCTGTTGCACGAGTATGACGGCGCGCTGGATGGACGCCCGGTAAAGCTATTTCACCTGGACGTGTACCGTCTGGAAGGCGAGCGGCAACTGGAGACGTTGGGTCTGGACGAGTTGCTCACGCCGGATGCGCTGGTGCTGGTGGAGTGGGGCGAGAAGTTCAAGAGCATCCGCAAGAAATCCACTGGCGAAATCGCAATTACTTCAGCGGGTGGGGATGCGCGCAAGATCACGGTGACGCTTAAAGACTGAGGGAAACCATGAGCGCGAGTTCCGGTTCCGGTAGCGCGGTGGACTGCTGCGGATCGTGTGCCGCGCCTTCGACTCCTGTGCGTCCGGTTCTCTCGCGCCAGGTTGCTTGGCTGCAATGGATCACTTTAGGTTGGATGACGCTGGAGTGCGCTGGCTCGCTGTTCGCGGCGGCCAGGGCTCACAGCGTGGCGCTGCTTACGTTCGGCTCAGACAGTCTGATTGAACTGCTCTCTGCTGCCGTGGTGCTGCTGCAGTTCCTGCCCCGGTTCCCTTTGAAGAAAACACATGCGGAGAGAGCGGCGGCGGTTCTGCTCTATGCGCTTGCGGGAGCTGTGGTGGGCATCGCTTTGCTCACTTACCACACGCCGGTCGAGTGCAGTCCACTGGGCATTGCGGTCACCGCGCTGGCCCTGGTGGCTATGCCGGTGCTGGCGGGTCTCAAGCGCAGACAGGCGCGCGTATTGAACAACCGGGCCCTGGCGGCCGATGCTACGCAATCGGCCACTTGCGCCTACCTGGCGGGGATCACGCTGGCCGGGCTGGTGATCTACGCAGTCTGGCGCATCACGTGGGTAGACACGGTTGCAGCACTGGCGGCAATTCCTATCCTCATTGTCGAGGGACGCCGGGCGTGGCGCGGCGAGGGATGCGGATGCTGTGAGTGAAAATACTTCTGCCCCGCGGCGGTTATATGCCTAGTTTTGACCCACCGCGGACGACTTACCTGCACTTAGAAGATTAGCCAGAATCCGATAAGATCCGGGCACTAACTCGGGTAACTGGCGATACAGTGCATAGGCAACATAGATATAAGTTCCCTTGCCGGGATGTGTCACCAGGAGGCCGCCGCGCTGGGGATCCTGTCCGGCGTCGGCAGTCTCGGTGAGTGCGGTGTAGCCGGAGTCCCATGTATCGAGGAAGGAGTGCCCTCGTTCCTCGACCCAGCCGTCAAAGTCCGTCGTGCTGATGACATTGGGCCAAGCCAGCAGCGGGTTGGCCGGGTCCAGCAGCTTGACGGGCGCTTGCTCGTCCACTACGCGCTCAGGCATGCGTCCCATGGACAGTGGCAGCGGGGCGGGGAAGTTGCTGCTCTGGTACTGCACGATGAGTGTTCCACCCTGGCGCACAAACTCATCCAGCCGTGGTTGGACCAGGGCTAATTCGGGTCGAACCGAGTAGGCGCGGATGCCGATGACAATCACGTTCCACGCGGAGAGGTCGCCGGAGGTCAGATCGGCCGTGCTGAGCAGATGGGGCGTTACACCCATGCCTTCGATTGCGTCAGGGACCAAGTCGCCGGGCCCCATCACGTAACCAATGCGCAACCCCGGCGCCAGTTTCACATCGATCTTGCGAGTCTTGAACTGCGCGGGTCTGTACTGGTTATAGGGCCGCAAGCCGGCGTAGCCCACACTCTGCCAACCGGTCTCATAGGAGCGCCCGCCGGAGTGGGCCACGGCCTGGATGGAATATGCCCCTGTTTCGGCAGCGGCCGGTGTAACGGAAAAGAGAATGGGCTCAGTCTCTCCAGCGCTGGCGCGATGAAACTGCGCTTCAACCGGATCCGAGCGCCACCCTGCGGGTAGATTCAGAGCGATGGTGCCCTCGGCTGCGGCTTGCGTGTGTACTGTGACGCGGACGGGCAACGCGCTGCCATCGAGAGGAAGAATGCGCGCCTCGGGCTCGACGCGGACTCCAATTGCGGGCGTGACCACAAGAGGTTCATAGATGCCGCCTGGCCCAGTGACTCGGTCGAGAGTCTGGACCACCTGGCCGATGCGAATGGGCAGGCCGTCGAAGGTGAACTCCGCCCACGCGGAAAGCGGCCAGGGCGCGAAGGAGCGCTCGCGCCATTCAGATCGCGCGACGTCGTAGTACGGCTGTTCGATGGACGGGCGAGTGAAGAAAGGCTGCGTCGATTCGGCGTTTTCGGCGGCTTGCACGCGGAAGATGGGATCGGCGGTAGGGGCAGCGGGGTCGATGGTAGTAGTGGGCTGATCAATCTTCCAGGGGTCGCCGCTGCGGCTTTCGAGCCAGACTTTCTCCAAATGAGTTTCCGCCGTGGCCTGCGCCGCATGGACGCGGACGCGAAACTCTTCGCCCGGTGAAACGCTGCGAGGGGCCTCGTCGGCCGAATCGCCGCGAAAACCGCCAGTCTGTGCGCGCGTGTCATTGGTCCTGAAGGCAATCAGGTCCAGACCGAGCGCTTCTTTCAGAGCGGATTGAAATTGGGCAATCTTGGCGTCGAGTTCCAGCAGCAGACCAGTTTTGGACTCAGGATCAATGCTGCTGGAAGCCACCTGTGCCCGGAGAGTGAGGGTTTGGCGGTAGATGGGTGCCAGTTGATGAGCCAGACCAAGGTTGTGCTCACCAAGGATGTCGGCATGGAGATGTTGGAGGCTAACATCCACGAGGTGCAAGGGCGAAGTGAGCCATTGAACCGCACCGCCCGTCGCCAGACGGGAGAGCCCTGTGATGCTGGTGTCGATATTTACCCTGCTGTTGTGAAACAGGTCGGTGTCGCCGGCCTTGGTGCCCGCGCCGGCCTTTGCAACCGTGGCTACTGCCCAAAGGTGATAGCGCGATGTACCGGGTCCGCTGAGCGTGGGGTTGGCGCCGCCGTTCTGAGACTTCTGCTCGCCCCATCCCTGGCGCGCAATCTGTACGTAACTGCGGCCCAGCACCGGGTCCAGCGTGCCCACGGGAACTGTCACATCGGTCGAAGGCACGCCGGTGATCCACTCGCCCGTGGCGTAGTTGTGGAAGCGGGCGGGTGCCCATTTGCCGGTGGCGTAGTCAAACATGCCCTTCTCAGTAACCGGCGCAAAAGGAACCATGGAGTAGACAGCCAGCGGCTGCCAGGGCTGCAGGCCGTCTTTCAATTGCTCGGGGAAGACGGCGGGGTCGCCGGCGGCCTTGAATACTTCCTGCGCAATCTCACCGGAGACCTGGTGCTGCCCGTGGCCATCCGTGATGCCGCCGACGAAAGTGGAGACAATGATCTGCGGTCGCTCGCGACGCACCGCCAGCACAGCGTCATAGAGCACACGATCATGGCCCCAGCGGGCGAATGCCTCCTCCTGGGTCTTGGAGAAACCGAAGTCCGCCTCGGTGCCCCACATCTGCTTTGCGCCATAGAACTCACCAGCCCGCAGCAGTTCATTGGTGCGGATGATGCCCAACGCATCGTCACTGTCGGCAGACATGGCGTTCTGGCCGCCTTCACCGCGATTGAGGGTGAAGAGCGTAGCGCGCACGCCCAGTCCGCGGGACAAATACGTGAGCAGCGCGCCGTCCTCGTCGTCGGGGTGAGCCACGATCATCATCACGCTGGCGGTGGTGCGGAGACGCTTCAACGCTTGCTCCAGCGCGGCCTGGCCGCGGTCTTCCGGCAAGGGAATGGCAACGTCGGACGGCTCGGCGGAAGGAAGCGGTGGGGGCGCGGCAGTCGTGGATGCGGGCTGCTGTGCGCACAAATTGAACGCGCCGGCGCCGGTCAGAAGGATGCCCGCGAGAGACGCAACCAGTGCTGTACGATGGATTCCCAGAGAGCGATACATACTTCTCGTCAGTGTACAATCCGTGCAGCACTGCTGCTTAATGATCCCTTCCACATCCATCTCCGGCAACGCGACAACAGACACCAGCGGATCTCTTGAGAGGCGCATCGGACTGCGCTCCGCGGTTTTGTTCAACATGCTGGAGATGATCGGCGTGGGGCCTTTTATTACCCTGCCACTGGTGATTGCGGCGGCGGGCTACCGGCTCTCAGTGTGGGCATGGCTGTTGGGCGCGGCTATCGCCGTGGCTGATGGGTTGGTGTGGGCCGAACTGGGCGCAGCCTTTCCGCGCGCCGGTGGGTCGTACGCATTTCTGCGCGAGATCTACGGCCCCGACCGCGCCGGTAATTGGCTGAGCTTTCTTTACGTGTGGCAGTTGAGCTTCTCCGCGCCACTGTCGATCGCGTCGGGTTGCATCGGGTTGTCGAGTTTTCTGGCGTGGTTCTGGCCGGGGCTGGATGGAGCGCCGATTGCCGCGCTGCCGGCACTGCACTACGCAAACTTTGCCGCTGCCGCAGCGTGCTTGCTGGTGACCTGGCTGCTGTATCGCAGGCTCAGTGTGGTGACGGGCACAGCCTGGGTGCTATTTGTGGGAGTGCTTGCGGCGCTCGCGGGAGTCATCGCTTCAGGCTTTGCGCATGCGGCGGCAACAGGTGGCTGGCATATGCCGGCATCGCCGACGCTGTCAGTCGGAGTCGCGCTGGGCGGATTGGCGCAGGCGACACTGATCACCACTTACGACTATTGGGGTTACTACAACATCACGTTTCTCGGCAGCGAAGTGCGGCAACCGGAAAAGACGATTCCGCGTGCGATTCTGCTGTCGGTGCTTTTTGTTTCCACTCTCTACGTGCTGATGAACCTGGCTGCGCTGCCTTCAATGCGCGATGCTGCAGCGCACGTTGCAGAGAGCGCCACGATGCGCGTGCAACTGGTGGCAGAGATCGCGCGGTCTGCATTCGGCACGTGGGCCGGATACACGATTGCGGCGCTGGTGATGTGGACGGCGTTCGCCTCAGTGTTTTCGCTGCTGCTGGGCTACTCGCGCGTGCCCTATGCGGCGGCACAGAGCGGGAACTATTTTCGTTTTCTGGCGGCCGTTCATCCTCGACATGGCATTCCGCATCGATCGCTGGTGGCACTGGGCCTGGTGGCCTCGGGGTTCTGCTTTTTCAGCCTGCAGCAGGTGATTACGATGCTGGTGGTTACGCGCATCCTGCTGCAGTTCTTTTTGCAGCACGTGGGGGTAATGGTGCTGAGGGTGCAAAGGCCGGAGCTGAAGCGGCCTTTTCGCATTCCACTGTATCCGCTGCCTCCGTTGGCGGCGATGGCGGGATTTGCGTTCATCCTGGTGAATCGCAGCCATGCCCTGGGTGGGCTGGCGGTGGCGGCGGGCATTGCATCGAGCGGAACGCTGATCTATCTTGTCCGCGCAAGAAGGCTGGGGCAGTGGCCGTTTGCGGCGGCCTCGCGTTGATACCCCCTCCCCCTGTTCTGTGCGGAAATTCTGGATCTTAATGGACTTAGAGTATAGTGGTTCGTTAAATTCATGAGAACATTGGAGTTGCCCGCAGAATCTTTCGGTAAAGGACTTACAGCGCACTTGCGGCGAAGAGTCTACGCAGCTTACTTCTTCTTATATTTCATTGTGAAGCGAGCAGAGGAATTAATCTGCAATGCAATCGATCTTTCTTCGAGGACTGAAGAGCAACGAGGTATTTCCGCGGGCTAAGGCCGTTCGATTCTTATGGACAAATGCAGGGCGCAGGCACGGCATTTGAGAGCAGCAGATTTGAGTCGTGAACCTGGAGTTCATTCGCCGCTCAACATGCTGGATTCGAGTTGTTACCGTGGGTAAGTTGATTGGCGAGGTTGTATGAATCGAGATCGGAGATTTACGTAATTGTGGGAGAGGGGTACGTGCAATCTCAGGCCTCAAAAGTGAATCCTCAACCCAGCGTAGTAGACCTGTCGCCGGGGACCCCGAGACTTAGCGCACTCATTGTCGCGCTCTGTTTCGATCGTTAAGATATAGGTCACCCACCTGTTATTGGTTTGCTTAGCATCAGGTTGTATACAAGGAGGCTGTATGAGACCGAAGAAGGAGACGCTGAAGTCCGCCAAGAGCGCCACCGCGTCCAGCGAGGCGGTCAAGGGATTCACGGACGAGGAACGTGTCGCAATGAAGGATCGCGCCGAAGAGTTAAAGGCTGAAGAGCGCCGAGGTCCGCGCGCGAAAATGACGGATGGGGAAGACGACGTGCTTGCGAGGATTGCCGAGATGCCAGAATCGGATCGCGCCATGGCCCAGCGGCTTCATGCCATCATCAAAGCCAGCGCGCCAGCTCTTTCGCCGAGGACCTGGTACGGGATGCCCGCGTACGCCAAGGACGGCAATGTCGTCTGCTTCTTTCAAAGTTCGCACAAGTTCAAGGCGAGATACGCGACGCTCGGCTTCAGCGACAAAGCGAACCTCGACGAAGGAACCGTGTGGCCGGTCGCGTTTGCGCTGAAAGAGTTGACCGCAAGCGACGAGGTAAGGATCGGCGTGCTCGTGAAGAAAGCGGTGAGTTGAGCAGATCGCAGCCATGAACTTACCAAGCCTCAGATTACATGACAGCGACCAGCCTTCTCATGGTAGGCCAAGCGACTCATCGAGATGGCATTTGGCCATGCTT
>CAYNGB010000050.1:0-38160 GCA_964396795.1 uncultured Occallatibacter sp. | reverse complement strand
TGTACCCGGCCATGGCCTGGTGGGACACGTACCTGCCCGGCGGCAAGTCGATCCTTGCCCACGCCGATGGGTGCCTGCGCAAGCTTGCCGGACACACGCTCAATACCGACTGGGGCCTGCGTGACGTGGCCAGCGACGAGAGGTTCTACGACGGCATGAGCTATCACCAGGGATCCGTGTGGCCGCTCTTTACCGGTTGGGCCGCGCTGGCCGAGTACCGCGGCGGCCAGCCGCTGGTGGGCTACCAGATGCTGATGGAGAACGCCAACCTGACGCGCGCACAGGATCTGGGCGCGGTCACCGAGCTACTCTCCGGCGACTTCTTTGTCCCCTTTGGACGCAGCACCAGTCACCAGATGTGGTCCTCGGCGATGGTCATCACGCCTACGCTGCGCGGCCTCTTCGGCATCGATATCGACGCGCAGAAGAAGATCATCACGGTGAATCCGCATTTGCCGGCGAGTTGGGATCACGCGGAGGTGATGAATCTTCAGATTCCCGGTGGCACAACGGCGCTCTACTTCACGAAGACGAGTGACCGTCTTGAGATTTACATGAGTCCGACAGATGGCGACGAGTGGCATCTGCGCAGCGACCTTCCCGGAGCAACAACGGGAGCCATAGGTGAAACGCTGGCTGCGAAACTTCGTATTCCTCCGCAAACTGGTCTTCGGATTCCTGTCCCGGCGCTCGAAATCGACGATGTAGACCCAGAGATGTATCTCATCGAAGCCGTGAGCAACTTAACACCAAACCGCCCTGCATTACCTGGCGCAAGAACCTCCAAGTTTCGCGTGCTTCATTCGCAATATTCAGATCACAAGCTGGCTCTCAATATTGAGGGGCTTGCAGACAGCGACGGTATTCTGCGTCTGATCCGGCACGGCCATTTTATTCCGAAGGTGCAAACCGATCCGCCGTCGGACCCGGCGGCTGATAGACAATTTGCCAACGTTTCATATCGAGATTGTGACGCCGATCTCTATGCCTGCAAGTGGATGCCTCTGGTTTTGCACTTTCCGCCCGGCGAGGAGTGGCAGACCATCACTGTCACGCTGACCTGGTAGAGATTTCGGGGTGTGGGTATTGTGGCGTCGCTTTCGCCGAATCGTACGTGGTAATTGCTCCAAAGGGCCTGGAATGCGGCTATTCGGCCTAAAAACAGGGGAAAATTGGGGGTTTCTGTTTACCGATGAGTACACAGGGCCAATTCTCAAGCTGTTCATTGCAGGCGAGTTGCCTTGAAAATGGCCCCTCCGGACGGTGCTTTTGAGGGGGGAGGGGGGTGGGTACCCTTGTCGGTATCAGCCGGAACATCCCTGACAGAATGGAACGAATCATCCGTGTCTCTATGGTGCGCTCTTCGTAGCTAATTTTCGGCAAAGCAGCGCGAGTCCTGAGTTGCAGGAGGTTGTATGGCAGACTCGAAGACCCTTATTGAGCAGGCGTACTCCGCATTCAACAAGCGGGACATCGACGGTGCACTCGCACTGATGACGCAAGACGTGAGCTGGCCCAAGGCTTCAGAGGGAGGCAAAGTGGTCGGACAGGAAGAGATCCGCGCCTATTGGACTCGACAATGGGGCGAGTTCGATCCCCATGTCGAACCGATAGCAATCACCGAGGGAGACGGAGGCAAGGTCCACGTCAGGGTGCACCAACTCGTCAAGAGCCTTCAAGGGGATGTTTTATCGGACAGCGAAGTTCTGCACGTATTCACGGTGAACAACGGTCTTATCGCAGCCATGGACCTTGGGGATGAGGCCGATCCAACGGCTGGTCCGTCTGCCGCATTCGCAGATCGATCCTGACTGGCTGCCCGCGGTGGGGTAATCCCTACGCATGAGAAATGAAGACTATCGCGGGAAAGCTATCCGAGCGGCTCATCGTCCCCCGTATCCACCCACCGTGCGCCACAGGCCTCGCAATGCCAGGTCGCCTCTCGCGGTGGCACTGGAATGGACAAGACGTAGAGCGCCACAAGTGAACGTCCGCGCTCTGTCCCGCTGCCCAGCGTAATCTCAGCCGATCCGCACTTTGGGCAGGTTGGCTGGACGTAGACCCCCTCCTCGCCATACGTGATTGTCTCCGGAGCCCCTTCCTCCAAGATCTCCCGTGCAGTCGCTTCTTCGCGCTCGTCGATCTGCAATCGCATACCGCCAACCGCGTTGGAATAGAACCAATCCATCCGGACGAGATTCTCATCTGCAATCCAGGCTGGGATACCCGCCGATTCCAGCAGCGAACGTTCCGCGTATGCCTCTGCCAGATCCCGATAACGCCGCACCGTCACGAGGCGACGGAACTCCCATTCCTCCGGCTCTTCCACCAGCGGCGGCTCAAGCCCGCGCCGCGCAAATTCCGCACGCAACGCCACCTGTGCAATTTCCAGCAGGCCATCGTAGGAGCGAGCCAGTTCCATAAGTTCCGTCTCACTCATCTGCGCATACTGCGCCGCCAGATCTTCGGGACTGGGTGTCATGCACTGAAATCCTAACAGGAATCGGGAGCGCGGCAGTCCGAGTAGCCGACCGACCGGAACTAACCTGGTTCTGGGGAGTCCGAAGATTCGTCAAAGGGAAGAGTAGCCCACAACTCTCTCGCAATCTCAGAGAGCCTGTTCTGTATCTTCAAGCGCCAGCCCACTGGCTGCGGTTCTCAGGATTCGCGCCGATTCCCATTTGGGCTATCTCGATGAATGCGGAAGGCACCCAACTGACTAAAGCACCCTGCGAAAATCCTACCCAGATCTAGTTGGCCGGGCCGCTCTCAAAGTCGATTTGCCTGTTTGAGGAGAGCGCGACGATGCGCAACTGCCGGTGAGTCTCGTTAGGGCTGCACGGGCTGCAGTTCACTCCAACTTCCGGAAAGCGCCGAGTTCGGATTGAAGTCAGCGCTATCACTCATCACGTACTGATTGTCGCCATTGAGCCAGGCGTGGCCGTACTGGTTGCTCAGTTCAAACGTGCGCCCAGTGGAGGGATCGCGGTAGGTTTGCACATCCCGAAGGTTCTGGTCGGTGGCGTGAAAGCCAATATCCGAAACCCTCTGGGCATTGGCGCTCATGTTCAAGTACGTCTGGGTCTCGAAGTTGATGAGGTCGGCCTGGATTTTGTCCATGGCGGCCTCTTTATTGGCTTGTGTTTGGTAGTAACTGGCGATCCACTTGTTTGTAAAGGCTGTATAGCGAGGCAGGGGCTGAATGGAGGCGATCACCACCTTGTACAGCTTGTCGTGGGCATCGAGCTCGCCCTTCGGCGCACCCAACGCGACTTGGCCGACGGCATGGAGATCGTAAAGAAATCCTCGACCGACGCGATAGGTCCGGGTGACGAGCGCCACGGAGTACCAGAGCTCCATCGGCTTGTCGTCCTTTTGAAAGGCCAGCCGTATCCGGATGGCGTCGACGCGAGCGCCGCCGTTGCCGGCGTCGGCTGACGGCAGTCCCTGGCTTTGGCGCACGATCTGCTCGAGGGCGGGGAACGGCTCGACCGACACCACTGTCATTGCGGGCTTCATGTCACTGAGCACGATCTGGCGGAAATATTGCTCTGCGTTCAACGGTTTCGACACGGGACAAAGATCGTTAGTCTTATTGCCATTGTGCGTGCGCCGGTTGGGGTCGGTGAGTTTGTGCAGCTCTTGCGGGTCGTCGGAGTATTGCCAGGCGTAGTTGGGAGCACCTTGAAATTTAGTGAGGCCATCGGGGCTCGTGGCCTCCCAAAACACTGAAAAACTCTCGCTGAAACAACCAGTCTTGCCGCCGTACATATGGACCGCACCCTTGAAGTCCCAGTCGCTGGGAATCAACAGCTCGATCGCCGGCGACGTCGTCTTATCGTAATCAGGGTCATTGACCATGATCTGCGCCTTCTTTAGAAGCAGGTAAGAGCCCGAAGCCGCTTTGCCGGCGACCGCTCCGTGACTGGCGGCGGATGACGAGGACACTTTAGGGGCGGGGCTGGGCGGCGCGGGGTTAGACGGCGCGGGCGCGCTGGGCTCTGGCGGAGGTGGCGTGGCCGGGGTGACTGCTGCGGGACTAGCGTCACTCCGGGATCCTCCCATGGCCTTGGCGATGGCTTGCTTGCAGCCGTCCGAGACTTCTGCCTGGTGCTGTTTGAGGCAGGCGATGATTCGTCCTCCGCCTGACGGCACGCCGGCGCACAGCTTCTGCACGTCAGAGGCGCACGCGGCGCGCGCGTCGGCCAAGGCCTGTGGCGCCTGCGCGTACAACGACTGCGGTCCCAAGACACCGTGCACAGTTGCTGCGAGCGCCAGGGCGACAGCGCAACGGATGAACACCTTTGCTGATCTCGACATCAGGCCTCCTCGCTTGATGGGCAGTTCAGTGGCCGAATCTATTGTTCCAGTTTGGTCAACGACATTGTTCTGGCAATCAGCAGCGAAACGAAAGGCACAACGCAGTTTCGATGCGTGCAAAGCTCACTTGTTCCAGCGACTCGGGTTGCCCCCAGGGGTATCAGCGTGATGCGAAATCTGGCCGATGCTGGGAGCGCTGCCGAAGAATGCCGTGTGAGATGTGTCAGTCTTCGGCTTCGATCTTCCAGATGTAAAGATGGTGTTCGTCGCTCGATGTGGCCACATCAATGCCTCTCTGACGTGTGGCTCGGTTGAGCGCCGCACGGATATTCTCTTTCGTGTCGGGCAGGGCTGAAAGGGGGACTTTGAGTGCTGAGCCGACTGCCAGCTTATCAATATTACTCAGTAACTCCAATACAATCTGTTTGTGTTTTCCATCCCGTCCCTTGGGGACATCGTCCTGGAGAATGGATTCAAAACTCATGGGCGCGGAATTGGAGTCTGAACTGGTCGCCATTTTGAACTACCTTGGGGAAGTTAATCTCGATCGACGACGTGCGCTTAACCTATCGCTAATTTGACGTAACCCTATCCTGTGGGAAACAGCCTACTAACGAGTTGTAAAGAAATCAAGCTAATTTTTGACTTCCTCGAAGAGTTCTCACTCCTTTAATGATGCGTATAAATAGCAGATTGTAAATACTTAATGCGTATCGAAAAGAGACTCCCCGTATGGCGCAAATGCTGCTAGCGTTCCCTGAGGAGGCAGAATTTCAATGACCGCGAGATCTCATTTCCCTGTCGTGCCGATCAAGGATGTCCCTGCTTCAGTGCCGGCGAACGGCTCACAAAAGCATCGCCCGGTGGTCCTGGTGGTGGACGACGAGTCTGCCATTGCCGACACACTTGCAGAGATCCTGAAATTGAGCGGCTACGCTGCTATTCCGGTTTACGACGGGGAGGAGGCACTTGAAACAGCGCTCCTTATGCCTCCGGAATTGTTGCTGACCGACGTGATGCTGCCTGGGATGAGTGGTACCGAACTGGCAATCCAGGTGCGGCGCATCTATCCAGACTGCCGGGTCTTATTGTTTTCAGGACACGCAGCTACCGGAGACCTGATGGATGCGGCGGCGCGCGCCGGCCACCGATTTACGCTGCTAACCAAGCCCGTGTATCCAGCCGACCTTTTGCGTCGCATTTCTCAAATCTTCGGCTCAGAAAGCGCTGTGTCTGCAGGTCGTCCTTCTTAACACGCGATCCGGGGTTGTATCGCTCCAGCCCGGGTGGTATCGGCAAAACTGACCTCAGCCACCTGAGCTGACTTCAGCGTTACCCGCACGGCTGTGGGGTCATGACCATCTTTTGTTGTGATGTGCAGCGGGTTGCATCTATGCAATTCAGCCTGGTAAGAGATGTCCCTCAGGGGCAAAAGCCCTAACTCCTGTTGGTCTCTTGCGGCACGGCTGAGGCTGTGCCCTTTCAAAGCCAGGTTTCTGCAACCAGTTCCAGAAGCCAGATCGGCAGCACCCGAATAACACCTGGCCTACTCCGCGTAGCGCCAAAGTTTCATTTGATCTACGGCAGTTGCTGAGATGGCACCGCCATGAAGAAAAAGACCTTTCAAGTACCCACCGGACATCTGTATTCCATCCGCATACTGGAACTGCACGCGGGAGTTCTCTCTGGGATAAGTATTTCGATCTTTAGGGTTGAATTTGCGCCATTCATTCTTCATATCTTGATTCTACGCTTATCGACGATGTTTCCCTTTTCCAAGGGCAGCGTCAATGTTCGCGCGGGTTTTCGGCTGCCAATCGGCCGGGCCGCTGGTTGGGACTGCCCTTGGTCTTGCTCGGGGTGTGGGAGATCGCAGAGCTGTTTTGGAAAACCGGGGCAAGAAGCGCACCGAGTGAAAGCGGGCAGTGAGGCCTTCCCCCGATCCAGATTATTCCGGCGATCCTGACTGCTCTGACGAGTCGTCTCCCGCTTCAAAGCGAATCCAGGGGGCTTGCAGGGCGAAACGCAGCCTTCTGGAAGCTACTCCTGAGTATCTGGCGCGGCGCGCACATGGCGCTGAACTGCTACAACTGGTTGCATCTATGCAATTCAGCTTAGTAGGAGCGGTCCCTCAGGGGCTGAAGCCCTCGTTGATTTGGCGGCATTTGCGGCACGAGTAAACTCGTGCCCTGACGCTATGTGCCCCTGTGTTGCCTTGAGATTGAGTTTTTCCGCAGCCTGTGAAACCCCCGCCTCCCTCCGGATCGAGGTTTTCAGCAGCCTGTGAAGCCGTGCGCTTTCAAAACCGGTTTATGAAATCAGCTCTAAACGACTCTACTTTGCTACGAAGATCAGGAAGTAGTCCTGGCCGTCCGTCTTGGTGAAGTCGTACTTTGCAACGCGTTCGAATCCCGCTTGCGCCATCTCGCGTTCGACGATTTCAGGCATGATGCCGTGGTCGGTCCCATTACCATTGCGGTCGATAATGCCCACTTTTGCTCCGGGCCTCAGCGAAAGCCTCAGTCTCTGCATAAGCGGGATGGGATGCGCAAATTCATGATAGGTTTTCAAGATCAGCACGGCGTCGACGCTATTGGGCGGAAGCTTGGTGTCATCGACCGAGCCCAATACTGGGCGCACATTCTCGAGTTTCTGTTGCGATGCCCGTTGGGCGATGTAGTCGATCGCCTTTGGATTGATATCTTCGGCATATACCGTGCCGCTGGGGCCGACGCGCGCCGCAGCCCGCACGGTAAACCATCCCGATCCTGCGCCGATGTCGGCAACTGATTTTCCGGGCGCGATTTCAAGCAGATCCATTACCCGGTCCACATGCAACTTCTTATCGCGGTCAGGGTACTCGAAGATGGAGAGATCTCCGCTATAAGGCGTGCTGGTGGGCCTCTCTGCCTGCGCCGCGACCGCTGGAAGAGCAGGTGAGCCGGCGAGACATAGCAGGAGTGACAGTACGATGGTTGTTCTGCTGGGCTTCACGATGATCCACCTCCATTTGGACAGCTGAGTTTGCGGCGCTGTCCGCGCCTTCCTGCGGCTAGTATGCATCAATGCACGCGCAATGCTGTTGGAGGCCTCGGCTGCGCGCGTAGTGACTTAAGTCGCTTCGCCTCCCTGCACATGCCATCTATTCTCACCTTGCAAACTTACTTTATCTGAGGGAAGGAACAGACATGTTCTGTTATCAATGTGAACAAACTTCAAAGGGCGAGGGCTGCCAGACCATCGGCGTCTGCGGTAAAGACGAAAACACGGCCACAATGCAGGATCTGCTGATTCACGCCGTCAAGGGCATCTCGATGTACGCTCACCGCGCCCGGCTTCTTGGCGCAGCCGATCCTGAGATTGACGCATTTACCATCCAGGCCATCTTCGCGACACTGACCAACGTCAACTTCGACCCGGAACGCCTCGCAGAATTAGTCCGGCAGGCTGCAGCAACCCGCGACGCTGCCCGCACCCTCTATGAGAAGGCCAGTGAAGCCGCAGGCCAAACTCCGGTTGCACTGGGCGGCGCCGCCGCCTTTGTGCCCGCGGCATCCATGGAGGGACTGCTTGCTCAGGGCCGCGAGTCCCTTCTCCCCACGCGGTTTCTTACTGAAGGCAAAGAGATTGCCAATCTGCGCGAGCTTGTTCTGTACGGCATTAAGGGCACATCCGCATATGCGGCACATGCCCTCGCACTCGGCGCCGGATCGCCTGCCACCTTCGCCAAAATTCACGAGGTGATGGACTTTCTGTCCGGATCAGATCACGCCGCAGAGGAGTATGTTGGTCAGGCACTGGCGGTGGGGGAGCTCAACTACAAAGTCATGGAGGTGCTCGACAGTGTGCATAACGAGACCTTCGGTGCGCCACAGCCGACACAGGTGCGCCTTGGCGCTGTGAAAGGCAAGGCGATCCTCGTCTCGGGCCATGACCTGCACGATCTCTACTCCCTGCTGGAGCAGACCAAGGACCTAGGCATCAATATCTATACGCACGGCGAGATGCTGCCGGCACACGGCTATCCAAAGCTCAAGGCGTACAAGCATCTGGCGGGCAACTACGGCGGTCCATGGGTGGATCAGGCAGGCGACTTTGAGCACTTTCCCGGCGCCATACTGATGACCTCAAACTGCATTCAGGAGCCGCGCACTACCTACAAGAGCCGTATCTTCACCTGCGGGCCCGTGGCGTGGCCCGGCGTGCAACATATCGACGGCCAGGACTTTGGCCCGGTGATTGCCGCTGCACTGAAGGCCCCCGGCTTCGCCCAGGACGGCGATGATCAGCAGATCACCGTCGGTTTCGGGCATAAGGCCATTCTCAGCGTAGCTCCACAGGTGATCGATGCGGTGAAGGCTGGCGCGCTGCGCCGCTTCTTTGTCGTAGGCGGCTGTGACGGAGCGCGCTCCGGCCGCAGCTACTACACCGAACTCGCCGAAAAGATTCCTCAGGACTGCGTCATCCTAACCTTGGGATGCGGTAAATTCCGCTTTAACAAGATGGATTTGGGAACACTGGGCGGGCTTCCACGGCTGCTCGACGTGGGCCAATGCAATGACACTTACTCTGCCATCCAAGTTGCCCTCGCTCTCGCCAACGTGTTTGAGTGCGGCGTGAACGACCTGCCACTTTCGCTGATCTTGAGCTGGTATGAGCAGAAGGCTGTCGCTGTCCTGCTGACCCTGCTGTTCCTGGGCATCAAGAACATCCGTATTGGACCGACGTTGCCTGCCTTCCTGTCACCCGGCGTGCTTAACCTTCTCAATGAGAAGTTCAATCTGATGCCCATCACCACAGCGGAGCAGGACTTGGCTACCATCTTCGCGGCCTAGCGTTTTATCGTCTGAACCGCGGGCGGTTTTTCGCACATGCAGAGTGTGAGGAACCGCCCGAGCAAGCCGGGAAGAATTCTGGATGATTGGCGCTCGGATTATGCTATTCTCCCCGCGTGCCAGTCTCTTCCCCGCTCTCTGTTTCGGTGACCCCCAGGCATAGTGCGCTTGTGCGGGTAACGCACTGGATTACCGTAATTTCTTTTTTGGCTTTGCTGATCACTGGCGCTGAGATCGTAATCTCTCATCCGCGGTTCTATTGGGGTGAAACAGGCAACTCGGAGACTCCTGCACTGTTCACACTGCCAATCCCCTCGTCGCGAGGTACGGTTCCCACGGGCTACAACTACGTGATGCCGGACCAGAATGGCTGGAGCCGCTATCTCCACTTTGAGGCCGCGTGGGTGCTGGTCCTGACCGGCCTGGTCTACGGGGTCGCAGGCGTGTGTACCGCTCACTTCAGAAAGAACCTGCTTCCAGCGCCGGCTGACAGAAGGTGGAGCGCGTTCCGGGCAGTGCTCGCAAAAACCTTCCGCCGCGCACCGCCCGATGAAGCAGAAAGCCGCTCGTACAACGTGGTGCAGCGCACCGTATACCTGTTGGTGATCTTCGTTCTGTTCCCCCTGGTCATCTGGACCGGCCTCGCTTTGTCTCCGGCCTTCGATTCCGCGGTACCGGCGGCCGTCAACGTGCTTGGAGGCCGGCAATCTGCGCGTACTCTGCATTTTTTCGTGTCTGGATTTCTCGTGGTCTTCCTTGTCGTCCATGTCGCGATGATTGTTCTGGCCGGATTCTGGAGTCGCATGCGGGCCATGATTACCGGGCGTGTGGAACAGCCCTCGGAGCGCACATGAGCAACATCTCACGCAGAAAGCTCATTACCACCGGCCTTGCCGCTACAGCGGGCGTGGCGGGGCTGGCTGCGGCTTCGCACCTGGTGCGGCGCTACGGGCTTATCCCGCCTGATTGCCGCGGCATCTATGGTCCCGGCGAAACGCTCACTTACGCTGCCCAACGGCTCTTGACCAAGCACTCACTGGCCCGCGAATTCCCGCGCAGCATGATCTCCAAGGTTCCGTTCGCCAACGCAACCGCCCCGCCCAGCGATGCCTTCAAGCGCCATCAGGCCGTTGGCTTTTCTGACTGGCGGCTGGCGGTGGACGGGATGGTCGCACGGCCTGGCTCCTTTTCTCTCGCCGACCTCAAAGCTCTTCCCGTCCACAACCAAATCACCGAGGTGACTTGCGAGGAAGGATGGTCGTATGTCGCCGAGTGGATAGGAACACCTCTGGCGAATGTGCTGAACGCGGCCGGAGTCCTGCCACAGGCGCGTTATATCGTGTACTTTTCCATCGAGCCCGACTGGTGGGACAGCATCGACATGGCCGATGCCCTGCATCCGCAGACGTTCCTGACTTTGGGAATGAACGACGGCGATCTCCCTGTGTCGTTTGGCGGACCGCTGCGGCTGCGCGTGCCCCGCCAACTCGGCTACAAGAGCGTGAAATACATTACGCGCATCACGGCCACCGACTCAGTGAAACGCTTTGGCAAGGGTCTGGGCTCCGCGGCACCTGAAGGTGGTTACGCGTGGTACGCGGGCATCTGAAGGCTGCCGACTTGAGAGGCCCGGGTCGACCAAACATTGCTTGTTCTCAAATACCCCACAAACACGACGGCCCGGCATCGCTGCCGGGCCGTCGTACCTTGCTGCCTCCGTTGGTTTCTTCAGATGCGCATTGGCATGAGCACATAGCGCGACTTGTATTCCGCGTCGGGGTCCTCGGGGCGAATCTGGCCGGCCGATTGGGAGTCCTTGAACTCCAGCCGCACTTCGCCTTCGTTGCCCAGCGATTTTAGGAAGTCAATGATGTAGCCGGAGTTGAAGCCCACGACAATCGGCTCACCCGCATAGGGCGTATCGATAGTGTCTTCGCTCTCGCCGGACTCAGCGGAGTTGGAGCTGATCTTCAGCTCGTTGCCTTCGAGACGCAGCCGGATGGCGCCCGAGCGCTCGTCGGCAAACTGCGCCACGCGCTGGATAGCCGCCGATAGCTCGCTCGACCGCACCACCACGAACTTGGTGTTGTCGCGCGGCATCACCGCCTCGTAGTTAGGGAATTGGCCGGAGAGCCGCCGCGTGCTCAAGGTGCGATGGCCCACGCGGAAGAACAGCGTGTGCTCGTCATCGGCAAACTCCACTTTTTCGACGTCGGAGACGGCCAGCAACTGCTGCAGCTCCTGGAGCGCCTTGCGCGGAATCAGCACCCGCTTCTCACCGCTGATGCTGTCGAGGGTCTCGCCACCCTTTTCGACGAACGACAGCCGATGGCCGTCGGTGGCCACCATGGCCAGCGACTCGGCCTTTAGCACCAACAGTGCACCGTTGAGCGTGTAACGAGACTCCTCATTGGAGATGGCGAAAATGGTGCGCGCGATGAGCGTCTTGAGCGCGGCGGCCGGAATGCTCGTCGCTGTCACCTCAGGAAACTCGGGCACCTGCGGGTAGTTGGCTCGCGCCATGCCCACCATCTTCGTATTCGAACGCCCGCTACGAATCTGCACCCAATGGTTTTCGAGCATCTTGATGGAGATGTCTCCATCAGGGAGCAGCTTGATGTAGTCGTAGAGTTTGCGCGCAGGAATTGTGCACGCACCAGGCTTCTTCACCTTCACTTCCGCGCTGGTACGAATGGCTTGGTCCAGGTCGGTGGCCGTGATGTTCAGCCGGTCGCCCTCAGCCTCGATGAGAAAGTTCGACAGAATGGGAATTGTGGTTTTGCGCTCCACCACACTCTGCGTGGCGGTCAGTTCCTTCACCAGTTCCTGGCGGCTTACGGTAATTTCCATCGCTGCCCCCTGCGTGGCCGGCTTCTCCACCTCAGTTTCCACGATTGACATAAACCCACCCTTGCCCGCCTTGGCGGGACTCTGCTGAAAAGAAAACCGAATCAATCCACTTCCACGCTGGCCTCACTCTACATCAACCTGCGCCCGCGCAGAAGCGGCTGTCGTTTCTTGCTCTTGATTGTATTCATCTTCAGCAACAAGTGCGCGTGGAAAACAGGGCTTCATTCTGGATTCCGAGGCTTCTTTCGGTCCCTTGGACGCAAGCGCTGGAAATGTGAAGGTCGTCGGCTTGCCAGCCATAGTTTCTACAGCTCAGTAAGAATGCGCGACGGCTTCGAGGAAAAGGGTTAAGAAAGATTAATTACTCCCGTAGTACCCGTAGTTCAGGCAGGAAAAGTGGAAATAGGGGCGATGTTGTTGAGTGGAGCCGCATTGAGGGATGCTCTGGTTTTCCAAATCTTGGCTGTGCAATTCTGCGGAATTGGAAAACCGGTCGAGAGTGGCGGTGTAAGGACCCCTTTTTCCCACGACTCCCACAGGGGCGCGAAAAAGCCCTGTGAATAGCAGATCGGTTATGTGAAAAGTGCGTCCGCGACCAAGCAGGACAAGGGTTTGAGAAGGACGAGTCCTGCACAGTTGCCGCCGATTGGAGGTTTGCGGTGGATACGTTTAGGCTGCGGATCTCTGTTCCTTGTCTTCTATACTGAACATTCCATGTCTTACCAGGCGGCCATCGATCAATTGAGCGCAATGGCGCCGGAGCTCTACACAAGGCCCGGCCAGCCGAGGCGCAAGTTCTCTCTGGACGAGATCAGGGTTTTGCTGGCTGCGCTCGGTCATCCCGAACTGCGCTTTCCTTCAGTGCTGATTGCCGGCACGAACGGTAAAGGCTCGACCGCTGCCACGCTGGCTTCGATCCTGGCCACGGCGAGCTTGCGCACGGGCCTCTACACTTCACCACACCTGGCGCGGCCTAACGAGCGTATCCGCATCGACGGCACTGAAATCACCGACGACGCCTTTGCGGCTGGCTATTTTCGCGTCCATGATGCTGCACAGGATCTTGTTCTGAAGGGAAAGCTGGCCCAGATGCCCAGCTTCTTCGAGTCCTTGACGGCCATGGCTTTTCTCCACTTCGCGGCTGCCGAAGCGCAGATTGCCGTGCTTGAAGTGGGTATGGGCGGGCGCCTGGACGCGACGAACGTGGTGGATCCGCTGCTTTCTGTGGTGACTGACATTTCGCTTGACCATACGGAGTGGCTGGGCTCAACCATTGCGGCCATCGCTCGGGAGAAGGCCGGGATCCTTCGCCGTGGCGGCACGCTCATCACGCTGCCGCAGCACCCGGACGCCAACCGGGCTCTGGGCGAAGTAGCCACTGAGCTGGATGTGAGGGGAGTAAGCGCGGCGCCCTACATGCCTCCGCAAGGCCCGGGTACGTCCGTCCCCTATGCAGTGCAGGCCCTGGGCACGAGTGTTGAAGTGGCATCCCCTTTGCGCGGAGCGCATCAGCAGCGCAATGTGGCACTGGCCATCGCCGCAGCGGTCGAACTAGCGACTTCCCATGGGTTTTGCATCACTGCGGACGCACTGGCTGAAGGCATTCGCCGGACACAATGGCCGGGCCGCCTGGAGCACATCGCCATTGGTGGTGTCGACTGGATTCTGGACGTGGCGCACAATCCTGCCGGGGCCTGGGCGCTGCGATCCGGGCTACGCGACGCCTGGGACGATTCTCAGCCCCACACCCTCGTCTTTAGTTGCCTGCGCGACAAGCCGGTGACGGAGATGGCACAAATCCTCTTTCCGCTCTTCGACCAGATCGTCTTTGCACCCATCCACAGCCCGCGCGCTACGCCGTTGAACGATCTTCTGGCGGCCGCCGCGCAGACCGGGACGCCCGCCGTGGCCGCTGACTCCGTAGGCCAGGCCCTGGAATTGGCCCAGGGGTGTGCGGCGGGTGGGATCATTGTGATCTCAGGGTCGGTGTACCTAGTGGGGGAGGCGCGCAGCCTGCTCCTGGCGTCCATTCCGCAGCCGGCAGGTGTGCGGCCGTGAGTTCTCGTCCCAACCCGTTGCCTCGGCTCCATCGCTGGCGCACCAACGTGATTCAGATCCCCATCATGACTGTAATCACGGTTGTTTGCGGTTCACTTTCGCTGTTGGTGTCGTTCGTGGATAAGTCCGGCCGGATGCAGCACGGCATCGCCAAGGCGTGGGCGCGGGCGCTGGTGTGGAGTTCCGGTTGTTCGCTCAATGTGCGCGGGGCGGAAAATCTGCGCAGGTATCCGGTCGCGGTCTACGCCTCGAATCACACTTCGTACATGGATACGCCGGTCATTTTTGCCGCGCTGCCCTTTCAGTTCCGCATCCTCGCAAAAAAGGAACTGTGGCCGATTGCATTTATAGGCTGGTACCTGGGCCGCTCCGGCCAGATTCCGATCGATACGGCCAACCCGCATGCGACCATGTCGAGCCTGGGTGTGGGCGTGAAGGCTCTGCGCGCCGGGATGCCGCTCTTTGTCTTTCCTGAGGGTGGGCGCACAACCACGGGAGCGCTGAAGCCCTTCCTTTCCGGCGCTGCCTACCTGGCCATTCGCGCCCAGGTGCCGTTGGTGCCGATCGCGCTGCACGGGGTCTTTGACCTGCTTCCTATTCACACACGCCATTTATATCCCGGCCCGCTCACTCTCACTGCCGGAGAGCCCATTCCTACTACCGGATTGACCGTGCGGCAGACCAACGAACTCACCGAGCGCCTACGGGTGGCCATCGACGAATTGCGTGAGCCGGGCCGTACCTCAGGGGCCGAAGCCAGCGACGGCAATCAAGTCCACGCCGAGGTCTGAAACCGCCCTTGGAGCATATCGCGCAAGAGTAATGCGCAAATTGACGCTTATGCGCACGCGACGTGGATGCAGCGTACGATCAGAAATAAGGTCTCCAGGAGGATAGAAGTATGCAGGTATCTCAATTACCAGGTTGGCCGCCTCAAGGCGGTGCAGGAGCTTTCGATTCGCGGGCGGCGACCTTTGTATCCACCCCGGAAAGTGTCACGGTCAGGAGAGTGGACCGGATTGTGGGGACTCGTGTGGACATCACATGCATGTACGGTCACGAAGTTGTGACCTTTCGCTACCACGCGCCGGATTTAGGTGTGGCTGAGAATGTGGCGAAACTCCTGGAGGAAAACCGGGGGAAGGATCTACTGTGGATCGGAATGCTTCAAGTTCCAAAGTATTAAGCTGAAAGAAGGCGGGAGGTCCCGGTTCACATGTTCACGCTGCAACCGATAGGATTCGTGCGCAGTCCCTACCAAGAGACGGCTGCAATTCCAAAGGGCTTGGGGGCAAAGCACGAGGCAGAAGGCATACTTGAGGTCCTGCCTGAATTTGAAGCGGGACTCACCGACATCGATGGCTTCTCGCATCTTTTTGTCATCTGGGCTTTCGACCGTTCCGATGGTTTCGAATTGATTGGAAGGACTCCGGCAGACAACCGGCCCCATGGAGTGTTTGCCACCCGATCTCCGCGCCGGCCGAACCCGCTTGGTCTTACGGTGGTGGAGCTTCTGCGCCGCGAGAAGGGGTCACTTCACGTTCGCGGTCTGGACATGCTGGACGGGACACCCATTCTGGATATCAAACCGTACCTGTCGACAATCCCCAAAGAGGCATTGCGCCGTGGATGGCTGGCGGAAGCTGAAGTGACAAGAAGCTGACGAGCCTGATTGCAGCCTGTTTCCCCGCTTTCGCCCAAGACAGGATCAGAAGCTTCGAGACTCCCCGCGAGATGCGTGGAGACGCAGGAGCTGGCGTCAGCTTGGAAGGAATCGCAGGTGCGGGTGAGAGCCATGGCGATTGATTGTCATGGCTCTGTGCGCGTGTGTGTTAATTAATTTCCTTGATCTCCCTGACCCAGATATTTCTGAAGCTGAGCGGTTCGCTCTTGTCGCCATGCGCCTGCAGCTTGATGGGCGCTCTGTCGTACTTCTTGTAGAAGGGCTTGCCGATGAAAAGCGTCTGCCCCTTCAATTCGAAGTGATTCTGCACCAGCACGCCGTTGAAGAAGACCGTGACATACGCGGGAGTCTTCAGTGAGCCATCATCATTGAAGATTGGCGCTGTCCACACGATGTCGTAACTCTGCCACTCGCCTGGCTTGCGATTCGCATTCACCAAGGGAATGCTTTGCTTGTACATGCTGGCGGCCTGGCCGTTGACGTACGTCGTGTTGTTGTAGGAATCGAGAACCTGCAACTCATAGCCGTCGTCGCCGGGGCCGGTGGAGGCCAGAAAGACACCGCTATTGCCGCGCGCCTGACCGCTGCCGGTAATGTTCTCAGGAATTCTCCACTCGATGTGGAGCTGATAGTCCTTGAAGGTCCGCTTGGTCTCAATGTTTCCGACGCCGCGTTCCTTGCTGACTGTCAAAATGCCGTCGTGAACGACCCACTTGGCCGGCGACTTGTCTTGGGCCGACACCCACTCGTCCTGGTTTTTGCCGTCGAACAGGATGATTGCGTCGGAGGGGGGAGCCTCGTTAGTGACGCCCGGCGTGACGATCTTCGGCACCGGAGTCCACACTTCCGTATCTTCAGGTTTCGGCGCGGGCTGTTGCGCGGAAAGGGATGCGGCCAGCGTAATGAGGGTCGCGAAGGCTAGGAGCTGTGAAAACTGTGTGCGTGTCATTTGCAACCACGATACACCTAGGGGGACCAATACAGGCAAGTCAGGAATGCGCGCTTAGTGGTACCGCAATGTGGGACGATCACGAGAGATTTCTATCCGCTGAGATGGCGAGAGTGTCCCTGCTTTCGTGGCTCTTCCAGATTGATCGTGCACCCTTGCATCGCTGCGCGGATTACGCGAATATGCGGTCGGAGGACTCCTGTATGGTGATCGAGATGCGAACCTACAAACTCAGGCCTGGCAAGCGCACAGAATTCCTTGATATTTTCCGCACACGCTCCATACCGGCGCATGCAGAGATAGGCATGAAGATCCTGGGTCCATTCCTGTCGGTGGATGATCCAGATGTTTTCTTCTTCATGCGCGGCTTTCCGGATATCAACTTGCGTGAGCCGATGAAAGCCAGGTTCTACGAGGGTGAGCTGTGGAAGCGCGAGCTGGAACCGGTGCTGATGCCGATGATCGAGAAGTACGATGTGGTACTCGTAGAAGACACCGAACACTTGGTTCAGTGGTAGGGACGCCGAGTATTTAAGAGGACGCTATTGCAGTGATATGGTGCTGCCTTACACTGGTGCTGCCCATGACCATACGTATTGCGATCCCTGAGCCCACGAGCACCGACAGCGAGTACAACTTGCGGTCGCTGCCGCCATATCTAGCAGCCCTTAAAGCCGCAGGGGCCACGCCCGTTGTGGCTCCGGTTCACGAACGACAGGACCGGGTGGCGCGCCTGCTGGCTGGGGTGCAGGGAGTTCTGCTGCCGGGCAGCCGCTATGACGTAGATCCACAAAGGTTTGGCGAAGATCCAATCCCCGAGTGTGGATCGGCTGATTCCGCCCGGACCGCGGTCGATGAGCTGCTGCTTCAGGACGCGTTCAATCTGCACAAACCCATCCTAGCTATCTGCCATGGGGCGCAATCGCTGAACGTGTGGCGCAACGGGTCACTTTTTCAGGATCTGGAAACGGAATTGAAGACCCCGGTAAACCACCGTCTGGGACGCGAGGTGGTCGAGGCGCACCCGGTGGAGATCGCGCCGGAATCGCGGCTCGCCAAGTTGCTGCCTCCGGGTGCTGTGCCGCCAAAGGTTAACTCCAGCCATCACCAGGCCATTCGCAGAGCGGGGGACAACCTACGCGTGAGTGCAGTTTCGCCTGTCGATGGTGTGGTAGAGGCCGTCGAGCTCGACTCGTCCGAACAGTTTGTCGTGGCTGTGCAGTGGCATCCGGAGCGCACCTACACCGTGAGCCCTTTCTCCCGTGCTATTTTTGCGGCTTTTGTGCAGGCGGCAGGCGCCTGGGAGCCCCGGCGGGTGGCAGATTCGCTCGCGGAAAAGTGAGCGGAGCATGTCCGAAGCGGCGGAAATCGCAGGGGTACGGCTAAATGAACTGCTGGTTGGTGCGGGGCTATTGGCGTTAGATGCAGAACAGTTGCAGCGCTTTGAAGCCTATCTCTCGCTTTTGCAGCATTGGAATGCCCGAGTCAACCTGACTGCGATTCGCGAGCGGGATGGCATTTTGAGCCGTCATTTCGTGGAGTCCATCGCGTGCGCACAGCATTTACCAGCCGGAATCGTCACGCTGTTGGACTTTGGTTCCGGCGCCGGATTCCCCGGTGTCCCCATTTCTCTATGCCGCCCAGAGATTCAAGTGACACTGGCCGAGTCGCGGGGCAAGAAGGCCGCCTTCCTTCAGGAGGCGGTGCGGGTGCTGGGTCTTGCGGCGAAGGTGCATTCCGGCCGGGCAGAGACGATTGGGACACGGTTTGACTGTGTAGTGCTGCGTGCCGTTGACCGGATGGAATTGGCGGTTCAGGCGGCCTCGGTGCTTGTGAGGCCTGGCGGCTGGCTGGCGCTGATGACGACAGGCGTGGAACTCGCCGCACTCCAATCCGCGGCCGGCAGGGAGTACTCCTGGTCCACGCCGATTCCCTTGCCTGGCAGCGAACACCGTCTGTTGGCGATCGCGGCACGAGAGAACACGCCAGCCTGATCTACGCTGTGTTCCACGTGGAACATCGAGGAGGGAATGAATCCGATCACCCGGCTGATTGTTCTTGCTTGTTCCACGTGGAACATTCCCATTCTTCCTGAGAGCGGAAAGCCGCCGCTCTGTGGCAACCTCAGCCCCATTTCGGCGCGATTTGCCAGCCAAATAAACTCAAAATGGCTCTGCAGAACCATCTATTCGGAAGAAAGGTGGCGCAAGTTTTCCACCGATGGCCCTTTTCCCAGCCCGAGGGTGCGCCCTAAAGTCGCCTCGGCGAACCTCTTGCTTATCAATTATTTGACCACGGTCCCCCAAAGCAGCCCCAAAAGCTTTCCACAGCTTTGCCACGTTCTCCACAGTCCCATTCTCTGCACGCAACCCCCTCCGCCCTATACCCTGAATTGCCATGGGCAGAATTCTCGGCATTGTGAACCAAAAGGGCGGAGTGGGTAAGACCACAACCGCCATCAACCTTGCCGCTTGCCTGGCATTTGAAGGCCTGAAAGTCCTGCTTGTTGATTGCGATCCCCAGGCAAATGCCTCTTCCGGTCTTGGCCTGGCTCGCGACGACAATCGGCACTCAATCTATGAGGTGCTCTCCGGCGACTCGCCTGCAGACCAGGTCATCCTGCCTACTGAGATTGACCGGCTGTGGCTGCTACCCGGTTCGAAGAACCTGACCGGCGCCAATGTGGAACTGGCCGGCGCGGAAGACCGTGCTGTCCGTCTGCGGCAAGCCCTGGCCCCGGTCAAAGGCAATTACGACCTCGTGGTCCTCGACTGCCCCCCGGCTCTCGACCTGCTCACCCTCAACGTCCTGGTGGCCGCCGACTCGCTGATAGTGCCCATGCAGGCGGAATACTTCGCACTTGAGGGAATATCGGAGCTGGTCTCAACGCTGGAGCGAGTTCGTGCGGCCTTTAATCCGGAGGTTGTGATCGAAGGTGTCCTGCTGACGATGTACGACGATCGAACGAATCTGGCCCAGCAGGTTACGGAGACTCTGCGCGAGTACTTCCGCGAGCGTCTGTTCCGCACCGTGATTCCGCGCAATATCCGCCTTGCGGAGGCGCCCAGCCATGGCAAACCGGTGGCGCTCTACGACTCCCGCTCACGCGGAGCCGAGGCCTACTTTGAGCTGGCCGGGGAGTACATGGCGCGCAATCATATCGAAAGCCCGCGCAGCGCGGCGCGCAAGGCTGCCGAGGCAGAGAGACCGAAGGCTGAGGTTCGTTTCTGGCCTTATTCCTGACCGACGCTTTCCCAGGCAGCCCGCTTTCAAGCAACTTGAGATAGAACCAACGCCCGGCGAATCTGCCGGGAAAGAGGATTTTTAGAGATGACTATCGCCGCCACCGACTCCAAGCGCCGTGCCCTGGGCAAAGGTCTTGACTCTCTGTTACCGCGCGTTCACCCTGCCGCGCCTGCTCCAACTCTTGCGGAACCGGAAGGTGGCAAGCCTCGCGAGATCCCCATCGACCAGATCGAGCGCAACCCTTTCCAGACGCGCTCGCGTATGGACGAGTCGCAGCTTGCAGAGCTAGCAGCCTCAATTGCCGCGAACGGCGTGGTGCAGCCGGTGCTGGTGCGACCCCTGGCCAGCGGCAAATTCCAGCTCATCGCGGGCGAACGCCGCTGGAAGGCGTCGCAACTGGCCGGAAAGGAGACTATCCCGGCAATTTTGCGGCAAGTCTCCGACGAGCAGGCGATGGAGATCACCATCGTGGAGAATCTGCAGCGCGAGGATCTGAACGCTATGGAGCAGGCCCATGCATTCGACCGGTTGGCGCGCGAGTTCCACATGACCCAGGAGCAGATGGCGCACCGCACCGGAAAAGATCGTGCGACCGTATCTAACTTCTTGCGTTTGTTGAAGTTGCCGGAGAGTGTGCAGGTTCGCGTCGAGTCCGGCGAGCTCAGTTTTGGTCATGCGCGCGCATTGCTGGGACTGAACGGGCACCCGGGAATTGAAAAGGCGGCGCAGCGTGTGGTTTCACTTTCGCTTTCTGTTCGCCAAACAGAGAGCTACGTGCAGGGGCTGCTCTACCCCGAGCGTACGAAAAAGGAGCCCAAGCCCGAGCCGCCCGTCGATCCCAACGTTCGCGAAGTAGCGGAGCGCCTGCAAAGGGCGCTTGGCCTGAAAGTCCGCATTGAAGACCACAGTGGTCGCGGCCGGGTCATCATTGAGTACGCGGACCTGGCCGATTTCGACGCGCTGCTGGAGCAGTTGGCGGGAGAATGAGTTGCGGTCGTACGTAAAATCTGATAATATGATTTTATGAAGACGGTCTCGATCAGCGTGACTGAGGCGGCGCGTAATTTTGCTGAGTGCGTCAATCGCGCCCGCTACCAGCAGACGACCTTCATCCTCCATAAGAACGGTACGCCCGTGGCTCGCATTGTGCCCGAAGAACGAAAGCCCACAACCGGGCGGGAGCTGGCCGCAGCTCTGCGTGATGCGCTCAAAGATGTTCATCTTGGCGAGGAAGAAGCAACAGTCTGGAGCCGTGATCTTGAAGCCGCGCGCAATAAGATCCTGCCGCCGGCCGAAAAATGGCGATCCTGACCGATGCGGACGTGATTATCGAGGCCGAGCGGGGTGCGTTCGACCTTTTTGACTGGTTGGCATCCTATCCTCAGGAAGAGTTCAAGCTGGCGGCGATTACTGTCGCGGAGTTGTGGCACGGTGTGGAGCGCGCCTCGGGCGCGCATCGCTTGAAGCGGCAACGGTTTCTAGAACGCGTTTTCGCCACTTTTGAAATTGTGCCCTATTCCGGGCGGACCGCATTTGAGCACGCCAGGGTATGGGCAGAGCTTGAGTCAGGCGGCCGGATGACCGGTTCCCATGACATGATTCTCGCCGCAACCGCGCTCGAACGCGGCGACACCGTGGCCACGTTCAATGCGCGTCACTTTATGGCGGTGCAAGGGCTCACGGTACTCACTCCATAGTAAGAGACACCAAAAACCTCCAGCCACGCATCACGCGCGTGTTGCGTAGCCCATGCCCGCCAGGACACCGCGCATGTAGGCGAAGCTCTCGGTGACGCCGGGCATGGGGTCGTCGCCGTGAATCTCGTATTCCAGGTCGACCCAGCCCGGATAACTGATCTTGGCGAGAGCTTCGAAGATTCCCCGGATGGGCAGCTTGCCCTGGCCTACCGAGACCTGGCTCTCTTTCTCAGTGAAGTCCGACAGGTCTTTGATGTGCATGTTGAAGAGACGGGGGCCTGCGGCGTGGATCGCCTTGACTACATCGACTCCGGCGCGTACGCAGTGGCCCACATCGATGCAGCAACCCATGCGCGGATCCATGTTGCCAACGACCTTCAGCACGTCCAGCGGAGAGTGATAAATTTTGTCTTCCGGGCCGTGGTTGTGGATGGCGAGGCGAATGTCGTATTCCTTCACAAATTTTTCAATGCGCGGCAGTGTCGCAAGGTCGGGGTCTCCGGCGACGATGACCTTGATGCCCGCGCGCTTGCAGTATTCAAACTTGGTGCGGATATCGTCGTCTTCGTCCTTCGGAAAGTAGATGGTCCCGGCGGCGTGGAGGTGAATGCCCGCTGCGGCGTAGTCGGCCAGCGCCTTTGCTTCCTCGTCGGGCGCCATGGGCAGATGGTCCTTGGTGTCCTTGGCATTCAACTCGGTCAGGTTGAGCTGCTTCATGAACGCGATCAACTGCGCGCGAGTGAAATTGCGGAAGGTGTAGCTGGCCAGGCCAAGGCGTACCGGAGATGACGCGCCGCCGGCCTCTGAAAGCTGCGCAAGGGCAGACCGCGCGCCTGACGCGGCGCACACCGCTGCGGCCATCGCACTGGAACCTACAAAACTGCGGCGTGACAAAGTGCTTTTCATATCCGTGGCTCCCAACCTTTCTCGTATTCACGATCCCACAAAGCCATGGCTTGCGAGTCGCCTTTGATCTTTCCGTCCGCGGAGTCCAGGTGCAGCTCGCGATTCACTTCCCAGGCAATGTTTGAAAGCTGCAGCATGGTCACCGCGACGTTGCCCACAGCAACCGGGGCATGCAGAGCTTCGCCGCTGCGGATGCCCGCAATGAAGTTGGCAAAGTGCGCATCGGTCATGGAGTCTCGTCCCACCAGATCGGCGGATGTGCTCTGGGTGCCCACTTTGAGTTCGTTGGTCTTCTTTCCGTTCAGGTCGTAAATCTCGTAGCCGTCGCGGTCCACCAACACCGTGCCCTCGGTGCCGAGGATGGTCGTCCCGCGGCTGCGGTTGTAGTACTTCATCCCCTGGCAGCAGGTGCCCTCCCACGCCAGCGCCTTGTCGTCATATTCAAAGCTGGTGACCAGGGTGTCGTAAAACTGCCAATCGTCCTTGAAATGGTATCGTCCGCCGGACGCGGTGACGCGGTTGGGAAAATCCACGCCCAAAGCCCAGCGAGCCACATCCACCTCGTGGGTAGCGTTATTCAGCGTCTCGCCGGTGCCCCATATCTTGAACCAGTGCCAGTTGTATGGTTGCACGTTGTCTTTGTAAGGCTGCCGTGGCGCGGGGCCCTGCCACAGATCCCAATCCAGTTGCGGGGGAACCGGCGCTTCCTTGCCGAAGCCGATGGACTTGCGCGTGTTGGCGTACCAGCACTTGGCGAAGTAAGCTCTGCCGATCAAGCCTTCGTGAATCTTGCGCACGATATCGATGGTGTGGGGCGAGGAGCGCTGCTGGGTTCCCATCTGCACCAGCTTTCCGTACTTCTTTTGCGCGCGCACCAGCAACGCGCCCTCAGCGGGATTGTGGCTGCACGGCTTCTCAACGTATACATGCTTGCCCGCCTGCACACCGGCGATGGCCATGGGGGCATGCCAGTGGTCGGGCGTGGCAATGGTGATGGCGTCTACATCTTTCCGCTCCAGAATCTTGCGAAAGTCCTTTTCGGTGGCGGGTGCGTAGCCCATCTCTTGCTGCACGGTGGCGGCAAACTTGGCGAGGATATTGCTCTCCACGTCGCAAACGCAGGCAATGCGGGCCGCGTCGTGGTTGGCTTTAAGCGACGAAAGATGCGCATAGGCGCGCCCGTTCAGGCCGATCACCGCAAAGTTCAACCGCTCGTTGGCGCCCAGAATCTGGCTATAGCTCTTTGCAGTTGAGCCCATTGCCAGCCCTGCTGCTCCCACTGCAAGAGTGTCGAGAAATTCCCTGCGAGTTACCATCTGTTCTCCTTCGAATTACAGGCGGCCTGCGCCGGCGCCCCATCTTCGCACCGTCCATGCTAATCCCTACGGAAGACTGCGGCCACGCGCATGCACAGGCGCCGCCTCTGTAGAATCGAGCTATGGCGCGTCATATCGGGATTGTCGGCTGCTCGGCGGAAGGCGCAGCGCTCTGCTACCGGACCATTTGCGCGGAAGGCGCGGAGTCTCTCGGCTCCTATGCCCATCCCGAGGTCACGCTGCACACCTACTCGCTGGCCAGGTACATGCAATGCATCGATCGCGGCGACTGGCAAGGGGTGGGAGAGTTGATGATCTCGTCCGCCATCAAGCTGGCACGGGGCGGGGCAAATTTTCTTATCTGCCCTGACAACACCATCCACCAGGCTCTGCCGTATGTCGAGCCTCGCTCACCGCTGCCCTGGCTGCATATCGCCAGGGTGGTCGCCACCGAGGCTTCCGCCCGCGGCTTCAAGCGCGTCGGAATACTGGGAACCCGATGGCTGGTCGAAAGTGAGGTTTATCCCGGGAAGTTGGCGGCGCGTGGAATCCACTTTGCACGTCCCAGTGCCGAAGAACGCGAAGAGATCAATCGAATCATCATGGAAGAGCTGGTGCGCGGTGTCTTCAAGCCTGAGGCGGTTGCCTATCACCAGCAGGTCATTACACGGATGAAGAAGGAGGGCTGCGACGCCGTGGTGCTCGGCTGCACCGAGATTCCGCTGCTGATGAACGACGGAAACTCGCCGCTGCCCACGCTCGACTCTACCCGCCTGCTGGCACAAGCGGCACTGCGCCGCGCCGTCGATGAAGCGGCCCCTCAGTCTTAGGCAAGCCACCCGGCACGACGCATCTTGCCCCGGCACAGTAAAATTCTCCTTCCCGCATATGCAAGGAGACCCGATGAACCTGCGTTTCGGAAAATCCGGCCGGTGGCCTGTCTTACTCGCGCTGTTGCTCGCATTCGTTCCCGGTCTTCTTGCCCAGGCGGGCGTGGCCGCACCGGCCCGCTGGAGCGAAGCCCAGGCCAATGCCTGGTATGCCCAGCAGCCCTGGCCGGTGGGCGCGAACTTCCTGCCCTCCACCGCCATCAATGAGCTTGAAATGTGGCAGGCGGAGAGCTACGACCCCGCTACGATCGACCGCGAACTGGGATGGGCCGAGGGCATCGGCATGAACACCATGCGTGTCTTCCTGCACAACCTGGTGTGGGAGCAGGATCCGAAGGCTTTCGACAAACGCATAGATGACTTTCTGAGCATCGCGGCGCGGCACCACATCCGGCCGGTGTTCGTGCTGTTTGACTCCTGCTGGGATCCGCACCCGAAGCTCGGGCCGCAGCATCCACCGATCCCCGGCGTGCACAATTCCGGCTGGGTGCAGGCTCCGGGCGCCGAAATCCTGGCCGACCCGGCGCAGTATCCGCGCCTGGAGCACTACGTCGAGGGCGTGGTTGGCGCTTTTGCTAACGATCCACGCATCCTGGCGTGGGACCTGTGGAACGAGCCCGACAACGGCAACGACGACTCCTATGCCAAAGGCGATCCCCGGAACAAGAATGAAATCATCCTTGGCCTGTTGCCGCAGGTCTTTGCGTGGGCGCGGTCCAAGCATCCCACGCAGCCGCTGACGAGCGGCCTGTATCACGGCGACTGGAGTTCGTTGGCCGCGATGCCTCCCCTGGCGCGCATCCAGATTGAGCAGTCCGACGTGATCAGTTTTCACAACTACGGCTGGCCTGAGGACTTCGAAAAGAGCATCCAGCAGTTGGAGCAATTCCACCGCCCGCTGCTGTGCACTGAATACATGGCCCGCGGCAATGGCAGCACCTTTGACACAATTTTGCCCATCGCCCGTGAGCATCATGTGGCCGCGATCAACTGGGGGCTGGTGGCCGGCAAGAGCCAGACGTGGCTGCCATGGGACTCGTGGCAGCACCCGTATGTGCTGGAGCAGCCGCCGATCTGGTTCCACGACGTCTTTCACCCTGACGGGACGCCCTATCGCCAGCGCGAGGCGGATATCATTCGCAACCTGACGAGCGGGAAGTAGGCGCTATGGCAACGACAGAGAAGTCTTGAGCCCCGTATCCCACTGTTCCACCATCTGCTGCCCAATGGGTGCGAACTCGGGATGCTCCTTCCCATATGCTTCCAGATCTTTTTCCGTGTCGGCCAACGCATCCGCGATGCGTTCCAGACGCTCCAAGAGAATTTGGCGCGTTCCCAGCGAGCGCTGCTCGGCAAACAGAATCAGGTTCTTTGCGGAGGGCCACTCGTTCGTGCCTTTCAATGTCAGCGCCATGCGGTCTTGCGCGATGTAGACGGTGGTGGTTACAAGGTCGTAAACGGGAGCCAGATGCGCGTCGCCTTCCACGTCGTCGTAAACGATGCCGAAGTTCTTCAAATGGGCGTCCCCGTTGCGAATCGCACAGTTCAGGACAATCAGCGTGAATAGGCTCAAGCTCTCTTCCACGATTGCCGGCGAGTTGGCGTATTGCTGGAATCGCTTCAACACCGCGGTTTCGTAACTACCCGAATATTTCTCATCGGTCCGTCGCGCATTGAGAACGCAGAAGTCCTCAAAACCGCGGTAGGTCCCGTCGTCGCGAAGATCGAACCGGTCCATCACCAACGCGCTTCCATCCGCCGCCAGCCGGTAGGGCGGAACCTGCAGGCCGCAACGCTCCGCCGTCTTCAGGCAAAAGAATTCGTTGGCGGCCAATTGGGGAAACTCTGCCGGGTCCCAGAATTTGACGATATGTGTCGCTCCCCGGAAGGACGGCGACAGAGTTCGCTTGGTTGCGGTGTGCGCGGTGATTGCGCTCTCATCGCGCACCAGGAACTTCGGTTGCACGCCGCTGATCCCGGAATAGTTCGCAAATTTCTCGATGAGGAATCGATACAATTCACCTCCGCGACGGCTGGAAAGAATCTCGTCTACGGACTGAAATGGCACGCCTTCGTCCAACTGGGCGTCTTCGCCAGTGAATCGAACCCGGCCCAGTTGAGACCGTCCGACAATCCCCAGCAGGTCCAGCTCGTCGAAGGCGCCGGTAGCCTTGGCAAACGCCAAGCGCAACCGCTCTCGAAGTGCGCCCTCCGGCAGGTTCATCTCGAAGATCGGTGCGATTCCGAAAGGCGTATCCCAGGAAGCCAGCTGGACAGGCATGGTAACGGAAACCGCCTGACCGGCCTGAGCCTCAGGGCGGTACACGAATGTGCTGCCGCGTTCGCCCCTCCGGTCCAGAAGGCCCGCCGCGCGTCCATCGGTCCAGATTTTAAGCATCGTCTGCGCGCTCCTTCAGGAGCTCATCGAGTGTGGGCCGCCGGGAAGCGACAGGACCGACTCGCATTTCCAGGCCGAGGGCTGCCAGAATTCGCGCCAGCCTGGAGTAGCCAATATCCCTTGCGCGACCGTTTTCAAGAGCGTCGATTGTCGCCCGGCTGATGTGCGCCTGAGCGGCCAGGTCGACTTGGCGGAGTCGGCGCGTTTTGCGCACCCTCGCGATTTCTCTCCCGATATCGTCCAGCGCGATCATGCCTAATATATTAGCTATATTGCGTATAAATAGTCAATATGCATAATATATGAGTCATTGATTCGTCTGGGATCGTGAAAGGGGGTGACTTGCAAGAGCGTCTATCGCCTTCATCTTCGGCAGGAACCCCCTCTCTGCCTTCATCCTGTTTTGCAGTTGCGCCGTCTGCGTGCAAACGCCTAAATTGCTCTCTATGCATCCAAATGGACGGCGCTCGTTTCTCAAGCAGGCTGCGACACTGGCCGGTGCATTTTCGGTCAACAGCTTATTCCACCAGGCACATGCAGCCGATTGGGCGGCTGCATCGGGCAAAGTCTGCCACCTGAGCGCCGAACTTGCGGCCCAGAATGAAGACTACTGGAGCGTGATTCAACAGGCCTACTCGGTCAACCCGGATCTCATCAACCTGAATAATGGTGGAGTTTCTCCATCGCCGATCGTGGTGCAGCAGGCGGTAGAGCGCTATAACCAATTGGCCAACGAAGGTCCTTCGTATTACATGTGGAGCATCCTAGACCAGGGCCGGGAGCCCCTGCGCGAAAAGCTCGCCAAGTTAGCCGGCGCGCATCCGGGCGAGATTGCCATCGACCGGAACTCGACCGAAGCGCTGAACACCATCATCTATGGGCTTCCTTTGAAGAGCGGCGATGAGGTGATCGGCACCAGGCAGGATTATCCCAACATGATCCAGGCCTACCGGCAAAGGGCGGAGCGGGACGGCATTGTCTACAAGCAGATCAGCTTTGACTTTCCCATCGAAGATGACGAAAAGATTGTGAAGGCCTTCGAAGATGCCATCACACCCCGGACCAAGCTGTTGCACGTGACCCACATGATCAACTGGGTGGGACAGATTATGCCCGTACAGAAGATCTGCGACATGGCGCATGCGCGAGGCATTGAAGTAATTGTGGACGGCGCTCATTCCTTTGGCTTGCTGGACTTCAAGATTCCCGATCTTCATTGTGATTACTTTGGCACCAGCCTGCACAAGTTTCTCTCCGCGCCGATTGGGTCGGGAATGATGTGGGTGAAAAGCGAGAAGATCGAGAAGCTATGGCCGCTGACCTGCAACGGCACGCCGCACAGCGCCGACATTCGAAAATTCGAATCCCTGGGTACGCGCAGTTTTCCTATAGAGCAGGGAATTGGAGAGGCGATTAACTTTCATGAGGGGATAGGCGGCAAGCGAAAGGAAGAGCGCATTCGCTATCTAAAGGACTATTGGGCCACAAGAGTGCGGGGAATCCCCAAGGTCAAACTGCATACTTCGCTGAATCCCAAATACTCCTGCGCTATCTGCGGAGTAACTATCGACGGCATGACTCCCGGGGAGCTGAATACCGCCCTGTTCAGCCAATACAAGATTCATGCAGTAGGGATTGTCTGGGAGAACATCAGCTGCGTCCGCATAACTCCGCATGTATATACGACCCTGGCCGACTTGGATAAGTTAGTCGAGGCCATTGGAACATTGGCCGCATAACAAGATTTCTGCCGAGGATTGCCCTTGTCGCTTCGCTAGAGATAAAGCTACTTGGGGAGCAGCGCCAGCACGCCCTTGCTGGGACTGGCAATGACGTGCGCCGCCACCAGGCGGCCCAGACCTTCTACCTTGGCCTTTCCCGCTTCGACTGCCGCACGCACCGCGGCGACATCCCCTTTGATGACCACCGTGATATACCCGCCGCCAAGTTTCTCCCGCGCCAGCACCTCCACCGACGCGGTCTTCAAAGCAGTGTCGATGGCCTCAAATACGGCGGTAAAGCCCTGGGTCTCAATCATGCCCACGGCAAAGTTCGCTTGGTCGCTCATAGGATTCTCCGGTCTCTGAGTTGTTGCCTGCTCGATGAGGGGGCTGTAATCCTGCCCCGCTTCGTAAGCGGCACGCGCTTGTTCGGATGGGTTCGCTATCACGTGGGCAATGATGGGCATCTGCATAGCGGTTGCGGCTGCTTCTGCGGCTCGCGCGGCAGCTTCCACATCGCTCACCGGCCCGTGCAGCTTGATGCAGACGCCGGGAGCGTCGTTCAGCTCGGTCTCGAGTACCCGGACATGGGCGCACTTCTCCATGGCGTCGAGCACCACCATGGCCGGCGACCAGCCGCCAATTTCGATCAGTGCGAGGGCTTCGATTAGAACACACCCTTATCTTTGAGCTCGTGGAGGACTTTGACCACCACCTGCTCCAGTTTGTCGTTCCCGATATTCCCGCTGCGCACACGGCAGCCGGCAGCCGGCGGGTTCACCAGCTCAAAGTCAGCCAAAATGCACTCCAGAACGGAACTGAGGGCCGCGTTATCGACACGCTGTGAATTGGTCAAGGGCTGCCGTCCCCGCCCAAAGTGAAAGCCGCGCAACTCAGCCGCCGCCCGGAATCCGTCGGGGAATTCGAAGGAATTGAGCATGACGTCGAAGAGTTCGAGAAGGCGGTACTGCCACTTCATAGCCCCAACGTGGTCTCCGGAGCGGAACAGATCGTACATCTTGCGCGTGATCTCGGGCGCGACGTTGCTGGTGGCATGGGTGCCACCGTCGCAGCCGATCATCAGCATCGGAACGAGGACAGCTTCCCAGCCGGTGAGGAACGTGAAGTCCGGACGCAGCGGGCGTACCGCTGAAATCATGCGCATCATAAATGCCAGGTCGCCAGAGGAATCCTTGATCCCGATCACCCTGGGGAATTCGTCCGCGAGGCGCTGGATGGTTGCCACATCGATGGGGCTGGCGTACATCGGAATGTTATATAAGGTGAGATCGATCGGCGAGTTGCGAGCGATCTCGGCAAAGTACGCGTACACCGATTCCGGACCCAGCCGGTAATAGAATGGCGCCACAATCGCGACTGCTCTCACACCCATCTCCGCGTAGGCCTCACACGCTGAGAGAGTCTCGTTCACGTTGGCTTCGGCGGCGCCCGCCAGGATGGGCACGCGGCCCGCAGTTTCTTCCGCCACCACCTGGACAATACGGCGCCGTTCTGCCGGCGTAAAGCGCGTAAACTCCCCGGTTGAACCATTCGGGTAGAGGCCATGCACTCCGCTCTCGATCAACCAAGAGACGAAACGGCGGAACTCCAGCTCGTTGAGCTGGCCTTGCCCGTCCAACGGAACCAAAAGCGGTGTAAAGATTCCTTCCAATCTATTCAATTCGCGAGCATCCATGGCAGGCACCGGCCTTCACCCAACGACGTGATCTTCCCTGTTCTTCCAAACTGCACCTGGCAGTCCCAGTGAAGTATAGAACTGCCCGGCACTTAGTTTGACCGAGAGTGACAGTGTAGCGCAGCGGCGAAGTGCCACGGTTCTGGGAGTTCCGTCCGTTGGACACAATATGAAGGGTGTTTCGTGTCCAAACTGGCGGTAAATCGCCCCGGCCCGGGATCAAAATTGCGAAGGTTGATAACGTAGAAAGCTTTCCAAAGCCCCTTGTTTCCCTTTTATTCGCTACCCGGTAGTGGTAGGAGTGCAAGCCCATCGGGGGATTGGGGGAGCGGGAGAATGATTCGATGATGGTTGCATGAGCAGCGTGATGAGAAGGCCCTACAAGGGGGACCGGGTGCGAATTCTCGGTCAAACCGGAGTGTTTCAGGTCGTCAACGTGAGCAGGGATGGGCTCTTTGCCGATCTTAGACGGCTTCAAATGCCTGGACCAGACTACTTCGAAAAGGAAATCCCCAGGGTGGACTTGATCTACGTGAACGCCCCACGGCTCCAACCTCAACCGGCCGCTGCTCGAGGGAACGTAGTTTCTGTCCAAGCATGAGACGCGGTCTGCTCCTGGCGCAAAGCGGGAGTGCGGCCGGAGGTCAGGGCAACCGAGCGCGACGGGCGTTCAAATACTAGCGGCTGCCGCTCTACTTTCCGATGCAGAAAGTGTAAATTTCAATAATCTCCAATATCCATGCGTCTTTCAGGAATTGCGCCTTTTGTGGCGACTCACTGGCGACTCAAACCGCCTCTGTATCCCACCAAAGCGCCGCCGCACTCTGAGGGGTAGCTTACCCGGTGCTGGTGCCCTCCCGGAGCTGGGGAGCTGTGCTGGTGGTCTGGCCGTGACGGCTTCTGGCAGGGGTTCTCAGATCGGCGCGGTTTGGGAGGCTCCATCCCCCCACCAGACGCCGCAAACAGGGATTGAGTTCCGCGAGTTCCGCTTGGCCTGTTTATTGTTTTCAGTCAATTAACGCGAAACAGAGGCCGAATCGGCGGAAACGGAAATCAGGGTCACCAATTCTGGCGCTAGAGGGGTGGTGGGGTGGCGCGTCACCCGTAGATTGACGAGGTGGGGAAGGACCCGTGAGCGAAAAACAAGGCCTTAGGAGTACCAAAAGGCCGCTTCGGGCTTGCTTTTCACGAGTGGTAAACAAGCGCCATACAAACGCCCTACAAAATCTCAAAGGAAAGGCGTAAGCCCTTTATTTTCTAGGGCCGTCAATTTCTCGTTAGAGAAAATAGCCGAATACTCATTCTAAAAGACTTAGGTAAAAAGCTGTGAAAAAGCTTTGCGAAGTCTGAGAGCTTCTGGTGAGGAGAGCGGGGGTAGAATTGCCGGGACATGGCATGGCGCTTTCGCAAGAGCATCAAACTTGGACCGCTCCGCTTGAACCTGTCCAAGTCAGGTATAGGGACCTCAATCGGTGTGCGCGGCTTTCGGGTTGGCACGGATGCCAAGGGCAGGTCGTACACGGCGGCCTCCATCCCCGGAACAGGCCTCTACAACCGGACGTATGCCAGCCAGGGTAAGGCGGCATCGGGAAGTATAGCTCCCAGTGCTGGCACGCCTCAGCAACAAAGTACGGGGAATGGCCTGTCACTGATGCTAGCGTTCATTGCTGGTGCGGCGCTGGTGCTGTTCCTGATGCTTCTATTCTCTTCCCGGCCCGTCACCCCGCCAGTGACTGCACCAGCGGCGGTGAGTGCCCCTCAAGCGCCAGCGGTGCCTATCCCTGCGAAGCGGCGGCGCGCTCATGGTTCAAGGCGAGCAAGCGCTCCAGGAGTTCGGCATCGGTGAGCGTGGAAGGCCAGCCATAGGCGGCGAAGACAGCTTCATCCAACTTGCGATGTGCATCCACCAGCCAGGACGGGCGGGCGTTGTAGAGATTCGTGAGGGTACGGCGCTTCAATTCCTCCGCGCTGGCGTTCGGCGGATTGAGCCAAGCATCCCGCTTCTCTACCAGTTCGCGGGCGGCCTCTGCGATGGCCTCTACCAGCAGTGAGTCTTGTGGCTCATGGTCCGGCGGCCAGGGGAAGGGGTAGGTTTCAAAGGTGGAAGAGGGCGTATACCGTGGTCTATCTTCCAGCGCAGTTCCCATATGCAGCGCCCAGACTTCATGCACACGGGAATGCAACACGCCGAAGAAATAATCATCGTCGCGAGCAAAGACGAGGGTCTGTTGGTTGCAAAGCGTATCAGATCCCACCCACACGAAGATGCGGTGCTTCGATACCTCGGGGGTTGCAATAAATCTGCGCCTTCCAATTAGCGCGCGCCTCATACCCGGTCGTGCCTCAGCATACTGCCACCATTTCGCGGCATAGGACGCTCTACGGTTCTTAGATCGAATGGGAAACACAACTTCCCGCAAATACTCAAAAGGCCTCTCGTATTGGGCCGCTTCCTCCTCAGTCATCAATCCGAAGTCAATCGTCCACTTCCGTCGCGGGTTTTGAACTAGATCAATACCGCTCGCAACAGGCCGTACAACGTCACCATTGGGCCGCCCGTTGACATTTTGTGGTGCGTCAAGCATCAGCTTTGCTGTTTCGTAGTCAATGTCGAATGGACCTTTTGGGGACGGCCCCATGAAACAAATCCCCGAGTTCTCTGCAAGACCAATCGCAGACGTTGTTTCAGCCTTGCTCGTCAAGTTCGCGCGAACCAAAGAAACTTGGCTGCCGTCCAACATCCGAGTTGTCTGCGTGCCATTATCGAATCCAACCATCGAGACGCGCACCGATGCGCCGTCAAGAATCCAGGGCCGGTCACTCCAAGCCATGAAGATGCCGCCAGTGTCGAGAATTCGTTCAAGCACCTTGCGGTTTGCACCACCCCGTATGCCTTGCGTTGCGAGCAAACCAGCGCGGCTTGTCTTTCCTGCTTCTATATGTGCTCGTGCCTTCTCAAACCAGTAGCAAACCAAATCTGCGAAATGAGGCACCCGATTGTCGTATACATCGAAGAGTTGCTCAACGTAATCGTCCCCGAGTTCCCGGCGAAGAAAGCCACCTCCGAGAAACGGCGGATTGCCGATGATGAATTCTGCGTCCGGCCACGCGGGTTCTACCGGCTTGCCTTCTGCGTCATGGGCGAGAATCGCGTCCCGGTGTTGGATGTTATCGAGCTTGCGGAGAATCGGCTCTGTAGGCCAGCCAACGCCGTTGTCATCGAGCCATTGCAGATAGCCTATCCAAACCACCACGGAGGCCAGCTCGTGCGCGTAGACGTTCGTTTCCAGGCCATAGAGCTGCGATGGGTGAACCTGATGCGGTAGCAGCGTGGGAAGGCCATGCTCCGCGCTGAAGAGATAGACCTCTCGCCACAGGTCAAGCATCCGGCGCAAGGCCAGGTATAGGAAATTGCCGCTCCCGCACGCGGGGTCAAGAATGCGGACCTTGGAGAGTTCTTCCAACCACGCATAGAGCTTCTCTTGCATCTCAGCGCGGAGCTTGTTATAGGCCGCTCCCTTGCGCTGCTTTTTTGCGGCCTCCGCCAGCGCCGATGCCTCCGCCTTCACCGCTTGCCAGCGCGCTTGCAATGGCTCGATGACTACCGGCTCCACAATGAGCAGAATGTCCGCTTTGCTGGTGTAGTGCGCGCCAAGTTGGGAGCGCTTGCCAGGGTCCAAGCTGCGCTCAAAGAGGGTTCCGAAGATGGCAGGCTCCACGGTTGACCAATCCAGCGCAGAGGCGGCGCGGAGGGTGCCCATATCGGCGGAGGTCAGATCGAAGACGGAATCATCGGCAAAGAGGCCGCCGTTAAACCAGTGAATGTCATACACGCCGAAACTGTTCCCGCTGGTGGACATGGCGGCGAAGAGTTGACGGAGCTTGCGCGTAAAGCTGGCGGGCTTGGCGCGGTCCAACTCAATCATTTGGCGGAATAGGTGTTCCGGCAGAAGGCCGATGCTATCAGCGAACAAACAGAACAACAGCCGCATGAGGAAATGAGCCACGGCTTGAGGGTCATGGCCGCGCTGCTCAAGACTGGTGGCGAGCTTGGCGAACTCCGCCGCCGCCGATTCGGTAACGCGGGCGGCGGCGCGCTCGGGGCGGAGTTGCTCGGGATCGGTGAAGGCATCTCTCAGGACCTCAATCGGCGGAAGGGCGCAAGAGGCCGTGGGAGCGTTCGTGAGCAGATCGTCCAGGGTGAAGCGGTAGACGTGCGGACGCGTCCCGGTGAAGTTGGTATGGACCTCGAAAAGGTCTTGATCGCAGACCACCAGCAAGGGCGGATTCTCCAGGTCTTCCCGGTAATCGTTGAGCTGGAGATAGGCTGCTTTCAGGTCTTTGTGTTTGCCCTTGTACTCCCACCCGAAGTATCCGCGCTTCCAAACATCGGCAAATCCCTTGCCGCCTTTGGTCTGTGAGACATGCTTTTCAAAGGTAAAGGAGTCTCCGGTTTGATCGGCGGCGGCGGGTTCCGGCTGGTGGAGCACTTCGCAAAGGTTGATGAAGTGGGATTGCGCGGCGGCGCGCTCTGTAAGGGTGCTGGCCTTCCAGCGGGTAACGAATTCAGCGAGCGAGAGCGGCATGGGCGGGTTCACTCTGGGATGAAGATCAATTCTCGCAGAGGGCGGTGGGGTTGGGGAGTGTGTAGCAGGGTGACCCAGGAGCAAAAGAGGTAAGCCCCCCCAGCCTGCCGCGAACCGCTGGTGCACAATAGAGGGCCATTTGCGAGGCATTGCGCCGCACTCTGCGAATCGTTGGAAACTTGTCAGTCTTGGGGAGTGATTTTCAGAGAAACTTCTATTTTGTGGAAATAAGAGTGCGCTTGGCTCACGGTCTATACGGAACCGGGATGGGAAGGTCTTTTCCCCCCGTACGCCCCAGGTGCTGCGTTGATCGTACACGAGTTCACCGTGCCGATTTCACAACCCATGTTGTCAATGTAGGTTCGTCCCCACGGTTTGGACTGTCGGCTGCTAGCTGCGCCAGACTATTGCATTTCGGAGGTCTTCAATCATCTGTGAGGGTGCTCTGGTAGGTGAAGTGCGTCCGGTGTAAGCACAATGCGGGTGGGGGCGAAGTATGACGATGCCTGAGGCGAAGACGATTAAGCCTCCGCCCCTTGTGGTTGAGTTCTGTGTGTGGTCCAACCTTCGCCCGGCACAGGCGAAGCCCGAAAGCAGGGCAGCGAAGATGCACTTCGCCTCTCCCATGCCTAACTTGATTGGTTGATTAGTTCATTTGTGGATTGAGAGATTCCTGATTAAACGGCGGCAGAGTGTGGAAGCGAAGCAACGCGCTAGTGGTCTCATATCCGCTCGACTCGCAGAACATCGGTTACACGGCTGTACACCAGCGCGCCGGGCTTTCTCCCTCCCCTTTCGTCGTTGACAGAATCAGCAACGCGCACCGTATAGATAAGACCCGCCTCTGTGAACGTGTCCAACGTCATCTTCTGGCCCTTGTGCGGCGGCTCCCCGTTGGCTAGGCACCACACCGCATAGAAGAGGGACCGGCGGCCATGACTCTTACGCGTTCTGTCATTGCCTAAGTTATAGAAGCGGGAAACCAGAGAGCCATCCGCTAACAGAGAAAACTCCAGCCGGAGGCACCAGCGCTGGAAGGCCCGCACCCATTGCGGGCCTTGCCATGCTACGCATACAGCCTGATAGACGCCGGGTGGAACGCGCGGAAGGTCGATGCCCTCCCACACCAGGGAGTCGCCGGATTGTGTCTGTGTCGGTCTTGTTGTGTTCATTCGGCCTATCTCCTTACGCGGCTTGTGGCTTGGCGGTTTGGGCGGGCTTCCGGCTCGCATTGATCCGTGCGGCAATCCATGCGTTGATTTCGGACTCCACCCAGCCCACGGAGCGTGCTCCGAGCGCTATTGGGGAAGGAAACTCCCCAGCTGCCATCCGGTTGTAAAGCGTGCTCCGACTGAGGCCACACCGCGCCTTGACCGTTTGCAGACGAATAATCTTCTCTGGATTGTCCAATTTGATTTCTCCTGTGACGACACAATGTAACTGCGTCCATCTATTTCCCACCTTGTTGCAAGGCGGAGAAACCGCGCAAATTTTGGCCGCTATGGAGAATTTGGAGATAGCCAGGGTGGTGCGCTTGTGTAATTGCTTGCGGCTGGTGAGCCTAGGCCGCGCCGCCCCCGAAGTTGCCCACGATCACTTTGGATTCGTTCACAATGCCATCCACGTAATCACCCCACCACTGGAGCATTTTCTTTCGCTGCTCTGCGAACTCAGCAACGATGTACACGGCGCGTATGCCAATGGCCTCATGGCTCAAAGCCTTTTCGATCACGTCACGATTGAAACCGCGCTCGGTTAGAAGCGTTGCGCCCGTTCTGCGCAGATCGTGGATGGTGAGCGGGTCCATATCGAACGTCAGGCCCTCTAATGCTTTGTTGAGCGCATTCTTGGCGAAGGACTTTGTGAGGCTGCCCCGGCCAGGCATCACCAGTTCGGAGTCTCCGGCCAGGGCTTTCAACTCCCGGAGCATCGCATCAACCTGCGTAGACATGTAAACAATGTGTGCCTTGCCTGTCTTTGCGTTCTCTTCCGGGATGAGCCATTCTCCGGTTTCAAAGTTCACATGCTCCCACCGTGCCAGCAAGAGTTCCGACTTTCGGGAGAGAGTAAGCAGGATGATGTGAAGCGCCAGCTTGAATTGCCGCCGAATGTTTGACTGGTAGATGGTGCGGAGATAAAGGCGAATCTCTTCCGGGGTGAGAACACGTGAGCGCTTGCGGGCTTTGCCAATGTAGCGCGTTGCCACCATCGCAGCGGGATTGATGGTCACCAGCCGCGTTTCAATCGCATAATCGAAAATCTGCTTTATCACCATGCGAAGTTGAATCGCCGCCGCAACCCTCCCGGAGTCCCGCTTGCGGTATACCAGCGATTGCACATCCAAAGCGTTTACATCCTTCAGGGCCTTTTCTCCGAGAGTCGGGAAAATCTCATTATCGAGATACCGCCGAATGGCCTTCGGGTCCTTCCAATTCCTCATCACCTGCTCTTTGTAATAGCGCTCCCCGAATTCCTTAACGGTGGGATTGGTGGTCAGGCCCGCCCTCTCCAACTTTGCCGCGAGGGCCGGAGACTTGCCCTCTGCCACTTGTGTAGCCTTTACGTCTCGTGCGGCTCGTGCGGCCTTTAGGCTCATGGCTGGGTACGGCCCTAGTGTTACCCGCTCTTGCTTGCCGCCCTGCCTGTAGCGAAACAGCCAGGACATTTTCCCGCTCGGTAGCACGTCCAAGGAAAGCCCCCCGTCATCGCTTACCAGATACCGTTTCGCTTGTGGTTTGAGAGCCTTGATTTTGTTGTCTGTAAGCTGCATTCGTGCCCTTCCGTGAGTCGCCAGAGGAGAAAATGCGCTTTCTCGTCTCCTGCAACTCACTGGCGACTCACTTTGATTTGGCTTCCATGAGTCGCTGAAAGACAGTCTAAGACACTAAATCTAGTATTTGCAAGGATTTTATGCTGAATTCTACATTTTATTGGACCATCCAGGAGGCCGGATTACTTTCCGATGCAGAAAGTGGAAAAGATCAGGTTCAAAATATCGTCGGGGGTGG
>CAYNGB010000049.1:0-38531 GCA_964396795.1 uncultured Occallatibacter sp. | reverse complement strand
ATCTGGGCATTCCCGACCAGTTCCGCTTCGACATCTGGAATGAGGATTTCCAGAAGGACGTGGCAGCCGGTAACGTGCCGCAATTCGAGATGATGTGGATCAGCTCTGACCACACAGGCGGCCCGCCAACCGCGCAGGCCATGCAGGCCGATAACGACCTGGCGCTTGGCCGCTTTGTCGACGCCATCAGCCACAGCCCCATCTGGAAAGACTCGGCAATCTTTATCGAAGAAGATGACGCACAGACCGGCGTCGACCACGTCGACGGTCACCGCAGCCCGGGTTATATCGTCAGTCCTTACGTCCAGCAGGGCGGAATTACCGACAACACTTTCTACACGCAGGTCAACCTGACGCGCACAATCGAGCAGATTCTCGGACTGACCCCGATGAACCAGTTCGACTTGTGGGCCTCGCCGATGCGGACCGCCTTCATCGACGATCCCCCCGCGGAAAACTTCAAGCCGTGGACGCACGTGCCGAACGGTATCGCACTGAATACGGGCGTTACCCAGACTCCGACCCAGACCGCCATCCCGGGCGCAATGGCTGCGGTTGATCAGACCATCCCAGCCATGAGCCCTGCGGTTAAGGCTCTCCGGGCTGGCTGGATGAAGAAGAAGGCAGAGCTCTTCGCCGGCAAATACCAAAAGCCAGACTCTGAAGATCCGAACACCGTCAACCACATGATCTGGTATGAAGTCACCAACTATACTCGCCCCTTCCCCGGCGAGAAGAGGGTTCTCCCCGCGAGCGCCTTCAACAAAGCCGCACCCTCCAAGGCCGACGACGACGACTAGATCGCGTCCTGGCTGCAAAAAGCCCTCTCTCCGCTAAGCGGGGAGAGGGCTTTTTGTTCACGCCTCAACCACAAAGCCCCGACCGGCCCCACCGGGCAGTCGCGCGGACGTTACTGCCCCGGAGTTCATCCACAATAACCGCAAAGAATACATTGCCTGCCGTTCCTCCTTCATTCAGTGGTCCAGTCACAATAGGAGATTACGGGACTTGCGAAGGCAGACAGGGCCACCGGCCGGTCCTGAGCAACACGCAATCATCAGTGTCACCGCCGGGTCGCTCAGACTATGCCTTGACGTCCTGGTTCGTCGGTGGGTACATCGCTTCTCATTTCCGTGGGCTGTCGGGTTACAATTTGGGCGTTTGCTGAAAGGGTAGAAACGATACCATGAGATACCTTTTATTGCTGAGAACGAATGGCCGCATGCGACAGAATGTGGGGAATTGTGCAGCTTTTGTGCGTTGCTCGGCGCTGCTCGGGCTTCTGGTCCTGACGGTGTGCACTGCGCGCGCACAGAGTTCTGTTGTGTCCGGTCCGGCAGCCGACGTAAACCCGCTGATCGGCACAGGCTTCGGTCCGGGCGATGGCGTCAATCTCTTTCCTGGAGCCACGACGCCTTTTGGCATGGTGCAACTGAGCCCGGATACAGAAGACCGCGGGTACGGCTATCACTACACAAATACAGCGATCAAGGGTTTCAGCATGACCCACATGAGCGGACCTGGCTGCCCGAACGAAGGAGACGTGTTTTTCACGGCGACCACGGGACCGATCGTCACGCAGGTTCAGGATTTTCAATCGCCTTACTCGCACAAGCAGGAATCTGCCTCGCCTGGCTACTACCAGGTGCAACTGTTGCAATGGGGCATCAACGCGGAGTTGAGCGCGACCGACCATACCGGCGTGGTGCGCTTCACTTTTCCCGGCGGAAAATCCGCCAACATTCTTCTTCCTTTGAGCCACACTCTGAACGACGCCTCCGCAGCCTCGGTGCGTGTGGTGGGTGATCGCCGCATCGAGGGCTACGTGGAAAATCACGCCTTCTGCGGCAACAAGCAAACCTACAAGGCCTACTTTGTGATGACCTTCAGCCAGCCATTTTCATCTTTCGGCACATGGACGGGCGACCAGTTCGGCGGCCCGGGCAAGATTGTCGAAAGCAGCCGCGCGGCGCAGCAGACCGGTCATGAGGAGTGGGTTGGAGCCTACGGCACCTGGGCAGCGGAGCCGCAATCCCGCACAATCACCGCAAAGATCGGTATCTCGTATGTGGACCAGACAGGCGCCGAAAAGAATCTGCAAGCGGAGACGGAAGCAAAGGAATTCTCAGCCATTCGCAGCGACGCGCAAAAGGACTGGAATCAGGAACTGAGTGTCATTGACGTTTCAGGTGGCACGGCCGCCGAGCGCAAAGTGTTTTATACCGCGCTCTATCACAGCCTGCTGATGCCGACGATTTTCGACGACGCCGACGGACGCTACCTTGGATTTGACGGTCAGATTCACAACGTCACCGCAGGACACCATCTCTACGCCAGTTACTCCGGGTGGGATATCTATCGCAGTGAAATGCCGCTGCTGGCGATGATTGCACCGCAGCGCATGGAAGACATGGCGCAATCTGTTGTGCTGATGTACAAGCAGGGAGGCTGGATCGACCGCTGGCCGCAGTTCAACATCTACACCAATGTGATGGCCGGAAGCCCGCTGACCGTCTCGCTGGCGACGGCGTGGCTCGACGGGCTGCACGGTTTCGACATGGATGCGGCGTGGGAAGGCATGCTGAAGGATGCGACGCTGGCGCCGGGGCCGGGCCACGCGTATGTTGGCCAAGAGGGCGTCGACTGGATCAACAAAGTGCATTTCGTGCCGGATGACAAGGTCGGGTACGGCTCCGTGTCGCAGATGCAGGAGGATGCGATTGCTTATGCGTCGCTCTACCGGCTGGCGATGGCGCTAGGCAAGACGAGCGATGCAAAGATGCTCTACGACCGCTCGCTCTACTACCGTAACCTCTTCAATCCAGAAGATAAATTTTTCCGTCCGCGCAATGCAGACGGGACGTGGGTGCCGCACTTTAATCCTGCGCAGGACAGCCGCGGATTCATCGAAGGCACGGGCTGGCACTATCAATCGTTCGTACCGGCGGATCTGAAGTGGGTGGTGAACGCGATGGGTCGCGACCTCTTCAACCAGCGCATGACGGAGTTCTTCAACTATCCCGAGCCGGGCTGGTACGCGCAGTACTTCAACCCGTACAACGAAACCGACCTGCAGGCGCCGTTTGTCTTCAATTTCTCAGGAGAGCCGTGGAAGACGCAGCATGCCGTTCGGCGCGTACTCACGGAAAACTACTTCAACGGACCGGACGGCATCCCCGGGAACGACGATTGCGGCGAGATGTCCTCCTGGGCCGTGCTGAGCATGATGGGCATTTACAGCGTGGACCCGGCTAGCCTTGCCTACGAACTGGTCAGCCCCACGTTCCCCAAGGTTGTGGTTCATCTGCATGCGCCGTATGCAGGCAAGAGCTTCACGATTGAAGCCGATGGAGCCAACGTCAACGCGGCCTACATCCAGAGCGCGGAACTGAACGGCAAGACGCACACTAGGAACTGGATATCGTTCCACTCGATTGCGGCGGGCGGCACGTTGAAGGTTGCGGTTGGGTCGAAACCGAATGAGAAGTGGGGCGCGGCGCCCGAAGATGCTCCGCCCTCGCTCAGCGACGAGAAACCGTAAGCCGGCCAGAGGAAGGCGGGTGGTTGAGATCACGTACTCGCCGGTGACCGTCCAACCGCGGCGCTTACGATACTCCTGCAACTCGGCCAACTGTACTTCAGGGCTCTGACTATAGGTTGTGGACACTCTGGCGTACAGGGCAACTCGCGAGGGGCAACCTCCTGAAAGGGCAGTCGGCGGACGCAGCCTGGCTGCAACTGCCGGATGCAGGACTGTGCCGTAACTGTGACCTGACCAGATTCGAAACTACAGTACCGAGGACTGCGAGCCCGCAGTTCTCGGGCAGAAAACGGCAAGACGATGGCTCGTCACCGCTTTGGCAGCAGAGGGTCCTCGGTTCAAGTCCGAGCGCCCCGACCAGTTAAGGCCAATTGAATAGTAGCTTCGGGTGCCCCACTGTCCGACTTCAGGGCCCCTATCGGGTTTCCTCTTCCGCCCCAAGATCCAGAATCTAAGCCCCTGCTCGCCTCGCCATTATCTCTAACCCCTTGCGCAATAATGTCCCTGTGAAAGTCGGGAGTCCAATCGCCTGCCAGGAGCCATTCTGTGCGGAACACTGCTAAAGTGGCCGGGCAGCCATCCGCACATCACGTCAACGGTTCGCCCGCCAGGCTACGAGATGGTTTCACCAGTTGAAGAAGAGCCGCACAGACATAGGCAATGGCGGCAATAAGTAAAAGGGCCTTCATCCCAATGACAAAGGACAGGTTCTGTGCCAAGCCTCCCGCGACTGCGCCGAGCATGTTCGCGCCGAAGGCATCGGTTTGGCCGGCAACGCGGCGAAAGCTTTCGGTGAATATGATTCCCGCAAAGAAGATGGGCACGCAGTAGGCAAAGCAGATTAGCAGGCCAACCTGTGTTCCTGAGCCAGGTACCTTGTACCAGGGAATCGCATAGTCAATCAAAAGCGTCGCACAGAGGCAGGCATAGTAGATGCTCAGGTTGCCCGGGCGCCGACGTCTTACGAACATGTTCGCCAAAAGCAGAACCGTAAGAATACCTGATAATGCGACGCAGTTCACCAGCCACGTCGTACCGAAATACAAGGCGAGGCGACTAACCAATTGGGTCTCCATCAACAGAAATCCTGCACCCAGCAGAAAGAACTGCCATGTGCTGCTTTCTTTCGGCTTCAGAACTGGCCTGATCAAAAAGAACACCATGGCTAGGATGACCGCGGATACCGCAAAGTAAGCCCGGGGAATGGAATGTCGATTGTGATAAACGTAGGGCCAGTCATCCGTGGTCGGCGGTGGAGCATTGTCCACAGTAAGCGGGAACTGAGGCGGACGTGCCCCCAGGAAAGCTGACTCCTCTACGCCACCGCTTCGTTCCCAAAGCTTGGGAGAATCTGACTCGATGAAAACGGTGGCCGAAGCCAAAGAGCCGAGTTGTGCTGCGTAATAAGTTATAGGAGGCCGTGGAAAAATGTGGCTCAGCATTGCATAGAACCGCTGTCCAATCCATGTCCAGGGCTGTCTCACTTCAAATTTCAAGACTAGAATCCCGTCTTTATTTAATAGCCTCCTGGCATCTCTGAATGACTCTTCTGTATACACGTAGTTATCAACCCGCATGTTGCTGTAGCCAGAGAACTCGGTATGCGAGTCCAGCAGTCCGAAGATGATAACGTCATACTTATCTCGGCACTTACGAAGATAGTTCCTCGCGTCGTTAGTGATTAGATGGACCTTTGGCGAGCTATAAGGGTGCTCGGGATGAAGGCGCGTGCCTACGGTAGAGATCAGCGGATCGATCTCCACTGCATCGACGTGAGACGCCCCATGTCGTAGCGCCGCGGCTGCATCATTCCCAGCTCCAGCTCCGATCACCAGAACGCGACTTGCATTTTCGGCGAAATGAAACGGGCTGTCATATGAACTATCTTGGATCTTGCTCGCCAGTTGTGGATTCTTGGCCAGGAACTCGGGGCTCGCGTTGGCAATCGACATGTAGCCCTCGTTGTTCACGTCAATATCGTATTGCTGGTTGCCGACATCCGTGACCGAGAGCTTCTGGTACGGAGACCAGTAGACCGACTTTCCAGCTACAGGTCTCAGAGCAAACAAAGTAACCGCCAGCAGAGCGCACGCAATCAGCGCGGAACGCCATGAGACAGGTCGAGCAAATAAAACCAGAGCAAAGGCGACAACAAACCAATAGGACGGAGAAAGCCACCAGAACGCGAGGATGGCGAGGAGCCAGATCCCAGCCAGGCTGCCCAGCAAATTGACCGAATACGCTGCCACTGTGTTGGGTGCTGCTTCCAGGTAATATCCCACCCAACGGCCCAGCGGGATCATCGCCATCGTCAGCAATGTCAGGAATAGAGCGACTGCCAACAACGAAGCGGCAAGAATGAAATAGTACTGGGACGGAGAGAGTCTGCTATTGACGTAGCCCCACAGCGCCGCATCTGGTGTGTAAGAAAGAACCGTCGAAATGATTCGCAGGAAAGCCTGCCATTGCACGAACGGCAGATTTACCACCACCGCCAACGTAGTAATCGCAAACAGTGAGGGCAATAAGCTGCCGCGTTTGTTTGAAGTGAAACAACCTACGCCAAAGCCGAGAAAACACACAATGAGAGACAAGTTTTGGAAGAAGGCAAAGATCTTTACCTCCGTGCCGAGCCAGCGAATCAGAACAATCTCCAGGTAAAGGGCTGCCGAGCTGATCAGCAGTAGACGCCACGTAGAGGATGGCTGCGCCAGTGCTTGCACAGCCTCAGTCGGCTCCGAGCTTGCCTTGAGTGTCACGAATTCCCCCTTTGACTGACCAAGAGCCGACCGACCTCACAGGCCGTGATTCGGGTCAGCATTCGGTCTCTCTTTTAACGTATTGATACCCAGCGTCACAGTGCACAGTCAATACCGCGATTGGAGTAGCTGGCGACCACATTGCCGTCATGTGCACGCTTGCCAAGCTCACCAGGTTTGGCCGGGTCACAGGGTGTAACGGTCAAAAAACTCCGGAGCACAAACTATGGCCACTACCAAATCGTTCCGAAGAAAGGACGATGGACTACTTTTGGCTGCCGCTTCAGCGAATGGAAATCATTGCGCAGCATAGCATGTCGGTCTGGCTGATTCATCGCTATCCAACCAAAGCAGACCAATTTCAGTAACTCTCGCGCGAAATGCTTGAATTGGGGAAATGGTGGCAGAGCCCGTTCATCGAATACAGCTCCGTGGCGCTGTGTCGCTGTATCGGGGACCGGCTCCGCGCTACTCAAGCCTCCGCGCGCACCAGCAGGCAGGTGATGTTGTCATGGCCACCGGCCTTCTTGGCGGCGTTTACCAGGGAGGCACACAGGTCCTCGAGAGACACCGCGGGGGTCAACAGGGTGTGGATGAACGGGTCCGAGAGCTCGCGAGTCAGGCCGTCGGAGCAAAGCAGAAACAGGTCGCCAGGTTCGGCTTCTAGCTCAAAAACATCCGGCGTCACTTCGCGTTGTGTCCCCAGCGCGCGTGTGATCACATTCTTTAGCGGCGAGCGCAGAGCCTCGGCTCGAGACATCCGCCCCATGCGCACCTGTTCCTCCACCAGCGAGTGGTCAATCGTAATCTGTTCCAGCAGGCCCTTGCGTAACCGGTAGCAGCGGCTATCGCCGATGTTGAGCACCCAGGCATGGCGGTCCTTCACCGTAAGGGCCACCAGCGTTGTTCCCATGCCGCTCAGCCGGTTGTTCCGCTGGGCGCGAGAGTAAATGAGGTCATTGGCCGCCAGAATGGCTTTTTCGGCAGCTTCAGGCAGCTCGCTGTGTCGGCCATTGCCGTCTTGGCCCTGGTCCGTTAGCAGGCGCATCACTTCGTCCACAGCGAGCGAACTGGCGATCTCCCCAGCCGCCGCGCCTCCCATGCCGTCGCAGACGACGTAGACTCCATCTTCAACTGAGAACGCAAATGCATCTTCGTTCGAAGAGCGTTTGCGTCCGCGGTCGGTAATCGCTGCAGCTGTGTAGTGCACGATCGCCGTGGCCAAGATTAACCCCCGCAGCCCAGTTTACACGTGGTCGCAATGGCTGAAAACCAGCCAAATGCACCCTTACGGCGAAGTTTGGCCGGCGCCGCCCTCCGGGAGACGTGGTGGCGCGGGCAGTTCGTACACCTGAATGGACCCTCCATTCAGTACGGCTAACCGCTGGCCTGAAGGTGAAATCGCCACATTCCCTCCGCCGTCAAGCACCGGGCTGGCCGGAGCAGTCAGCATTCGCTTACCATCCGCCCCGTCGTACACCTCCACCAGCTGACCCTTCACGTCCTCAAAACTAATCGGAGAAAAAGCATCTACCGGATGAGAAACCGTCAATGTCTCCCACGCCAGACGCGATCCACCGGGCGCCTTCGTCAACACGGGCCAAACCTGCGTAGGCAATGAGGAGGCATTCCACAAATGGTGGCCGTCGGTGGTCATCGCCACCAGCCAGCGTCCCCCCTGGGGGTTACAGGACGTCACCAGCGCCTCTCGCTGCCCGAGAAAATCAAGCGACGGAGCGCAGGAGGAGTCCACCTTGCCCACAATCGCGCTGCCACCCGCAAAGTAGTTCAGGTTCAACAGCCACTGGAGACCCGTGGACCGCAGGCTTTCAAGGTAGCCTTCGGAGTTGATGGGCAGATGAACTGTGCTGCGTACATGGCTCACCAGCATCACCTGCCAGGACCCACGGCGCAGGATGCGCAGTACAATCCCCGGTTGCCCGCCCGCTTCCCTGCTGTCCGTTGTTACGCTGGCAACTGCCGTCCCAGGGCGGGGAACTTCTCCGGCCTTGGGTTCCGTCCCCGTCGGCTCGCGGGAGTCGGTGACCAGGTACTGCTGGGCGGGGTCCATCTCCATCCACAGAACCGGCCCAGGAAAACGCAAAAGCGGCTTCAACTGCAATGTGGAGTCGCCCTGTTCCAGATCTTCCCGGTCCCGCAGCAAAAAGTGCCCGTCGTTGAGCATCCATACATAGCGCGCATGGTCATGGAGGGTCCACAACGCCTCGGCTTCCACCGTCCCTTGCGGCAATGCGAGAACCACTGCCCGAATCTGCCGCTCGTCGCCCTCTTCTCCCGATCTGTGCATGAGCCCAGGAACGTGAAAGGTGAACAGAAGCCTGTTTTCATCCAGAAAATCCAATGAAACAAGGCTCTCGCGCAGGCCATCGTAATAGGCGCCTGGAGCGGTAAATCCAAGCGGCTCTACGGGAATGGCGAACGCTGGCGGCTGGGAGGGCTGAACGGCTGGTTCGCCGTCCGGAGGCACATTGCTGGCGACCTTGTGATGCCGCAATGAAAACCACCCCAGACCTTGCGCATGCGCCGCCGGTAGCATCAGTGCCGCCGCCAACGCCAGCCCCAAGCCTGCGCGGACGCAATAACCAGCCTGTCTCTCACCGGCCTGTAGCAGCCACTTCAACATCGTTAGCTATTCTCGCCGATTGCGCTGGTTTTGCGCAGTGATACCCCTCTCTCATGCGTGTGCGACAGTAAAAGAGGCATGGCCAAGATCGCAACTACTAGCCGGGGTCCCCGGCGACAGGTTCACGTCGCTGGGGTCATTAGCCGGCGCCCCACATTTCGGGGTTATGGCGCCTTTCTGGGTTATAGCGCCTGTGCCCTCGCCGGATGCTTGTGGGGCACCGGCTTCTACTTCGGCAGGCTAGCGCTGAACGAGATGAGCGTGGAGTACATGGTGCTCTACCGCTTTCTGTTCGCATCCCTTGGCATGCTGCCGGTGGCGCTGGCCAACAGGGTACGTCTGACCTGGGGCGAGACTCGCCTGCTGCTCATTTCCGCGTTCTTTGGCGTTCCCATCCAGTTCCTCATCCAGTTCCATGGCCTGGCCCGCACCACGGTCAGCCACGCCTCGCTGATGGTTGGCTCCATGCCGGTTCTGATCGGTGTAGCGGCTGCGCTCTTCGCTGGCGAACGCCTGGATAACATTGGCTGGCTGGCCCTGGTCGGATCTACGGTAGGAGCGGCTTTGATCGTTCTGGGAGGTCACCATGGCCCCGCCGTGCACGGCGAAGCGTCTCTGGCTGGAGATTTGATGGTGGTGGCCTCGCTGTGCACCTCCCTGGCCTGGATCCTGCTCAGCAAGAAGCTCATGCTCACCCACAGCCCTCTCGTCGTCACGGCCTATACCATCCTTGTCGGAACCGCAATGCTGGCGGTTTGGATACTCGGTCCCTGGCTCCTGAATCCGTGGCTGCCAAACCACAGCCAGCCGCCGCCCTTGGCCCACGTCAGCGCGACGGCCTGGGTTGCGCTGGCCATTAGCGGGCTGGCCTGCACGGCCACCACCACACTCCTGTGGAATTGGGGCATCAACCGCGTTCCCGCTTCGCGTGCCGGAGTTTTTCTCAACATTGAGCCGGCCCTGGGTTCCTGGCTTGGAGTCAGGATGCTGGGCGAACATCTGGGGCCGTATGCCTGGGTCGGCGGAGCCATGATCCTCGGCGCAGCCGTCGTCCTCACCACTCACGGTCATGAGCCCCAACCCGCTGTAATTCTGGAGTAGTCACTCCTTCGTCACGTGACGTCAGGGTGATCTCCAACAAACGATATGGGGATTGTTAAATGCACAGGGCCGGTAGACCATGAGCGATGAGTGGAGGCTGCTGTGACCCTTCTCACGTGGAACGATTCCCGCAAAGTTGGCGTGCAGGCCATGGACGACCAGCATGGCATCCTGATGGACACCATGAACGAACTGCGCCTGGCGCTGCTGCGCGGCTGCGGACGCGAGCAGGTCAACGAGAATCTGAAGCGGCTGATCGAGTACACCCGCATGCACTTCCAAAGCGAGGAGAAGCTATTGGAACAGCAGGGCTTCCCCGGCTTGTTAGGGCATCGCGCCGCCCATCAGCAACTACTCCTCCAGATGCGCGAAACCGTAGATCGCGCGGAACGCCGCGAAGAGAAAGAAATCCATTCTCTGCTTTATTTCCTGGGCGCCTGGTATTTTGAGCACATAGAGGAGCACGATCGACTATACGGCCCGTGGCTCAACGCCCGCGGCGTCTATTAGGGATTGATCTTACGGCCCGCTGGCAGCTAGAAGCCCTTCCGGCGCATTTGTCATTGCCGCGAGTGTGGGAAGCACGAAACACAACAGTCAAAGTCAAAGACCTAGTTCCCGCTTGTGCGGGCAGGAACCAGCCGTGTCGGCTCCGTAAGTGTCAGAATCAGCACCGTTCCTGAATCCAGGCGCGCCTGCGGGTGGCTCACCAACAGGTGCGCCGTTACCACCCCGGCCCCGATCAGGGTACCGGCCAAAGCGCCCGCCGGACCGCCGATCATAGCTCCAGTTGCCGCGCCGCCGCCCACCACGGCGCCGTACTCAATACCATCCCGTTTTAAGCGGGAATCCGGGCTGATGACGCCCTCCGATCCCACATGCGTGCGCGAAGTGGGCGTATCCGTCACCATGGCATGCAATCTGAAGCTCGAGCCATCAGGCATGGTCACCGTCTCCGGCCGCAGCAGTAGCGTGCCGTGTCCGCCCGCGTGGCCGCTCGATGCTTCTGCCACTCTGCCGCTAATCTCTGCGCCTGCGGGAATCACCACCTGGCCCCCTTGCAGCACGTCGGACGCCACCCGGCTGCGGAATGGCTGTCCCGGTTCACTCATCGCGCTGGAGAGGCTGTCCATCAACTCCACGCGGATCATCGTCCCCTCGCTCAGTGTGCCGGGAGGAAGCGGCTGCGGATGCACCATATCGCCGTCCGGATCGGGTGCGTAGGAACGCCCGCTCAGCATGGGCGGCCCATCGCTCGGTGCAGGTGGCCCTACCTGCACAATTCCGTCATCCGTCCCATAACTCGTCGGAGGATTCGCGGGATACCCCGCGGAGTACGCCGGAACAGGCTGCGCGGACGGCTGCGGTTGCACCATAACCGGCGCGTGCGCCGGGGTGGCCTCCTGCGCATCGGCAGGTTGGCCTGCCGGCGGCTTGGCCTGCTGCTGTTCGCTGGTGGTGATTGTGTCGTCGGCAGGGGGATTTGAGGTTCCCTGGTAGGGGCTGGACTGGCTTGCCTGTTGCGCTCCCAGAGCGGCTGTGGCTGCGACAAATAGTGCAACTGCAAGGACTGGCCGGTTCATCCAATTCTCCTTTTTCGCGGGCAGGACTTCCCCCGTACTCTTAGACCCTGCCTCAGGCGAAATGTTCCGGGCAAAAACGTGCGCAAGAAACGGACCACGCACAATCCGCCCACCATAATGCTAGCCTGCAGATTCCTCGCTTTGCCCGCCGCCACCGCTCCCAGGTGCCCCGGACGCTAAGAATCAAACCAGATACTCCCTCCTCTCACCCAGCCCAGCTTGAAACGACTTAGCTCGGTGTGACCGGTGCCACACAGCCTCACGCTGCCTCATTTGCTAGAATCCGTACGGAACTAGAACTCTTTTTGAGCAGGACGGAGAGGAGATTCGAGACGTGCAGGAGCTTCTGAACACGATTCAGAGCGCCGCCGGAGAGGCCCTTGCCGTGGATCGCCGTCCCCAACTGAACGACCGGCTGCAACATCGCATTATGAGGACTGATATGACTGAGATCGTTGCCATTCGCGCGCGCGAAGTTCTTGACTCGCGCGGCAATCCTACCGTGGAAGCTGATGTGATTCTTGAGAGCGGCGCTCTAGGCCGCGCAATTGTGCCTTCGGGCGCTTCCACCGGCGAGCACGAGGCCGTGGAGCTCCGCGACGGCGACAAAAGCCACTTCCTCGGCAAAGGCGTGCTGCAGGCCGTGGCCAACGTGGAAACCGTGATTGCGCCCGAACTGGAAGGCATGGACGCGGCCAATCAGCGGCTCCTCGACCAGACCATGATCGCCCTCGACGGCTCGCCCAACAAGAGCAAGCTGGGCGCCAACGCCATCCTTGCTGTCTCCATGGCCGCCACGCGCGCTGTCGCGCAAACGCTTGAGATTCCGCTCTACCGTTATCTCGGCGGCATCAACGCCAGCATTCTGCCCACTCCCATGCTGAACGTCCTCAACGGTGGCGCGCATGCTGACAGCAACGTCGACTTTCAGGAATTCATGATCATGCCCGTCGGTGCCGAGCGCTTCTCTGATGCCTTGCGCTGGGCGGCAGAGACCTTCCACACCTTGAAGAGCGTCCTCAAGAAGAAGGGCTACAGCACCGCCGTGGGCGACGAAGGCGGCTTTGCTCCTTCGCTCAAGTCGAACTCCGAAGCCATCGAGCTGATCCTCGAAGCCATCGAACAAGCCGGCTACAAGCCCGGCGAGCAGATCGCCATCGCCCTCGATCCCGCGTCGAGCGAGTTCTATGACGCGGAAAAGAAGAAGTACGTCTTCAAGAAGAGCGACAAGCGTGAGCTATCCAGCGAAGAGATGGTGGCCTTCTACGATAGCTGGACTCGTCAGTATCCAATCGTTTCCCTCGAAGACGGCTTGGCCGAGGACGACTGGGAAGGCTGGAAGATCCTCACCGACAAGCTCGGCAGTCGCATTCAGCTTGTGGGCGACGACATCTTCGTCACCAACGTCAAGCGCCTGCAGCGCGGCATCGAAGAGGGCGTGGGCAATTCAATTCTCATCAAGCTCAACCAGATCGGCACCATCACCGAGACCCTTGACTGCATCGACCTTGGCCGCCGCTACGGCTATACCTCGGTCATCTCCCACCGCTCCGGTGAAACCGAAGACACCTTCATTGCAGACTTGGCCGTGGCCACCGGCGTGGGCCAGATCAAGACCGGCTCCGTCAGCCGCACCGACCGCATCTCCAAGTACAACCAGTTGCTTCGCATTGAAGAAGAACTGGGCGCAGGCGCAGTCTTCCTCGGCCTCGAAGGCCTCAACTACAACGACTAAGCTGAAGAGCAGCCGCCTAATCAAAACGATGTCATCCTGAGCTACGCAGGGCGCGTATTTCGCGCCCTGCGTAGTCGAAGGACCTGCGGTTGCTTTTCGTCCTTCTTCTACGAACTTCAGACTCAGTCGCCTGAAATCCAATCAGTTTTCAAATGATAACTGCGCCGCGGCCCACATCGGTGCCGCCGGCTTGGGCTCCGACGCCAGCTCATACACCAGCCGCTCCAGCACTAGCCGCTTGTCCGGCGGAGAGGAACGCAGTTCCAGATCCGCCCGGGCAATCAGCCTCAGCGCCCTCGTCAGTTCGCGGCGGCTCTTGTAGCGGCGCGCCTGGCGAATCAGGTCGTCGGCAGCAAAGGGCGGCATGCGAAACCCCTGCCATAGCGCCTGCCAGATTGCGCGAGAGTCGCGTACGTTCTTCTCCAGAATCACCAGCATCTGCCGGAAGGTCCGGGCCAGCATGTAGAGGTGGCCAATGGCGGCGTCTTCGCCGGCGTCGGAACTGTTCAGCAGTCCCTGCAGCAGCGCCAGCGCGCGGGCGCGATCATGGGCGCTTATGGCTTCAGTCAGTTCGTAGAGAGAGCGCTGCTTGGCTCCCAGCACCATGGTCTCCACGTCGCCCAGCGTAATGCGGCCGCGGCCCAGAGTGTAGAGCAGCAGCTTTTCCATCTCTGAAGCGATCATCATCATGTCGGCGCCCAGCGCATCCACCAGTTCGCGCGCCGCATCGGGTTCCATGCGTACCCCCGACTCCTGTGCAGTGGCCACGGTCCAGCGCATCGCTTCTTCGTCGTTCACCCGCGCCAGTTCCACCATGCCGCAATGCTCGCCCAGCGTCTCGCTCAGGCGCTCAAAGCGGTTCTTGTCGTCCATCTCCATGCGTCGCGCGTCGGAGGGAATGCGGATGAAGTCGGCCACAAAAATCAGCAGCGCCTGCGGGTTGGGCGAGCGAAAATAGCGATCCAGTGCCGCAAACTCGTCCTTTTTGGCCCCGCGCGTATAGAGCATCCGCACATTGCGCACAAAAATTACTTGAAACGGCGCCATCAGCGACGGCGTTTGTGCACGGTCCAGCACCTCAAAAATTGAGGTTCCACTCAAGTCCAGGTCGGAAAGGCAAAAATCCTTCAGTTCCGGCGGAACAAAGGCCTTCAGCACCGCGGCGCGGCAGCGGTCCAGCATGAAAATCTCGTCCCCGGCCAGCACATAACCTGGCCGCAACTGTCCCTTCCCCGCCCCAGCCGCCTCGATCTCCGCCACAAAGCGGCCCACCGCGCCGAAGCCCGGGGTCCCCATCGAGCCTGCAGTCGGCTTCATGGGGTTTGAGCCGCGAGTCCCGGCCGGGCCGGTCAAAGGACCAACCCCCGCGAGATTCCTTTAAGAGCAATAGATGCAGCGATCATCCGGCTCCAGAATACCCTTCCCCGGCTCACCTTGCCAGCCCTGCATGCGCAATGTTGCCCCAAGATACAACGGTTGCCGCTCCCGCCAAAGGCCTGCGAAGACTCAGAATCTCGCCCGTAATCTATTAACTGATGAGTAAGTAATGCCGGTTACTCAGACTTAATACTGTACTCTCGTAACGTCATTTGGGCGGTCTGGAGCCTCTTGCGGGCGAATTTTCATTGCCGGGCACACAGGCCATGACTATTCTGTGAGCAGCCTGAAGGTCAGGTTGCTCACTTCCTGCCTCCGCGGCGGAATGAGCAGGACATGCCTGCCTACCCCACCGGGCATACCGGCTACTCTCGATCAGCCGGATTCGAATAGCACCTACCCTCCCCACCGGACGGCGCGAAGACTCGACCCTTCGCGCCGTTCGCCCGTTACAACCCTTCCAGGACATCGGCCACCAACGCCCGTGCAAAGTCGCGCGAAAGCCTCTCCACGGCCGCCGGGCTCTCGTCCAGGTACGACGCCAGGTCGGTAGTGGACTGGTACTGTTGGCGGAAGACGTAGTTTCTGTTCTCGTAAAGAACTTTGCCGTCCCGCCCCGTAAGCGTGACTGAAACCACCATCGTGATCAGATAGCTTGAAGACTGCTGCGTCGAGGTGTTGTAGGTGAGTGGCGCCACCGTCTGTTTCAGAATCGTTCCGTGCAACACAGCGTCTGGTTCTCCAGCTTCATCCGGCGTCACCCTGAGCCGCGAGCGGGTGGCGAACTCCCGAATCACCGCGCTGGTCATCACTGCTTCAGTGTGATAAGTCTCCGTGCGGGTGGCGAAGACCGGCACTGACAGCGTGTGCGCATCCTGCGGCAGATGGGAGGCTGCGCCGAGTGTGTGATAGCCGCATCCGGCCAGCGCCGTCAGAGCGGCGGTCAACAGCACATGGGCAAGCAGACGCATGAATCAATCTTAGTGCACCGCGTTGCCCGTCGAAACCGCTACACCCATGCCGTGGCCAGCATGCCCAACTTCGAATCAGATAGCTTCAGCCCGTCTGCCCGGTCCTTGAAATAGATCTCATTAAGTCGCTTTGAATCCACTTGTTCAATCCGTTGAAATCCAGCAGTGCGCAGTTCCCACTCCATCTCCTCGGGCGTGAAGTAGAGCCGGAATGGCTCTCCAGCAGCGGCTACTCGCTCTGACAGCGCATCGAAAACCATCCGTCGTTTGGGACTGAGAGTGTCTGGGGAGAACGCGTAATCGAAGCTCACGCCGGATTCGGGCGGCAGTTGTGCCACCGTGGCCAGGGTGGCGCGAAATGCATCGAGGGTGAGATAGGGTACGACCCCCAGCCAGCCAAAGAACCCTGACTTCCCATCGTCGAATCCCGCTTCCGCCAGTCCTTCGGCCAGTGTCTTGTGTTCAAAGTCGAGCGGAACAAAGGTCAGGCTCTCGGGCGCCTCGATACCGGCCTCGCGCAGCATCGCCCGCTTCCACTCCTGGGTGGCCGGAAAGTCCACCTCAAATACGCGCAGCGCGGCAAACGGATTGCGATAGGCAAAGGTATCCAGCCCTGCGCCCAGCACCACGTATTGCGCGACCCTTTTGGCAACCGCGCATGCGAGCTGGTCCTCCACATATCGGCTCCTCGCGGCCATAAAGGCGCGAAAGTCCCGCGCCACCTTGTGCATCGCGCGTTCCATGTCCCTCGCGAACCCTGGGCCTAGCAACGGAACCGCAATAGGATCCTCCAGGATATGCGGATGATCGATCACCTGGTGAGCAGCGCGGCGAATCGCAACCCGAAGGGCCGTCTTGCTGGCTTTGCCAGTCTCCATAACTCAGAGTTTAGCCGCTCCGGTTTCAGCGTCCGCCGCGTAGCATTGTTCTCATGACATGGATTGGGTGGGCTTTGCTCTCTGCCGTATTTGCCGCCGCCACTGCCCTGCTGGCCAAGGTTGGCGTGGCGCATGTCGATTCCAACCTGGCCACCGCCCTTCGCACCAGCGTGGTGGTGGTCTTTGCCTGGGGCATTGCGCTGGCACTGGGCAAGCATGGCGAGATTCGCTCGCTCGACCGCCGCACGGTGCTGTTTCTCGCGCTCTCCGGCCTGGCTACCGGCCTCTCGTGGCTATGCTATTTCCGCGCCCTGCAATTGGGACCAGCCTCGCGTGTAGCACCGCTCGACAAGCTCAGTGTTCCCCTGGTGATGGTCTTTGCTTGGCTGCTGCTGGGCGAGAAGATCACCGTTCCAGTTCTCGCCGGCGGCCTGCTCATCACCGCCGGAGCCGTGGTGATGGTGCTGGGCTGAGTTTGGCCCGGCTCCTTACATCCCTATACTGAACAAGTAGGTTCCATTTGCGCAGGTTACAGAGATACCCTTGACCTCTCCTATCCAATCCGATTCCCGTCCTGCCACCCCGCTCCGCCGCATCGTTCTTACCGGCTTCATGGGCTCGGGCAAATCCACCGTCGGCCCCCTGGTAGCCCGTCGTCTTGGTTGGAGCTTTGTAGATGTCGACGACGTGATCGAAGCCGAGGCCGGTTTTCCCATCGCCGAGTTCTTCGCCCGCCACGGAGAAGCCGCCTTCCGCGACCACGAGCATGCGACCATTGCGCGCCTGGCCGCTGGGGACGCTCTCGTGCTGACCCTCGGCGGCGGAGCCATCGAGCGCCCCGAAACCCGCGACCTGCTGCTCACCGCGCCGGGAACGATTCTCGTTCACCTTGAAGTGGAACTGGCCACGACCCTCGCCCGCTGCCAGGGCACCGAGCATACCCGCCCCGTTCTCGCCGACCAAGCCAACCTCGCCAGCCGCTATCACCGCCGCTTGCCGCTCTATCGCGCCGCCCACGTCTCCATCCCCGTGGACACGCTCACCCCGGATGAAGTCGCCGACGCCATCCTTCGGGCGGCGAGCCTCGCCTGACCGGTTCAGCAACTCATCTTTGTCTTGGTGAGAGACCCGCCTACGACGGGTTCTTCAGCAGCCAATAGTGAAATCCATCCACGATCGCCATCAGCGCCGCCTGGTTCATGTCGCTGCTTACCCCGGCATTGATCCACGGCTCGTGCCCGTCGGCGTGGAAGCTTACAGTAACCCGCACATGCGCTGCCGAGTCGTGGGCCGAAACGTCAAGGGCGGCCACGCTGAAAGTTCCCAAACGCATCCGTGCAATCGCCGGATACCATTTCTCCAGTTCGCGGCGCATGGCCTTGGTCAGCGCATCCACAGGACCGGCGCCCTCGGCTCTGGTGGTGGTGACCGTGTCGTCGCCAACGGACAAGGTCATGAAAGCCTGCACAAACCGATTTCCGATTTCGTCCGACTCGTCGAAGACCCTCCAACTCCGCACGCTGAAGCGATCCGGCAATGTCCCGAGCACCTTCATACAGGCCAGCTTGAACGAGATTTCACTCACCGTGAAGCCGCCGCCTTCAATCATCGCCTGGTTGTTGTCGATGAAAGCCTGCGCCTGTGCTGGGTCGAGCGGCACACCAAGCGACTCCGAAAGCAGAATGATGTTGGCCTTTCCCGATTGTGCATTGACTCCGATCGTTGGGTTGGCGCCGACTCTGGCGGGATCGCACCACATGTACGCGCCCGGATTCTTGCGTTCGCTGCTGCCGTGCATCCCGGCCCACGTGCCAAATGCTCCTGCGCCTACAATCGGAGTTCCGTGCGGCGCCTCAAGCCCGAAAGCCGCGTACGCCGAATGCGCCAGAGTGGTCAGGCCCGCAAGCGATTCGGGTGTCACAAATTCAGCTTCACCCCTCAGTTGCATGCTGCCCACAACGGTAGTCAGGTTCACATTGCCGCAGCGCTCGCCGGTACCCAGCAGAGTGCCTTGGATCTGATCCGCGCCGGCAAGGATTGCGGCGCGCGAATTGGCGATTCCAAGACCGCGATCCGTATGCCCGTGAAATCCGAACCCGGCATTGGGATACTCCTGTTTCAGGCCGCCAATCACGCGGGTCACTTCTTCCGGACTTGCGCCGCCCGTTGTATCGCAGACAATAATGCGGCTCACTTTCTGACTCACGCATTGCGCGATCATCTGGTGAAAGTAATCTAGGCTGCGCTTACTGAAATCGGTGTCGCACTGGTTCCCGTTTTCGCGCCGGCCGCAGCACGCGTCCATTGCGTGTTCCAGGTCAACCAGAACTTCCAGGCCGTTCTGGTGCAGGCACTCGATGGTCTCGTAAGCCATCAGCAAGGTTTCTTCCGGAGTAGTTTCCAGGGATCGTTCCACGTCCAGCAGCCTGGATTTGACCACCACCACCGCCACCGGAACGCGCCCCTTGTGGCTGACCATGAATTGCACATCGGGCCAATCCTCAACCTTGGCGCCACGTCCGCGTGTTCTGCCGAACAAGGCCAGCTTCATGGCTCCCGTATCCACAGCGGCAAGAGCGCGCGTTAAATCCCCCACAAACTGGTTCGCGCCGGCAAAACCGATCTCCGCAAACTGCACCCCGAATGCGGCCATCCGTTCAAGCAGGATGACGGCGCCAGGCACTGAGATCTCGAGATTTGGTTGTTGCATCCCATCCCGAAGGCTGGTGTCGAACAGCTCAACTTTCTTGGTCCTGATTTCCATCATTTTCCTTGTTCGCCGACTGCAAACTGTGCCCTTCTGAAAGGACTGTCTCTATTGGATGTTCCTGAATCTCCATCATATCTTGCCTGACACTTCCGGGGGCATAGACGTGCCGGACCTTGTTCACTCTGCCTGGGACGATCCGGTTCCCTGCCGCACAAAACGATGTGCGCATTGTTATCATCGAATCAGGCGCATCGTCTTCATCGTGCTGCCGCCCAGGTCGTCCACCGCCTCCATGACTCCCGCTTCCCAGGCCGCCAACTCGGCAGAACTCGCAAGCTCCGCCGAATCCCACCTCCACGGAGCGATTCACGCGCCGCGTCCGGGCTCCACGGCCACCCTGATTCACGACCTCCGCGAGTTGTTCAAGGTGCGCGTCACCGGCATGGTGCTGATTACCGGCTGGGCCGGCTTCTACCTCGGCTCCATGCAGTCGGGCATCTCCAGCATGCAGCGCGGCCTGCTCAACACGCTCGTCGGCATCGGCTTGGTCTCCGCCGGAGCCAGTGCTCTCAACCAGGCCATCGAGCGCTCCACTGACGCGCGCATGATCCGCACCGCGGACCGCCCCATTGCCGCCGGACGTATTTCGCTCGTCCAGGGCATCCTGGCCGGCCTCGGTTCCCTGGCGCTTGGCGCGTGGTGGCTTCTGCTCCACACCAATCTCCTCACCGTGGCACTGGCGCTGCTCACGGCCTTCACGTACGTCGCCGTCTACACCCCACTCAAGCGCGTCACCACCATGGCCACCTTCATCGGGGCCTTTCCCGGAGCCATGGGTCCCCTACTTGGCTGGACCGCCGCACGCGACCGCATTGAGTGGCCGGCCGTCGCCCTCTTCGCCATTCTTTTCGTGTGGCAGTTTCCCCACTTCATGGCCATCGCCTGGATGTATCGCGATGACTACGCCCGTGCCGGCATTCGCATGTTGCCGGTCGTCCAGCCCGATGGCTGGTCTACCGTGGTGGAAGCGCTCTTTTACGCCGTACTCATGATTCCCGTCAGCCTGGCCCCGTGGCGTCTCGGGCTGGCCGGCTCTGCCTATGCCGTGCTGGCCACCGCGTTGGGCCTCTTTTACCTGGCCTACACCATCCGCTTCACCCGCATCCTGCGCGCAGTCACCCCGGCAGAGAGTCGCATGGTGGCGCGCGACCTGCTCAAGGTGAGCGTCATCTATCTACCCCTGCTTCTCACCACGCTCATGCTCTGCGCCATCGCCGCGCACTGAGGAACCATGACCACGTACGCTCCCTCCGCCAATTCTCGATCCGGCACGGGCCCCGCCATCGCCGCCATTCTGGCCATCAGCGCGGCAGCCACCTTGTTCCTCTTCTGGCTCATCTACGTCCACCCCGCCGCGGACGCAGCCAGCACGCGCTTCGCGTTCCTCCCCGCGCTCAATGCCCTGCTCAACGGACTCAGCGCCAGCGCCCTGCTCATCGGTTACACCTTCATCCGCGCGCGACGCATCGCCGCCCACCGCGCCTCCATGCTTACTGCGTTCGGCTTCTCTACGCTGTTTCTTGTCAGCTACATCCTCCACCATGCGCTGCACGGCGATGTGCGCTATCCCGTCCACGCCGCCCTGCGCTCTATCTATTTGCCGCTGCTGGCCAGCCACATCATCCTGGCCGTGGTGGCTCTGCCCCTTGTGCTGGTCACCTTTTTCTTCTCTCTCACCGGACGCATTCCGCAACACCGCAAAGTGGCCCGCTGGACATTCCCCCTCTGGCTCTACGTTTCCGTCACCGGCGTCGTCACTTACGTGATGCTGCGCCTGGCCCAAGGCTCGTGAACCCCATGTCCGCTGCACGTCCCACACACGATTCCGTCACTTCCCGTCCCTCCATGCCGCCGGACGGAACCCGCCAGTTGCTGCAGTGGGGCTCGTCTATCGTGGGTGCCGGCATTCTGGCCGCTGTGCTACTCGAAACCTTGCTGGGCGGCTTCACCGTCACCGGCGCCACCACCAACTCCGGCTGGTTCGCGCTGATTGTGGCCCTCATGTGCATTCCCTTCGGCGGCCTGCTGCTCACCCTGGGCGTGGCCAAGTGGCTCCGCAACCGCGCCATCGCCCGCCACCGCTGACGGTCTGCTATTCTTTCTGCTTACTGAGGAGCACGAATTATGGCGAAATCTGTCAACAAAGTCATTCTCCTGGGCAACGTAGGCAAGGACCCCGAAATCCGCTCAACCGCAGGCGGCACCATGGTCGCCAACTTTACCCTGGCCACCAGCGACCGCCAGAAGGACGCGCAGGGCAACTGGCAGGACCGCACTGAATGGCACAACCTGGTAGCCTTCACCCGCACCGCCGAGATTGTCCGCGATTATGTGAAAAAAGGTTCCAAACTCTACATCGAGGGCAAGATCCAGACCCGCAGTTGGGACGACAAGGAAACCGGCGCCAAGCGCTATCGCACTGAGATTATCGTCAACGACCTCTCGCTGCTTTCCGGCCGCGATGAGAGCTCGGGCACGCACTCCCGTGCTGCCAATTCATCCGGCTCGACGGCCAGCTTCGACCAGCGTCCGCCGGCCGGCCAGGACGACATCGCGCAATCCGCCGAAATCTCCGACGACGACATCCCCTTCTAGGACTGACCGCCGACACTTCGAATCCATCTCGGCAATCGCGTTCGTGCCCTACGGCACGAACGCGACTGGAATCAGGATGAGATGGCCGAGATGCTTGACGTTGACCGGACCTACTTGTAGGAGATTGAAACGGGGAAGAAGGATCCGAGTTTGCGAGTCCCGAAGACGATTGTCGACAATTCCAAGCTGACTCCGTCACAGTTCAAGAGCGGTATGCGATGAGTCGGCACCGGCCACAACCTCGATCCAAGCCGCCCTCAAGAGCGAACCTTCCGTAAACCCGACTTCGGAAGTAGCTCGCGCGGATTGCTCCAATCGTAGAGCCAATCCGAAAGCCCGCGCTGTCGGCATAGGAGATACAACTTGTCACGTGTCGCGCGCTCTTCGTCTAGATATATGCGAGCCTTCTCGCGGTCGTGATCGGCGAGAGCGCCCTTCATGCAGTCCATGATGGTCTTAATTTGTGTTTGCAATTCGACGACTTCTGGCAGCGAGCTGCTTTCTCTAACAAGGTCCTCCTGCGACCATTCGTCGTGTCGTGTTTGAATCAACTCTTCGCGAGTCGCCTCAAGATGGAGTCCGCGCTGGTGCAGTATCTCTGCCGCAAAATTCTTCTCTCCCCGGAGTAGCCCAAGGAGGAGGTGCTGAGTGCCGATGTTCCTGTCGGACATTTCACTTGCTTCTGCTCCTGCAAAGTCCAGCACCCGCTTGCTCGCACTGGAGAGCTTGTGGTCTGTCGGGGCTACTGGAGGCTTCTCATGGGTGGGCGTGCTTTGCGAGACTCGTTCCCAGACCGAGTCCAGCGCCCAAGGCGATCCAAGGAAACGGCGTGCAAGACTCGGGTCTTCCTTCAATAGTCCCAATAGGATATGTTCCGGTTCAATCTCCGGGCTTCCGCTCTGCCTGGCGATGTACACCGCCGACAAGATCGTTCGTCTTGCCCTCTGTGTGTAACGTTCAAACATGGCTTCTCGCGCCTTAAGGGTCTCCACGTTCAATATAGATCGCAATCTTGAGCGCCAAGCTAAACTTCCCTCAAAACGGCTTACACATTCGACAAGACGCAGATCCTTGAGTGCAGGGCTCCTTTAATCGCGAATGATTCCCAAGGCACATTGCGCACAAAAGGAGAGTCGACTACGACATTCTCAAGGGCAGACCAAGAAGCTCTCAATCAATTCTCCAAAGTTCAAATCTGTCGCTCGGGCTGTCGCCTAACCCCCACAGCCAGAAACCGGTCCCATTGCTGTAGAGGCCTATTCCAGCTCCCATGGTTCTCCCAAAACGATACTTGTGGAAGATCACTTGCTCCAACGTTCGATGAGGGAAGCGCCCCAGCGGCCAATGGACTCCCGCCCCATCCGCGAGAAGGTCCACGACCAACAGATCTCCCGGCTTTGGCTGGGGACCACCAGGAAAGGTTAGCGTTGCACCAGCGGGCTGCGCATACCAATATGACCAGTACTCCCCGGGGAACCAAACTCTTTCCCCTGCTGTAACGTGTGGGGCAATCAGACGAGCCAGAGTGTCCCGGCCAAAATCGGCAAACTCCGCGTCCGAATGAAGGATCAGAAGAGAATAGCCAGTGCTGGCAAAGATTAATGCAAAGGCCGCTGCCCGGGCAAACTGCACCGAAATACCATCCAACAACCGGAAGCAGAGGAGAATGACGGCAGGTATGCAGGGGAGCACGTACTTTATCGGAAGTTGAGCGTAGTAGACGATGGGAAGAGGAATCAGAACCCAGAGCAGCAGGAAAAGATCCATATGATCACGCCGTTTGAACGCTTGGAAAATCAGGCCGCCAAGCACACGCAACCCAAGAAGGCCAAGGAACGCGATCGCCAGAAAACTCCAACGCAGGAACAAAGGAGCGAGTGCCAATGCAAACAGGACGAAAACGAGGCTCGACCGTTTGGTTTTGACGCGATTCGCCAGCCAGCAAATTCCCAGCGGTAGAGGAAACACGAAGTACGCCAGGTACGCAGAGAGATTCGGCGGTATGTGCCTAAGCCCCATCACAGCGGGAGGGGGATTGATAGCCAGGTTATGCTCACGGACAGCAAGAATAAGGGCCAATAAAACACCAAAGCCCGCGAAGACCGGCTTCCAAAGCCATAATTTCCGGCGAATCTGTTCCAGAATCTCCCTGGGTTCGATGCTGTCCAACAGAAAGAATGCCGCGAGAGGCAAAAGAAGCGCGAGGTGCGACCGAGCAAAGCCCGCGAGCCCCAGCGCGATAGCGGCTGCTGCTCCCTGGCTCCACATCTGCTCTGCCTTCCACGCAGCAAGCCGTTCCATGGCCACCAGCGCAACGGCCGTCGCGAGAATATCGGGCATTGCGGTGCTGGCCATAGGGAGAAAAGGAGGGATGGCCACCAGAAGCAGGGCGCCAGCAGTTGCGTGCCCCCGGTCCCATCCAAGCCGGAAGATCAGCGAAGTCATCGCCACAACTGCAATCCAAACCAGCACCAATTGCGTTATGTGGGCCATCCACTCGTGGGCGCCGCCCAAAACTGTCGGCACGAGCACATACCCCATCAGGGCATTTCCAGGCGTCAAAAGGTAGGCTTTCGTGCAGGGTTCAATGGTGTTCCAGCAAATGTCGAAATCCATCGGATGCATTGGGTGCTTGATGATCTGCCGTGCCATTGTGAGGAAATACGGATCGTCTATGACGAAAGCCTTGTTCAAGTAGGGGAGAAGGCAAACAGTGGCGAGAAGTAACGCGGGCCACGCTGAGGCCAGCACAGCGGCTGCAGAAATCTTCTGGGGGGCAACGCCATGCAGCTTGATTTCCGTCGTCACGTCCGTTTCCGCGGTTTTCATCATCTCGTTTCCCGATCGCGCGCAATGGGAGTGCGGCTAAACAAAAGATTGAAATAGCTTGAATCCTTCTTGATGTCTGGCAAGCCCGGCGACAGAATTCCTCGTGGATGGACCTGGAAGATCTTAAAATCTCGCTCTACAAAAAAGTCAATTAAGTGCGAAGGTTCGAAACCCAACTCGCGTATCGCTGAGGGCATGAACTCGAGGACGATGGCGATATCGGGATTCTGCCGAAGCGTATTCTGCATGCCCTGGCAGACTGCCAGTTCATAGCCTTGAACGTCAATTTTGACAAAAGAGACATGCCCCGGGTTGCTCTCAAGGAAGCGGTCGATGCTGACCAGAGAAACGCTGACTTCTTTCGAGCCTGGATGTGCCGAACGAAACTGTTCCGTAGCGATCCGGTGATCCGCATGGTGGCGCTCGTTAATCCACAGGTCAATGGTCCCGTCCTCAGCTCCAACGGCTAATTGCAGCGGGACGATTCTGCCTTTGAACTCGGGCTGTCGCGCGGTCTGCTGCAGAAGCCTGAAGTTAAAAGGCTCCGGTTCAAAGGCATAGACTTTGCGACCTGTTTCTGCGGCACGTGCCAGAACAGCGGCGGTGTAGCCGATGTTCGCGCCAATATCCAGGATGTTTCCCCCGCCGACGAGTGCTGGAAAGGAGACAACCAGGTCCCGCAGATCGTCTTCAACGTAGCGTTTGTAGAGAAAGTAGGCGGCCTTGAACAGGCGGCGGCCGAACGATGTTCGGAGAAAACCGGAACGCCTTACCAGAGAATAGGCACTCAGGAGTGGGTTTCCCCGGTCACTTGAAAGATTCATCCAAATATCCAGAACAGAGAAATTCCATCACGGCTTTTCTTTGCGCGGCAAAGCCCGTTTCCAAGCCCGCAAAGGATTGACGCCCCAATAGATAGATGATAGGTTAGTTCAACCGAAAAGAGACCTGATTCGAACGAGATCGTTACTGCCGTGACCCTTAGTGTTGAACAACACAATATCGAAATCTTGCAGAACCGCGAGTTCTGGGAGAAAAAGCCCTTGCTGCGCAAGGTATACGCGCAGTTCTACCGTGAGATCGCCCGCAGGCTGAACCCGGCCATTCCCGGTCTTATCGTGGAACTTGGATCGGGTATGGGTAACATCAAGGAACACATTCCGCAATCTATCACTACCGACATTTTCCCGAATCCGTGGTTGGATCGAGTTGAGAATGCCTACCATCTTTCTTTCGGCCAGGGAGAGGTAGGCCATCTGATCTTGTTCGATGTGTGGCACCACCTAAGGTATCCTGGGACGGCGCTCCAAGAGTTTGCAAGGGTCCTTGCTCCCGGCGGGCGAATCATCGTTTTTGATCCGGCGATAGGGCTTATCGGCCGGATTGTCTTTGGTCACTTTCACCATGAGCCATTGGGTTTGGAAGAGGAAATTGAATGGAGCGCACCGGACGGTTTTACGGGATGTGAGGCCGGATATTATGCAGCCCAGGGGAATGCGAGCCGCGTGTTCGGATCCGAAGCGTTCAAAAAGAGGCTTGGGATGTGGCGCATTGTTGAGGTCAAGTATTTTTCTGGCCTGGCGTACGTCGCAAGCGGCGGGTTCCGAGGGCCGCAGTTGTATCCGATCGCATTGTGGCCTTTCGTCAATCGGGTTGATTCGGTATTATCCAGCTTCCCCAGGCTTGCGTCACGGATGTTAGTCGTTTTCGAGCAGAAAGGTCTGTAGGAACAACACAGAATCAAGCAGCATGCTGCGTCTCTCATCGGAGCCTGTGCTCGAACTCGCCAGCTCCATGGGCCGCGCTCCCCTTTTAGCTTAGGGTAAGTTGCGGTGTGCCGGGAAGCTCAGGTCAGGCGGGGTCTAACTGACTCGCGTCAACAACGAGAACAAGGGCCATTCGTTCAGCTCGGCTGCACAATTAACCGATGAAAAAGAGCTTTGCCGCAGCCTTGCTGCACATGCGAAGGAGCAGGCTGCCATCGGCAAACCGGTTGATATTCGTGGAACCGTAAACCCGCTGCCGGTATCGAACAGGTATATCTGTGATCTTCAGATTAAGCTTCGCGGCGCCGAACAGAAGGTCAAAGTCACCGAACGGGTCAATGTCGCCAAAGTACGACCGTCCCGCGGCGATCTGGAGGTATGTCTTGCGCCAGAGGACCTTGGTTCCGCACAGGCTGTCCTTGACAGGTTGACCCATTAGCTTGCTTAGAAGCAGCGCAAAAAATTTGTTTCCCCAGAGATTCAGGAAACGCATCGCCCGAGGATCCATCGTGTAGACCAAGCGGCAACCGTTAATGAAGTCACCTTTTCCCCTCGCAAGGGCTTCATAGAAATCGAGCAGGTCTTCCGGAGCGACACTGATGTCGGCGTCCAGAATCATCAGAATGTCGCCGGTCGCCTCGGCGAACCCCAACCGGACCGCATCCCCTTTGCCCCGGCCTTCCTGTACAAAGACCTTGATGTCCTTTTCTAATGTGCTGTCGGCAACCCGTCGGCACTCATCAAGCGTATTGTCTCTAGAGTGGCCCTCCACAAAGATCAACTCGGTGTGCGAGCCCATGGTCGGTAGCCGGTCAGCAATTTGTTGAATATTACCTGCCTCGTTGCGACACGGACAAATCACAGAGACAGATGGTGTGGGGTCTTCCGCGGTCAACCGCATCGGACGCGCCACAACCCAGTTTGTGAGTGCAAATTGGCGGATCAGTGGCAAGGGCGCAAGAAAACGATTAGCGAACCGGGTCAGAAGTGGGACGTGTTTGGGTAGGAGGATGTGAGGGCGAGTCTGAAGAATCTCAAAATCGGCGAGATAGAGCAGATTGGCGAGATCTTCCTTAGTCGTCCAGTTCAGAATTGGTAGTGGGTATTTCAGCCCGGTTCCCTCCGCGGCTGCGAGGATCGGCTGCCACAATAAGCTATACCAATGAATGATGATCCGCGTCTGTGCATGACAAGCGGAACGAAGACGTTCGAATACCAGGCGAATATCGTATAGAAAACCCACGAGATCTGAGAGGATGATGTAATCGAACTTTTCACCATCGAGATCCAGAAACTCGGCGGGCATGCAGCGAAACTCGAGGTCCGGATGTTTAGAAGCGGCCAAGGAAACCATCTCCGGCGAAATATCGATGCCGAGGCCGCGGCTTGGGGCTGTCGCCGCTAGCAGATCCCCCGTACCGCTTCCAATTTCGAGAACCCGCGAAGATGCAGGAACGTAGAAGCGGCAGAGCGATGAGATCGCCTGATGATACCCCTTGTTACGCCGCCGCCACTTTTCCACGATCTCGGCATAGTGGTCAAAGAACTCCTCCACTTCTCCGAGGTGCTCTTCCATTTGGGTAGGAAGCTTGTCTTTCCGGACCTCGCGTGCCCAGCGCGGATAATCTCTTGGTCGGGCGGGGTTTTGCGTTCCGTTGGTCATAGTGTGTGTTTCTGAAGTCTTGCTGCTTCCGCTAGCCAACGGCAGACCTTCCCGTTTCGCTCCAGTCGTCTATCGCGCGTGACTAGAGCTCCACCAGTCACTTCGTTGATCGTTGACAGCGTATAGAATACATTCCCCAAACGCTGACTTCGTTGCATCAGTTTAACCGCTTGCGTCGATGCTACACCGATTCAAGCGCACCCGAGTGAAGGAAATATGGCAAGGCGTCCGATGGCCTGGCCTCGGCCGCTCGTACCAACCGGGAGTTGCCTCGATCCCTCGAAGGCCTGGAAGCGTTTGGATCCGTTAGAAACTTCGGCGGCGCCGAAATAGGGTTTGAACTCGGGCATACACACAAACGGCGGCCTTTCCCACCCGGGAAAGGCCGCCGTCATGTCTTTGTGGTTTTCATGCCCCAACCACGGGCGTCTTAGTTACTTCGTGCCCCCCGTCGACGAGGCGACATAAAGGTCCACGTTGCTCTTGTCCACCAGTGAGGTCCCCGTGTCCACAAATACCGGGTACGGTGCGAATGAATCGGTGCTGTAGTCCTTCCCGATCTGCTTGGGCACATCGTGGAATATCTCGTCCAGCGACTTCAAGCCCACATACGCCATGGTGAAGGGCTTCTGAGTCACGGTCGAGTCGATGGTTCCGGCCTTGATCCCGTCCAGCGTATCCTGGCTTGCGTCCCAGGCCACTAGCACCCGGTCGGTTGCATTGGCCCGCTGGATCGCATCGGCCACCATCTTGCCCGAAGAGGACTCCAGGCACACAAATGCGTCGATCTTCTTGGGCCCGGTCAGGACCAGATACTGCTGCGCCTTATCGAAGGCGATGTGCGGATCGCCCTTGATGTCCACCACGTCCGCAATCTTGATGTCAGGGTGGCTGGCGAAGACATCCTTGAAACCCTTCAGGCGCTCATCGATGCTGGGCTGGCCCATGAACGTGAAAAACACCACGCTCCCCTTGCCCCCAAGCTTCTGAATCACGCGCCGGCCGCCCATCCGCCCAGCTTCAAGATTGTTGGTGCCTATAAAAAAGAGGCGATGACTGCTCGCGGCATCTGAGTCAATGGTGATTACCGGAATTCCGGCGCCGATGGCCGCATCGATTTCCGGCTGCAGCACAGCCGCGTCGGACACCTGCACCAGGATCCCCGCAGGCTTGGCCGCCACAGCCTGTTGCAGTGCCGTCAGCTCGGCCTGTGGATCGTAGTTCTCCGGTCCAACCACTTTGGCCGTCACCCTGTATTCGGCCGCAGCCTTGTTAAATCCTGCTGCCGCCGTCTGCCAGTAAGGCACCTGCATGTTCGACGCAACCAGATAAAAAACCTCTTTGGTCGAGTGCCTGTCGCACCCGGAGATAAATGCAACTCCGAGCGCAAGGAATGCCACCGCTGTTGTCTTGATTGCCGTCATATCTACCTCTCGGTCCTCATTCGAATGTAATTGGATGCCGGCGCGCCAATTGGTGCCCCAGCTAGCCCCTCCGAAATTTTCGGCAGGATAGTACTCCCGTTCGACTTCGATTGTCCAATCCCTGCCGCACAAGGGACTTTATACCATCGCAAGGCTGTGCCGATCGTGATTCAGAACACGTACGTGTCGGATTGGGTGCCGTCGCGTCCCTCACTGCGATATAACCAGACGTGGAGCGTCATTGCGCATCAACCATGACCGCAAATTTCAAGCCGGATACCCTGCTGCCTCCCGGAATTGCCGTCGATGGGCACGGCCCACTTTCGCAGCGTGCCCACGTCGAGCCGCCTCACCCCTATCGCACTCCATTTGCACGCGATGCTGCGCGCATCCTTCACGCCCGAGCCTTTCGCCGCCTGGCTGGTAAAACCCAGGTCTTTAACCGCCTCCCTGGCAACCCGCCGGGCGACCATTTCCGCAGCCGCCTCACGCACACCCTGGAAGTCACTCAAATCTCCCGCACAGTGGCCCACGCCTTGGGACTGAATGCCGAGTTAGCTGAGGCCCTCGCTCTCGCCCACGACATCGGCCATCCACCTTTCGGCCATGCCGGTGAAGAGGCCTTGGACCACGCCCTTCAGGCGCACGGCCTGGGATTCGACCACAACCTGCACGCCCTGCGCATCGTTACATGGTTTGAAGAGCGTTACGCCGCATTTCGAGGCCTCAACCTGACCCTCGGCGTGCGCGAAGGCATCGTCAAGCATTCCCGCGATTACTCTTCTTCTGAACATCCGGAGTTGGCCGAATACTTTCTCGATCGATTTCCGCCACTCGAAGCCCAACTGATCGACCTGGCCGATGAGATCGCCTACCTGACCGCCGATCTGGACGATGGATTGGACTCCGGCATCCTCACCCTGGGGCAGGTCCGCGAAGGCGTGCCCCTCTTTCGCGGATTTCACGACGATGTGCTCAGCCTGTACCCCGCAGCCCCGCAAAAGCTCACCGTCACTGAGGCGCTGCGTCGTGTCCTGAATGCACTGGTTACCGATCTGATGGCCGAGGTGTGCGCCCGCGTAGCCGCCCTCAGAGCCACAACGCTCGATGAGATCCGGCTCGCGCCCCAAAGACTAGCCGTCCTGAGCCCGGCGGCAGAGGCAAATCGCGCCGCCGCCAAGCAGTTCCTGTATGCCTGCTTTTACAACTCGCCGCAGATGGTTGAAGCGCACAGCCATGCCGGCAGGGTGGTGGAAGGATTGTTTGTAGCTTTGATGGCCGATCCCGGCCTTCTGCCAGAGGACCATCGCGCGCAGATTCCCACTGAAGGTCTTGCCCGCACTGTCGCCGACTATATCGCCGGCATGACGGACAGCTACATCGAGCAGCTCTGGAACCGTTGCTGCGGGCGCTGACGCGTTCTACTGCACCGTCCCCTGCGGCCGCAGCCGGCGCAGGTCCAGCGCGCAATCCAGGGCGTTGATCGCCTGCAGGCGCAGGTTGTCTGAGGCGGCCCACAGCCATAAGCGAGTGGCTTCCGTGGCGTTGCGTTCGCCCTGTTCCGGGCGCAGCCGGATCAGCACGTCGTTCTGCCCGGTAGCAGCCAGATTCGAAGGCGAATCCGTATCTTCGAGCACCAGGTCCAGATGGTCGCCGCTCAATGCCTCTTCCAGGGCCGCAATCTCCACCGGCCGCTCAAGTTCCACGGCAATCGAGAAGGCGTGGCCGTGAAAGACCGGCGCTCCAATCGTCTGCAGCGCCAATTCCGGCAAACGCCGCCCCGCCAACGCGCTGTAATGGCGCCGGACTCGTGCATCGGTCGCAGCTAGGCTGGCCTTGGCGGCTTCGCCCAGCCCTGAAAGCAGGTTGTAGGCCGCCTGTGCATCATAGATCGCGCGCGGCAACCCCTGAAAACTGAGCAGGTTCACCGTCTGCTGGTGCAACTCATCCATGGCCCCGCGGCCATACTCGCTTGCCGGCACCATCAGTGTGGCAGCCGCAAAACGTACCGGCGCCACCGTCTGTAGCCGCTCCATCACTAGCGCCAGTGCCAGCGCTGCGGGATGGGCGGGAACCACCGCAGGCGTAAACAGATCGGCGCTCACCACTTCCGCGCCAATCCACGGCGCGCGCACCAACACGCCCGTCTCCTGGTCCAGCGCACCGCTCATATCCAGCACCGTTGAACCTGCTCTCAGAGCCTGCCGCCAATGCCGCCGAGTTAGTTCCTCGGTACCGCAAAAGAACGTAAAGTCTACGTGGTCAAAAGCGTCTGCCCCGATGGACTGGACAAAGGTCACTTCGTCGCCCACCTGGTCCAGTTGGCCCAAGGCGTCGTCCTCGTCCAGCAGCACAAAGCTAGCCGCAGCCAGAGGCGAATCCGAGATTACTTCCTTCAGTTCCTTGCCCACCAGGGTGGAGGCGCCGGCAATTGCAATCTTGTACACAAGCATCCTTTTTCTGTGATTGAAAAATCCTATGCAGGTCTGAATGGGTCCGGCTCGGGTGCACCTGGTTCAGATGCGCTCGCAGGCCCACCCCCGGGCCGTTTACGCCGCCGCCGCGACCACGAATAGGCCGCGCGCGCCCAGATGCCAGAAAACATGTAGATCAGCGCTCCGGCAAAGAAAAACACGTTCGAGAACCGGATCATGATATACAACACAATCGCGATCACTAACAACAACTGAAATGGATGACTGCGGCTGAGGTTGATCTCCTTGCCCGACCAGAACCGCCAGGTGCTGACCATCAGGAAGCCGCCCAATCCAACCAGCAAGAGCCAGATCAGGGCCACCCACCACTCCTGCACAGGAATCCCGTAAAAAAAGTGCACTGTTGAAGCCAGAAGGCCGGCTGCGGCGGGAATCGGCATGCCCACAAAATACTTGCGGTCGGGTCGCCCCGGATTGCGCGGTTGCGCGTCGTGGCTGATGTTGAACCGCGCCAGACGTGAGGCCCCGCCAATCAGGTAGAGAAAGCAGAAGAAAATCCCGGCCTGCACCAGGTGTTGCCCCAACTGCGCGTTGGCGGTTTCCGGCAGAAAATGGAAGCCCCATACAAAAGCCAGTAAACTGGGCGCCACGCCAAATGTAATCACATCCGCCAGCGAGTCCAGTTCCTTGCCAAAGTCGCTGCAGGTGTTGGTCATACGGGCGATACGCCCGTCCAGCGCGTCAAAGGGGATGGCAAAAAGAATGGCGATGGCGGCCCAGTCCAGGTGCGTCTCCGCGTTGCCATTGATGGCCGCGATAGTTTGGATGATCGAGAAGTAGCCCGCGCCAATATTGCCCGCCGTAAACAGCGAAGGCAGCAGGTACATCCCCCGGCGCATCCGCGCCTGCCGGTTGGCCCTGGCTTCGGCTCGATCCAGGTGATTCACAGGCCAACTCCCGCCGTCCCCGGCATTGCTGCCAGCACGCTGGCGCCACCCTTCACGCGTTGACCCGGCCGCACGCGTAGCGTGGCCTCCGTCGGCAGCAGCACATCCACCCGCGAGCCAAACTTGATCAGGCCCACTCGCTGTCCGCGCTCCACCGTGTCACCTTCGCGCAGGTTAAAGACAATACGCCGCGCCAGAAGCCCGGCAATCTGCTTGAAGGTAATCTCTATACCCTCCCCGCGGACGGTCACCACGTTTTGCTCGTTGTGGTCCGCCGAAGCCGGATTCATCGCGTTCAGATATTGTCCTTTTTGATAGCGCACTGCGGTAAGAACGCCACTGATCGGCGAGCGATTCACATGTACGTCAAACACGCTGAGAAAGATGCTGATGCGTTGCCGGGGTCCATCGGGGGTCATCACGGCGGCCGTTTCGGTCACCAACCCATCGCCGGGCGAAACGATCAGCCCGGTGCCAGCCGGAATCTTCCGCTGGGGATCGCGGAAAAACCAGAGAAAAAACACAGCCAGAAGCACTGGCGCAACGCTCCACGCCCAGCCGCGCGTGGCCCACGCCACTACCACCGCTACCGCCAGCAAACTCAAACCGTAGATGTAACCGTCACGAACCATGGTCCCCAACGATTATACGGTCGAATTGCCGGCCTGTTCGAAGTGGTGACGCACACAGTCGCCAAGCGGGCGGTCCTGGCCGCCGTCCCGTGCATCGCCTGCATTCACCAAAAGCCCGAAAGTTCTACGCCAACGCCGCTGAACGGTGTTCGAGAGCGTAAATCAGGTCCTTGGCATGGAGTTTCAACTTCTTCAGTCGTACTTCTTCGAGTTGTTCATCTTCGGAGAGATACGGCTTCTGTATCAACTCTTCCAACCGCTGAGCGTAGCGACGATGTTCGGCTTGCAGGCGATCTATTTCTTCGCTCAGCGTGGAGTCCTTTAATTCATCCATCAAGCACCTCCGCTGTTAACAGAACCTTTACATATATCTCTGCCGCATAACAAACGGCAAGTGGGAAGAAAAGCCAAAGTGACCAAAGGCTGTGGAATTCCCTCGTCAAACCTAGCACAAGTGACGTACGTCACGTTTTTGCCGCTCAGCGCATCATCCGAACTTCGACCAGCGCCGCGAAATGCTACCCCTCAGGTTCGACCTGCTCCGTGAAGCACAATCCAAGACGCATAAGAACTGCATCTTCTACCGGATCAGCGTAGTAGCGCAGCCGTTGGCCCGCTTCTGCAAATCCCAGAGACCGGTAGAACGCCCGTGCCGGACGATTCGACGTGCGCACCTCCAGCAAAATCTCGTGGACATCCGCGCGTCGCAACTCTCCAGCGAGAACGGCAAAAATATTTCGCGCCACACCCTGCCGCTGGAACTCCGCCGTCACGGCAATCGTCTCCAACTCTGCTTCGGGAGGAGTCAGGCGGGCCACAGCGAAGCCGGACAAGCCGCCGAGGTTCTCCGCCACCAGCGCGATGCGCCTTGGAAATGCCGGGTCCAGCACAGCCGCGTAGGCCAGGCGTGGCCAATGGGGCGCATGCTCCAGCCCGGCAGCAATCTCCACCAGCCGGTCCAGATCGCCCGCCGCCATCGGGCGAATGCGAAACTCTTGTGTCTCGGGATTCACTTGCGCTGCTGCCCAGCCGCCGCGGGCGCGCCAAAGATCTCAGCATCGGAGCGGCGCAGGTAGTGCCCGTCCAGCAGCGCCACGTCCACAAACTCCTTGGCCACAATCTGAGCCATGGCCAGATCGATTGCACCGGCCGCGGTGGGCGCAGCGCTGTAGATCAGTTCTGCACCCGGCCAGGCTTCGATCAGCAGCGCGGCTGCAGCCTCGTCGCACACGGCAATCCGCGCTGGCGACGGTTCCAGCGCTGCCAACTCCACCTCGCCTGCCAGCAACTCGCGCGGCTCCGCTCCTTGCCTGCCCAGGCGCAGAAACACCTCGTGGCGATGCGCGTCCAGGGCTGCGGACGCCACTCCAGCCTTGCGCGCCAGCACAGCCAGCCGCGACACCGCCGCCACCGGGATGCTCGCGGGCTCGCTGAGTCCCTTCACCGCGCTCAGGCCCACCCGCACGCCGGTAAAGCTGCCCGGCCCATTCACCGCCACAATTGCGCCCAGTTCCCTCAGCGCTACACCATGCCGTGCCAGCAGTTCGCCCACCGCCGTCACCAGCGTGGCGGAGTAGCTACGCCCCGCCAGCTCCGTCTGCCCCAGAATCTCGACCAGGCCGCCAGTCACACGCCCCAGCGCCACCGAGCCTGAAGGCCCGCAGGTGTCGATACCCAGCAGCATGGATTCAGCCATTTGTCTCCATTACACCGCCGCCAGTGCATGCTCCAGGTCGGCAATCAGGTCTTCCTTATCCTCGATGCCCACTGAGAGCCGCACAAGCCCCTCGGTGATGCCCACCGCTGCACGTTCCCCATCGCTCAACGAGGCGTGTGTTGTGGTAGCCGAGTGCGACGCCAGCGACTCCACCCCGCCCAGCGACTCAGCGTTCAAAAAGACCTTGATCGCGCCCAGAAAGCGCCCCGCCGCCGCTTGCGTTCCCAGGTCGAAGCTCATCATCGACCCGAAGCCCCGCTGCTGCTTCACAGCCAGCGCGTGCTGCGGATGACTCGTCAGGCCCGGATAAGCCAGCCGTGTCACCTTCGGCTGCGTCGACAGGAACTCCGCCACCGCGCGCCCGTTCTCCTCGTGCTGCTTCATGCGCAGCGCCAGCGTTCGGATGCCGCGTAGCACCAGGAAGCACTCAAAAGGCGACAGGATGCCGCCAGCGGCCTTCTGCACCAGGTGGAACCGCTCTTTGTGCTCCTGTGTGCTGCCGATCAGCGCTCCCCCCAGCCCATCCGAGTGGCCGTTGAGAAACTTGGTAGTCGAGTGCATGACGATATCCGCGCCCAGTTCCAGCGGGCTCTGCAACACCGGCGATAGGAAGGTGTTGTCCACACTCACTTCAACGCCCCTGGCGTGCGCAATCTCGCTTACACCGGCAATGTCGGTCAACACCATCAGGGGATTGGTCGGCGTCTCTAGATGAACCAGCTTGGTGTTGGGCCGGATGGCCGCAGCCACGGCGTCCAGGCGCTCCGTGTCCACGTATTCGATCTCGATGCCATAGTGGCGCACAATCTGGTTAAACAGCCGCTGTGTGCCGCCATAGACATTGCGCGAACAGATCACGTGATCGCCCGCGTGCAGCATAGCCACCAGCGCATAGATGGCCGCCATGCCACTGCCGAACGCATGGCCGCTGATCCCGCCTTCCAGCGCGGCCAGCGCCGTCTCCAGCCGGTCCCGCGTAGGGTTGCCGGCACGCGAGTAGTCCCACCCCTTGTCCGAGCCGATGCCGGTGAGTTCAAAGGTGGAAGAAAGGTAAACGGGTACATTCACCGCGCCCGTCAGCGGGTCCGGCTCCTGGCCGGCGTGTACAGAAAGTGTGGAATATTTGTGTGGGGACATGATTAGCTGCTAGCTGTTAGCTCCTAGCCTCTAGCTTATCGCGGCGCACACGTGTATTGAACCAACCTCCAATGCGATTCCAGACATCGTCCCAACCCAACCTACTTTGCGCTCACCCTCAGCAGCAGCACGCCATGCGATGGCACGGTCGCCGAGTACGCGCCGTCCTTGAATTTCACATCGGTGTGCGTCCACAGATCGCGCGCGTTCTTCACCTTGCCGCCCACTTGCAGATCGCTTGCCTTCACTGTCGCTTGCGCCGGGGCCGAGCCAAGATTGATCACGCCCACGGCCACGTCACCGTCCGCCAGCGGCTTCGTCCACGTTTCCAGGTCGCCGCTCTTCACCGGCGACGCCTGTTTGCCCAGCGGGTCCTGGTCGATGGCAATCACTTCCTTGTTCAACAGGATCGACTTGGTCGCCGCAGACATGGTGCGAATGTCATTCCCGGCCAGCAGCGGCGCGGCCGTCAGAGCCCACAGGCTCATATGGCTGCGATATTCGTCATCCGTCATGTGCCCGTTGCCGATCTCCAGCATGTCCGGGTCGTTCCAGTGCCCGGGACCCGCATACGGCGCAGTCGGGACTTGTTTTTCGATATTGCCGATCATGCTCTCCCACGAGTCATGGATGTCGTCTGTGGTGCGCCACAAATTCGCGCCCGTCGGCGGAGCCCATTGCGCTGCGCTCAGCAGACCGACGCTGAGGCTGTAGATCATGGGGCGTCCGGTGGCTTCCAACGCGTCGCCCATCTTCTGGTAAACACCCTGCAAGGATTCTTTCTTATAAATATTGCTCGCGCTGCACCAGTCGTACTTCAGATAGTCAATGCCCCACGTCGCAAAAGTGTTCGCATCCTGCACCTCGTGACCATAGCTTGCCGGATATCCTGCGCAGGTCCGTGGCCCGGGTGAGGAGTAGATCCCCAGTTTCAGTCCCTTCGAGTGCACGTAGTCGGCCAGCGCTTTCATGTCTGGAAATTTGTGGTTCCCCTGCAAGTTGCCCTGTGCATCGCGTATGCCTTCCCAGGTATCGTCGATGTTCACGTAGATATAGCCCGCGTCGCGCATGCCGCTCGACACCATCGCATCGGCCATGGTCCGCACCGTCTGGTCGTCGACCTTGCCTTGAAACAGATTCCAGCTGTTCCATCCCATCGGCGGTGTCTTCGCCAGCCCGTTGTAGGCCACCTTGTGCAGCGGCGGAGGCTCCAGATACGGCAGCTTCTCAAACTCGTCGGCCGGAGTCGCAGGCTTTGCAACATAGGAGTCACCCCATTGCTTCCAGCGCATTTCCCCGTTCGTCAGGTCTCCCACCACAAACGGCTCCTTGTGATCCCAGCCCACGCCGAAAAGCTCAAAGTGATTGCCCATCGCCGTGCCCGTCACATCCACGCCATAGCCCAGCCCGATGTATCGGCCCTTCAGGTCGCTGCCAGTCTGCGTCACCTCGAGAATCGCCTTCAGCACTTCGCCGTTATCCAGCGTCCTGCTTGTCGCTGCCCAGCGTCCGGTAAAACTCTGCCCGAATCCCGGAGCCGCCATGAACACCAAGCAAAAGAAAAAGGCCGCGGCATGCGCGGCAACTACCGGCAACGTTTTTTGCCTACCCCGATTTCCTAGCATCCTGCTTACTCTCCATTTCGAAGGGAAACATCTCTCAGCCGCGCACAACACACTCTCAGGCGCCGTCTGAGTGCCCTATCGCTGCGAGCCGAATTGTACACGGTCCCATGCGCTTCGGGGCGTTTCCGCGCCTCGCCTATAGGCGGAATCAGGTCTGCTGTTGATGTTGGTCCTGGGCTGGGAGGCCGCTGCGCAGAGCAGCAGCGTGGAGCGGGAACATAAAGCTAAATCCCGCCCTCAAAAATCTTCTTTGACAGATAACGCTCCGCCGAATCCGGAATGATGGTCGCAATGCGCTTGCCCGCCCCCAGTTCGCGCGCCAGAGCCGACCCGCGAAAGATGAAACTGTGCCCCATGTATGACAGCCTCTTCTGCTGTCAAGCAAAAACTGCGCGCAGGTTC
>CAYNGB010000048.1:34957-38857 GCA_964396795.1 uncultured Occallatibacter sp. | reverse complement strand
AAGTGTCGGAGATGTGCCCGGTCTAAAATGTCGGTTAACTGCCCGGCCGTTCATCTGGTTTTGGACCAAGCCCGTGCCTGACAGACTGAACGGTGACATCTCCGCTGCATCCTCCCCAGCTCCATTGTGCGCGGGCGAAGTGATTTCTTCTGCAAACGGGGGAATCTGTCGGATTTCAAGTGAGAGTTCTCAGCCGGGGGCCGTTATTTAAAAGGTGGCTAAAGCGCTCTTTTGGCCCGGAGGTTCTTCGTCCTGCCCAAAATAGCCCTGTGAGCCACGCCCTTGCAAAGCGGAAACAGGCGACCGCCCGTTCTATGCCGTAACACGACAGTTCACTTGCGCAAACGAGTGAATGAGCGGATGATTTCGTTTCTTCCCCAATAGACCTTTCGCGGTTTTGAAAGGAGAGGAGAAGATTAATGCGCAGTTGCTACCTTGCAATCGTGTTTCTGGCTTTTTGCCCTCTTCTAGTAGCTCAGCAGGCCTTGAACAACGACTCGGTCGTTAAGCTAGTCAAGGCTGGCCTTTCCGACGACTTAATTGTCTCTACGATCAACGCTTCGCCCGGAGTGTATGACACATCTGCGGATGGGTTGATCGCCCTAAAAACCGCCGGAGCCAGCGACAAGGTGGTTTCGGCGATCGTGACGAAGGCCTCTGCCCCCGCTGTGGTTACACAGGCTACAATCCCCCCTCTGGCCCCAGCTGCAGCGCCAAGCTTGCCTTCGGGTGTCGACAGCGTCGGCATCTACTACCAAACAAAAGACGGTAGCTGGCAGGAAGTTGTCTCGGAGATTGTTAACAGAAAGACTGGTGGCGTCCTGAAGACAATTGCTACCGAGGGCCTAGTTAAGGGCGACATCAACGGGCTTATTAAAGGGTCAACAAGTCGGCTGCGACTCACACTCCCGGCAAAGTTCATTCTTTACCTCCCGGAGGGGCGTTCACCTGGCGAGTACGATCTCATCCGTTTCAGGAAACACGACAAGGACCGCGAGTTTAGATCTGTGACAGGCGGATTCGTACATGTTTCATCTGGTGCGGCCAGGGATTCTGTCGATTTTGAAAGCAAAAAGATTGCGCCTAGAGCCTATGAAGTTGACCTCAGTCAGAACCTCGGCCGGGGAGAGTATGGATTCCTCGCTCCAACGGACACTGGCAACATGGGGAGCGTTGCAAGTTCTGGCAAGATCTACACTTTCTCGATTACTGAATAGCGCGAAATATCCAGTATGCTGGGTACGGGCTCTGCTTTGGTCTTCGAGTCCGTATAAGTGATGAACCGACGCACGCGCAGAACGCTCTTTATCCTGGCCGCGGTCCTGCTTTTTCTGGCCGTGGCAATTTTGCTGCGCTCAAAGGCCCCGCCGGAAGCGGCACGGCTGCTGCCGGAGTCCGATGGGATTCTCTACGTGGACTTCAAGCCCATTCACGCCTTTTTCCATAAGGACTTGAAGCCGCCCCAGCGGGTGCCCGAGTACCAGCAGTTTGTGGATGCTACCGGGGTCGACTGGGAACGCGACCTGGACGAGGTAGCCATCGCCCTGCATCGCATGCCCGACCCCCACGGCCCCAACGGACCGGTTGCGTACTCCATGGTGCTGGTGGGCAAACTGACCGGCGCACGGCTGAACACCTGGCTTGAGGCGCACGCCGCCGGGCGCGAGAGCTACGCAGGTCACACCATCTACAGCATCCCCTCGGAAGGCCGCACGGTGCGGGTGGCCCAGATCGGGTATGACATGATCGCGGTCTCAAACACCCCGTCGGCGGAGCAGATTCACTCCATCATCGACCGCCATCGCACCGCGGCGCTGCCCTTTGCCGGTTCCACGCTGCTCTCAGAGCACTACCACGAGGTGCCGCTGCTCTCGCTGGCATGGGGAGTGGGCCAGATCGGCCTGCCCTTCTCAGAGAGTGGAGCGATCAGTGTTTTCGGGCTGTCGCTACCTCTGCAGGCCGACTCGACGATCGTGGCCAGCGTGCGGTGGGCAGGGACGTTCAGGCTACGCGTAGAAGAGATTGCCCCCACCGACGAGGCGGCCGCAACCCAGGCTGCCGCCCTGGCTACGCTGGTGACCATGGCACGGGGATTTACCGTGCCGCTCGCCTCGAATCCCGCCAACAACGGGCTGAAGGAGCTGCTGAAGACCGCGGAGGTGACCCAGAAGCGCAACCGCGTGGTGGTTACGGCTACACTTGCGCCCTCGCTGCTGACCGCGCTCTCGGCAGGCGAAAATTCTCTGCCAGAGAATGAAACCGGAGCGGGTCAAGGCGCATCGAAGTAAATACTAGCGCGCTTCCCGCCGCAATCTGGGCCACACTGCCGTATAGGCTGGCCGCCGAAGCATCCCCTGTCCCCACCAGGCAACATTGGGATGGTGCTTCAGGCGGCATCGCCTTGATGGGCTGAAATTGATGGGCTGGATTCATGTTTCGGAGGCGGGCTGCCCGGATGCAGCTCGCACATACCTACCTCTAACCCCCTAACGAGAGGATTCATGAGCCGTTGCTTCAGGATTTCTGTCTTTTTTGCCGCTCTGCTTCTGCTGCCTTGCGTGGCTGGGTTCGCTGACGATGCGCCCGGCCACCCGGTTCTTACCGGCCAAGCCGCTTTTACCGACGCGCTGCACGAGTCGCCCGGCACGCGCCGCCATGTGACCGTGGCTGACCTGCCAGGACCTGCGCCGGAACAGTCGGTGGACAACGGACCGACGGTCGTGCCCCGACCCGCCAACGCGTGGCCTGTGGCGCCGAAGGGCTTCAAGGTGGAGCTTTACATCTCTGGCCTGGATAATCCGCGGCTGCTGCGTACCGCGCCGAACGGCGACATCTTTCTGGCGGAAAGCGAGACCGGCAAGATCAGGGTCTTTCGCGGTGTGGGACCGGACGGGAAGCCGCGACAGACTTCAGTCTTCGCCAGCGGATTGCACCAGCCCTTCGGCATCGCTTTTTACCCCGCGGGTCCGAATCCTGCATGGGTCTACATCGGCGACACCGACGCCGTCATTCGTTTTCCCTACCAGAACGGCGACATGACGGCCCGCGGACCCATGCAGCAACTGGCCGACCTGCCGGGCGGCGGGCGGTTGCGCGGCGGCGGCCATTGGACCCGCGACGTGATCTTCTCGCAGGACGGAACGCGACTGTTCGCATCGGTCGGCTCGCACTCGAACGTGGACGATAGCGACACCCATCCCGAGGAGTTCCACCGCGCAGACGTGTTGCAATTTACGCCGCAGGGCAAGTTTGTGAAGGTGTACGCCTGGGGCTTGCGCAACTGCGTGGGCGAGGCAATCAACCCCATCACAGGAGAGCTGTGGTGCTCCACCAATGAGCGCGACGGGCTGGGCAATAATCTGGTTCCGGATTACGTGACCCATGTGCAGGAGGGCGGATTCTACGGCTGGCCGTGGTTCTACATGGGCGGGCCGACGGGCGGCAAGCAGGACCCGCGGCACCCCGGCAAACACCCGGAGTTGCAGTCCCGGGTGCTGACGCCCGACATCCTGGTGAACCCCCACTTTGCTTCGCTGGAGATGCTCTTTTACCAGGGGCAGCAGTTCCCTGCGCAGTTCAAAGGCGACGGGTTCGCCTGCGAACATGGCTCGTGGAACCGGGCGCAGCGTGCGGGCTACGAGGTGATTCGGCTGCCCATGCACGACGGGCACGCCACCGGCGAGTATGAGGATTTCCTCACCGGCTTTGTGACTGCGGACGGGCAGGTGTGGGGGCGGCCCGTGGGCGTGACCGTGGCGCAGGACGGCTCACTGTTTGTGTCGGACGACGGCTCGCGGTCAATCTGGCACGTGAGCTACGTGGGGAAATAAGCTGCGGCGGGGTTGAGGTTCGAGGTTTCCCAGGTCTCAAACCACCCCACGGACGAAGACCTGTCCGCGG
>CAYNGB010000048.1:0-34857 GCA_964396795.1 uncultured Occallatibacter sp. | reverse complement strand
GGACCCCGGCGAACCACCCCACGGACGAAGACCTGTCCGCGGGGACCCCGGCGAACCACCCCACGGACGAAGACCTGTCCGCGGGGACCCCGGCGAAAAGCGAGACCTGGGCAGTCGGCATCGAGCGCTTGGAATCTCGGCCGGGTATCACTAGACAATCTTTCTAAAGCTTCGGTGGAGCGAAACTGCGGTCGCGCTCGTCTGCTTGCCGAAGGCTGCGCATAAAGCCGACAATGCATAAATCCACCTGAAAGCAGGCACGCCTCATGCTGAAACTTCTGTTCCGGTGGCCGCTGCTAGACGCCGCCGTGTTGGCGCTCTGCCTGGCGACGGCCTCCACGCGGGCGCAGAATCCGCCAGCGCCTCAACCCTCTGCCACGGCATCGGCATCGCAGGTCACGCCGAACCCGCCTATCGCGGCTACAAAAGAGAACGATGAACTGCTGGCCAAGACTGCAAAGCTCTACTATTCGACCGGAAGAGCAGGCATGGAGGGTTTCGACTGCGCCGTCCACCCGGATTGGCGGGCGCTCTTCGCCAAGGCCAATAAGAACATCGTGATCGCTGAGGACGATCCGCGCATCGTCCTGCTCAAGTCGGTTGAGATCACCTTGCATGCGCACATGAAGGGTGGTTCCACTCTGGAGTGGATTCAGGCTCCGAGTCCAGACAAGCCACTGGACGATGATTCCACTGCCATGCTCGACAGCATGCACCGGGCTACCGAACAGACATTGGAGGGCTTTCTGCAGTTCTGGACGCCCTTCATCGACGGCTCCGTGGTTCCCGCAAGTTCAGAGGGCCTGGGCATCGAAACCAGTTCGAAAGGCTACACATTCCACGCAGAAGACAAGGGCACAAAGCTCACGGAGGTCTTCAACAACAGCCTCACTCTCGAAGAGTTCGATGTAGCGATGGGTACGATGGCGATCCAGTTCAGCCCTTCGTACAAAGCCACCGACCAGGGGATGCTGGTGACCAGTTTTGCCGCCCACATCCAGGCGCCCGCCAAGATGCCAGGACAAGCCGAACAGATGCGTGTCCAGGTGGAATATCAGGCTGTCGATGGCTTTCCCATCCCGGCCCGGATCAACATGGAAGTGGCTGACACTGGAATATTCAACTTCGACTTCGATGGCTGCAGAGCGAATCGCACCTCGAAGTAAGGCTTCACACGACAACGGCCCCCTGTTGGGAGCCGCTGTGAAATCCGGTTGAAGCGCGAGGTTTACCTGGTGGCCACTGCGCCAGCAGTTCCGTCCAGAGCCACCTGTTCATAGGTGTTGCGCAGATACTTGTGCGGGTTGACCGGAACATTGTGGACGCGCACTTCATAGTGCAGGTGCGGCCCGGTGGCCCGACCCGACTGGCCCACATAGCCAATGACCTGGCCGCGGGTTACATGCTGGCCGGGCAGCACTGCAATGGCGGATAGGTGTCCATAGACGGTGAGCACGTCGTGACCGTGGTTGAGCACCACCTGGCGGCCATAGCCGGCGCCCATCGAGGCTCCGGTCACTTCTCCATCGGCAGCGGCGCGCACCGGCGACCCATAAGGAGCGTCAATGTCGATGCCGGAGTGGAATGCACCTTCACCATTGATGGGATCCTCACGCTGGCCAAAGCTCGATCCGACGCGACCTTCAAGAGGCCACAGGGAAGGGGCATCGGCAATCTCTGTCCAATCTCCGCCAAAGCTGGAGGACAAGCCACCTTCAAGAGCGCGCGTGACGCGGCCGGACATGGCCTGAGTGCGCAAGGCGTAAAACTGGTCGATGGAAAGGGTAACTTCCTGCTGATTTACATCATCAGTGAGCGCGAGCGCTTGTGAAGCGGAGGCATTCTTGGCGGCAGCCCCCACCGGCCGGCCGGCCATCATCTTATTCTGCCTGAGTCCGTAGAGCGCGGTCACTTCACTGGCCAGTGCTCCGAGCGACGCGACCTGCACATCGCGGTCATGAGCGATCTGCGCCATCTGCTGATAGTTTTTGCGGAGCGTCTCCCGCTCGGTGCGAACCTGGTTGAAGCTCTCAGTCTTGAGCAGCATGCGGGTGTAGGAGCCGGCCAAGCCGACAATGGTAAAGGCGCCCACCAAGGCGGCAGCGAAGAATCCATACACATACTGCAACGGAAGCGGGATCTTCCGCACCCGCCCATCCTCACCTCGGGCGACAAAAAGTATGTAATAGCGTTTCCGCAGCATGATCCTTCTCTCATCCCTGCAACCGGGAAGGCCGCAACTCGCCACGAATCCAAGGAAAAAACGAACGAAGCTGGGGGGCTTACGTTGAGCTCGTTTTAATGAACACACCCAAACCCTGCCGGGCGTGCCCCGTGGAATGCCTACTTAGGCTAGCAAACGGGGCCACGGTGGGTCAACGAATTCTCCCTGGAAAACCCTTCCAAAATAGCAGGAAATTCCGCATTTCGGGCTGTTTATCCCAAATTTGGGGCCTACACACACTGCGGTTTGCACTATTCTCGATGCATGAGGGCTAAAAGCGCCAAATCCGCAGGGGTTAACGCGCCGGGAGAACTGGCTTTGCTCAGCCGGATTCGTCACCGGGCTGCGCAGTCGGCGCCTGGAGCGGTGCGGCTCGGCATTGGGGACGACTGCGCTCTGCTCCGCCTGCGCCCTGGTGAAGAAATGGCCGTGACGACCGATCTCTCGATCGAAGGCCGCCACTTCAGGCTCGATTGGCACCAACCAGAGGCTGTGGGCCATCGCACGCTGGCGCGGGGACTCAGCGACTTGGCCGCCATGGGCGCGCGGCCCGTATCTGCGTTTCTTTCTCTTGGCTTACCTTGTGATCTCACCACCGCAACCTCCCGGCAGAAGGCTTGGGTGGACCGCTTTCTGAATGGCTTTCTGGCACTGGCCGAGGCTTATCGAACCCCGTTGGCTGGCGGAGATCTTGCCGAGTCTCCCATGGTGGCGGCGGACATTGTGCTGGTGGGCGCGGTTCCGCGTGGAAAGGCGCTGCTGCGCTCCGGCGCCCGCGCCGGCGACCTGCTCTATATGACCGGCAGCCTGGGTGGAGCCGCAGCGGGGCTGGCTCGTCTGGAAGACCTGGCGGCAGAGGCAAAGCACCCTACTAAACCTGCCTTCATCACAAAGAAAGACAAGGTATTGCTGGCCCCGCACCTGTATCCCCAACCGCGTATCGCGCAGGGATTGTGGCTGCGAGGCCGGGCAACGGCCGCACTCGATTTGAGCGATGGCCTTTCTACCGACCTCGCTCACCTTTGCTTGGAGTCAAGAGTATCGGCTGAGGTGGATTTGGCCGCGCTCCCAATTCACCCCGCCGCGACCCTGGCGCAGGCCCTAAATGGCGGCGAGGACTACGAGCTGCTTTTTACCGCACCGCCGGCAGTCCGCGTGCCCCACACCATCGCCGGCGTGACGGTCACCCGGATCGGTCGCACGGTTCCATTCCGCCTCGGAACTCCCACCCTCACTTTGCTGACACCCGGTGGCCCTCAGCCCCTAGAATCCGGGGGTTGGGAGCATTTTTCCTGACGGCTTCTGCGTGCATCCACAGCTACAGATGTCTTCTGCATATCAGCTTTATCGGGCTATGATTACGAATGTGACGTCCAGCGGCAAGATTCGCGTGCGATTCGCTCCTTCGCCCACCGGGTTGCTGCATGTGGGAAATGCGCGCACGGCGCTCTACAACTGGCTTTTTGCGCGACGCTTCGGAGGCGAGCTAATACTGCGCATTGAGGACACCGACGTCGGCCGCTCAGAGGACCGCTACGAATTGCAGATCATGAAAGATCTGCATTGGCTGGGGCTGGATTGGGACGAGGGCCCGGATTCAACGGATGCCGGGGAGACGGGCGAGCACGGTCCCTACAGGCAATCTGAGCGCCTGGCCATCTATGCCGAGCACACCGAGCGTTTGCTGGCCGAGGGCAAAGCGTATCGCTGCTTCTGTACGCAAGAGGAATTGGAGAAGGAGTGGAACCGGGCGATCGCCGACCGCCGTCCCCAGATCTACTCCGGCCGTTGCCGCAAGCTGAGCGCTCAGGCCGCGAACAACAAGCTGGCCGCCGGCATGCCTTACTCCGTTCGGCTCAAGCTGGATGACCGGCCCATTCGTTTCCACGACATCGTTCGCGGCTCAGTGGAGTTTGCCTCCAGTTCGATCAGCGATCCGATTCTGGTCCGTTCAGCGAGAGGCGGACCAATTGGGACGTCCACGGGGATTCCGGTATATAACTACGTGGTCGCGGTAGACGATGCACTGATGGGAATTACCCACGTGATCCGCGGGGATGACCACATCTCCAACACCCCAAAGCAGGTTGCGATCTACAACGCCTTCGGCTGGAAGGCGCCTCATTTTGTCCACCTTTCCACCATTCTGGGCGCGGACCACGAGCGGCTCTCCAAACGCCACGGAGCCACATCGATTGCGACTTTCCGCGAGATGGGCTACCTGCCCGAAGCACTGGTCAATTACCTGGCCCTGCTGGGCTGGAGCGCCGAGGACGGCAAATCCGAAATCTTCACCCTCGAAGAGCTAGTCAACGCGTTCAGGCTTGAGCTGGTCACGGCTACGCCGACGGTTTTCGACTTTGAAAAGCTGGACTGGATTAACCGGCACTACCTGAAGCTGGCTTCCCCGGCCCGACTCGCGTCATTGGCGTGGGAATATTTTGGCGGATTGGTTCCCGCCAAGGAAGTGGCCTCCGACGCGGTTCTGGTCTGGTTTGTCAAGCTGGTGGCGCTGTTTGCGCCCACCGTGAATCATCTCAATCTGCTTCCTGCGAAGTCGGCCTTTATCTTCGGCTTCGATCCCGATGCGGCTCGCGCGCATGAGGACAACATCGCAGTTCTGGGCACCGACTCGGCCCGCACTGTGCTGGGCGAGCTGGCGACGCGAATTCGCGCCCACTCCGGGGAGCTGAACAACGGGTTGTTCAAAGAGTGGATGGAGGAGATTAAAACAGCCACCGGCGTCAGTGGTAGGGAGCTATTCCATCCCGTGCGCATCGCAATCACCGGCAGTCACTCCGGCCCGGAGTTCGATAGGGTGATCCCGCTCATCGAGGAAGGCGCGGCATTGGGAATTGGGATTCCCAATGTGCGCCAGCGTGTCGAGCGGTTCATGGGAGTCTGAGCGCCAGTGAACGCTCCGTTGTCCGCACCCACCATCGACCTCAGCTTTCCTCACTGCTGGCACGCCGAGGTGCTTGCGGCTCGCCCCGCCATCCTGCCCGCACGCCACTTTGTCTATCCCCGCGAAGCCGAGGAAGTTGAGCGCGGCGCGCTGGAGGTGCTGATCCGGCCTGACGTAGCCGGAACGCAGCCTTTTCTGGCCACCTGCGCCCTGGGATTCCACGATCCGGCCGTACCTACTGGGCTCTGGTCAGCTCCGAAAGCAGAAGAAATCTGCGCTGTCTCGGGCGGTTATGCGTATCTCATCGATACGACAGCGCCGGAGCGGTTCTCGATGATTTCTTATAGGCCGGTGCTGGAGGTGCGGACGCTCCTAGAGCAGGGCCTGCTGCTGTTTGTAGGGCATCACGCCATTCTGGCCTGGGGGCGAGGGGGACAGGCGTGGGAGTCGGAAAAACTCTCGGACGAAGGCGTAACTATCACTGGTATCGACAGCGACGTGCTTCACGGCCTCGGGTGGCGGATGCTTACAGATACGGAAGCGCCGTTTGCGCTGGATGTGCGGACGGGAGTCCGCATTCCGTAAACTTTACCCCACCGCCTGCTCCTCACGCGGCAACACTGTGTCATACCCCGCGTAGACGCCTTCAAACACCGAATCCCAACTTGCCGTTAGCGCATACTCCCGCGCGGCCTGCCGCATGTCCGCGAGCTTTGCCGGATCGGCCAGAATTTCGGCCACCGCCGCGGCAAACTGCTCATCGGGCACAATCCGGCCGGTCTGGCCGTCGCGGACAATCGTCTTGGGCCCGCCGTCGGGAGTCACAATCGCCGGAACTCCGCTGGCGAGAGCCTCCAAGACCACGTTGCCGAAGGTGTCAGTGTGCGAGGGAAAGACGAACAGGTCCATGTTGGCGTAAGCCGTTGAAAGAGCCTCGCCCTTCAACACCCCGGTAAACTCCGCGCGCGGCATGCGCTGGCGCAGCCATTCCAGTTCTGCCCCGTGGCCCACAACGAGAAACCTGAAGCTGTGGTGGCCCGCCTGCTCCAGTTGTTGTTGCACCCAAGCCAACAGGGCTACGTTCTTTTCTACTGAAAGCCGCCCCACAAAGCCCAGCAGATGGTCGCGGTCCCCTGGCTCGCGCATTCGTTTGGCCGGATCAAACAGCACAGAATCCACGCCGCGGGGCATCAGATGACAGGGCAACCCCGTGGAGGACTCCAGCATGGTGCAAAGCTCGGTATTGGGCGCAAACAGCACCTGCGCCACTGAGTAGAACCTGGCCGCCACAGCCATGGTCAGGTCCTCGATCTTCTGGCCGGTTGCAGCCGACTGGCGCTTGGGCAGCAGGCGCAGAAACCACTTTGACCGCCGGGCCAGATATTCGTGCACGTTGGTGTGCCAACTTGCGGCAAGAGGCAGGTTCCGATGGTGGGCCAGCGCCGCGCCCAGCATGCCCACCTCGCTGGGACCCGTGATGTGGATCAGGTCAGGCTTGAAGCGCTCGAGGACCTCGCCGATGAGCGGAATATGGCGCAGAAAAGCGGGGTCGTAGCGAAGATCCTTTTCAAGCGCAAAGGACAGAAAGCCGCGCGGCAGCTCCAGCGTCCACACGCTGCCCTCTTCTGTGATGGCCTGGGCGCGGTCGCCGGCTCGCACGCACAGAAAAGGCAGGTTGCGCCGCCGCGCAAAGGCCTCAAAGTTGCGGCTGGTGTGGGCTACCCCGTTCACTTCATGGAACGAGTCGGGAAAGTAGGCCACGCGCGGCAGGTGCGTATTCATGATTCGGGTTCACGGCCGGGATTCCGGCGCCCGACAATAGCGGCCATTATTCGCCGAGAGCCAGGCGCAGTTGGCGCGAATCTTCCCACGCTTTGCGCAGGCCTCCTGAGACCGGGCCCACACCCAGTAGCTTTACCAAGCCAATGGTCCAGCGAATGAATACCGGTGCCGAGCCCCCGGGCCACAGCTCACTCAGCGGCCTTACAACCCCCTGAGCGTCAGGATGATAAGCGCGCTCATCCCAAGTCCGCGAGCCTTGCGGAAAATCAGGATAATCGCGAATCGCGTCGATGGTCGACTGCAGAATGCGATGCTTCCACGGCTCGGCGTACTGCGGCATGAAGAGCACGTTGCTCCTCTTTTCGCGCCGAACTTCGTGGACGAATTCGGTAAAGCTGGTGGCGTTTGACAAGTTGATGTTGGCGTTCGGTTCCACGCCATGACGATCGCCGCCGCTAATCAGCAGCATGTTCCACCGCTCAGCGAGACGGCGCACCGAACGGTTCTCATCCCAGTTGCGCAGTCCGTTCAGCTCCAGCGCATGCAGGTACGCACCATTTTTCTGGAGGAATTCATTGACCAGGAACTCGTGCTTCTGCTGGCCGATGATGTAGAGGTCCCACATAGGGTGGTTGAAAACCACCAGCACGTTGGGCTCTTTATTCAGGGCAACCAGTATCTCAGTCAGGCGCTTATCGCTGGGGTTGGCGGTGAAGTCCTCCAGCGTAGCCATCCATTCCACGGCTCGATCGCTGGGCAGGTTGTGCACACCAAGGTGGAAGGATTGCACGCCGTAAGGCGCGCTCCACTCCACTGAAACCGGAATCCGGCGGGCGCTGGGCACGGTGCGCAGCAACATGGGCGCCTTAATGTTGTCGTGATCGGAGATAGAGACCATTGGGGCCAGATCCAGATTTTCAATCTGCCCGCTCTCCAAGTCGAAGGCCAACTTGGGCGTCATGGGCGGGGTCCAGTAGCTGGCGGCATAGTCCACATGCACACCGTGCACGCTCTCGGCCCGGCGCTCAAGTCTTGCCAGCAGCGGGCGCATCACCGGGTACTGGCTGCCAAAGTTGGCCAGAAAATCCAGCGTCTCCTTGGACTGGTTGGTGTGGCTGTGAAGCGAAATGCCGGAGCGATACCCTTGTGCAGCTTTCTGGTCGCGCCACAGGTACGAGATGGTCGAATTGGCCATTCCTACTCCTTAACCCGCGATCTAGCTGGAATTTCTGCAGTTAGTATCCGACGGCACTCATAAAAGCCTGATTAAGAGCGTGCGAACATGGCTTCAATTGGGAAAGGAATCTATACAGTCACTAGGATAGCCTGAGAGACGGGCAGAATTCCCAATAAAACCCGGGAGATTTGCGGAATTCGCCGACAGAAATATCTACTTGCTGGTTTTGGCAAGTTCCGGCCCCAGGAAGTCCTCCAGCGTCAGGCTCTGCATTAATTCCGGGGACGGATGCCCGGAAGGCGCGGCGGCCTCGGGCTTCAGGTAGTTCTCGGTCAACCCGGTGCGAAGCAGGTCAAAGGCCTGCTCTGGGGTCTCGGCAAACTGGAACAGCTCAATGTCTTTGGGTGAGATGGCGCCGGTATCCACCAGCACTCCCAAGTTGAAGACCTTCTTCCAGTACTCCGGACCGTAGATAACAACCGTGATCCTCTTGGCCAGTTTATGGGTTTGCGCCAGGGTCAGGATCTCGAACATCTCGTCCAGGGTGCCGAATCCGCCGGGAAAGACCACCAGCGCCTTGGCCAGGTAGGCAAACCACAGTTTGCGCATGAAGAAGTAATGGAACTCGAAGTTCAGGGACGGCGTGATGTAGGGGTTGGGCGCCTGCTCGAACGGGAGGCGAATGTTCATCCCGATGGTTTTGCCACCCGCTTCGTGAGCGCCGCGGTTCGCCGCTTCCATGATGCCCGGACCACCGCCGGAGGTGACCACAAACCGATGGCGCCGCGAGGGAATGTCCTTGGCCCATTTGGTGAGCAAGCTCGACAATCGCCGCGCATCCTCGTAGTAGCGAGCCATCTCCACCGCCGCCACGGCGCGTTTCAGTTGCAGATCGGTGGCCCTGCCCGCGGCAATCTCCGGAGCCTGTGCCGGCTGTTCTTCAGTGGGGGCGGGCTGGCACGAGCCGGTGTTTTCCAGCAATTCCAGCGCGTGACCGGCCTCTTCGCGGCCGCGAAAACGAGCCGAACCGAAGAAAACCACCGTGTCCTGAATCTGTTCGCGCCGGAAACGGGCGAGCGGCTCCATGTACTCAGAAACGATGCGGATCAGGCGCCCGTCGGCGCTGTTCAGAAAGGCTGGATTTTCATAAGCCAGGGGCGCACAAGGCAGCGGAGGAGGCGCACCATTGACCGAGATCGCGGCCACTTGCGACGCTGCCGCTGATGGGTGGGCACTCTCTGGACGACCGGGGCTATCTTTGCTAGACGGGATGACTTTTGTCTGCTCTTTCTTCTTTGTTTGCTGTTCCATCGTCCTTTATCGGTCCCTATGCCGAATTGCATCTTCGCAGGCAAACCACAGGTTCAAAAGCCCCAGCCCCGAAACCAGGCCGCGCACCGCGCCATTCGCCGCATAGATTGAGAGGGTGGGGTACTGCACGAACAGCGGGTTCTGGTCCCAAAACAGGTGCGACCAAGGCGCATAGCAAACCGCTAAGCCGATGTACATCCGCAACAAGACGCGCAGATACAACTCCGCACGCTCAAGCCAGCGCGGGATGCGCTGCGGCGGGTGGCTTGTGGAAGGCGGCACAAGATGAGGCGCAGAGAGAGCGTCAGGCGCGGCCCCAGTTTCAGGAGCCGGGCTCGCGGGCAACGGGGGCGACGTCAATTCCGGCTGCTGGGGCATGCTTCATGATTCGTCCCCGAAGTCCACAGTGGGACCGGCTCAGGGACGCCGTACTGCAACGGTATCACAGCAGGGTGGAGGCAAAGGGTCACGGACAAGGTTGCACCGGTCGACGAAGGCGGAGCGGAATTGATCACCGAAGAGGAGCGGCGTATTTTGTTTGTGTACGCGGATTTTTCTCCCGCAAAGGAGTTCCGCCATGAAGCGTGCCGCTCTAGTCTCAGTTGCCCTTTTTCTGTGCACATTGCCACTGGCAGCCCAATCCCCGACGCAGCCTAAATCGCAGACGATGATCGTCATCACATTACCGACCGGTGAAGGATGCCCCGTGAGAATGCAGGCTCGGCAACGGCCGGGTGGGTATTTGCGGTCTGCTCATGACGAGCAGCGGGTTGAGGGCCTCGCGCAGCGGATTTTTCTCACTCTCACGGGCGGGCAATCCAGGCAGATATCGAAGGCCGTGGTTACGGCTCGCGGGCTCACCGCAAAGAACCGTGTAGTACCAGCATTGTCCAGCGATGGGGATGCATCTGATATCACCAAGACCCTGAGCCTGAACTTCACCGAGGGAAGCGGAAGGGTTGTCTCGAGCAATCTTGTGCTTGCCGGGTTTACGGCGGTCAATTCGATCGAACTTGATTCTGTAACTTACAGCGATGGATCAACCTGGAAATATTCAGGTGGCACGGGTTGCCGGGTGGTACCCGACCCGCTGATGTTGATTGACGGCCAGTGAGGCTTCAAGGTTAAACAAGCACAGTGCCGACGAACTGCAGCCTTCTTTACTAGATGCCTGGCGACAAGTGGGCTGTTTCCGGGACGATCTTGTAAGTCCCATAATCGATGGTCAGTACGGCGGTGCCGCCGATGCGCACCTTGGTTTCACTGCGGTTCCGCGCGGGCAGCCAGAAATCTCCTGTCTTCGCGCTAGTCGATTGGATCAACGTGTGCGAAATCCAGAAGGATGGGTTCCGGGCCGGTTCGGCCTCGATCCTGACCACGGCAAAGTCCGCCGCGTCGACCCAGATCTTGCCGCGATACAGGAACTTGGTTTTGACGACCGGCTCCACATTCAGGATGTAGGCCGAACGGCCCGCTAGGCTCTCGTTCCCCAGCAGTTGAAATTTATAGTTCGCCGCAGTCAGCGCGGTTGAGCCTTTGTCCAGAGAGGCTTCCCGCTCGCTGTCCACTGCCCGCAGCAAGACCTTGGTCACGAGAAACTTCGATCCACTCTGCGAAACGACCTTGAAACTCTTTCCGGAAGCGACGTCATATTCGACTTCGACCTCCATCTGGGCGGCGACGGAAGCCGGAAATCCACTGTACTTCACCTCGTAATGACGCAGGGACTGGTAGTGTTTCAACATCTCGTTGCGCGCCTGGTTATGGCGCTGCATCTCGTCCACAATCTGCGCAGCGCTCAGGTTCGCCGGGGGAACTGAGCCCTCAATCTCAGGCCATACCTTGCCGACCACGAGCAGGATTAGCACTGCGATCACGACTCGGGCGGTTCTGAAGGTCATGAGGCATGATATGCCCAACGCGATACGTCCAGCCAGAGCGCCAGACTCCGGCCCAGCCCCCTGCGCTATCCTGTCCCCATCACTATGCATCGACGGTCCATCTTCAACGTCCTTGTTGCCCTGATGGGGACCACGCTAGCGATCCCTGCATTTTCCTCTCCCCAGGAGGGCACAACGAACGTGATTCCTTACCATGACGAGCAACCGGTGCGCGCCCGGCACGGAATGGTGGTGAGCGTTCATCATCTGGCCTCCGACGCCGGGCTGGCCGTTTTGCGCGAGGGCGGCAACGCCGTGGACGCCGCCGTAGCCACCGGTTTCGCACTGGCTGTGGTGCATCCGGCGGCCGGCAATCTCGGCGGAGGCGGCTTTCTGCTCCTCCGCACCCACCAGGGCAAAGCCACCTTCATCGATTTCCGCGAAAAAGCGCCGCTCAAAGCCACTGAGACCATGTACCAGGATGCTCAGGGCAACGTGATTCCTGACGCGAGCGTCATCGGCTACCGTTCCATCGCCACCCCCGGCTCAGTGGCAGGGCTGGTGTATGCCGAGCGCAAATACGGCAAACTCAGCCTGCAGCGGGTCATGGGTCCGGCCATTCAGCTTGCCACCCGGGGCTTTGAACTGACCGCAGAAGAGGCCGCGGAACTGACCGACGAGGATCTGGCCCGTTTCCCTAACTCCAAACGCATTTTTCAGCGCGATGGCGACCTCTACAAGGCGGGAGAGACTTTTCGACAGCCGCAACTGGCACGCACGCTCGAACGAATTGCAGCCGATCCGGAGGATTTATACCAGGGGAAAATGGCGGCAGAACTGGTTGCTGACCTTCAGAAGGGTGGCGCACTGATCACCCTGGACGACCTGGCCCAGTACACGGTGGTCGAACGGACGCCCATCACGGGCTCTTTCCACAACTACACAATTCTCAGCGCCCCGCCGCCTTCCTCGGGCGGAATCGTGCTGGTAAGCGCGCTCAACATTCTTGAGGGATACGATCTGGCCCGCCTGGGCGACCGCACAGCCGCATCGATGCATCTGATTGCCGAAGCGTATCGCCGCGCCTACATGGACCGAGCGGACTACCTGGGCGATCCAGACTACAATCGCATTCCCGTGGCCGAACTGACCGCCAAGAACTATGCCGAGGCCTGGCGGCGCGGCATCTCAGCCGATGCGGCCACCCCTAGCGCCGGACTCCATCGACCCGATGGTTACTTGCCGCCGGCGCCTGCAACCGCCGGGCGCCGCGCCGAATCGCACGACACCACGCACTATTCAGTCGTGGATAGCGAAGGCAACGCCGTGTCTGTGACTACCACTCTCAACGACGCCTTCGGTTCCCGCGTTACCGCCGGTTCGCTGGGTTTCCTGCTCAACGACGAAATGGACGATTTCGCTTCAAAAATGGGCGTGCCGAACATGTTCGGCCTGATTCAGGGACCGGCCAACGCTATCGCACCTGGAAAGCGTCCCTTAAGCTCCATGACTCCCACTATCGTGCTGCAGAATGGGAAGCTGCGCTATGTGCTTGGCTCTCCGGGCGGTGCGCGCATCATTACCACCGTAGCCAATATCTTTCTTTCCGCGGCTGAGGGCGGCCTGAACATCCAGCAGGCCGTAGACGCGCCTCGCTTCCACCACCAGTACCTGCCCGACACACTGTACCTCGAACCTGGCTTCACGCCTGAAACACTGGCTGGGCTGCGCGCCCTGGGCTACACGCTCGACATCAAGAACGGACACTGGTCCAACGGCGAATGCATCGCGGTCGATCCCGGGACCGGCCAGCTGGAAGGCGGCCAAGACCACCGCAGTCACTATGGCAAGGCCGCCGGATATTGACTGAGAGCTGGCCGCAATTCGCAATTGGAGCTTCACCTTTTCAAGCCCCAAATCGCATCACCCAGTTTTATGGTTGCCGGCTTACGAAGGCATTTCTCCTTTAGATATAGCCCTTGTATCGAGGTGCAGGGTTGCGTTTTCTTGAGGAAAACACAACTCGAGAGGCGTACTTTCGGTGTACATCAGGCGGAGAAATGCTATCGAAACGGGCTGTTCGTCGCTGCTTCCTGCACTTCCGCGGCTGAATCCTCCGCGCTGCCCGCCGCCAAAGCCACGTCTCCAATGGGGAAGAAGACCGAGAAGACGGTTCCGCTGGCGCCCGGCCGCTGTGAACTGCGCACCCGCATGCTTCCCTGGTGCCGCTCGAGCAACTCCGCCACCACCCACATGCCCAACCCTGTTCCCGTCTCAATCTTGGTGGTGAAGAACGGTTCAAAAATACGTCGCATTGTGGCCCGGTCCATGCCCACGCCTGAGTCGCAAACGGTCACCCGCATTCCTTCCTTTTTGCGGTCAAGCCAATCCCGCGAAGGGCGCAGCCAGACCAGCAGGCGCCCGTCCCGCGGCATGGCCTCAATGGCGTTGGCCACCAGGTTGGCGATAATCTGCTGCGTCTCGCTGGGCACGCAGGCGATCTCCACCTCACGCTCTGTGCGTACTTCCACTGCGATCTCCAAAGCTGTTAGCTTGCCGCGAAATAGCGCCAGCACCGCATCCACAATTTCGGACAGCCTGGTCATTTTCGGTGTTCCCACCTGGCGGTGAAACTTCAGGGTAGATTGCGCAATCAGCGAGACGCGCATCAGTTCCTCGAGCGCTCTGGAGGCATGCGTCCGCGCATCTTCAGCCGTTTCGGTCAAGGTGATGAGGTAAAGCAGATTAGCCACCGCCTCGAGGGGATTGTTGATTTCGTGCGCTACCGAGGCTGCCAAGCGGCCGGCTACGGCGAGTTTTTCCGCCCGAAGCATGGCCTCTTCGCTCAGCTTGCGGTGGGTCACGTCGGCCATCACTCCCACCATTCGAACGACGCGGCCTTTGCTATCGAGCTGGCACTTGCCCTGCGATTCCAGCCAATGCAAAGATCCATCCGGCCAGCGCACACGGTACTGATGGTGATAGTCTCTGCCGTTGCTGCGGGCCTGCTCAAATGCTTCCTTGAGACCGTCGATATCCTCCGGGTGAACGAACGACAACCACATGTCTGCGTCCTGCCCAAAAGACCCAGGCTCGCAGCCGACCATGCGGAAGATCTCATCGGACCTGTGCATGGTGCTCTTTACTTCATCCCACACCCACAGCCCCATGCCATTGGCGCGCAATGCAATTTGCAGCACCTCGTCGCGATCGCGAAGAGCCTCAGCGGCGCGGACCCGTTCGTCCGCCAACCGGCGCTCGGTCTCGGCCAGAATAAGGCTCTGCTGCAAATCGTGGTTACGTAGTTCCGCGCGCTGTTCCGCCAATCGTCGAATGGCCCAGCCGAGCAAAAGCGACAGAACGAGGAAAACCGCCAGACGGAGGAACTCCGGCGCGCTGCCAATCGAGAATCGTATTTGCGACTTGGTCAAAAATGAGTCCACCAACACAATGTCAGTGAAAGCACAGCCGACGGCGCCCGCCATTCCTAGAAACCAGGCAGTCAGAACGACCGAAGGGAAGGCGAGAAGCAAGGGAAATGCGCGCAGTGGCGGTACTAGATAAGTGAGACCCATTGCCAGGCCGGCCGCGCAGCATCCAAGCACCAGCCGGCTGGCCGATGGTAAGCGCTCTATGGCACTGGCATTCAGTGTCTTCATAACTTCCAGCGCTATGCCGAACCTTTCACGAAGACTTCTTGCTCTGTCAGACGCGCAGTCGGCGTCCCGAGGACACAGGGAGGCAGCTATCCAAACTCAAATTTTCCGCACCACTCCGTCATCTTAGGCTGAATTGGGAGAGATGGAGCGTGAATCACAGTGTCGGTAGCATAGGCAAAACACCGTCCTCTGTCCAGTACCCTGACAATGCTGAAATAAGAGCCTCTACGCAACCCGCGGCCCGTGTCGCAACATCTAAGATGCGGGTGGTTGTTGCAGAAATGCAACAATATAGATGACGTCCGCAGGGCGGATTTGCGCCTTCGGGCACGGGGGCCCCTTCTCCATGCAGCGAGTATTGTCCACACACTTATTCCTGAACCAGCGCCTGCACCCTGGGCTGCTGGAACTCGCCGCCCGTTCCGGGGCGCAGGCGGTGGAGATCTTTGCCGCACGCCAGCACTTTGACTACACCAGCCGCGAACATGTGACCGAACTGGGCAACTGGTTCGCCGCCAACCCGCTGGACGCCTTCTCCATGCACGCTCCGCTCTATCCCGACCGAGAGATGGGCCGCGCCGGCGCTCCCGCAGTCAATGTGCTCCACCCCGAAAAGTCCCGCCGCATCGACGCCATGGACGAGATCAAGCGCGCCCTTGAGTCAGCCGAGCGTATTCCCTTCAAGAACCTGGTCGTCCACCTGGGCGAAAAGGAAGATGGGTGGTCGCAGCGGACCGTCGAGTACGCTCATACGGCTCTCGAACATCTCGGGGCGTTTGCCCGTCCACTGGGTGTACGCCTGCTGGTGGAGAACCTGCTGAGCGAGCCCACCACACCTACGCACCTGCTGCTGATCCTCGAACTCAACCACCTGACGAACGTAGGCGTCTGCCTTGACCTGGGTCATGCACATATGACTGTGGGAGTTAGCGAGGCCATTGCTACTCTCGGCACCCACATTGGCTCGGTGCACGCCCACGACAATCACGGGCTGAAGGACGAACACCTGTGGCCAGGAAGCGGAACCATCGACTGGGCGGCCACCGCAACGGCGCTCAAGGGGCTCCCAGAGACTCCCGCGATAGTGCTTGAAATCGGTAACAACCTCGGTGATCCACCTGCTGCACTTCCCGGCAAAATCCAGCAATCCTTCGATCTTGTTGGCTTGAAGGCAGCTACCGCCTCACCCGCGCAACCGGAAGAGCCGGCGCTCCCCGCGGGCGCAGGGCGAGCGGTTGGACCTGCACCGTCACCTGCCCGGTAGCCGTGAGCCCGTCTCCCTGAACCGTGATGGATAGGGGAAACGAGCCAGTTTGCACCGCGGGAGATGCGGTCAGGATGAGCGTTGCCGCGGCTGCTGCCTCTTGCGGCGTCACCGGGCTTTCGCTCCAACGCGCGGAAATGCCCGAGGCCAGTCCCGCGAGACCCAGAGTTATATTGCCGCGGAAAGAACCCCCAGTAAGCACATTCACCACGATTGTGGCCGACCCGCCCCGCACGAGCGTGACAGCGCTGGAGGCAGCGGACACGTTTAGCGTGGGAGTCGCAGCGTCGCCGTTTGCCCAGCCGTTCACCAGCAGGCTCGCGTCTACAGAGCCCAATCCTCTGGCCAGGTTGTAGTCGGCACCGTCGGCCTGAAAGCCTTGCACCCCCGGAACGCTATTGTCTCCCGCGGGCGTCGCATGGAAGGGATTGGTCCCAGCGTTTAACAGCCCGTACAGCGTGGGGTTGGCATTCCCTTGCCCGGTGCCGCTCTGCTTCTGGACCACCAGCGCCATCAGCGCCGCAAACGCGGGCGAGGCGGCCGAAGTGCCCGTGACGATCCAATATGAACCGTTCTCGTAGATCACATAGCCATCGTGGCTGGCTGCCGTCAGGGATACATCGGGCATTGCTCTCATCCCGCCGGCGACGTTGGCGCCGTTCACGCCTTGCTGCCAGGCCGGCTGCGGGTAGACTTCGCTTGCCCCGCCGACGCAGGTGGAGTAGGGCGAACTGCACAGCCCGTTGACCGCAGCCACAGTGCCCCTGGTGGCTGAGCCCAGATCGCAACCCGCCGCGCCCGAATCGCCGGAAGCCACAAATGCGCTCATGCCCTGGCTTGCCGCCTGCTCCCACAGGCTGTTGTAAAAGGCCAGCTCTGTCGCGCCCATTGCCTGCTCACAACTGCCGTAGCTGGTGCTGACCACAGGCGCCAGGGCATGGTTCACAATGTAGGCAGCCGCCAAGTCCACTCCATCGGTAGCCGCGGAGGAATCGCCCGCCACCAGCGTGACCGGGGCCGCTGGAGCCACGGCCCCCGCCCACTCCACGTCCAGCGTAGCCTCGTCCTGGTCACCCTGCGCCAGCTTCGGGTCAGCGCCGGTGAGCACCACCGCCGGGGTGTTGGCCACCAGTCCAGCCGCTGCCCGAAACGCCGCGATATCGCTGAGAACAATGTTGCTGCGACCGGCCACCGCAATGGAAACGCCTGCGCCGGTGATCCCCGCGCCATAAAGCGGATTCAAATCGTAGATGACGGCAAAATCCGCAGGGAATAGATAGTTCGAGCCGTTCAGGTTCCACTGCGGCCGTGCGCCCAGCGACCGTGGCGGACGCATCTGCGCCGCGTGGCGAAAATCGTTGAGCCCCACGACGCCGCCCACTACTGAAGCCAGCGATGAAAGGCCGGCGAACCCGGATCCTGTTGCGCCGCAACCAGCGCATCAAGCTCAGACTGCTGGCTGGGCGAGGGCTGAAGCAGAAGTATCATGCGCTCCAAGCGCGTCTCCGCGGGCGCCGCCCCCACCTCAAACTCCGCCCGGGCCAGCGGGTGGACGTTGCCCTGGAGCGTCACCGCCTGCGACTCGTCGATGCGGCTCGGAACGCGGTCGGCCTGCGACCCGGGGGTCGCGGATGCCGCCTGCGTCAGGGCGCACAAGTTCGCTGCCGCGAGCAGGAGCGCTCCGGCTGGGGAAAGACTAGTCAAATTCAATTTGGTTGGTTCTGCCTTTCAAAACCGGGGGAGTCAGATACCATTGCCGGTGACCATCTCAGGTCCTCGGTATCCCTAATTTAGGACAAAAGTAAGAAATTTCAGGCAAAGGGCTCGCGAACTTTTTGGCAGGCGAACGCGAAGGTACTTGGATCTGAATCGAAACAAGGCAAGAACGTCTCAGCGTGCGATCGAGAGCCCAAAACCGCCTATTTTTGGACTTTGGGAAAGGCGGCCCTGGGTCATCTCCAGCATGACAGTCGATATCTGTCTTCCTAGCAAATCCGCGGTAACTGCTCGCCGATCTGGGTGGGAATGACTCGATTGGCGCCCATCCCTGTTCGCGCCACCAGCATGCCCTTGTGCTGCGCCGTCACCTGGCCGATGCGGGCAGCGTCGCGACCTAGCGGATGCGCGCGCAAAATTCTGAGCACTGCCGGAACTGCCTCAGGCGCGACAAAGAACACGGCCTTGCCTTCGTTAGCCACGTACACCGGGTCCAGCCCCAGCAGATCGCAAGCCGATTGCACCTCCGCACGGACCGGCAGGCTGGGTTCGTCAATCTCGATGCCTACTCCCGAGGCTTGCGCAATCTCGTTCAACGTGGATGCCAGCCCGCCTCGCGTGGGGTCCCTCATGGCGTGCACCGCGTCGCCCGCAGCTTCCAGCACTTCCGCGATCAACCCGTTTAGAGCCGCGCAATCGGATCGGATCGGGCTCTCGAACTCCAAGCCCTCGCGCACGCTCATGATGGCCATGCCGTGGTCGCCGATGGTGCCCGAAACCAGCACCGCATCTCCCGGCTGGGCGCGGTGCGGACCGACCACAATTCCCTGCCGCAGCACGCCAATGCCTGCCGTATTGATGTAGCAGCCGTCCCCGTGCCCGTGCTCCACCACCTTGGTGTCGCCGGTAACGATGCGGACGCCCGCCGTGGCCGCAGCTTCAGCCATGGCCTCGACGATGGCCGCCAGACGGCTCAGGGGAAAGCCCTCTTCCAGAATGAAGCTGGCGCTCAGATATTTTGGCTCTGCACCGGAGACGGCCAAGTCGTTCACCGTGCCATTCACCGCCAACTCGCCGATTGAACCGCCGGGGAAAAACAACGGCTGCACGACAAACGAGTCCGTGCTCATGGCCAGTCGGCCAGAGCCCAAATCCAGAACAGCCGCGTCGCCCAGGTTTTCGAGGGCAGGATTCCGGAACGCGGGCAGAAACAGGTGCTCCACCAGTTCATTTCCCAGCTTGCCGCCGCCGCCATGCCCCATCACGATGGTGGGGTAATCGGCCAGTGGCAGTGGACAGCTCCAATTGGAAAAATCCGGCGTACCGTCGTTCTCAGTCATGCCCCGCCCCAGTTAACGCAGCGCCGGCGCCAGCCAGCTCCTCGGCGGAAAGAAACCGCCCGTAGTTGTAGTAGGCGGCGCAGGCGCCCTCGCTTGAAACCATGGTTGCTCCCAATGGATGCCTCGGTGTGCACTCCTTGCCAAAGGCCGCGCACTGCGCCGGCTTGATAGCCCCGCGCAGCACATCGCCCGAGCGACAAAGCGGCGACTCCTCGGTGTGAATGCCCGTAATGTGGAACCGCTCTTCGGCGTCGAACGCGCGGTAGGCCTCGCTCAACCGCCATCCGCTCTTCGAAATCACGCCAATCCCCCGCCATGCCCGATCCGTCACCTCAAAGACTTCTGCCAACAGCTTTTGTGCAGCCTGATTGCCATCGAAGGTCACAATGCGCTCGTAGGCGTTCTCCACTTCGTGCCGCCCAGCCTCCAACTGCATCACGCAACGGCGAATGCCATCCAGGAGATCAAGCGGCTCAAAGCCCGTGACCACCAATGGAATGCCATACTTCTCCGCCAGCGGTGGATACTCCCAATACCCCATTACGCTGCACACGTGGCCCGCCAGCAGGAACCCCTGTACCTGGTTGCCCGGCGATCCCATAATCGCCTCAATCGCAGGCGGCACCAGCACATGCGAAACCAGCAGCGAAAAATTCTTGAGGCCCCGGCGCTTGGCCAGGTGCGCGCTCATGGCATTGGCCGGAGCCGTAGTCTCAAACCCCACGCCGAAGAAGACCACCTGCTTGTCAGGATTCCTGACCGCCAGTTCTACGGCGTCCAGCGGCGAATACACCACCCGCACATCGCCGCCCGCGCCCTTCACCTGGAACAGGTCGGCTTCAGTCCCCGGGACCCGCAGCATGTCGCCAAAGGAACAGAACATCACTCCCGGCTGCGCTGCAATGGCCAGCGCCTTGTCGATCAACTCCAGCGGCGTGACGCACACCGGGCATCCTGGCCCATGAATCATCTCGATTGTGGCGGGCAGCATCTGGTCGATCCCGTTCTTGATGATGGAGTGCGTTTGGCCACCGCACACTTCCATGATCTTCCACGGCCGGGTAGCGATCTGGCGGATCTCCCGCGCCATCCGCTGCGCGATTTCGCCATTGCGAAACTCGGTCAGATACTTCATGTTTGCAACTCCCCGTGCATCGCTCCGCAGCTTCGTGCAAGAGATTTTGTGGTGGTTTGGCAGTGCAAGCCGCGCACCTTGGGGCTTCGCTCGGCAACCTGCCTTGGGCTGGGTCGAATGGACCCGCTTGCTTCTGCTGCCTGACCTATTTGATGAGCCTGGGGGACAAGTCCTCGGCGCAACTTCCATCCGGACATGCCGACTGGGGGGCTCTTGCCGCCCTGGCAAACGCCTCTTCCTCGCCCGACAACTCCTCCTCCAGCACGCCCATCTCGCGGAAGTCCGCCAGTGTCTTCTGGGCTGTTTCCTCGTCGATCTTGGAGAGCGCAAACCCAACGTGAACAATAGTATAGTCGCCGACCTCAACCTCGGGCACGTAGTCCAGACAGACGTTCTTGACCACCCCGCCGAAGTTCACCCGACCCACCCGGATATCGCCCTCGGTGGTGATCGCTTCTACTTTTCCCGGAATCGCTAAACACATGGCAACTACCTTATACTCCGTCGATGGCGGCGTACAGTGTGATTTAAATCACCAGAAACCTGTCCGCCTTCACGCCTTCTTTGCGTCGTTCTCCGCCACCCGCGCCATCACCATCTTCTTCACCAGCGCTACCGGCAGCGGCTTGTCCACGGGAAACTGCAGCGTTCCCTTGGAAGTGCGGTAGCCCTTCAGCTCTTCCTTCATGGCGTCGATGAGCGAGGCTTGCATGGGGAAAAAACTGCAATGCTGCTTGAATGCTGCGTAACCAACCAGCGCTCCCTTGTACCGAAACGCCGGAATCCCATAGCTAAGACCCTCGGTTGCCTCTTTCGGCGCAGCCGCCCTGATGGCAGCGCGGACCTTCTCCAGCGTGCTCCGCGCCGGCTCGGGCACTTTGGCCAGGTACGCCTCTACTGCCTTCAAGCCCGCGTCCAATTCTGTGACTTTTTTCATGAAGCCTTCCCCAAAAAGAGGCTCGGTTCTCTGACGGCCAGATCTCGTGCTTTCTCACTCTGGCGGCAAAAATCAAGTTCGCCGCAAGGGTAAAGTACCCGTCGAGCCATCAGACCAAACCCAACTTGTCTTTGGTAGACTACCGACATTTCTCCCCTTAAGGTCTGCCTACTATGAAGATGAGCAAAATTAAATGCCTGTTTGGATTCCATGGTGCCTGGAGAGACACGGCTTTTGGCTCCTGCGAGTGTTCATTGTGCCGCAAGACGAAAGAGCACAAATGGGAAGGATGCAGGTGCTGCATGTGTGGCGCAAAGAGGGACGAAGGCCACGATTGGGAGGGATGCAAATGCTCCAGGTGCGGCTGGACGAGGAACGAACAACACAAATGGGTTGGCTGCAAGTGTACAGGGTGCGACAAGACCCGGGATGAAGGGCATGTCTGGGGTGGCTGCTGGTGCTCAGTGTGCGGAAAAAAGTGGCGAGATCAAGAGCACAACTGGGATGGTTGCGGGTGCACAAATTGTAAACAAAAGAGAGACGAGGGCCACAGATGGGAAGGCTGTAAGTGCTGTAAGTGTGGCAGGACAAGAGATGAAGACCACACATGGCAGGGTTGCAGATGTTCACGTTGCGACAAGCATCGGGACGAGGACCATGTTTGGAGCGGTTGCCTATGTTCCGTTTGCGGCAAGACGAGGGATGAGGGCCACAATTGGTACCGCTGCAAATGCCAGCGGTGCCGCAAGACGCGAGACGAAGAGCATGACTGGAGCGCGAATTGCGAAGAGTGTGCCCAATGCGCGAAAACCCGCGACGAGAAGCACGAATGGGCCGATGGCAAGTGCTCGCGCTGTAAAGCAGATCGCGAAGATTTGGCCAAACGCAAGGTAATGGCTCAAGATTTATTGTCGTCTGATCAAACTACTCGTGAGGGAGCATTGGTTGCTGCCCTTAGGTTTGCAGGCACTGGAAACCGGCGGGGGATCGACGCTTTAGCATCTGCAATCCGGCAGAGAGCTGGAGACCGATCGGTCGAGCTTCCGAGAAACTTTAGAGCGCGCGCCAGTGTTTTCGGCCCACTCACAGCAGGCAGACCCAAGGACTACCAAGCCCATGAAGGGATTTTGGGAATCGCGAGGCGAAATGCCATTTGCCAAGAGGCAGAGCGGGTCGGCGAGCTAATGCCAAGGCTAAGAGTTGATGACAGTGCCGAGATTCGATCGCTCTTGAACGATATACGTGAAGTCGGTGGGGATGGTCAGGTGCACGATTTCCAACTCGTTGGAACCTATTGGCAAGCCAACGTCGACCTCAGAAAGTTCCTTTATTCTGATTAAGTCGACGGTTAAAGGGAAATGGTACCGACCTGATCTTGGTACAGGCAAGACCAATGAAACTGCTTGCCGAGCCTCACTTTCGGAATCCGGGAAACAACAATCTCAACACTCCCCGCCGCTTTCCTCGGCCAAATAGTCCAGCCACTCTTCCATCCCCGCACCGGTCTTGGCTGAGGTTTCAAACACCCGAATACCCGGCCGAATCTCGTTGATGTTCTTGAGCGCCAGCTCCCGGTCGAACCCGCAGGGCTCGGCAATATCCATCTTGGTGATCACCGCCGCATCCGCCGAGTTGAACATCGTGGGGTACTTCAGCGGCTTGTCTTCGCCCTCGGTCACGCTCAGCAGGGCGACACGGATCTTTTCTCCCAGATCGTAGCTTGACGGACACACCAGGTTGCCTACGTTCTCAATAAACAAGTAGTCCAGCGCGCCCAGTTCCCAACCCTCGAGGTGCTTGCCCACCATCTCGGCCTCAAGGTGGCAAATGCCGTGGGTATTGATCTGCCGCACGGGCGCGCCGCTCGCCGCCAACCTGCGCGCGTCGTTGTCCGTCTCCAGGTCGCCCACCAGCGCAGCCACGCGCAGACCTCGTGTCTTCAAATCCCGCAGGGTCCGCTCAAGAAACGCCGTCTTCCCCGAGCCGGGGCTCGAAACCAGATTCACCACCAGCACACCTGCGGCCGTGAATCGCTGCCGCAGTCCCGCGGCCAGCTCGTCGTTCTTCTTCAGTATCCCCCGCCGCAACTCAACGATCCGCGTGGTCATGGCCCCACAGCCTCCTCAGCTTCCTCAATCTCAATTGATTCGATTTCGAGCTCCCGCCCTTGCCGCAAATCCGCCGCCGGCTCGCCGCAAACTGGACAGCGAAAGCTCTGCAGGCTCTCAATTTCCACATCCTGTCCGCACGGGACGCAGTGCACCCGCACCGGAAGCGTATTGACCACCAGCACCGACCCCGCCAACGGGGTGTCCTCGGTGGCAATTTGATAGCAGAACTGCAGCGAATCCTCGACTACCGCCGCCAGAGCACCCACCCGCAACCGCACTTCCTTGACCCGCGCGCCGGGGTAAGCCGCAAGCGACTCGACCACCGAATCCACCACGCTCGAAATAATGGAAAGCTCGTGCATCAGTCCTCAGACGTATAACTTGGATTTTATGCTTTCGACGCCGGCACCTACTATGCTCTGGCCAGCAGCGTCCGCCAACCGAGCAAAGACGCCGCCCCAAAAACTCGCCACCTGCTCGCCGCCACCAGAGTCGCATCCATGGCGACTCGGCCTTCTTCCGCCCCGGCCGCAGTGAATATCTGTTGTGCTTCGCCAACAAAGCGCGATGAGCAAGACAAAGCCTGCACCCGCCTGCGCAGGTTGTAAAGGAATTCCAAACAGGGTGGCGTGTTAAGGGTGCAGGCTTCAGCCTTTGAAAAAACTGGGTTGTGCTGAAGGGGCTGCTTTCAGATTCTCTGGCTCGGCACAAATTGATCGATAGATTCGCAATCTGGAGCCAATGCTGAAGCGGAGGTGAGCTCATCCAGCAGTGAGCACCGTTTGAATCGAAGATGTGCCGGGCTAAACTCCGGCCTCTTTCTCGGCGAGGGGACCAATGATCGGGAGCTTGAAGCGCTTACCGTTCACTGCTTCCACGGCGCACCAGACCCAAATCAGCATCCAAGCGGTCCAGACCGCCAGAAGCGCCCAGTCGACGGGCGTGTAGCGAGAAGGCGCGATGAGTTCGCTAATCATCGTTCTTATGTTCAGGAACCAGGTAATGATGTACGTTACAAAGTAGAAAAAGATGCACTGCAATGCGTGGAAGCGCACGTATGGACGCTTGCAGTAGGGCGGGAGAACCAGAAAGACGATCGCCGGGAGAATGGTGATGTAAGCAATTGCACCTGCAGCGTTGTCGTGAAGTCCCGACCGCTTTGCGGTGGCGAGATTCTGGTCTGTCATAGGTTCTCCTTGAATTTGCATCCCGCACGAATCGTTTCCAGAGAGGTGCCTGAATACTAATACGGAGACAAATCATTCACAACATCACTTAAGGCACCCCGGTGAAATTTCGTCGCCGTCTCCACCTGTAAAATTAACCCGGAAGGCTTTGCCGAGAGGCAAGCCAGGAAAGGCCTCTGCCGTGAACCAGTTTCCCCACGCCATGCTGCGCGAGATCTTTGAGCAGCCCGCCGCCATCCAGCGAACGCTCGATCTCTATCTTGACGGTCAATCCTTCGCTTCCGCAGCCTTTGTTCCGGTCGACGGATGGCTCAATCCGCGCGGCGAAGTGCTGATTGCCGCGAGCGGTTCCAGCCGCCACGCCGGATTGGCCGCCGAAGTGATCCTTGAAGACCTTTGTGGCCTCGCCGTCGACGTAGAGTATTCCAGTGAATACAGTTGCCGTCCGGTCGCAAACCCGCGCCGGCCTTCGGTGCTGGTCATCTCTCAATCCGGCGAGACCAGCGACACCCTGGCCGCCCTGCGCTGTGCTCGCGAAGGCGGCCAGCAAACCCTGGCCATTGCCAACGTGAGCGGCAGCACCATGCTGCGTGAAGCCTCTGCCGCCATGCCGTTGGCCGCCGGCACTGAGGTGGCCATTCCCGCCACCAAGAGCTTTACGTGCCAATTGACCGCGCTCTACCTGCTGGCCCTCTACGAGGCCCAGCGGCTGGGCACCCTCGACACAGACGAGATTGAGTACAGAATCGCGGAGTTGTGTGCCATGCCCGGCCACATCGAGCAGCAGTTGAGCGGCTGGCGTGAACGCATGGCGGCATTGGCCGCAAAGTACCGCGACGCGGAGAGTTTTCTCTACCTGGGCCGCGGCGTGCACAACTCCATTGCCCGCGAAGGCGCACTGAAGATGAAGGAGTCGTCCTATGTCCAAGCGGAGGGCTACCCGACGGGCGAATTAAAGCACGGCCCCAACGCGCTGGTAAGCGAGCACGTGCCCCTGGTGGTGCTAGCCACGGTGGACCGCCGCCTCGACCACTCCGTCCTACGCTACGAAAAGACCCTGCAACTGCTCGAAGACATGAAGAAGCAGGGCGCACGCGTGATTGCGATCGCCAATACCGGCGACCACGAAGCTGCCGCTTTGGCCACGGATTGCGTCTTCGTAGAGCCGGCCAGCGAACATCTTCTGCCCGTCGAAGAAGTCATTCCGCTGCAACTTTTCGCTTACCATATGGCCATCGAACACGGCATAGACGTGGACCGCCCGCGGAACTTGTCCAAAGCGGTAATCGAGGCATAAGGCTGCGCGAATCACGCCGCAGCCTCAGGCCCGGCTCAGAGAGTGGAAACATCGACCCAACTTCGCTTCCGATGGCTTTCAAGTTCGGCCTTGAGAATGGTCAACTGGCGTAACCCATCGGCAAACTGCGGATATTCCGGCACCATGCCCGGTGCGCCGATGGAGGCGTAAAAGCGGCGGAACATTTGTTTGGTCGTGTCGCCGTAACCTTCGGTGTGACCGCCGGGAAGATCAGCATAGCTGCGCGCCTCGGGCTTGAGCAGCGAAGGGTCCTTGAGGATGATCTCGTTCCCGCGTTCGCGGTGGCCTATCCAGAGCTCATTGGGGCGCTCCTGGTCCCATGCGGCGGAGGATTTGGTTCCATAAATCTCGATGCTGAGCCGGTTCTTGCGTCCCGCCGAAACCTGGCTGGCAGTGACAGCGCCACGTGCGCGCTGCCCCATGTGGAAGATTACCGCGCCAAAGTCTTCAGTATCGACCGGCCTCTCGACATAGTCCTCCGGCCCGAGCAGCTTGTTGGCAAAGGTTTCGATGGCGTGCCTGGGCTCTTTGCGAATGGCGTGAAAGGTTTGCAGATCCGCGCACAGCGAGCTGACGCGCAATCCGGTGACGTGCTCCGCCATGTCGAACCAGTGCGAGCCGATGTCGGCCATGCAGCGTGAAACGCCGCCGATCTTCGAGTCGATGCGCCAGTTCCAGTCGGAATCGTAGAGCAACCAGTCCTGCGAATATGTGCCCTGGACGAGAAGAATCTCTCCCAGCTCGCCCGCTTCGCGCATGCGGCGCATCTGCTGCACCATGGGGTAATAGCGCAAATTGTGGCAAACGCAGTTCCGCAGTCCCTTCTGCGCAGCCAGGGCGACCAGGGCTTGAGCCTCTTCGACAGAGGTAGCCAGGGGCTTTTCGCAAGCCACATGTTTGCCGGCCGCGAGCGCCTCCATAGCCATGGAAAAATGCTGTGCGTTGGGTGTGCAGATATGCACCACATCCACGGCGGGGTCCTCCAAGAGGTCGCGATAATCCGCCGCGACGGTGGGAATCGCGAAGCCTGCAGCCAGGCTCTGGGCCACTTCGATGTTGGTGTCTGCAATGGCGACTGCCTCTACGGATTCCAACCGCCTTACCGCGTCCAAATGTACTCGACCTATGAAGCCCGTACCAAAGATTGCCGTCTTGATCTGTTTCACTTTCTTCTCCGTTCCTTGTGCAGCCTTATGTGGAATCAAAAAGCCAGCAAAGATTCGTCCGAATTGTATCGCTCCGCTGCGTTCGACGACGACCACTGCATCTGCGGCCCAGAAACGGTAAGACTACAAGTCTTCGTGAACCCGGCCGCGCAGTCGAGGATGTTTGACGGACGCACCCGGTCCCGCGAAGCGTCCGCATTGAGCGCTTACGGCGGGGGAACTGCCGCGTCTACAAGGAACAGCACGCATAATCCACACACATCGGACAATGGGGCCAGGATCTCGCGCGGACTTCCGGGTCTAGAATCAGCGAAGCAGTGGGGAAACGGAGCCTTCCATGGGTGAACTCTGGAACGACGTCAAACACGCACTGCATCTGTTCATCAAGAGTCCCGCCTTCACCATTGCCGCTGTTTCGGCGCTGGCGCTGGGCATCGGCGCCAACACCGCCATCTTCACGGTGGTGAACGCCGTGCTGCTGAAGCCGCTGACCTATCCCGACGCAGACCGCATCGTGGCGATTGAGATGAGCGGCCAGGACGGCAAGGTGAATATCGCTTCAATCACGAAGTTCCATGTGTACCAGCAGCAGACCAGCATCTTCAAAGACGTGGCCGCGTATGACTTTGCGGGACCGGGCTTTAACATTACCGGCGACAGGCCGGAACTGATCCACGGCATTCACGTCAGCGAGGCGTATTTCCGCGTGTTTGGCGCGCCAATGATGTTGGGGCGCACCTTCACGCCGCAGGAAGACTTGCCCAACGGCGGCAAGGTGGTGGTGTTGAGTTACGGGCTGTGGCAGCGGAGATTTGGTGGCAGCCCGAAGGTGATCGGCAGCTCATTGTTGCTGGGCAACGAGCCCTACACGATTATCGGCGTCACGGGGAAAGATTTTCTCTCCGACCCCGAAGCGGAAATCTGGGTGCCGTTTCAATTCGAGCCCAACAGCACGAATCAGGGGCATTTCTTTCAGGCTGTGGGGATGCTGAAGCCGGGAATCACGCTGGCGCAGGCCAATGCACAAATGAAGCTGGCTTTCGACCAGTTTGCCCGCATGTATGCGCTGAAAAACCCGAATTTCACTTTCGTTGTGGAACCCTTGCGCGACTCGATTGTGAGCAATGCGCGGACGTCGCTGCTGGTGCTGCTGGGCGCGGTAGGGCTGGTATTGCTGATTGCCTGCGCCAACGTGGCTAACTTGCTGCTGGTGCGCGCCACGGGACGCAAGCGTGAGTTCGCGATTCGTTCAGCGCTGGGCGCAAGCCGGGTGCGCATCATTCGCCAATTGCTGACTGAGTGTGTGCTGCTCGCGGTCACAGGCGGAATTCTTGGGTCAATTCTCGGCTTTGTGGGCGTGCGCGCACTGCTCGCGATCAGTCCCGCAGGGCTCCCGCGGGTTGGAGAAGACGGGTCAGCCATCGGCCTGGATTGGCGTGTACTCGGCTTCACAATGGCCATTTCGCTGCTCACGGGAATCCTTTTCGGCCTGGTTCCTGCGTTCAGCGCTTCGCGCACTGACCTTAACTCGTCGTTGAAGGAGGGCAGCAACCGGGCCGGAACGGGATTTCGGCAGGGCAAAGTGCGCGCCTTGCTGGTGGTGAGCGAAGTTTCGCTTGCCCTGGTGCTTCTGGTCGGTGCGGCCCTGCTGATCCGGACCTTCATTGCGTTGCACAGCGTCGATCCGGGCTTTGACGCGCACAACGTGCTGACCATGGAGATGTCGCTCACCGGCGATCGCTACGCGAAAACTGCGGGAGTGGCTCAGCTTTCGTTTGACGGCCGCCAGCGGCTTAACGCGATCCCCGGCGTGGAGGATTCGGCCCTCACCTGCTGCCTGCCAATTCAGGGACAGTTCGGCCTGCCGTTTGCCATCGCGGGACGCCCGGTCGATCCAGCGAAGGGAGAGCCGGGCGCCGGCTGGATGAGCGCTTCGCCGGATTACTACAAGGTGTTCAAGATTCCGGTTCTGAAAGGACGCGAGTTCAACGACCACGATACGGCTTCATCTCCCGGCGTGGTCCTCATCAATCAAGCGTTCGCGAAGCAATTCTTCCCCGACCAGAATCCCTTGGGGCAACAGTTGTTCGTGGGAAAAGGCATGGGTCCGCCGTTCGATGAGCCCGCGCGGCTCATTGTCGGCGTGGTGGCCAATACGCATGAAGGCGGTCTCAGCCGTGATCCGGGCTCGCTCATGATTGTTCCGGACGCGCAGGTCCCCGATGGGATGACGGCTCTCAACGCCAACTTTTTGCCTCTGCGCTGGGTGGTGCGCACGCACGGCGATCCTCATCCTCTCATCGTGCAGATCGTCGAACAACTGCGCGCCGCCAGCGGAGGTTTTTCGGTGGCACACATTCGCACCATGGATGAAATCGTGGCCCGTTCCACTGCGCGCGAAAACTTTAACATGGTGCTGCTCACGATCTTCGGCGTAGTCGCACTGATCCTGGCCGCGATTGGCATCTATGCACTAATGGCCTACTCCGTTCAGCAGCGCACCCAGGAGATGGGCATCCGCATGGCGCTGGGCGCGGACCGCACTACAATCCGCAAACTGGTTGTGTGGCAGGGCATGCGGCTGGCGCTGGTGGGTGTGGTGCTGGGCCTCGCAGCAGCATTTGGACTGACGCGGTTCTTGGCCAGCTTTCTCTTCGGCGTCAAGAGTTGGGACCCCGCGGTGTTTATTGCCGTGCCCCTGATTCTTACTGCTGTGGCATTCCTCGCAGTGTGGCTGCCTGCAACTCGCGCGGCCAAGCTGGACCCGATGCAGGCGCTGCGCGTCGAGTAGCGAGCGTCTTCGTCCTAGCCGCATCGGACGGCAACCCCCGCGTCGCTCCATTAGACTGGAAGGCGATGAGATCGCTCGAACGAAATGGCTTGTCCGCGCTGGCACTTGCGATAGCCGCGGTGCTGGCCGGGTGCGGGACGCCGGGAGCGCCGCAGCCGCCTTCGCTCAACCTGCCGGATCGCGTGGCGGACCTTGCTGCAACGCGCGCAGGCGACCATGTGTCGCTGACATGGACCATGCCCAAAAAGAATACCGACAAGCTGCTGCTGAAAGACGACGTCACCGTTCACGTCTGCCGCCAGGAGGAGCATTCCCCTTGTGCGCCGGTGACCGACATGCACATTGCTCCAGGGGCTGCAGCTACATTTGCGGATAGCCTTCCCCGCTCTGAAGCTGAGGGCGCTCCACGTGTGCTCACCTATTTCGTAGAGCTGAAGAACCGCAATGGCCGCTCTGCGGGCCTGTCGAATGGGGGCGTAGTCATTGCAGGCCTGGCGCCTGCCCCGGTGACTGGCCTGACGGCCGAGGTGCGCAAGGCGGGAATCGTGTTGCGCTGGCAGCCGGGCAACAAGAATGAGGCTGTTCGCTTGCGCCGTACGCTGTTGACTCCGCCGCCCGCCAAAACCGAACAAGGACTGTTGGCGCGGCCGCCGGAGCCCGTTGACCAGAACTTGTTGGTCGAGGCTGGCTCAGGTTCCAGTCACATTCCGGATCGGGCACTCGACAAAGACATTCGCTTCGGCGAGACCTACGCATATCGCGCACAGCGCCTGGTGCGCGTGGTTGAGAATGGGCAGACGCTGGAACTGGCCGGGGAGCTTTCCGCGCCGATGCGCGTGGAGGCCCTGGACGTTTTTCCGCCCGCCGTACCCCAAGGATTGGCCGCCGTAGCCACTGCAAGCGAAAATGGCGGCGAGAATGCGATCGACCTGAGCTGGCAGCCTGACACCGAGGACGACCTGGCCGGTTATATTGTCTATCGCCGCCAGGGCGACGGGACCTGGCAGCGCATCTCTCCTGCGCAGCCGCTGATCGGCCCGGCCTTCCACGACACGCACGTACAGCGCGGCAGCACCTATCACTACGCCGTCAGTGCCATCGACCAAGGCGGCCATGAAAGCGCGCGCTCCGCCCAGGCCGAAGAGACCGTGCCCGGTCCCTGACATGGCACGCAGGCAAAGGAGATGGCCGCATGAAATACTGCCGTTTTTTGTTTGAAGGGCACACGCACTACGGCACGGTTGAATATCGCTCAGGCGAGCCGTGGATTGTTGACTTGACCGCTGCACCGGAAGAAGACCTGGCCTACAGGCTGGCTCACGCGCGTGCCGCTTCGTTGATTCCGAGCATCGAGAGTCTCGACTTCGAGCCCATGCCGTTGAGCGCCGCTCAATTGCTTCCCGCCGTCACACCGTCGAAGATCATCTGCGTGGGCCGCAACTATCGCGAGCACGCTGCGGAACTGGGCAACGAAGTTCCTGCCGAGCCAATACTCTTCTTCAAGCCGCCGTCGGCGCTACTGGCCCCCGGTGGAGTGGTGCACATGCCGGCCGCATCGAGCCGCGTGGATTATGAAGGCGAACTGGCGCTGGTGATAGGCCGGCGCGCCCGCAAGCTAAGGCCTGATGCCGACTGGCGCGCGTACGTCCGCGGCTATACCGTTGCCAACGATGTCACCGCCCGTGATTTGCAGAAGAAGGATGCGCAGTGGACCCGCGCCAAGGGGTTCGACACTTTTTGCCCCGTGGGTCCGTTTGTCAGCGATGAAGTGGATCCTGAAAAGGGTTTGACCGTTGAAACCCGCGTGAACGGCGAATTGCGTCAGCACGGCTCGACACTGGATTTCATATTCTCGATCCCAGCGCTGCTCAGCTATATCACTGCAGCCATTACGCTTGAGCCCGGTGACCTGTTGCTGACGGGAACCCCCTCCGGGGTGGGACCGCTCAAGGCTGGAGACAAGGTGGAAGTGGAGATTACGGGGCTGGGCGTACTGAGCAATCCATTCCAGACTGAATGAAGCAGCAGGTCAACGCGCGTCCTTCGGTTCCTGTCAGAGAAGAATCGATTCTGATTCTTTCGGTTCCTCATCATTCGAAGTGCTCTCTTCTGAGCGTTCACGAAGCTGACTGCGTTTGAGGAGTCCGGCAAGAAGGCCCGTGAATCCAAGCATTACGATGTCGAGAAGATAGACGGCGATTCGATAAGGGTGATTTGTCAGGTCAAAAGCGTAGAGCACCCGACCGGAGTCAACTTCAGATATTGCAATAACCTGGAGCGACATTCCCACATACAGATCTCCGGTGGGACGCTCAAGATAGGTGAATAAGTAGTTCGAGCCGACATTGGTAACGCGTGAGGCGTTCTCGTCGAGAGCCAAAGCGTATCCGCCAGTCAGATCGCAGCTGGTCGCACAAATGAACTCCGTGAACGAACTCCTGCCCTGCTTCTTACCTACGAAATGGACAATGCCCTCCACGGTCTTGCGGGGAGCATTCTCGTTTGGCGAATAAGCGGTGATCGCACCGAAGAGGAACAGCATCCCGAGGAGGCCGATTATTGGTAATCTGCCCTCGTACTCAACGGGCCAATGATTCCGCCAGTCTCGAAGATTGAGGAATGCGAAAGCTCCGCAAACAACGATTGCTGCCAATGTGGCAACCCATGCCGCTCCATCGAGATCGTTAAGAAATGCCACCAGGAGTCATCTTACCCATACATTCAGGGGAAATTTGCGCGAGGTGATTGCAAAAGTGCTCAATTCGTCAACAAGAGCGTCCACGGATTCGTTCGAAGGCGGACGAAACGTCGGTGAGTGCGGACGCATCCAAAAGAGGGGTAGACTTGTAGCAAGCGTGCTGTGCAGCACGTAGCGCCTTCCCCAGGAGGAATCATGCCGCAGAATCTACTTGAGCAGTTGCGCCAGTACACAGTGGTGGTTGCCGATACAGGAGACATTGAGGCGATGGAGAAGTTTCGTCCCACCGATGCCACCACCAACCCGTCGCTGATTACCGCCGCCGCGCAGATGCCGCAATACCAGCCCATCGTAGACGGTGTGCTGATGGACGCTCGCAAGGAGCTTGGCGATGGCGCTTCGGATCAGACCGTGGCCAACCTGGCTTTCCAGCGCCTGGCCATCGCCTTTGGCAAGAAGATTCTGGCCATTGTGCCCGGCCGTGTCTCAACGGAGGTGGATGCGCGCCTATCCTACGACACCAAGGCCACCGTCGAGCAGGCCCGCAGCATCATCGCGCAGTACGATAAGGCTGGCATCGGCCGCGATCATGTACTCATCAAGATCGCTTCCACCTGGGAAGGTATTCGCGCCGCCGAAGTGCTGGAGAAGGAAGGCATCCACTGCAACCTGACGCTGCTGTTCGGAATGCACCAGGCCATCGCAGCAGCCGAAGCGGGCGTCACGCTCATCTCGCCTTTTGTGGGCCGCATCCTCGACTGGTACAAGAAAGATACGGGCAAGGATTTTCACGGCGCCGACGATCCCGGTGTTCAATCCGTGACAAAAATCTACAACTACTTCAAGAAATTCGGATACAAGACGGTGGTGATGGGCGCGAGCTTTCGCAACATCGGCGAGATCACGGAACTGGCCGGGTGCGATCTGCTGACCATCTCACCACAGCTTCTGGCCGAGCTTGAAGCGACTGTCACCACCCTGCCGCGCAAACTCGATCCTGCTGCGGCCAACGCTCTGCCGCTGGAAAAGATCGTGGTCAACAAGGCCGCGTTCGAGCGCATGCATGCTGAAGATCGCATGGCTACTGACAAGCTGAAAGAAGGCATCGAAGGCTTTTCTGCGGCACTGGTCAAGTTGGAAACTCTGCTGGCCAATCGCCTTGCCGCATTGGAATCGCGCGCACCCGCAGCCGTTTGAGCGTCTCTTTATCCGGCATCGAAAGAGCAGCCCGCAAGGACTGCCCTTTGCGTTTTCTGCGGGATAGCAGTTTGCAATTGCCTCGCCACTCTGCCAACTAATTTGATTCCTCCCTCTTGGAAGGCGCGACTTTTCAAGTATGCTCAGTGTCAACATTGTGTAAATAGGGCAGTGGCTGGCATCCCCGGCTGCACGCAGCAAATAACCGGCCATTGCTTTATCGCAGGCTGGCTGCGCGCAAGCGCTCACGGGAGGTGTGTATGCAGGATCAGACTCATCCGCTTGAACCATTCTTCCAACAGGTAGTTCGCAACAGTTATGAAGGCAAACTGGGGCTGAACGATCCCGACGTGACTGGTTATGTGGCACACTTGCTCTGCGAATTTTCACAAGCCGAAAATCTCTACAAGCTGCGCGATGCGAAAGGCCATTTCGTAGAAGAGCTGGACGCGATGCTGCTGGCCGCCGATCCGGTCAACGGCACGGCACCCTCCTTTGATGCCGAGCGCTCGGTGCGCAAACACATCGGCGACTATGCGCTTTTTGTGGGCGGCATGTATCCAGAAGCCATTGCTCCAGGCCATCGGAGGCGCTCTCCTCAGCCAACTCTGGGAGAGCTGATTCGCGCCGGCAAAGAGAGCTACTTCATCGTGAGCCAGTTCAACCTCTTCGAGTACGAACAGGAAGCGCCCTTGTTTGCGCGCCTCTCGGACAGCTTTGAACGCTGTCTTCTCGGCCTATCGCTGGTCCGCGAAGACCTGGACAGGCGCAAGGCTCTGCCGCCGCCAACGGTGAACTAGTCAGAGCGGAACCAGGTTCCGCTTTAGCACTGGTCAAGAACGCCTGAATCTCTTGTGGAACTGACCAAATACCCCTCAAAAGCAACGAAAAAGGGCATTTTTCAGGGGCTTCTGTTTACCATTAAGATAATGGGTATGCTCGCAGGTTGATTCATTATGTTGTTGATTCACGGCAGCTTATCTCCTCGACTGAGCCGGAAGTTCCCCCCGGAATCGCCCTTTTCAGGGGGGAGGGGGTGGGGGGGTATAGGTGGGGTAC
>CAYNGB010000047.1:0-38920 GCA_964396795.1 uncultured Occallatibacter sp. | reverse complement strand
CACTGTTCACTGTCCACTGTTCACTGTTCACTGATAGGAGCGAAGCGAATGTCCGTGTCCACCCAGGTGAGGGTGCGCTACGCTGAAACCGACCAGATGGGTATCGTCTACTATGCCAACTACCTGGTCTGGTTCGAGATTGGCCGCGTTGAACTGTTGCGCTCGCTCGGCCTTGCCTATAGCCAGTTGGAAACCGAGCACGAGTGCATTCTTCCCGTGGTCGAGGCCAGTTGCCGCTATCGCGCCCCCGCCCGCTACGACGATGAAATCCTGATCGAGACGCGTCCCGCCCTGCTGCGCGGTTCGGTGCTCAAGTTCGCTTATAAGATATGGCGAAAAGCGTCCCAAAAGGGGGAAGAGCGTAAGCTCCTCCTGGCCGAAGGCGAGACGGTGCACGTGGTTTGCGACGACCAGTTGAACAAGAAGCCCTTGCCCGCACATTATGCCGAGGCGTTGCGGGCGCTGATGGCGGAAAAGTAAACGCGGCGTCCTCTCTCAAGTGGGTTGAGAGAACTCATGCAGAAGTTCATGCTGATTACACTCGATTCCGCCACCTGATACATTGTTATGCCGCAATAGCATTTCTCCGCCTGCTGTACACCGAAAGCACGCCTCTCAAGTTGCGTTTTCCGCAGGAAAACGCAACCCCGCACGTAGATCCAAGGGCTATACCTGAAGGAGAAATGCCTTAGTCAATACACTCTTATGCCGCTGCCCGGTACAGCAGAACCCGCGATCTTGCCAGTTCCTGCTCAAACAAAGATTCTTTACTTTTGCTATAATGTAAAGACGAGGTGTAACTTTGGAAGCCACACTCAGCAGCAAGGGGCAAGCTACGATACCGAAAGCTGTTCGGGAGCGTTTGAGCCTGAAGCCGGGAGACCGGTTTAAGTTCTTTTTCCATCCCGACGGCGTGATCATTCTGCCGAAGATCCCGACTTCGCGGCTCAAAGGAGTCGTTCCGAAGCCTGCCAAGCCTGTATCGCTCGACGACATCGACGCGGGTATCGAGGCCGGCGCCACGGAGAGATTCAGGCGCAGGAAATGATTGCTCTGGATACAAATCTTCTTTTGCGTTATTTAACTCAAGACGACCCCGTGCAATCCCCAAAGGCGACGCGAGTCATTCAGCGATTGACCGAAGAGGAGCCTGGCTTTGTCAGCCTCGTCGTCATTCTCGAAATCGTCTGGGTTCGCAAGAGCATTTACAAGCGCACACGGCGTGAAATCGCGGATGAAATAGAGATGATTTTAGCGGCCGACACCCTTGAGGTGCAGAACGAGCAGGAGGTCTATCAGGCCGTAGTTGCGCTCAGAGGAAGCGGCGAGTTCGAAGACGGGTTGATTGGCGCCCTTGGCCTGTGGAGGGGCTGTTCCGCGACTCTAACCTTCGATGACAATGCCTCGCGGCGGCTGCTTGGATTCAAGCTGGTCTCCTGATCTCGATTGGCCTTTGATCCGGCAGAGTATTTCATCGTGGCCGAGTGTCCGCCATCTCGTCAGTCGGCAACCCGTAAACAGCCGGATGGCGAAATTCCAGCGTACCGCCAATCTTGACAGGCCGCCGCGCAACCCCGTCGAGAAGTGGTGGCATTATGTTGTATCGGCTGGCGACATAACGTTGAAACCAGCAGTTCACTCATTCTTCCGGGAATTGCACTCCAGGCAGACCGTGATCAGGTTCTCCAGGCTGTTGTCTCCACCTTCCGCAATCCCCTTCACGTGATCCAGCGTCGCTGTAAAGCGGGTTAACTGCTTCTGGCACGAGCGGCAGATATACCCATCCCGCTCAAACACACGCATGCGGTTCTCCTGCACGTTGTAGCAATCGGCATTGGTCGCGGGGAATGCCAGTTGCGGCTCCTGCGCCATCCGTTCCGAACGGAACTCCCGGCATGCCTGAATCTCGTCCGGGATCAGGACCCGATACAACGTTCCCTGCCGGTTCGGTTCGCCCTCTTTCCGAATCGCGCCTATGCTCTCCAATGCCCGCAGCGTGTCCTGCACCTTTCCCAGCGAGATCGTGTTCTCGGCGGCATGCGAGTAGGACGACCGCACCACCGCTCTCTGCAACCCTCGGTTGCTCACCCGTAGCAGGGGATTCCCGTCCTTGGCGATCGAGTGCCGGAAAAGAAACCAGTAGAAAGCCGCATCGTAGGGCGTCAGAATGGGCTGCAGATCGTCCACGATCTCCTGGATGATCAGCGGCAGTTCCAGGGCGGAGAAGCCACGGTCTCCACCCGGCGCCGCAACTTCCGTCTCAGCCTCCAGTTCGCTCAGAAGCTGGCGTATCTTTTCTATGCGCTCATTCATGTTGCACTGCATTCTACCGCTCAAGTCCGACCCGCTGGTGCCCAGTCTTGAAACCGGACCAAAACCGGCAAGCCCTCGCTCGATGCCCCGCGGCAGAATCGGGGGAACCCCGGGGCCCTCGGGCCGCTGAAGTCACAATCACCCCCGCCCCGCGGCAGAATCGGAGGGAGCAGGGGCCTTTGGGCCCCTAAACAAGACGCCTTCAATTCCGGGCCTTTAGGCCCGGGCCTTATCCCCCGCAGGTGCCGGAGCGCTTGCCTTTGCCGAAAATTAGGCTCCTCAAGCGCACAATCGAAGTATGGCGAACCTCCAGGTTATCGATCCAATTCCATCTGTCGGACATGCGCCCGGTCTAAAACGTACGATATCCCCCCGGTCTGTACCCCATACCGGCACCCCCCCACCCCCTCCCCCCTGAAATGGCCGATTCCCGGGGGCATGGTCGGCCCGGTATAAGAGATAAGTTATCTTTAATCAACAATATGACGGATGTGCCTGGCGGTCACCCCATTATCTTAGTGGTAAACAGAAACCCTCGAAAAATGCCCCTTTTCGTGGCTTTTGAGGCTGGTTTTGGCTATTTCGACAAGAACGTGAGGCGTTCTTGGGCAGCGCCACGGAGGAAAGACGCACTTCCCAACTCGACGCGACCCGGCGCTTCGGCCGCTCTTCAATGCCCAGGAGCTATAGCTATAAGTCCAATCGGCGAATCTTACTTGTCCCGCGCCACCACGAAGTCCGGTACCCACAGCAGCGCGCGCTTGAAGTCCGAATTGGGTTGGACGGCCAAGGCTTGGCGGGATTGCTCGGCGTAGCGATCGGCGGCGGCCATGGCGTATTCAACGGATCCGTTGCGGACCAGGATCTCCCTGATCTGCTCCCGGCTCACGTTCTCAAAACTGCGGTCGTCCAGGACTCGCTGGATGGCTTGCCGGTCCCGTGCGGTTCCGTGGTCTACGGAATGAATCACGGCCAGCGTGGCTTTGCCCTCACGCAGGTCGCTGGCCACGGGCTTCCCCAGAACTTCCTCTGTGGCCGTCAGGTCCAGCACGTCGTCCACGATCTGGAAAGCCAGTCCAACCGCCCGCCCATACGCGGCCAGGCCCGCTTCCTGAGCCTCCGTGGCCCCGGCCAGAACAGCGCCCAGACGCATGGAAACTGCAAACAGGCAGGCAGTCTTACGATAGATCAGGTCGTAGTACTCAGCCTCTGAAATCGCTTTGCCAAGCTTTTGTATCTGCAGGAGTTCGCCCTCGACCATCTGCTGGGTCAGGCCGATCAGAAGATCCAGCACGCGGAGGTTTTTCTCCTCCAGCGCCACTTTGAAGGCCTGCATGTAGAGCCAGTCGCCGGCCAGTACACACTTCTCGTTGCCCCATGTGGTGTTCGGTGAAGGACGTCCCCGGCGCGTATCGGCGCCATCGATGATGTCGTCATGAACCAGTGTCGCGGTATGCACCATCTCCACCACGGCGCCTAGTCGAATCGCGCCCGGTCCGAAATAGTCGAGCTGGTGCGCTGCGAGCAGAAGCAGTGAAGGGCGAATGCGCTTCCCACCCCCCTCACGCAGGTATTCGGCTATTTCCGTAATGGTGCTTACGCTGGAGGCGGCGTCGCGGCCCAACTCCTGCTCGATTGCTACGAGATCTTCCCGCAGCAACTCGAAAACTTCCTTTGCCGTCGTTATCGCCAAGGTACTCAATGTTTTTTTGCTTCTCGCGCTTTCCATGCCCGTACGGTTCCGTTCCCCCGTTCCAAATTGGGTGCGGAGGCGCCCGCCAGGCAGCCTTTTAGTTCGTTCGGTAATTCGTAAACTGCAAATCGATGCCCATATCTTTTCCACGCAACAAGGCAATGATGGTCTGCAGGTCGTCTCGGTCTTTGCCAGATATCCTCACAGTATCGCCTTGTATGCTGGCCTGCACCTTCTTTTTCGAGTCCTTCACCAGGCGCACAATCTCTTTGGCCTTCTCAGTGGGCACGCCCTGCTGCAGGCTGATTTTCTGCCGCACACTTTGCCCCGCTGCCTGTTCAATCTTGCCGTAGGTCAGGTTCTTGAGTGAGACACCGCGCTTGACCATCTTTTGTCCCAGAATCTCTTTGATCGCCTCTAGTTTGTACTCATTGGCCGACGCCAGTTGAATGCTGTCGCTGCCTTCCAGGTTGATCTCCGAGTGGGTATCCTTCAGGTCAAAACGCTGGCGAATCTCCTTCAGCGCCTGATCGATGGCGTTGCGCACTTCCTGGATGTCCACTTTGCTGACGATGTCGAAGGAATTCTCCTGGGCCATGGCTTTCTTTCCTCAATCTGAGCTTTCAAACAGAATACGTGTTCTACTCGATCAGTGTGCCCGATCGTCGCTTCCTTCGGGTCACGCAGGCCTGGCTTGAGCCACCCTGGATTGCCCAATTCTTGAAAGCTCTGGAAGCGGTCTCCTGTCAATCTGCCAATTTTAGCTGCCGGTGCAACTCTATCAGTTTCCCACGTCAGGCGGAATGCGAAACAGACGTGAGAAGTTTTTCGTGGTCGAGGAGGCGATCTCCGTCTCATCGACTCCCAGCAAACCGGCCAGGGTTTGAGCCGTGCGGGTCACCCAGGCCGGTTCATTGCGTTTGCCTCGATCGGGTGCAGGGGCCAACCAGGGGGCATCGGTCTCCACCAGAACCCCATCCAAAGGCATGCGGGCTGCAACGTCCCGCAACGCTTGTGCCTTTGGATAAGTTAGGTTTCCGGCAAATGAGATCAGAAACCCCAGATCCATTGAGCGCTTGGCCTGTTCCCACCCGCCGCCGAAGCAGTGCATCACGCCACCCAGTCCCGTGCTTTTCCAGCGCTCCTCCAAAATCGGGAAAATATCGTCCCACGCATCTGTAGTTCCATCCTTCGGCCGGCAGTGGATCAGGATCGGACGCTTGCGCGCCGCGGCAATTTCCAGTTGGCGAATAAGTCCTTCGCGCTGCACCCCATGAGGCGCGCCCTCGTGATAGTAGTCCAGGCCGATCTCGCCGCATGCGATGACCTCCTGCTCAGCCAACAGGCTGTCCAGCTTTCCCAGTGCCGCATCGTCGACTTCAGGCGTGGTGTGCGGATAGATGCCGGCGCTCGCGTAGAGGCGGGGCAGGCCCTTCTTCCCGTTGAAATGGCGGCAGATGTCCAGGGCCTGGTGCATCTGCGCCGGACCCTCGCCGATGCCGATGGACAACACTGCGCCCACCCCTGCCTCCTTAGCGCGGCTCAGCATCGCCTCGCGGTCGTCCGCGTAGCGCTCACTGTCGAGGTGCGCATGTGAATCGATCAGCAAAGAAGGCCTCCGGGAGGCTGATTGCGAGATCACTGCAAGTTCCAGCGGTCTGCCGCGCAGCGATGTCGACGAGCTATTTCTATTTCAACCGTGCGCCCAACGGGACCTCTTCGAGGAAGCCGGCCAGCACAGGCGCGCCGTCAGGCAAGGACGCCGCCAGCAACATGCCGTTCGACTCCAGGCCGCGCATTTTGCGAGGAGCCAGGTTAGCTACAATCACAATCTTTCGCCCAATCAGCTTCTCCGGCTCGTAGTACTGTGCGATTCCAGCTAAAATCTGTCGCTTTTCATAGCCCAGATCAACTTCCAGACGCAGCAATTTGTCAGCCTTGGGAATCCGCTCGGCCACCAGAATCTGCGCAACGCGTAGTTCCACTTTGCTGAAGTCATCAATGCTAATGACCTGCCGTTCGGCCAACTGCGGCTCGGGAGTCACCTGTGGTGCGGGCAAACGCTGCTCCGCAACTGGAACTGCAGCCGGAATCGAGGCCGGTGTAAGTAGGGGTGGGGCCGTAGTCTTCGCCGGCGATGCGAGTGCCTTGTTTTCAACCATCTCCACTGCCACGGCAATCGCTTGCGGTGGTGCCACAGGCTCCGCGTTAGCTCCGCCAACTGATGCGGCAGCAACCGCACTGGAATTGTTCTTGTCTTCAAGATTCTGCATGCGTTCGATTGAGTCCTTTTCCTTGCGGGGGAAGAGCGGCGCGGGCTCTCCGAGTTTTGTGCCGGCCTTCAATCCGCCCCATGCGAGATGAGTCAAAAATGCCTGTTTTACCGCGTCCTGAATCTCGCCTAGGCCCAACTGCTTCCAAACCTTGGCTGCGGATTCAGGCAGGATCGGATAGACAAGCGCAGTGATGATGCGAATGCACTCAGCCGAGGTAGCCAGCACCCGCGCCTGTAGCTGTGCGTGGTCCATGTCGGAGCGGTCCGGGGGACGCTTCCAAGGTGCATTGGCAGTGAGGTAGCCGTCCGTTTCGGCAACCAGAATCCACAAGCCTTTGAGCGCGTCGGAGAAGTCCAGCTCGGCGAAAGCTGGACCGAACTCGGCAATCGCACGCTCCGCACTTTCGCGCAAGCCAATCTCTGCCGCCGTCTCTGCACCAGCCTCCGGCAAAACTCCACCGAAGTATTTGTGCACCATATTGACTACGCGGCTCACCAGGTTGCCGTAACCATTGGCAAGGTCGCCGTTGTAGCGCTGTACCAGCGCGTCAAAACTGAAGTTGCCATCCTGGCCGAAGGGAATCTCACGCAGCAGGAAGTAGCGGAGGGCATCAGCACCCAGGACCTCGTCCACCGTCTCGGCCCGCACAATGTTTCCGCGCGACTTGGACATCTTGCCCTGGTCGAAGAGCAGCCAGCCATTAGCTTTGATTGAGCGGGGTAAAGAAATTCCCGCAGCCATCAAGAATGCCGGCCAGTAGACGCAATGAAAACGGCTGATTTCCTTGCCGATAAGGTGCATGTCGGCGGGCCAGAACTTTGCAAATCGCGCCTGGTCGACCGGATCGTCAGATCCGTAGCCCAGTGCGGTGATGTAGTTGGCCAGCGCGTCGAGCCATACATAGATCACGTGCTTTTCATCGCCGGGCACCGGAATGCCCCATGAGAAACTGGTGCGGCTCACTGACAGGTCCTTGAGTCCGCCGCGCACAAATGAAATCACCTCGCGCCGCGTCGACTCAGGGCCCATAAAGTCAGGATTAGCCTCGTAGAACTCCAGCAGCTTACGCTCGAACGCGGAGAGCTTGAAGAAGTAGTTTTCCTCGCTTACCGTCTCCGTGACGCGCCCACAGTCGGGGCAGGGAGTGCCGGGAGGGCCGTCCACGTACGTCTCGTCAGATACGCAGTATTGGCCAGTATATGAGCCTTTGTAAATGTAGCCACGATCGCGCAGCGTCGCGAAAAGGTGCTGCACACCGCGTTTATGGCGGTCCTCGGTGGTGCGGATGAAGTCGTCATAGCTGAGTCCCAGCCGATCCCACAGCCCACGAAACTCCTGTGCGAGTGCAGTGGCAAATTCCTGTGGCGTGCGCCCTGCCAACGCGGCGGAACGCTCGATTTTCTGCCCATGTTCGTCGGTGCCGGTCAGGAACCAGGTTTCAATGCCCTGTGCCCGTTTGCGCCGTGCAATGGCGTCGCACACGATAGTCGAGTAGGCGTGGCCGAGGTGCGGCCGCGCATTCACGTAATAGATAGGCGTGGTGAGATAAAAGCGGGCTGAACTGGAAACGGGCTTGGTCATTGGTGGGGCGTTGCTTTCTATTCTCCCTTGGTGACAGGCGGGAATGCTGAGGCAATCTACCTTTCAATCTTAGGGGCCCGCGCGGGGTGCGTCAAACCACGGCGTAAGCGGCACTCTGTTAGAATCGCCCTTGAAAATCAAGGATATTTGAGGCCTATCGACGTGTATCTGGAATTACAGAAGAGGCTCGCGGAACAGCTTCGCGCGGTTCTGCAAACAAAATACGATCTTCAAGTCGAAACGATCCCACTTGAGATTCCGCCAGACTTGCGCTTCGGTGAGCTAGCGACGCCGATAGCATTCGAGCTGGCGCGCAAGCTGCGTAAGGCGCCCAAAATCATTGCGCAGGAGATAGTGGCTGCGTTAGGCCACCTCGATGGTTTTTCCTCCTTTGAAGTGGCAGGCGCAGGTTATATCAATGCGCGGCTGGATCGGGCTGCCGGTGTACGGGTGGCCGCCGACTCCGAAGGCGGATCGCCGTCTGAGCGGGGATCGGCGAAGCAGACCAAGGGTCATGCACTGGTCGAGCACTCCAGCATCAATCCCAACAAGGCCGCGCACATCGGTCATTTGCGCAATGCAATTCTGGGCGACACGTTTGTGCGCCTGCTGCGGGCCGCCGGGTACAAGGTGGACGTGCAAAACTACATCGACAACACCGGCGTACAGGTGGCCGATGTCGTGGTGGGCTTTCTGCACCTGGAAGGGAAATCGCTCGCGGACATCCGGCTGTTACTGGGAGAGCTTGAGAGCAACGGCGTAAGGATTGATTACTACTGCTGGGATCTTTACGCGCGCACATCGCAGTGGTACACCAGCGGCAGCGCTGAGGAGAATGAAGCGCGGAAGCGCTTTCGCTATGCGAAGATGCACGAGATCGAGCGCGGTTGCAATGAGACTGCGGAAGTGGCCGAACTCATCTCGACTTCGGTTTTGCGGCGGCATCTTGAAACCATGCTGCGGCTGGACATCGAATACGATTTTCTGCCCCGCGAAAGCGAAATTCTGCACTTGAATTTCTGGGCGCTGGCCTTTGAGCAATTGAAGAAGACTGGTGTTCTCTACTTTGAAAACGAAGGCAAAAACAAGGGTTGCTGGGTTATGACGCGACCCGCTACAGCGACGCAGCCCATCCATGAGGATGACGGCCCGAAGAGCACCGACGAGGACGCAAAGGTTATCGTGCGCTCGAACGGCACCGTGACGTATGTGGGCAAGGACATTGCCTATCACTTGTGGAAGTTTGGCTTGCTCGGCCGCGATTTCGGATACAAGCCGTTCTTCACTTATCCGAGCCATGAGTGCTGGATCTCAGCCGAACATGGCGACGAACCCCATCCGCATTTCGGCGGAGCGGAGGCCATCTACAACGTCATTGATGCACGCCAGAGCGACCCGCAGGCCAATGTCATTCAAGCCTTGCGCGGCATGGGCTACACAGCGCAGGCCGACCACTACACGCACTTCAGCTACGAGATGGTCGCGCTGACACCGCGCTGCGCTGTCGAACTGGGCTACGACGTGTCAGATGAGGATCTGGCTCGTCCTTACATCGAGGTCAGCGGGCGAAAGGGCTTCGGTGTCAAGGCAGATGACCTGATCGACAAACTCATTGTTGCAACACGGGCCGAAGTCGACGCGCGTCAGACTGGCCGCGACGACGTCGAGCGGCAGCGCATTGCGGAGCAGATTGCCATCGGAGCGCTGCGCTACTTCATGCTCAAGTTCACACGCAATTCCGTAATTGCTTTCGACTTTAAAGATGCGCTCAGCTTTGAAGGCGAGACCGGTCCGTACATTCAATACGCCGTGGTGCGTGCACGCAATATATTCCGTAAGGCTGAAACCACACCTGACGTTGTGCTCGACGAGTTTGCCAGCATTGATCCCGCTGCCTATCTGGAAGGGGAAGCCAACGAAGACATCTGGGCGCTGTGGTTGCGCGCCGGGCGGCGTTCGCTGGTGCTGGAACAGTGCATCTCGACATCCGAGCCGGCGTACCTGGCCAAACATGGTTTTCAGTTGGCGCAGGAATTCAATAACTTCTATCACAAGCATCACATCCTCACTGAAGAGGATCCGGCGCGGAAGATATTTTTGCTGGCTACGGCCGCGGTCGCGCTACGGGAGTTGATTGTCGTCCTGAGCTGGCTGGGCATCGAAAGCCCGGAAGCAATGTAAGACAGCCTCTGGCTCTTTGCATCCGGGTTTCAGATTGAGCCTCGCACTGGGTGCGTTAGAACTCCCATCGAGCGTAAGGGCCTCGGCTAGAAGTTGATAGCTATTTCTCAGTAGCTTCGTACCCACTCCAGAATCGAGCGCACGGCCACGCCGCTGGGGCCTTTGGCGATATACGGCTTCGAGTCCTCCACCCAGGCCAATCCGGCGATGTCGAGGTGGATCCATGGTGTGTCTTCCGCGAAGACCCGAAGGAACTCTGCCGCGGTGATGGCGCCACCCCATCGGCCGCCCGTATTCTTAATGTCGCCGATATCGCTCTTGATCAACTCTGCATACTCCTCGCCCAAGGGTAGCCGCCAGAACTTTTCACCGGAAGTCGCCAGGGCAGCCTCAAATTTCGTGTAGGTGGTGTCGTCGTTCGAGAATGCACCGCCGTTGATCATGCCCAGGGCCACGACGCAGGCGCCGGTCAGGGTGGCCGCATCAATCAGGTGGGTAGCGCCCAGCTGTCTGGCAAAGCTGAGGCCGTCAGCCAGCACCAGTCGGCCCTCGGCGTCGGTGTTGATGATCTCGATGGTCTTGCCGGACATGGACGTCTGCACGTCGCCGGGTTTCTGCGCTTTACCGTCAGGCATGTTTTCGGCCGCGCAGACGACGCACAGCACGCGCACATTGGGCCTGAGCAGGGCAATGGCGCGCATGGCGCCGATCATCGCCGCACCACCGGCCATGTCGTACTTCATCTTCTCCATGCCGTCGGAGGGCTTGATGGATATGCCGCCGGTGTCGAATGTGATGCCTTTGCCGACCAGGCCGAGTACCGGGCCCTCGGTCACGCCCTCGGGATCGTAGCGCAGGACTATCAATGCCGGTGGTTGCTCGGAACCCTGCGAGACGCTCCAGAACGCGCCCATCTTCAGTTCGTGCAGCTTCTCAGTTGAATGGACGGCTGAAGTGAGACCTACTTCATGGGCCATTTGGCTGGCGCGCTGGCCAAGAACTGTGGGGGTGAGCTTGTTGCCGGGCTCGTTGACCAGCGAGCGTGTGAAGTTCTGGCTCTCGCCAATTACGACGCCCTCGGCGACGGCGGCTTCAAGAGTGGCGATGCTGGAGCCGGGAGAGGCGGCCACGGTGAAAGACTGCACGCTCTGATCCTTGCGGTCGCTGCGGTAAATGTCGGGATCGAAGTCGCCTACAACGGCTCCTTCGGCCATGGCACGGGCGCAGAAGTCGGCGGGGAGAAGGTCCGACTCGGGCAATGCGAGAACCAACTCACGAATTCCGCGCGGCTTGGTAAAGCGGACGGCGGTTCCGGCGGCGTTGCGCACGCGGTGCACGGAGAGCTTGGCCTGCTTGCCGAGGCCGACGATCAACAACCGCTTGGCCACAATTCCGGCCGGGGCATGCAGCAGAAGCGTCTCATTGTCGCCGGCCTTGTATTCGCCGCTGGCAAGCACGGCGGCTGCGGCAGTTTTGACCGCTTCATCGGCTGTCAAGAGCGCGGGCTCCGGTTTGGCGTCGGAGCCCTTGGCGGTCTGCGTATCAGTGGCCAGCACAGCCAGCAATTCAGTCTCAATTTGGGCGAGGGGAGTAAAAGACAGTTGAGTCCGCATGGCTCCTATTCTGTCATCGAATGAGGAGTTTGTGGCAACTGTCTTTGCCGGAACGAGCGACCAGGGAGTCGCATAGGACGCTCTGAGCGCCTGTCAAAGAGCTTGGCAGCAGCGCCCGGGGAAGGTCCGACTGGAGATTGGGGGGGGGTGTCATGAATATTATAATTGACATTATCGAATAATATGACATAAAATATGACACATAAACGCCATGAAACGTGACATTATATTGAAACATGACAAAACGCGTCTTAATGACAATGGTCGGATCGTGATTCCCGCGGACATCCGACAGGAATTGGGACTGAAGCCCGGCGATACCCTGCTTTTGAGTGTCGAAGAGGGCGTGCTGAAGATCGAGTCCCAGCAGGCGCGGATTCACCGTGTGCAGCAGAGCCTGCGGAAGTTCATTCCGCCGGACCGCGTTCTATCCGACGAACTGATTGCGGAACGAGACGACGAGGCTCAGCGTGAGATGGAGGAGTGGCTTGGATAAGGCTTCAGTCCTCGACGGCTCCGCCCTGATGGCCCTACTTCGCGGTGAGACAGGCGCGGACACGGTGGCGGCCTGTCTGCCAAGCGCCGTAATCAGCACAGTGAATCAAGCCGAGGTCCAGGCCAAGCTGGTTTCCGCCGGTATGGAGGAGGAGGCTGCGTGGTGGCACATCGCTGAAGTCCAGTGCGAGTCGGTTCCGTTTGACGAGGAGCAGGCGCGCATTGCAGGGGGCCTGGTAACGACTGGCAAGGCGCCCGGCCTTTGCCTGGGCGAGCGCGCCTGCATGGCTCTTGCGATGCAGCGCAAAGCACGCGTCTACACCACCGATCGCACCTGGAAGAATCTTGACCTGGGGATCGACATTGAAGTGATCCGGTAGGTTCGTAGCCCCGAACAGGAGAGAGCAGCCGTCGTGGCGGTGTGAACGGACCCTAACGTCCCATGCGATGCTTGCTGGCGTTGACGGCAGCGCGAGCCTCGCGGTCGGCTTCGCGGCGGCGTTCGGTTTCACGCTTGTCCCAGTCCTGCTTGCCCTTGGCAATGGCCAATTCACATTTGACATGCCCGTTGCGGAAGTAAAGCCGGGTCGGGATGAGCGTATGACCCTTGATCTGCGTCTTGGACTGTAGTTTGCGAACCTCGTCCCGATGTAGCAGCAGTTTGCGCGTCCGCAGGGCATCGTGGTTGGCCATGTTTCCATGCGAATAAGGCCCAATATGCACGTTAAGCAGAAACGCCTCGCCGTCCTTGATGAGGCCATAGGAATCTTTGAGATTGGCGTTGCCCTCGCGGATCGATTTGACCTCGGTTCCGCGCAGGGCCACGCCGGCCTCAAACTTCTCCAAAAGGAAGTAATTATGGCTGGCGGCGCGGTTCTGCGCAGCATCGCGTTCGCCCGCTGCCACGGGGTTGCGGGGCCGGGCCGGCTTCTGCGGTCCGGGGCGGTCCGCCTGGTTGATCACGTGACTGGTTTGGCGAGCCATAGGGAAGTTTCCTTGAATCTTCATGGTAGCATCGTGGCTGCTTTCTCTTTGACCAACGCGAGGCTTTGCTAAAATGAGGCATCGTTGGATGGGAATAGCCACCAATAGGAGATGCGTCCAGGGCGGCCAAGGCAGCCCTATTGAGTCCGGAGAGCGATGTGTGCCGGAGTGGACGCCTGGGAGCAAGATGAAGCACCGCGCCGTCCCCCCGACTGCGACCCGGATTACCTGCTGGATTGCTAGTCTCGCTGTTCTTGCTGTTCTGGGCCTGGGCTGCGTTCTTGCGCGGGCGGAATCGGCGAACACCGTGTACAAGCACGGACAGACTGCCGAAGCGCGGGAAGACTACGACGCTGCCTACGAGCTCTACCAAAAGGCCAATAACATGGCCCCCAGGGATCTCCGCTTCAGGACCGCGCTTTACCGCGTGCGGCTCTCCGCTTCAGCGCTGCATGTAAGCAAGGGGCGGAAGTTGCTGGATGCCGGCGATACGCAGGGAGCCCTGGTGGAGCTTCTGCGGGCCGCGGAAATCGACCCGGGGAACGAGGCCGCGCAGCAGGAGATTGCCAAAGTCCGTGCGCGGCAAGGGGAACAGACGCAGGCCATTGCGCCTAACCTGATTGAAGCGCCCGGCACGCAGGAAGAAATTGACTCCATGGGTGCGCCGCCACAGCTCAAGTCGGTATCCAAAGAGCCGCTCACTTTGCACATGGGTCAGGATGCTAAGGTGGTGTACCAGGCCATTGGCGAGGCCGCCGGAATCAACGTGCTGTTTGACCCGGACTACATCTCGAAACGCATCCAGGTAGACCTTAACAACGTGTCCCTGATGGATGCACTGCACATTGTGGGCACCATGTCGGCGACTTTCTGGCGGCCGGTCACCTCGAATACGATCTTCGTTGCGCAGGACTCCCGCACCAAGCGCGCGGCGCTTGATGAGCAAGCTGTGCAGACCTTCTATCTGACCAACGCCTGGCAGCAAAACGATTTGACCGATGTGCAAACCGCGGTGCGCAACGTGCTCACAAACGTAAAGGCATACGGCGTGGCCAGCCAAAATGCCATCGTGGTGCGGGGGACGCCCGACGAACTGCTGCTGGCGCAGAAGCTGATCAACGATCTGGATAAAGCGCGGCCTGAAGTCGTGGTGGATATCGCGATACTGGAAGTGAGCAAGAACTGGGAGCGGAATCTAGGACTTAGCTGGCCCAGCAGCATCGGCGTTACGCTGCAGCCTCCGACCAGCAGCTCTTCCTCCTCCTCTTCCTCTTCGACGACGACCACAAGCACGAGTACAACGACCAGTCCTACGCTCTATGATCTCTCGCACTTGAAGGCATCGAATTTTGCAGTGTCGGTGGGTTCGGCAACCGCCAACCTGCTGCTAAGCGACTCGAGTACCAAGATTCTGCAAAATCCGCGTATCCGGGCCACTGACCAGCAGAAGGCCTCGATGAAGATCGGCTCGCGGATTCCCATTGCCACCGGTTCCTACCAGACCGGCGCGGCGACTGCGCTGGTGAGTTCGCTGGTGAACACCCAGTTCCAGTACCAGGACGTTGGCGTGAACATTGAGGTCACTCCGACCGTTCACTTCGACAACGACGTAACGCTGAAGATCAAGATCGAGGTGACCGCACAGAGCGGCTCGGTGACCATCAGCGGGGTTACAGAGCCGATTCTCAGCCAGCGTGTCGCTGAACAGGTTATCCGCCTTCGCGAGGGCGAGGCCAACATTCTGGGAGGCATTCAGGAACAACAGATTCAGGAGAACTGGAGCGGCATCCCGGGGTTGAGCTCGATCCCCATCCTGCGTTACCTCTTCGGTTCAAAGGATCACACCATTCAGGATGACGAGATTGTATTTCTGATGGTGCCGCATATCGTCCGCTCGCCGATACTGACACCGGTGAATCTGCGCACCATCGATACCGGGGTGGGCACGTCGATCGAGTTGCGCCGCGAATCCAGTGACACGACAGGACCGAATCCCGCTGCCGCAGTTCCGGTGCGTCCGGTTGTTGCGCAACCCACGGTGGGGTCAGTTCCCGGACTGACCGCAGAGGCGGCAGCGCCCGCCGCACTGGCACAGCTGAAATCTGCAGCGGCAACAAATGGGAATGTGGCGGCCGCCAATGTCACACCAACTCCACCGCCGCCTCTGTCCCGGCTTGGCTTTTCGCTCAACCCGCTGCCTGGCCCGGTGGGCGCGGGCACCACGTTCCAGATTCCGGTGGTCGTCACCGGCGCGGTAGATATTGCCTCGGTTCCATTGCAGATTCAATACGACCCTGCCAAGCTGTCCCTGGTGAACGTGGACAAAGGAGATTTCCTGGGCCAAGACGGACAGGCCGTGGCACTGGTGCATCGCGACGACCCACCGGGCGCAATTGTCGTCAACGCCTCGCGACCGCCAGGTATCGCCGGAGTGAGCGGGGCAGGTGTGGTCTGCGTGTTGAGTTTCCAAGCCAAGTCCGCGGGCGAAAGCGCCATCACCATTACGCGTCCGGGCGCCGTGACCAGCGCCCAGAAGCCGGTTCAGGCACAGGGCGCGCAAGTCTCTGTTGTGGTCAAGTAGCTTGAGGCGCCGATGAGTGTAGAGCAGCCAATCCGGAAGGGCGGAGAGCGCGGCCTTACGCTGGTTGAGCTCATTGTCACCGTGGCTCTGTTGGCAATTCTGGCTTCTGCAGCGGTTCCCATCGCGCGCTTCCAAGTGAAACGCCAAAAGGAGCGGGAGCTTCGCCGGGACTTGTGGGAGATGCGCGACGCCATCGACCACTACAAGGACGCTGCCGATAAAGGCGCGATTCAGACCAAGGTGGACAGTCAAAACTACCCGCCCGACCTGGAAACGCTGGTGAACGGAGTGGAGGTTCAAACTAAGAAAGTGAAGTTTCTGCGTCGCATACCCATCGATCCAATGACCGGCAGAGCCGAATGGGGTTTGCGCTCCATGCAGGACGATCCATCCTCTGACTCCTACGGCGGCCAGAGCGTGTTCGATGTGCACTCCAAGTCCACGGGCACAGCCATGGACGGCACCAAGTACTCTGACTGGTAGAGAGCGCCATGCGCCGAATTAAAAGACAAGACGAAGGATTTACGCTGCTGGAATTGATGGTCGTGATGGCCATCATCAGCGTTCTGGCCACGCTGGCCATTCCCAGTTTCATTCAGGCCCTGAAGTCGGCCAGGGAAGCCGTGCTCAAAGAAGATTTGCACGTGATGCGTGCCGCGATTGATTCCTATACGATGGATAAGCAGAAGGCCCCACAGTCATTGGACGACCTGATTCAGGATGGTTACCTGAAGGCGGTTCCCGAAGACCCGATGACCCGGAGTCGCGATACCTGGGTTACCGACACCAGTGACTCGCTGCACTCGCTGGATCAAACCGATCCCGGTGTTGACGATGTACACTCAGGTTCGCAGGATATGGGCTCTGACGGTCAGCCTTACTCTGCCTGGTAGAGACGAGGGAATTATGGTTCGAAAAGTGTATAGAACGTTCCTGGTACTCTTGGGCGTAACCGCTCTTTGCGGTTCTATTCATGCGCAAGCTCAGAAAACTATTACGATCCGTTTGTTGGATGGCAAGACCGGGCGTCCTGTTTCGCCAGAGAATTTTATGGTCCGGATCGATCACCAGCAAACGATTCACATCGATTGGGTGAAACATAACGAGGATGGAACGGGAGAATTGAACGTCCCCGACACTGTTTCGGTCTTTTCACTTCATGCCACTTATAACAACTCTATGGATATTTACGTCAACTGCGATGCTGCAAAGCAAGGGGATACGCCCGGCGAGCGTTGGTACAGGGTTGCAGACATACTGACTGCAGGATTTGTGGCTCCCGACGGATGTGCCAAGCCCAAAGTTGCTGACAAACTCAAGGTGGCCGCCAAGCCGGGAGAGTTGGTTGTCTTTGTTCGGCGCCATAACTGGGTGGAACAGTCAATAGATTAAGAGCATCGATGTTGACGCAACAAAATGTACTCCAGAGAGAATCTTCCCTTGGTGTTCGATCCCAACTTCGCGGCGGAACTCAGCTTTGTATACCAGGTGGAAAGCTCCTATACAGGTTTGATGGAAGGGGCGGAACCCGGTGTTGGCGACGTACCTGAGCCGCAGCTTGGCGGCAAACTTCTCTACGCCAGGGAACTCGACGAGGCGGGCCGGGTGCTTGTAGTAGCGGGCAACATTGCCGGTGCTGCTTCGCTGACCGCAACCGCCAACCCAGTCGCACAGAAGCAAGCGATTCACGGTGGCGTCGTCGACTTCCTGGTGACCTCGCTCAACGAGGCTTTGCGGATCCTAAAGAATGAGATTCGCAAGCGCGAAACAGTTGCGGTTTGCGTGAGCGTTGACCCTGCCGCCGTTGAGCGCGAGATGCTGGAGCGGGGTGTGCTGCCCGATCTCTTTGGCTCCTGCGCGAGTCAGGCGGAAGACACAGCCTTTCTCAACCAGGGAGCAAGACGGGTTGAACCTTTTGACGCTGACGATAGCCGGGTCCTTGTCGGTTGGAGAGTGACCGCTGCGCCAGCCCGGTGGCTGCCCAAGCTGGACGCCATCGCTCTCGATTGCCTTCAGCCTGTCCCGGGAGCAGCCGCAGGGGCAGAGCGTCGCTGGCTCCGTCTTGCCCCGCGCTACATGGGAAGGATGGCCGAGGGAGTGCGCCTGCTGCGCTGTGACGATCAAATCGCAACGAAATTTCTAGAGCAGGTACGGGAACGGGTCGAGAGCGCGGAGATTCCAGTTGCTGTTGAGATTCAGACAAGCAGCGGTGGCCAATCTCACCAGCATCGGTTTTTGCCGCCCGGGAACACAAAGACCGCTGGTTAGAGCGGTTCCACACGCGACAGGCGCCGACACGCCGGAAACAACGAGGTCCGGTTGCCGCATTATTACCGGTTCAGGAATTGGGTCTTGCTGTCGGTCTTTATGGCGAAGGCGTCGGCAGGCAGAGGCTGATTGACCTTGATGCTGAAGTAGTGACAGATGCGCGACTGGCCCTGGCCCTCGTCGAATACCTGCTTCAAACTCACGGCGTGTTCGGGGTCCACCCAGATGGTCACCTTGGGAAAGATCTTGAGGATGTCGGGGTCTTTGGCCACCAGTTCCAGCTTGTCGGTCTTTACGCCGTCAATTACTTCTGAGCCCAGGTATCTAATGTTCCACTTGTTGGCAAGCTCTTTGCCACTGGCGCCAAAACCTAGTTCCAGGTATCCCTCGTACTTGGTGACCTTAGTGGATGTAGTAACTTGATCGATCAGCTTCTCAAAGAGCTTGAAGACGCCGCGCGAGACTGTAATGACTTTTGGAGCAACTTTGCCGTTAATTTCGCGAATGTGGATGCCCATCTGAAAGGCATTGCCAGTGCGCTCGTAGTAGACGGTGCCTTTCTGGATATCTTTGTCGGGCACAGGATCGGTCTGAATGGAATCAAACTCAAACTCGGCGGTGGTGGAGTGAAAGGTGGCGGCGGCGACATCGAGTTCGTGGAGAACCCTTTGCAGATCGTCGGCCGCGAAGGCTGCCCGCGTAGGCAACATCAAAAGAGCGACGACCGCCGCAACGACCAATTTTCTTTCCAGAAGCATAGGTTTTCCAAGTCTGTTAGAAGCGAAATTCGGCTAGCCAAGCGCTGATTCGATTAGCGGTGGGCCCAGATCTTCCAGTCGAGATTTCCCTGGGCGTCGTTGGCTGTCTCCCACCGCACCACGGAGACAGCGTCACCAGTTACCGGTTCGATGGCCACGCGCAGCGCCTTGCGAACTTCGTTGTCCGTGGCGAAAAGCGGCACATTCACATCCGAGGCGGCTACAGTAACTATGAGACCATGACCGCCGTCGCCAGTAACCTGGATGGGATGAGGCGGACCTGCGGCATTGGAGGGCTTGTCGCCAAAGTTCCACAGATGCGGCGTGACGAAGATGAAGAGCAAAATCAGCGTCACCATGATGTCGTAATGGAAGGAGCCGCGGGGATAGGTCCAGTAGAAATAGCTCTTTAGAATTCTGTTCATAAAATCCTCACCGGATGATCCTTTCCAGACCGCCCATATAGGCCCGCAGAGGTGGGGGAATCACAACAGAGCCGTCGGCTTGCTGGTAGTTTTCGAGAACCGCGAGCCAAGTGCGGCCCACCGCCAGACCGCTGCCGTTGAGCGTGTGCACAAACTCGCTTTTGCCCTTGGCACCTGGGCTTGTGGCCTTGTAACGAATGTTGGCCCGCCGCGCCTGAAAGGCCTCGAAGTTGGAACATGACGAAATCTCGCGATAGAGGCCCTGACTAGGCAACCAGACTTCCAGATCAAATGTTTTTGCCGATGAGAAGCCGGTATCCCCCGTGGAGAGCAGCACGCGCCGATAGGGAAGGTTGAGCGTTTCAAGAACTTCTTCGGCGTCGCGGGTAAGGCGCTCGTGCTCAGCGTCCGATTCCTGGGGGTGGGTGAATTTGACCAGCTCGACCTTCTGGAACTGGTGTTGGCGAATGATGCCCCGGGTGTCCTTGCCCGCAGCTCCGGCTTCGGCACGGAAGCACGGCGTGTAAGCGGTGAGGCAGATGGGCAGCCGCGACTCATCGAGGATTTCGTCACGATAGAGATTGGTGACCGGCACTTCTGCAGTAGGAATGAGCCAATGGTCGTTGTCTTTGAACTCGCCGCGGGCAACGGCTTCAGCGTCAGCGTCGGAGCAGCGGAAGAGATCCTCGGCGAACTTGGGCAACTGGCCGGTGCCGTAAAGGCTCTTGCTGTTGACCATGAAGGGGGGCAGGACCTCAGTGTATCCGTGCTTCGTGGTATGGAGGTCGAGCATGAAGCTGATGAGCGCACGCTCGAGGCGCGCACCCGCGCCCATGTAGACGGCAAAGCGCGCTCCACTGAGCTTGGCGGCGCGATCGAGGTCGAGGATGCCGAGGGCCTCGCCCAACTCCCAGTGAGGCTTGGGGTCGAAATCGAATGTTGGTTTGTGACCCCAGGTCTTGACGGTGACGTTGTCGGCTTCGGATGTGCCGGTGGGTACCTCACTACGAGTGAGGTTAGGGATGCTGGACAAAGACAGGTGCATCTGGTCGTCGAGAGAGGCAGCGGTCTTATCGAGGATGTCGAGGCGGTCCTTGAGGGCGCGGATCTCTTCCATCAGAGCAACCGCTTCCTGGCCGGCCTTCTTGCGCGCGCCCACCTGGTGGCTCAGCTCATTGCGAAGCGCCTTGAGCTGCTCGGCCTGGGTGATGGCATCGCGACGGCTGCGGTCGAGAGCCCGAAAATCGCCCAATAACGCAGCGGGATCGGCACCGCGCTGGCGCAGTTTCTCTTCGACTAATTCCAGGTTGCCCCGAACGAAATTCAGATCGAGCATGCTCCATCCAGTTTACTCGACTGCACAGGACCTGATGTCTGCGGCGCTTGACGAAAGACGAAGGCAAAAACGGCGGCATTTCGCTCTATCTCGCCCCCTAAAATGCCCAAAGAGAGCGCAAAAAAGGCCGATTTCCACCTAAAAACGAGGCTTTCCAGTAACTCATGGGTAACGATGCCAAATCCACAAAGCGTTGATATTAAATATGTTAATCGACAAAATGCGGCCCATATAGGCACCGTGGGAGGGGGAGGGGGGTGGGTACCCCCCCCGGCCGGGACATTTCGGGCTCTGAACTGCATGAATATGGCAGTGCTCTATCTCTATGATTTTGCGCCAATGGGCGACAAGTCTCTGCAAAAAAGTGCGCGGCTGATTTTGATGTATCTGCGCTGGGGCCGAAGTGAGCGCCCTTTACTTCATTTCGACAGTCTTGGCGGTTTCCTCTTCAGCGGGGCCGGCGTTTACCCGGTCCTGCCAACCGGGGAGACGCTGATCGCCGGTGATGAGACGGGCGCCGCGGGTGAAGGTGAAGTATGTCCAGATCCACGCGGCGAACACCGACAGGCGGTTGCGGAAGCCGATGAGAAAGAAGATGTGGACCGAAATCCAGGTGAGCCATGCGGGCAAGCCACTGAGATGCGTCTTGAAAGGCCACTCAACCTTGGCCACGGCAGCCATGCGGCCGATGGTAGCCATGTCGCCTTTATCGAAGTAGCGAAAGGCGGGGCGACGCTGGCCGGCGAGGTCCGCGGCAAGGAGTTTGGCAACGTGGTCGCCCATCTGCATGGCCGGTTGGGCGACACCGGGGACAAGGCGGCCGTCCTGCTCCAGATGGGCAAGGTCGCCGAGAACGAACACCTCCGGCAGACCGGGAGGATTGAGCCGATCGTCCACCACAACACAGCCGCGGCGATCGAGAGGCGCGCCGAGCAGCTTGCCGAGAGGCGAGGCCTGGACGCCCGCGGCCCACAACGTCACTACAGAGTCGATTCGGTTGCCGCCCGCCTCAACCCAGCCCGGACCGACCCCTGTGACATGGGTTCCGGTGTGCACCTCGACACCGAGCCGGGTGAGCGTGGTTTCGGCCTTGGCAGAGAGATCCGGGGGATAGGCGGCGAGGACGCGGGGCCCGGCATCGAGAAGCAGTACCTGGGCCTTGGACGGGTCGATATGGCGGAAGTCGTGGCGCATATAGAGCTTGGTGATATCGGAGATGGCTCCGGCCAACTCCACGCCGGTGGGGCCGCCGCCAATGACGACAAAGTTGAGCGGCGGGTGCCAGCCGTGCTCCAACGCCTGACGCTCAGCCAGTTCGAAGGCCAGCAGCACCCGGCGGCGAATCTCGGTGGCGTCTTCAATGGACTTGAGACCGGGCGCGAGGGGAGCCCAGTCGTCGCGGCCAAAGTAGGAGTGTGTGGCGCCGGTGGCCAGCACTAGGTAGTCATAAGGGAGCGTAGCGCCCGAGGCCAAAGAGACCTGCCGCGACTCGACATTGATGCCAACCACCTCGTCCATGAGCACCTGGGTGTTGGCCTGATGGCGCAGGATGGTGCGGATGGGCTGGGCGATGTCCGCCGGGGAGAGGACGGCGAGGGCTACCTGGTAAAGAAGAGGCTGGAAGATGTGGTGGTTGCGCCGGTCGACGACCGTCACGTCTACAGGCAACCGAGCCAGGGCTTTGGCCGCATGCAAGCCGCCGAAACCGCTGCCCACAATGACCACGCGGGGTTGGCGGGACTGATTTTCGACCTGGAAGGACCTGGTGAGTTCTCCCATCGCATCCCCTCTCGTATTTAGTTGATGCCGGAGAAGGGCAATCGGTGACAGGCGTTGAGTGGCCGGCGGCAAATTGAGCACTGTCTCATGCAGGGGATTCTGCTCTTCGGGCCATTCGTAAAGGCGTGACCTTCCCCCCGATTGAAACGACTGCGGCAGACGATCCAATCGCAGAGTTTCGGAGTTCCGGATGTATCACTGCATATGCGGAAGTAAGCCAAAAATGGGGTAATGTCCGGATTGCCCACAAACCACCCAAAACCCCTGAGGTCTTATAATCCGAGCAACTTCATGCCCGACGCAACCGCACTCGAAAAGTATTACAAGACCCTCACCGACCATGAGCTTTTGAACCTCAGGGCGGAAGGTGGCTTCACAGAGGAAGCTGAGCAGGTGCTTAGCAAAGAACTCGTAAGTCGCCATCTCGGGTCCGGTGACGTGAAGAAATACGTCGCTGCGTCCGAGCGTAACAGCCTCCGCGATGAAGTCGTCGAACGGGGCGGAGGATACAGGAGCCTCGGTCTCCAGTTCTTTGGCAAAGCCTTTCTCAATGAAAGCGACAAAGCAGCCAGCATTCAGGTCAGGACAAAATGGTTCACGATGAGCGGAATCCCACTTGTTCCGATCGCATCGTACCGGTTTAAGTGCGCTAAGAACTCGGGAAGTTCGTCCCCAACGGACACCCAACGGAGCGTCATCAATCGAGTTCCACTAAATTGGCCGCAGGTATTTATGACCTTCGCAAAGACAGCGATGCTGTTCATTGGTGCGGGTTTGCTGATCGTCGCGATTTCGTGGTTTCTGAGTGGCCGAGGGCGCTAGAAGCTCAAGGAGCCAATCACAGCCCACCCGGAAGTCAGAGTGCGCCAGATCACGGTAATGTCCGGATTGCCCACCATACACGAACTTGATCCCATAACCTGAGCCGAACCATTGAATCGGCGCTATCATTCTGTTGCGTTCGGATAGGAGCACACGTGCGCACTCTCCGCTTTCTGCTTGCTTGGTATTTCAATATTCTGTGCATCTTCACTGCTTGCTTCATCTTCTCTTTTGGATTAAGGATCGCCAAAATCGGCGACCCCTTACATCTCAGAATTTTGATTGCAATGGAGATTACGATAATCGTTGTGGCATTTGTTTTCGGTAAAGCGTGGTGGGTGCTCTGGCACGAGAAGCTTGCTGCAAGAGCGTGGTGCATCGCCGCTAGCGTCGTGAGTCTGGTATTTCCTGTCGCGTCCTTGATCGGTTTCAGGTTCTCGGATTTCTGGCGAGTTGCTGGGCTCTGGCGGGTTGCTGGGCTCTTTACAGTCCCGATCTCAATCGCAATCACAGGAGTTTTATTTGGATTTACAGATGCGGCAAAATCCTTGCCTCCCGCAACGCGCCCGCATCTGGGTCACGCGATCGTAATCGTAGGTGTTTTGTTTCTATTCATGGGCAACTTCGTGTCTGTGGCAGTTGCGTGCGTCATAGGATTCGTCAAGCACAAGCACGTTCCGGCGGCGTATTTTGTGGCACTCGCGGTGCTCGGGTACCTCTCGTGGGGTGCGCTCCAGTGGCTGCGACGAAACCTACGCGATAGACAAGAGGAGATTAACGAGCTTTCGACCCCTTAGGGTGGTGGGCGTATTACTGCCAATCCGGACAAAGCTCAAAAATGAGGATTCTGCCTGGATGGTTCACAATCCAGAAGCCATCGGGTGGCGCCTCGGACCGAGATGCCGGTTGCGATCAACTCTACGGGTGTCTTTGGCTGCACATGGGAGATTGCGGTATGGCACTAAGGATATAGATATTCATCGTGGGCGTTATGCGAGCGATTCGTTATAGACTCGTTTGAGAATTGGGGACAACCGCTCGTAAAGGATTGGCCGATGACGACTGAAACGATTTCCGCAGAGCAGGCTGCCAGTTTTGTTAAATCCGGCATGTGGCTGGACTACGGCGCGTCGCATTGCCAGCCCGATGTTTTTGATATGGCGCTGGCAGCACGGAAAGAGGATCTGGAGAACGTCAAAATCCGCTCCTGCCTTTCGATGCGTCCTCGTGCGGTAATCGAAAACGATCCGGAAGGCAAGCACTTCCACATGTTCAGTTGGCATTTCTCGGGTTACGACCGCAAGAAGCACGATGCCGGCCTGTGCAATTACACCCCGCTCAACCTGGGAGAGGTTCCGGATTACTACCGGCGCTTTCTCGATCCCGTAGACATCGCCATCCTCAAGACATGCCCAATGGACGACGGCGGCTACTTCAACTTTGGCCCAACGAATATCTGGCAACGGGCCGTCATCGAACGCGCAAAATTGAAAATTGTCGAAATCAATCGCGAGATACCTTACGTCTTCGGTAGAGACAACGGAGTCCATGTGAAAGAGGTTGATTTCGTAATTGAGGGGGATCACCAACCGTGCGCGGAACTGCCCAATCCGGAGCCGTGCGAGACCGACTGCACTGTGGCCCGGCTCATTGCCGCGGAGGTTGAGGATGGTTCCTGCCTGCAGATCGGGATCGGCGGCATGCCCAACGCCGTTTGCAGCCTGTTGCTGGAGAGTGGTGTGAAGGACCTTGGAATCCACACCGAGATGCTGACCGACGGCCTCGGCCTGCTCTATCGTTCCGGCCGGGTGACCGGATCGCGGAAGACATTGGACCCGGGCAAGGTGGTCTACACTTTCGCGCTTGGCTCCCACACGCTCTACGCCACAGCCAACCGCAACCCGGACATGTATTGCCACCAGGTGGATTACACAAACTCTCCGCACATCATCATGCAAAACGAGAAGGTAGTCTCAATCAATAACACTACCCAGATTGATTTGCAGGGCCAGGTGGCATCGGAGTCTGACGGCTACCGTCATATCAGCGGCACAGGTGGGCAACTCCAATTCGTTCGCGGGGCGTACGGATCGAAGGGAGGCAAGTCGTTTATCTGCCTTTCGTCTACGTACAAGAAAAAGGGAAAGCGCCATAGCCGCATCGTGTTTACTCTCACGCCCGGCAACATCGTGACCACGCCACGCTCGGACGTGATGTATGTGGTGACCGAGTTCGGCATGACCAATTTGAAGGGAAAGTCGGTGGCCGAACGCGCTCAGGCGATCATCGCGCTGGCGCATCCCGATTTCCGCGAGGAGCTGGAACGGCAGGCCTATGAAAACCGGCTGATTCCGCGCGGAGTTTCGTTCTCCCGTCGAGGGAGCGCGTCCAAAGATCCGCAGCAAGCCAAGAATTAGAAGGAACGAGAGGGGCGGACATTGCAGCAGGAGAAGATTTTTCGGACCGTCGTTCGTTAAGTATCGTTGGCGTTGCCCTTTGAAGAAAAACTCTCACGACAGGGTGTCAGGGATGCTGCTCGATGACGATGCTGATCGTGCTCGAGTTTCCGGTGGCGGCCAGGCCGAGCAGGTTGGTGGCTACGCTGGGGATCGATGCCGGGACAAAGATGACCGTGCCGTCGAGGGCGGAGGTGGCGGTGGAGACCTGAGTGGCCAGCAATTCGGTTGCGGCACAGCGGCCGTGGAGCGGGCAGGGCGGAGCCCAGGCATAGAGAGCCTGATAGAAGGTGACCGAGCCTCCGGCCATCGCATTTCCGTTCGTGTCCCGCACGCGCAGGGTGATTTGCGCGGGGGTTCCGGAAAGGGCGAGGCTCTGTGTGACACCGGAAACGGGTTGAAGCCAAGCAAGCTCCGGGCGCGCACCGAAAGCGGAAAAGCTTACGCATTGGCTGGTGCCGTTCAGGCAGGCGGTCGAGGCGGATTGCTGGCCCTCGGTGAGCGGCCCCACGGTCAGCGCCTTGCTGGCGACGCCGTTGCCGCCGGTGATGGCAGCCGTGTTATTGAGGGCGGTGATGCCATCACCAGTTTGCCAGGCCACCGACTGGCCGCTCATGGGAGCGCCATTGTTGAGCACCAGGGCCTGGGTAGTCCAGTTCACGGTGGCTCCGGCGGCTACTGAAAGGGTGGGTGTGAGCGCGGTCAGCGCGGAAGGAGCGCCACCGGTGAAGTGCGCCTGTACGAGCGATCCATTGGTGAGAGACGCTGTTACCACAGACGGGGTGCTGTCGGCCGCAGTCACGTTGATGGTGGCCAGTCCGTCCCCGGTCGCGGAGACGGAACAGGTGGCGAGCCCGCAGGCGAGAGTGGCTGTTCCGCTTGTGACGGTGTAGATGACGGTGACTCCGTTAGCAGGGGCCAGGGTCGGACCAAGTGCGGCGACGGTGAAGGGAAGCGGCACCCCGATCGGTACGGTGCTGGAGGGCGCGGTGACGAGGGAAAGCGCATCGCCGGCGCCGGAGTCGTAGCTGATGCCGCCGGAGATGATGGCCGCGGCATAGAAGATGGGCAGGTCATCCACCTCGACGTCGACCGAACCCGTGACGCCACTGGCGGCGGGAGGCGCGATGGCGGTGATTTCGTTGGGCGAGATGCTGGTGACGAGCGCGGGCTGACCGCCGACAAGCACCGTGTCAGAGGGGCGGAATCCAGTGCCGTGGAGGACAATCGGTCCGCCAGAAGCCGGCAACCGCGGAGGAGCAACCGTATCGGCGTAGAGCAGCCAGCCGTTATAGGCGTAGTCCGGACGGCCATCGCCTCGGGTATCGGCGATACCGACCCGCACCACATCGTCCGTCGAAGTGCCGACGCGGAGCCAGGTCTCGCCCGTCGCATAGCCGTTGAGCCCCGGGACCGAACCGACTGGGGGTGCAGTCACGGGGTCAAAGGCGTCCCACACGCCGAGCGCAGGCAGGGCCTTGGTTTCAGTGGGAACGCCCTTCTCATCGAGGGCCTGGGTGACGAGGGTGAAAGTACGTCCGGCGCGGACGGGGAACAGAAACCAGTCAGTCTGGCCGACCTGGCTGAGCCGCCCGCACCACAGCCCGCCCGGGGGGAGCATGCGCGGAGCAGCGGGGGTCGAGATGGCATCCTGAAAGCCACCCACGGCCGAGTCGGCGATATTCACTGTCAGCGTTTGCGATGATCCCGCCGACATGCCCGGCACGGAGATCACGGGCATGGTTCCGGAAGGGGTGGGACTGCCATCCACATAGGGGCCAACCGATTCGGCAAGCATGTAGAGGGGGTTGATGGCTTCAAACGTGACCTGGTAGTTGGCCGTGGTCATGCCTGGGGGCAGGGGCATGTCGCTGAGATCGAAGAAGCCCTGCAGGTTGGAATCGTTGGAGCCCCACATGGCCAGCGGGTTGCCGTTGGAGTCGGTCGATCCGGTGATGAGGCTGCCGTGCTTGCCGCTGAAATAGCCGCCGGAAACGAAGCTGACCGTGTACTGGTAGAGGGGATTACCGTTCGCGTCCAGCGGCCGGGCCACCACGTTCACACCCTGCATGCCGGAGCCAGGCCTGAACGTGAGTGTTCCCTGGATGGAGACCGTGTTGGGCGCGGTGAGTTGCTTCGCGGGAAATGCAGCCAGATTGGCCGCTGTGATGGGGTAGATACGGCTGAGCGCGGCTATGTCGTCAAAGCGAAGCACGTTGGGGCTGGGGATGCAAATGCCGCCGCTGGAGCCGCAAACGCCACTGAGAGGCTGCATGACTGGCCATCCGAGCATGCCGCCGGGCTCGCCGTTTTGCAGGGCACCGGGATTCACCTGCGCGTAGTCCAGGCCGAGAACGCGCCCGAAGGCCCGCTCCAGCTCATAGCTCATCATGGAGAGCAGATTGGTGTTGGTGGCGCAAAGGCCATTGAGCACAAGGACCGCGTGAGCGATGGTGGCATCGGGGAGGATGTTATCGATCCACACCCAGACACCGTTGTTCTGACAACTGGTGGGGTCGCTGGCGCCGGCGCCGAAGAGGGCGTTGATGACCGAGCCGTCGGCATCGTAGATGACTGCCAGCGGATAGGCGGTTGCCGCGGATGTGACGTCGGACGGCTGGGCGATGACCTGATTACCCGCCACAATGTTGGCGCTGCTTACGTCTTCATTCAAGGACCCCTGGTCAACCAGCTTGACACCGGCAGTGGGGACCGCGCTCCAGAGGGCCGCGGCCGCGTCTACCATGGCCGTGGCCTGCTGATTGGTGACGGAACTGTTGAGCGGCCCCTGGTCCACGTAGTAGTTGACCACGCCGCCGGGCCAGTGCACCGGCTGGCCCACCACGGCGGGATTGAAGTAGCTGACCCCGGCAACGTATTTGGGTCCGCCGGCCATCGTGGGCGGCGGGGCCAGCGAGCAGGTGAGGCCCAGCAGGCAGGCTGCAGCGGCGCGGGGAGAAATCAGAAGACGGCCAGGCACAGGAAAGGCTCCGACCAGCGATGCCATGCTTGTGCAGGGCCATTCTCCGCCTCCAATTCTGAGAGTGCTCTCATAAAGTGACGAGAAGTGGGCGGTAGGCAGGAGGCGCGTCACGTTACCTAAGTTCAATCATCTCTGTGATTTTCAGCTAGAATAGGGGGAGTTGAAATGCCTGGCCGGGCCACTTCGATCCTGTGGATCGGGTGGTGGTGGTGTCACCCGCTTTAGAATGCGCGAAGGGGCCGGAGAGGCAAGGAGGACGCCATTTCCACTGCGACACGACTGCGGTTAGGGGATCTGCTGATTCGGGCCAAACTGGTGACCGAAGAGGATGTGGCCAAAGCGCTGGAGCGCATGAGTCGCCACAGCGGTCGTTTAGGCGACAACCTGGTGGCCATCGGCGCCATTCAACAGAAGACGCTGGATAGCTTTTTGCATCGTATTCCAGCCGAACCGGCGGACATGGCAGCGGTTGGAATTGATGAAGTGGACCTGATGGGGTTGTTGATGAAGCTGATTTACAGGGATCGGCTTGAAACCACCCGTCAATTCATTGATGCCATCAAGCTGCCGTATCACATTGTGCTCGAACTGGTGGGGATGGCGGTGAACCGGCAACTGCTGCAGACGCTGGGATCGCGGCACTCGGATAACCCCATCGACTTGAGTTATGCGTTCACCGAGGAGGGACGGCGGTGGACGCTGGATGCGCTGCAGCGTTTGCGCTACACGGGGCCTGCGCCGGTAACCCTGGAAGAGTTCAACGAGCAGGTAAACCTGCAGAAGCTCACCAATGAGTTGGTGACGGTCGAACGCATTCGCAAGGCGATTGCGCATCTGACGTTCGACGACACCATTGTTGAGCAAAGCGGGCCGGCGCTGAACTCTGGCAGGGCGATGCTGCTGTATGGGCCGCCGGGAAATGGCAAGACCTCGGTGGCGTATTGCTTCGCGAGCGTATTTCACGACGTGATTTACATGCCCTATTCGGTGATTGTGGAAGGGCAGATCATCCGCGTGTACGACCCCAGCATTCATATCCCGCTGAATCCGACAGAGCTGAATGACGACAACACGCTTTCAGTGGTCCGGCGCGAGACGTATGACGCGCGCTGGGTACCGTGCAAGAGGCCGTTCGTGGTCACGGGCGGGGAACTGACGCTGGAGATGCTTGACCTTCGCTATGACGAAACGGGTCACTACTACGAGGCGCCACTGCACATGAAAGCATTGGGCGGCTGCTTCGTCATCGATGACTTTGGCCGCCAGTTGGTAAGTCCCACCAACCTGCTGAACCGCTGGATTGTGCCCCTGGAAAGCCGGGTTGACTTTCTCAAGCTGCATACCGGGAAAAGCTTCGCCATTCCATTTGAAGAACTGGTGATCTTTTCAACCAACCTGGAGCCGGAAGACCTGATGGACCCTGCTTTTCTGCGCCGTCTTCCTTACAAGATCGAGATCTCGTCACCCAGCCTGGAGAATTATCGTCTTATTTTTCAAACGGAGTGCGCACGCCAGGCGTTGGAACTGTCGAAGGAAACATTCGACATCATCGTGCACAAAGTCCAAGTGGAAAAGGGGCTCGATTTTGCCGCTTACCACCCGCGGTTCATCGTGGACCAGGTGGTGGCGACGTGCAAGTTCATGGGACTTCCCGCGCATTTCGAGCCGCGGTTTATCGACTATGCAATCGACAATCTGCGGGTAAAACAATCTGCCGCGAAGCGGGCCAAGGTGACTTCCGCACGGATAGCGGACAAATAGTGACAGCCGGCTGCAATGCAGTGGGATAATGCACCGCGCCGCGCGGAGTGAGTCCCGTCAAATTTCCGGGTAGAAGTCGAAAAATGCGTCAAGACTCCGTTTGAGCTGAGTCTCAATCTCCTCGCGCGAGCCCTCGATCATGTGCATGGTGACGTGGGCCTGGTGGCCGTTGGCCAGTTTGAGGGTCGCGTCCTGGATCTCGGTAACCTCGCCCTCGGGCAACAGGCGTAGTCCATAAACCAGTGTCAGATTTGCCATGACCGCATTGTAGAGCCCGACAGGTGTGCACAGACGGGTGGAGACAGGCCGGATAGAATGACGTGGGCACGGCATGGGTCAAGACGCCTGCGCCAAGGAGCAAGCAATGGCGGGGATAAGCCGAAGAGATTGGTTGAAGGGCGCGGCTGCAATGCTGGCAGCCGGGCGGCATAGCTGGGCAGAGGCGCCGGGAATGGCATTGCCCCATGCGCGTCCAGTGGCGGGGGAACGCCACTTTACCAGTGCGGCCGTCGAAGCGCTCATAGCGCGGGTTCGGCCCGGCATTGCCGACCCTGCGCTGGCGGTGATGTTTGAGAACTGCCTTCCGAATACGCTCGACACAACGGTCTGGCCGGGGAGCTTCGAGGGCAAGCCGGATACGTTTGTGGTAACTGGCGACATTGACGCGATGTGGCTGCGCGACTCGTCCGCGCAATTGTGGCCGTATCTGCCCCTGGCCAAAGAGGACGCCCGCCTGCGCGAACTGCTGGAGGGAGCCATCCGGCGCCAGGCGCGCATGATCCTTATCGATCCCTATGCCAACGCTTTTGTGCGCGACGTATCGGCCGCGCCGTTGAGTTGGTCGGTGAACGACAAGACGGAGCATCACGCGGGCGTGGGCGAACGCAAGTGGGAGGTCGATTCACTGTGTTATCCAATCCGCCTGGCGCATGGCTACTGGCAACAAACGCGCGACACGCGGCCTTTTGATGGTGCATGGAGGGAGGCGGGGTGGACGATTGTGCGCACCTTCCGCGCCCAACAACGCAAACAGGGACAGGGACCTTATTCGTTTCAACGAGAATCGGCCATTCCCTCGGACACACTTCCATTGGAGGGCTTCGGCAATCCGGCGCGGTCGGTGGGGATGATTTTCTCAATGTTCCGTCCTTCCGACGACGCCTGCATCTACCCCTTGTTTGTGCCCGGCAACCTGTTTGCGGTGGTGAGCCTGAGGCAGTTGGCGGAACTGGCCACGCACGTGTTTGGCGATGCCGCGCTGGCCCGGGAGGCGGAGACGTTGGCGGCAGAGGTGGAGAGCGCGGTGGATCGCTATGGCAAGACGCAGAGCGCCAGCCTGGGAGCGATCTGGGCTTATGAGGTGGATGGTTACGGCAATGCGCTGATGATGGACGATGCCGGCGCGCCGGGACTGCTGAGCTTGCCCTACCTGGGGTGCTGCCACGGGGACGATCCGCTCTACCAACGCACACGTCAGTTTGTGCACAGCGCGGCGAATCCATATTTCATGCGCGGGAAAGCCGCCGAGGGTGTGGGCAGCCCGCACGTGGGACTGACGAGTATTTGGCCCATGTCAATCGTGATGCGGGCGCTCACTTCGCAGGACGGGCCGGAGATTCGCCAATGCTTGCGCTGGCTGCGTGCGACTACAGCAGGAACGGGCTTTATGCACGAATCGTTCGACAAGGACGATCCTGCCAAGTTCACGCGTCCATGGTTTGCCTGGGTCAATACACTGTTTGGAGAACTGGTGGTGCGACTGTCCGCCGAACGGCCCTCACTGCTGGCTACACGCCTGGACTGAGCCCGTGTGGGTTGCGGGCGTACTGCATTGCAGCCGCGCTGGAATCGAAGCTATTGGGCGAAGCATCTATTATCAACACGGGAAACTACATGACTGAGACTCTTGACACCGTTATCCTTGGCTCCGGCTGCGCCGGACTCACTGCCGCCATCTATACCGCACGCGCCGGCTTGAAACCGCTGGTGCTGGAGGGCCATGAGCCCGGTGGCCAGCTATCGATCACCACGCTGGTAGAGAACTTTCCCGGGTGGCCGGACGGCATCCAGGGGCCGGAACTGATTGAGAACATGAAGAAGCAGGCCGCGCGATTCGGCGCCACATTTCAACTGGCGCATTTGAATTCGGTGGACCTGAAGGAGCATCCGTACCGTCTGCAGACCTCAACAGGGGATATCAGCGCACGCACCCTGATTGTGGCTTCCGGCGCCAGTGCGCGGTGGCTGGGATTGCCCAGCGAGCAAGCGCTGATCGGTCACGGGGTGTCGAGTTGCGCCACGTGTGACGGCTTTTTCTTTCGCGGCAAGGAGATTGCCGTGGTGGGTGGAGGCGACTCGGCGATGGAAGAGGCGCTGTTCCTGACCCGTTTTGCTTCGAAGGTCACGCTTCTGCACCGCCGGGACGCTTTCCGGGCCTCGAAGATCATGCTGGAGCGGGCGATCGCCCATCCGAACATCGAACTGCGCACCAATACCGTGGTGGAAGAGGCTCTGGGTGTGGAAGAAAAAGAACTGAAGGGGCTCAAGCTGAAGGACGTGAAGACTGGTGCGCAGCTCGAACTGGCAGTGAAGGGGCTGTTTCTCGGCATCGGGCACGAGCCAAACGCAAAGATGTTTGCCGGGCAGATGGACCTGGATGAGGAAGGCTACATCAAGACGACGGGGAATGTGCTGACAACGAACAACGGGTCGGTCATCCCCGGCGTGTTTGCCTGTGGAGACGTGCAGGACAGGCGCTACCGGCAGGCAATTACCGCGGCCGGGTCAGGATGCATGGCGGCCCTGGAGGCGGAGAAGTTTCTTGAGGCGGTGGGCCACTGAGGGGATTGCACGAAGGAGGGGCGTAATGGGATCGGTCTTTCCTGGACGCTATGCCGCGCAGAGTGACGAACCATTCGTGGTGTTTCTCATTGGCATGCGGGTGAACCGGGTCCTGGCGCTGCGCAGTTGGACACAGGTTGCCGCCGCCATGCCTCCCATGATCGCCGAACTGCGACGCAATCCCGCGCTGGGCCTGTTGCACACCTACGCACACGCTCGCAACGCGGCGCATCTGCCGGAAGTGGCTACCCATCAGAATTGATGAAAGGCGAAGAAAACCGCTCCTATGAGGAAGAGTGCGGAGACGGCGTGGTTCCAGCGGAGTTGCTGGCCGAAGTAGAAGGTGACAAAGACGCCGAAAACTATCAGCGTGATGACTTCCTGGATCACCTTCAGCTGTACGGGGCTGAAGCGATCAGCGCCAATGCGGTTGGCCGGCACCTGGAAGCAGTACTCGAAGAAGGCAATGCCCCAACTGACGAGGATGACTTTCCACAGCGCTTCATGACGGAAGCGCAGGTGCCCGTACCAGGCAAACGTCATGAAGATGTTGGAGACGATGAGAAGAACGACAGTCCACACGCAAAATTAGATGCGAATGGATGGGGCTGAGTTGCTGAGTTGATTCAACTTGAAAGGTGAAGTGAAGTGTGGACGGGCACGCAATGACGATGCTTGAGGAGAATCTAGAGCGGCTGGAAGAGGCCATTGTGCAGGCCTGCCGCCGCGCGGGACGCGGGCGAGGCGAAGTGGAGTTGATGGCCGTCTCGAAGACGAAGCCGGCGGAGACGATTGTGGAAGCCGCGGGGCTGGGACTGACTCTGTTTGGCGAAAACCGGGTGCAGGAGTTTGCAGCCAAGGCGCCGGCACTGGCATTGGCACTGCGTGTGGCAGACCTTCGGACGAGCATGATGCGGGAAAGGCTCCGTGTGCACCTGATTGGCCACCTGCAATCGAACAAAGCGGCGCGGGCGGTGGAACTGTTTGACGGGATCGACTCAGTGGATTCGGTGCGGCTGGCCGAGCGGCTGAACGAGGCGGCGGGGAAACACGGCAAGAGGCTGCCGATTCTTATCGAGGTGAAACTGAGCCCGGAAGAGACGAAGGCGGGGCTGGAGCCGGAGACAGCCGAAGCGACGCAATTGCTGGAACGGCTGCCGGACCTGGAACATCTGGAGATGCGGGGGCTGATGACCATCGCTCCGTGGGGCGTGCCGGAAGACGTGACGCGGGCCTGCTTTCGCAGCTTGGGTGAGTGGCGAGAGCGGTGGGCGGCGGCGTATCCAAGATTGAGCCTGGACGTGCTTTCGATGGGGATGAGCGGGGATTTTGCGCTGGCAATCGAGGAAGGCGCGACACGGATTCGCGTGGGCACGGCGCTGTTTGGGAAACGGCAGCCGTATACGGGGCCGAAGTGATGCTGAGGGCGGTCGCGGAGGGCGTGACGCTGGCGGTGCGGGCATTGCCGGGAGCGAAGAGGAAGACGGCGATTTTGGGAGTCTACTGCGAAGGCGAAAAAGCACGACTCAAGATTGCGGTTCAGGCACCGGCGGTGGAGGGGCGGGCTAATGAGGCGCTGAACGCGTTTCTGGCGGAGTTGTTTGGAATGCCCAAGAGTTATGTTGAGTTAGTAAGTGGGGAGTTATCGCGAAGCAAGGTGTTTCTGCTGCGGGGAGTTACCGTGGAAAAGGCGAGAGCCATCCTGGCGGACTGGACCTGACGGCTCGTCGATGAGCGACCGTCGAAGGCGATTTGGGCTATACTTTCGTCGATCCAATCAGGGGTTTGCACGTGGCAAGACCAGGCTCAACAATTCATCGATTTTCAGCTTCTTCGCTTCTCTTGCTTTCTAGCGTTCTGTATGTGGGAAGCATTGCTTTTTCACAGATCGCCAACGCTCAGAGACCGGCCCCCCCCTCCTGTCAAAGGCTATATCACGGCAGTTAACCCGACCACCGGGTTCGATGTGAACCGAGAGCATGTGAAGGTGCTCCCCGGAACCCACTTCGGGATCCTTGGCGGATTGGGTGGCGTCTATGACGATGCCTTGCGGGACAAGGTCCGTGTGGGCACTTACGTGCAAGTGATGCATGCGAGACGATTGGATGATAAGGCGACCAATACGGTAACGGCAGACGAAGTGCTCCTGCGCGACGACTGGAATGAAGAACCCGAGGGCATGGGTGTTATCGACAGGGTCGTTTCCACCGGGGCAGAGCCGGTATTTCAGGCGGACGGCTACCGCATTCGCATCACTTCAGCCACCGAGATTTCGTATGCCGAGGGCCTGAAGACGCTTGGAGACGTGGGTACCAACACATGGCTGCGCTACGAAGGCAAACGGGATGAGGCGGGCGTCCTGGTGGCGTCGAAGGCGCGTTTCTTTCCCGCAAAGTTGATATTGCTCAAAAGGGCGCTGATGCATGAAAGCTGGGACATGAGTCCCAAGCCCGTCGGCAACTCCGAAAGAGGCCCGAACTCGCCGCCGATGAAACAGGGCAATGTTCTGAATGCAGACGGCTCTTTGAACCAGGACGCAGAAGTTCAGTACGGTGGATACCAATTCAACGACGATGCTCATCGCATCCCGATGGATCCTCCCTTGCAGGAACGGGTGCGTCGCGTGGGCATGAGCGTGGTGCCCGCCTACCAGAAGTTGCTTCCAGACGACGACCCATCGAAGATCCACTTCCGGTTTTATGCCGTGGAAGACGAGAAGAATCGTGCAGCGATCTGCTCGTACAACGGGATTATCTACATCCCAACTCAGATTCTGCAGAGGCTGAGGAGCAACGACCAACTGGCAGCGGTGCTGGCGGATGGCGTGGCCTATAACCTGCAGCGGCAGGCAGCGAAGATGGAAGCCGGAAAGAGCACGTCTATACTCGGCTATTACGCGGGTGACGTGGTTGCAGCGAACATTCCGGGGATTGGCGTGCAAACGGCGGCTGGCGGTGGAATTAACACTCCACAGACGGAAGAGCAGCGAGGCCGGGTTGCGCTGGCCTTGATGGCGGATGCTGGGTATGACCCGTGGCAGGCGCCGGAGGCATGGAGGCTGCTGGCGCCGAAGAAACTACCCAAGGATCTGGACTCGCTGAAGTATCCGGACCGCAGCGGGTATCAACTGAGAATTCTCAATCTGCAATACCGCGAAAAAGCGGCTGGCGAGAGCACCGGTGCGGTTCCCACAGTCTCTGCAGGGAAGTGAGGGCGCGCTAGCGGCTGTGGTGGGCGAAGGCGGCGGCGAGGGCTTCTTCAGGCTCGGGGCGGACGCGGAAATCGGCGTGGGCTTCGGCGAAGAGGATCCTGCGGTCTTTTGCGATCACATAGGTGGCCGGCAAGGGTAAACGCCAAGTGTTCTCGCCATTCAAGAACGGGATGTTGACCAGGATGGAGAGGTAGTAGTCGCGGTAGTACTCGGGAACCGTATAGACGAGGCCGAACTTTTCCGCGAGGGCGCAGGCGGGGTCGGTGAGCACAGGGAAGGGCAGACCGTGCTGGCCGGCCATGAAGTCGCTTTGCCGCGGAGTCTGCGGCCCAATGGCGACCATGAGCGCGCCGCGTTCGCGAAGCTGGCCGTAGAGGTCGCGCCACGTTTCAAGCTCAGTCATGCAGTAGGGACACCAGCGGCCGCGGAAAAATTTGATGACCAGAGGGCCGAGGGCGAGCATATCCGCACTACGCACCAGCTTGCCGCCGGCATCCTTCAGGGAAAACTCGGGGGCCTCCGCGCCGACGGGCAGGATGCGGTCCTCGATGCCAGAGGCGAAGAGTTCGGTCACTGCACGTTCGCCGATGGCGAGGCGGTCGGGCTGCACAAGGTGGCGCGTGTTGGCGGTGATTTCGTCGAGCTGGTCCTGGAGGGCGGTCATGGTTTCTTCCCTGCGAAGGTCTCAAACCTGTAAACAGTCTTTTGGTCTTTGTCCATCTCCATCCAGAGACCGTGCTGTTGGAGGAGCCGCTTTTTGATGTCTCCGGTTTCCGCCGCGCTCATGGGACACCGTGTAAAGACAATCAATCCGCCGATTCTCTCTGAGAACGGAGGCGCGCTCTTCCACTTTGCCAAAGTGACGATAATCTGCTCGACGGCATGCTTTATGTCTTTACCTTTCAGCTCGATAATGACATCTGCGACGCCGGATTTGGACAGGATGTAATCGGCTTTGACTGTGTCAATGGATGGAATCCAGCAGTCCAAATCGATGCACTTGATCGGAACATGTTCTGAGTTGTCGAATGTGGCCCGCCGTCCATCTCTCTTTACCGTGACTCTTGAATTATCCAACTCCTCCGTGCAGGTTTGCAGCAACGGATCAGGATTCGACATAGCCGAGCCTCAATAGTTCGTCGAATTCCGTTCCAATCGTTTCTGAGACCCGATCGAGGTAATTGGTGCTGACGAGGCCTGTGTCTTTAGCGACTATAGATTTGAGAACACCGTCTTCGATTGCATAGGCTTTAAAGTCGCCTTGCTTGATCCAATAGTGCTCTGGGATGAGTCTTGCGACCTCGTCTTTCAATTCCGGTTTTGCGCTGGCCACCTGTCCAGCCTCAATCAGGTTGTTGAAGGCTGTGAGAATGTAGGGGCTGTGGGTTGTGATGACCCAATTGAAGTCCAGGACGGGATCGTCTGCGAGCCATGCGAAAAGCTGCACAAGTTCGTACTGGGTATTTGGGAAGACGTTTGCCTCTGGCTCCTCAAGGTAGACAAGCGGCGTGCTGACCGGAACCACATTTGCGGATGACTGGGTTCGATCAGCGCGGCTCATCTCGACCAAGTGTTCCCGAATGTACACCAATCGCTCAATGACATTGAAAAGTGGAATCATCTCCTGCGTACCCGTGGACACAACTTCGAGCGGGAGTACTCCGCCGTTCTTGTTCAGGAACCGTGGAATCCCGGAGTCGGTGACCACGAATCCCCCAAGAATGTCCGTCATTCGCCGGTTAATTTCGTCGGTTATGCCTCGACCTGAAGTGACGAGTCCCGTTTTCCAACTCCCATCCCAAACTATTTGTCCAGCAAAGTCGCGTGTGATCGAATCGAGTCCGACGTTTTTGAGAACCTCAGCCTGCTTCGATAGGTTCGAGAAGAAGACTCGGTTCGCCGGAGCGTACAAGCTCACCAGGGGCGCCGGGCCCCAAATGACCGAGTTCAATTCGAACAGGGCCTCGTGCCATCGTGTGCCGGCGCTTGTTCCCTCCGATAGGAGCAGACCGGAAACCGATCTGGAAACTGCAGACCTCTTATCGAGTGCCCCCTCGTAGGCCTGCTTGAAGGCCTCGCTGAATGTGAATTGCGGGTTCCCGAGTACCGGCACCCAATGAAGGCGGACCTCATAAGCTTGGCTGGTAAAGACCAGCTCCGTGTCATGCGCCGCAACCCCATGCGCCGAATAAAAACGGCTCTGAAACTCGTTGGGTAGGAATGCTAGGAAGTGATCCCACGCTCGACTGGTTGCAACTGATCTCGCTGCAATGTCAATCAGCTCGTTGCTAAGGAAATATGCGAGCTTGCAAAGGAGGCTCTTTCCGCTGGCCTGCGGGCCGATGAGAACGGTGATTTTGCCGAACTCTAGTTCGGCTTCCTTAATCACCGAGAAGTTCTTGACCGTCAGCTTGCGCATCGCGTCCTCCTCGCGGAAATTCTATCTGCCGAAGCGTTGTTTGCCTGCACCGAGGGCGCCAAGGCCGCCGCGCATCATGTTGCGGGCCAGGCCGCCTTTGCCCATCTGCTTGAACATTTTGGCCATCTGGGCGTATTGGCGGAG
>CAYNGB010000046.1:20020-39539 GCA_964396795.1 uncultured Occallatibacter sp. | reverse complement strand
AAGTGTCGGAGATGTGCCCGGTCTAAAATGTCGGTTAACTGCCCGGCCGTTCACCTTCACTTTTTTGGGTTCCGAATCGATAACCGGGAGGTTCGCCATACCCAGATTGTGCGCTTTTTGGACCCAATTCTCTGCAAGAGGGAGCGCCCACGGTGATTCGTGGAGCGGATTTGGCGGGCGGTTTGAGCGGCATTGATTGGTCCGGCCGAGAGGCCCGTTTAGCCACACTCTTTGGAAGTCTACAAGGGGCCTGAAAAGGCCCCTGCTCCCTCCGCAGAGACTAACTGTAACTGTGGTACATAGGTAAGGCCGCTGTAAGCTGGGTGATGTACCTTATTGCGCGGTAGTGCCGGCGCAGATTCGAGGTCTCCCGCCAGTGCGCCTGCTTTCGCTTTTCACCTCTGCGGTCCTGGCGACGCATTTTCTTGCTGGAGTTTACGCACAGTCGCACACGGTGGCCCTCACAGTCGACGACCTTCCCTTTGTGATTGGAGACGGAACTCGCCCAATGCTTCCGCGGGACGGGAAGGCAGCCGCTGCAGCCAACAAGAAGCTGCTTCGAGGCTTCAGGCATCACCATCTTCCGGTGACTGGCTTCGCTATTCAGAACGGAACTGAAGACCTGGGACCCAATTCCGGAACTACCATTCTGCACACATGGGTAAGAGGCGGTCTCGACTTGGGCAATCATACTTATGCACACTCAAACTTCAATGACCTAAGCGTCGAGCAGTTTGAAGACCAAATCATTCGCGGTGAAGCCACGATCGTTCCGCTCATGAGTGCGGCGGGGCGCAAGGTGGAGTTTTTTCGCTTTCCAGCCAACCATACCGGCGATACAAAGGAAAAGCACGATGCTGTCGCCAACTTCTTGGCGGAGCGCGGGTATCGGCTTGCTCCCTGCACCATTGAAACTTCAGATTGGATGTTCGATCAGGCCTATGCCCTGATGCTGGCGCGAAAGGACCGTGCCTCAGCCGCCCGACTGCGCACGGATTACCTGGCCTTCACGGGCACCCAGATAGATTACTTTCAAAGGCTGAACACGCAGGTTTTTGGCTATGAGCCGCCGCAGATCATGCTCATTCACGATAACCAGCTCAATGCGGATGTTATCGAGAAACTGCTCGCTCTGTTCGAAAAGCGGCAATACCGCTGGGTGAGTCTTTCCGTTGCCGAGTCTGACCCAGCCTACAAAATCTCCGAGACCTTCATCACCAAATACGGCCCCATGTGGGGATACCGCTGGGCAAAGGAGCGCGGCGTGCCTGTCGACGGAAGCCTAGAGCCCGATCCGCCCAAGTGGATCACCGACTACGGCAAGAATGAACCTGTCGCGCCACGCCGCCCACGCTCCTGATTCTGAGCGCGCATTGCCAGTCTAATTTCGGCGGTTTTCATTGCGCTGCCAGACCGCGGCGTCGAACATGTGGGTGCATTCGTAGCCTTCGGATTTGTAGAGTTCGAGGGCCTGGGCGTTGGTTTCGGTCACGGTGAGGGAGATTTCGCTCACCCCCTGGCGCATGAACTGCGAGGCGGCCACCCCAAGCAGCAATCGGGCCAGCCCGTTGCGCCGAAACTGAGGCCGGACACAGAGCTGGGTGATGTGGCCGCTCTCAGGACTCACGCGCGAACCGAGGATGAGGGCCACCAGCTCGCGGCTGGTGCGTTCCACCACCACGTGCGACACCTGTGCGGAGAAGACGCCGCATCCGGCATATTTGACAATGTTGTGGAGAAAGCGCAGCGAACCGTGCACGGAGCGGTACTGGTCGTTGATAAGCGAGTCCGGATGAGAGCTGTAGGCCTCGGCGATGAGGCGTGCGGCAGAGTTCAGATCCTCATCGCGCCAGGGGCGCAACTCCAGCTCGGCGGGAAGGTCCACGCTGGGACGAGCCCAGCGACCAGCCAGCGGCTGCACCAGGAAGAGACGCCGGTAGAGCGTGAACCCCGCCCCGCGGAAGAGGCCCGCATGCGCTCCAGACGGGTGGAGGAGTAGTTGCGACTCGATGCGATCGACCTGCGGCGAGTTGAGCAGGGTTTCAAAGAGATGGCGGAGCAGGGTTTCTTCGATTGCGTAGGCCGGCCCCGGCCCGATGGTGGAGTTGTCCGCGCCTGTTGCCTCGAAAAGATCGGGGTGGTGGCCGGGAAGAGCGAATACATCGCCGATGACTGCCTTGGTTTCCTCGTAGACGCAGAAGGCGTAGCCGGTAACCTGGCCTGCCTCAAGGGCAGCGTAGCCCGGCAACATGCGGTTGTCGAGATATTGCATCAGCAGCCGTGCAGAAGCGCGATAATCCCAGTGCAGGCGGCTGCTCCACAACTCACCCTCGGCCTCCAGCACGGGACGCAGCACCGGGGCCGCAAAGTGCCGCAGGTCGAGGATCTCGATGGAAACGCCTGACGCCATGTTTCCCCTGTTGGATGCGATCCGGCCCGTGGTGGAAGCGAGCCAGACGTGTTTAAAGCTGTTCTCCAATTTATATGCGGCGCTTGATAAAAAAGCCACTTAGCTGCCGCGGCTTCGCTCCACAGCAATTCGAGAACAGCTTTACGCGAGCCGTTCGGCAAGGCGCTTGATGGAAATGTGCCTTCCGGACACTGTGCCACGAGTGGCGGCTGACTGCAAGTTTAAGCCTGACTTATCTTTGCGGAGTGTCTATAGAGCAAAACCAGAGTCGGTGCGGCATAGGGCGTTTTTGGCTTGACTGCTTACAGTCGAGATGGGCATCCGTGGCCTCCCACCCATTCCACGATGAGACTGTGGAATGGATGGGGCACTCAGAGTTGTGTTTACGCTCAAATCGAAAATGCTCGAGTGGGCCCTTGAAGGGTCGCCACTCCCTGTTGGTCGCGTCGACTTGAATGCTTTGCCTCCGGGGTACAGTCACCCTGGTTTCGCTCTATCGCAAATTACTTGCTGCCCACGAGGTAAACCTCAAGCCCCTGCTCAGGCCAACTAAAGAGCTGCTGGTACTGGCGACCCTCGAGATACTCCTCGATCGCGGCGGGAGTATGGAGGTCCACGCCGCGGCGGCCCGCCATCCGCGCGACCAGCAGATGCTCTTCATCGGGCACTCCATCCTGCTCGTAATTGACCACTTCGTGGTTGCGATAAAAGGCGAGCCCATACTCCATGTCGCGCCGGACACGGAAAACGGCGACTGTTTCATCGGCAGGGGCCAGGGTTGTGAGTCGATCGGCCAGTGGTCGCGCAGAGTAGGAGCGGTCCAGCAGATGAACCACTCGCTTGCTGGCTTCCACTGCAGGAATGCCGAAGAATGGGCCAACCCCGTAAAGGTAAAAGACAATAACGACGAGCACCCCGGTGGTGGCAAGCCGCAGCCGGGCCACGCCAAAACCGTGCACCACGACAAGGATGAGCAGCGCCGCGCCCAGCGAGGCCAACAGCGCAACGACCAAGGCACGGGTCGGCGGCATCTGCGCGCCATGGGCCACCGACCACGGCAACAGCAAGCCAAACATCGTCATCACACCGCAAAGCGCGGCGTGGCCTAACAGAATCCAGCGATTGAGGCCGGGTGTGCGCATGCGAAAGAGGTAATCGCCGGTGAGGATGGTGATGGGAGGAATGGCAGGCAGAATATAGCCCGGCAACTTGGACTGGGAAAGGGAGAAAAAGACGATGGGGATGAGCGCCCAAAGCACCAGAAACTCGGGGAAGGCGTCGCCGGGACGGTTGGGCGCAGGCCGGGAAGGCTTGGAGTGGCGCAGCCTCCACTCAGCCACCGATGTCTGAATGCCATCGACCAGAGCACGGACGGCAACCACGGTCCACGGCATGACAGCCAGCAGCACCACAACCAGGTAGTACCAGAAGGGCTGCTGATGCTGGTAGCGGTCGGTGGCAAAGCGCGCGAGGTTGTGTTCCAGGAAGAATTCGCGGAAGAAGGTGGGGTTCTGGTGCTGCACGGCAATGAACCAGGGCAGGGTGATGGCAAAGTAGAGCACTACCCCGGGCCACCAAAGCGTGCGCCGGAGGATGGACCACTCGCGACGTAAAAAAGCAAAGGCGACCAAGATCACGATGGCGAGGAAGGGTGCGACAGGTCCTTTGGCGAGGGTGGCCACGCCGGTGAAGAAATAGATATCGAACAGCCAAAACTTTGAGTCGGTTTCGTACCAGGCATACCAACCCAACAGGCCGATGGAGAGGGGCGCGGCCATCTGCATGTCAGTGGAGGCGCCACGGGCAAAGCCGATGATGGCAGCGGAAGCCACGGTGATAAGCGCGGCGTCGAGATGCCCTCCAGGGCGGAATCTTCGCATGTGGAGATAAATGAGCGCCACCATGATGAAGGCGAAGGTGGCAGAGGGCAGGCGCGCACTCCAGTCGTGCACGCCGAACTCCTGAAAGACGAACATGGCACGCCAGTAATAGAGGGCGGGCTTCTCAAGCCAAGGGCGGCCATAGAGGTATGGAGTGACGCAGGCGCTCAGGCGTCCCTTGATGGTATGGGCAGAATCGAAGCGGACCAGCATCTCGTGGGCTATCTGGGCATAGCGGGGCTCATCGGCGCCCACCAAGCCCAAGCCATCTCCGCCCAGCAGCGGTGTTTGCCCATAGAGAATGAAGAAAACGGTAAAAGCGAGGAAAACGCCCGCCTCGCAGACGCTGGCCCATTTGGGTAGCCGTCTTTGGCGATCCTTAATAGGATCCGGAGCAGGAGGTTTCAGAACAGTCTCCACTTTCAGCAACTCTCCAGCGGGCCGACCATGCGAGTACCCGCGCAAGAACAATCGTTTCAGCCCGTCCCAGGGAGTTGGGGGAACCCCATCGGCTGAACGTTGGTAGGTGGTGCAAAAGAGACGGAGACGCAAACTTCCTTATGCGTTTCGACAGGGACAAGGCTAACAGATTCGAGCCGATTCTCAAGGGGCTTCAGGTTGATCGCCAGCCAAAGCCGCAGATTCGGTCCGCATCTCGGCCAGAATCTCATCAAGAGCGCGTCCCATTGGGCCGTCGAGAGTGCAGCCGGCGGCGTTCTCATGGCCGCCGCCGCCCAGCCTTTCCGCAATTGCGGCAACGTTGACCCTGCCTTTGCTGCGCAAGCTGATCCGAATTCGCTGTTCGGGCAGCTCGCGTAGAAAAACTGCCGCCTCAACTCCCGCAATGGAAAGCGCGTGGTTGGCGATTCCCTCGCAGTCCTCTTCGGCGGCGCAACTGCGGGCCATGTCGCGGTTGGAGACCCACAACCAGGCCAGGCGACCCTCGCGATGCAAATGACCAAGTGCCGAACCCAACAGCAACAGCTTTGAAGTGGCGACGGAAAAGTATACGTCCTGGGCAATGCGAATGGGGTCGGCGCCGGCCTCAACCAGCTTCTGCGCCAGGGCAAAGGTGGAGGCCCGCGTAGAGCCGTAGCAAAAGCCACCGGTATCGGTGAGCAGGGTGGTGTAGAGACAGGTAGCCATCTCTGGCGTGACGGTGACTCCGGCGGCCTGGATCAGCCGGTAGACCTGCTCGCCCACGCTGGCTGCGTCGCGGTCGATCCAGTTCAGATTGCCCCACCCATGGCCGCTGGTGTGGTGGTCGATGTTGATCACGAAGAAGGGTTCCAGCCCGCGTAGCCGGGTGCGCTCAAGCCGATCGCACTCCAGCAGGATGACCGCATCATAGGGACCATGAACACGCAGGGCAGTACGGATGCCGTCTGCACCCGGCAGGGAACGATATATGACAGGAATTCGATCCGCCGTGACCAGGTCTGCGCGCTTGCCCATCTGGGTGAGGAGCATTCCCATGGCCAGCATGCTGCCCACCGCGTCGCCGTCGGGACGGGAGTGAGAGCAAACCAGAAACCGCTCGCCCTGGCGCAGCACTTCGAGAATGGCCTCAATGGCACTGGCAGGGGCGATTGTGGAGATGGTTCCGGTCGGGAGGGGGTCGCTCATAGGCGGCTAATCCACCGGAGCCTTTTGCCGCTTGCGCGATCGGTCCATCAGCTCTTCAATACGCGCCTGGAAGCGGCCAGAGCGGTCGGCGAAGAAAGCCAGGTCAGGAATGTGGCGCACACCCATCCGCTCCTTCAACTCGAAGCGGATGTATCCTTTGGCGGCTTCAAGGCCAGCGACGGTTTCTTCCTCGGCCTTGGCGATGTCGGGGACGGCGCTGTCGAGAGCCACGTAGACCCGCGCCGATTTGCCGCCTGGATTCAGCACCACTTCGCTGACATAGCAGAAGGCGATGCGCGGGTCAGAGAGCTCGCCCTCGATCATGGCACCGATTTCCAACCGCAGCGTCTCTGCCACGCGGTCCTGATGGTGCTTGCGTCCCCTGTGCTCCGGCATGGGCTCCCCCTGGTGTGGTTAAACCATTCAGGATACCAGAGGCGGAGAGGGGCTAGCCGCAATTAGGGGTCTATGTAGCGGGTCAGCTTGAACGAGCCTTCCCTCGGAGGCTAAAGCCACCTGATTTTGCGGGATTTATGTACGGGCTAAAGCCCGTACCCTTCAAACTGGCCATGCCAAGGAGATCACGGGAATCCCTGTCTGCAGACGGCCGCGAACGCGCCGCGGCTGCGGTGATGAGCCATTCTGGAGGCTAGGACTTGGAAATACTCCGGAAGAGCCAGAACAGCGAGCCCGACAGCAGTGCCGCAGCGGGCAGCGTAAATACCCATGCCGCTGCGATATTGCGGAGCGTGGCGAACTGGAGCCCGCTACGATTGGCGGCCATGGTGCCAGCCACCCCCGAACTGAGTACGTGAGTTGTGCTTACAGGCAAGCCGAAATTATCCGCCGCAGAGATGGTAGCCATGGCCACCAGTTCAGCGCATGCACCCTGGGCATACGTCAGGTGCTCCTTGCCGATCTTCTCTCCCACGGTGACTACGATCCGTTTCCAGCCCACCATGGTGCCCAAACCCAGCGCCAGCGCCACGGCCACTTTCACCCATTGCGGGATGAATTTGGTAGCCTTGTCCACCTTGGTCTTGTAGTTGGTCAGAGCTGCATTTTCATCGGCGGTAAAGGCCGGTGTATGGTTCTTCTGCATCAGCCGGATGGCATCGCTGGCTACATACATGTCGTTGCGCACGTTGGTCTGCTGGCCGGCGGGGACCGCCTTGAACTCCTTGTAGAGAGCCACTTCGTGGTTCAGGTCCTCAACCAACTCGCGGAGCGCCAGGATGGTAGCAGGCTGCAGTTCCTTGGTGCGGATATAGTCGGTCACTTCTGCCCGCGCGTCAGCGCCCAGCACACCGTTCTTGTCTACGTGCCGGTCAAGCACTCGCCCGGCCATCTCCGAGGCCGCAATAAAGTCCTGCGTATCCTTGGCGGTGACTGCATGGTTGAGGGCGTAGGCGGTGGGCACGGTGCCGATGAGGATGAGCATGATCAGGCCCATACCCTTTTGGCCGTCATTGGAGCCATGGGAGAAGCTGACACCAGAACAGGTGAGAACCAGCAAGAGGCGTATAGGCCACGGTGGAGGCGTATTGCCTTTAGGAGCTTGGTAGAGAGCCGGATACTTGATAAACCATTTTGACAGCAGGAACAACAAGGCAGCGGCGCCGAAACCGATCACGGGCGAGATCAGCAAAACCTTGAAGACCTTGGTGGCTTGTTCCCAGTCCACACCGGAGGTGCCCGTGTGGGAATTCATCAACTGGTTGGCTATACCCACACCGATAATCGAACCCACCATGGTGTGCGAGCTTGAAGCGGGCAGCCCCAGCCACCACGTGCTCAGGTTCCACAGAATGGCGGCGATCAGGAGCGCAAAGACCATGGCGAAGCCCGCCCCCGAGCTGACCTGAAGGATGAGTTCCACGGGTAACAGGGTGATGACACTGAAAGCGACGGCGCCGGAGGAGACAAGCACCCCGGCCAGGTTGCACAGGCCCGACCAGACCACGGCGATGTTGGGGCCCAGCGAGTGAGTGTAGATGACCGTGGCTACCGCGTTGGCGGTGTCGTGAAAGCCGTTTACGAACTCGAATCCCAGCGCAATCAGCAACGCCACTCCCAACAGCACATACGGCCAAACGCTCACTACCGTCACGCCGCTGAGGTCGCCGGCTATGTGGAAGCCGATATAGGCCAGGCCGCCCAGCAACGCCACCAGCACCACAACGCCGCTGATCCAAGCAGGGCCCTTCTTCATCTTGCTGTCAAGAATCGACGCACCCGCAGGCGGGGCGCCGGCCGTCGTTGCCAAATCGGACATGGGAAACTCCAGTGAAGGGAATAAAAATCCATCCGGCCCCGCCCGGGGACGGTATTTGCCAGACCAAGCAATGCATATACGAAGAAGATGAAAGGGAAATGAATTGTGGCCAAAGCCTAGAAATCCGGCGCAATTACGGGCAATGCGAATTGGCGCATGACGCGAATTCTCAGCCGCTCTCTCCGGGGTCTGTCCGCCAACCGCTGCGGCAACACCGAGAATGTTCCAACTGGACGCGAATGCGGCCGAAGCAAACCTGGCGAGCGCAAGCATATTTTCGAGTGATACAATTCGCTCGCTTGAAGTAAATCGCTTCATCTGCACGCCCGCTTTCTGGCCTGACAGATCGAATCAATTGAGAAGTGAGCCGCGCAACCCCACGGACGCGGAGAAATGGATCGGAGCACCGTGACCAATACCCTGAATCGACGGACCTTCCTTATTGCCGGCGGACTTACCGCGCTGGCCTCAACCAAAGTGCTTGGCGCCAACAATAAGATTCGTGTGGGAGTGATAGGCGCCGGCGGGCGCATGCGCGAGCTGCTGAGCTCGGCCGATAAAGTTGGGGGCTACGAGATTGTGGCCGTCAGCGACGTGTATGGGCCGCACCGCGATGCCGTCAAAGAAAGGTCCAAAGGGCTCGCCACCACCCACCTGGATTATCGTGAGGTGCTCCAGAAGGACATCGACGCCGTATTTATCGCGTCGCCGGACCATTGGCACGTGCGCATGGCGATTGATGCGCTGGCCGCGGGGAAGGATGTGTATCTTGAAAAGCCCGTCAGCCACAGCATCGAGGAAGGCGTCGCGCTGACCCACGCGGTTCGCTCAGGCAAGCAGATTCTGCAATGCGGCATGCAGCAACGCAGTTGGCCACACTTTCGCGAGGCGGTCGATCTCATTCAAGGTGGAGCTCTAGGCCGGGTTCCCCAGGTGAGGCTGTACTGGTGGCAAAACTATAACCTCAACTGGGCGCCGAAGCCGATCGACACGCAGTCTCTGGATTGGAAGCTCTGGCTCGGCAATGCTCCCGACCAGCCATTCAGCGACGAGAAATTTGCCCGGTGGCGCTGGTACTGGAACTTTGGCGGCGGCGCGATGACCGATCTTTTCACACATTGGATCGACGTGGCCCAGTGGGCCATGAAGGCTGATCAGCCCCATGCAGCGCAGATGCTCGCGGACAAATACATCTTCACGCAATGGGATTGTCCAGACACCGTCCAGGCGGCTTTCCGCTATCCGGGATTCGACGTGGTCTACGAGGGCATGATGAGTTCATCCATCGACGATGGCGGCATCGAGTTCCGCGGCACGGATGCCACGTTGAAGATCGACCGCGGCGGCTTCGGTGTTTATCGCGAAGGTGTAGCAGAGGCGCAGAATCCGGTTCTCTCGGCCAGCAGTTTCCGCGATGGGACCATCGACCACATGGAGAATTTCCTTGAGTGCGTGAGGACGCGCAAAGAGCCGAACGCGCCTGTGGAAGCGGGAGTTGCCGCTGCCCGCGCCGGCCATATCGGCAACCACGCCTATCTTCACGGGGGGCAGACTACCTGGCCTCTGAAGGCCTAAGTTGTATCGACATATAGCTTGTTCACTGGTGAGCAAGAGGTTGGTTCCCTTCGGCTTGAGTGATTAAAGACGAGATGGGCATTTGTGGTTTCCCACCCTTGCGGCAAAGACAAATACGCCGCAAGGATGGGGCACATAGTTCTGTTTATACTCAAATCGAAAATGCTTTAGAAGTGGCGGAACAACACGAAGAGCGACCCAGAGAGCAGGGCCGCTGCCGGCAGGGTGAAAACCCATCCCGCGGCAATGTTGCGGACGGTGGAAAGATGCAGCCCGTTGCCGTTGGCGGCCATGGTGCCGGCTACGCCCGAGCTCAACACATGCGTGGTGCTCACAGGCAAACCGAACCGGTCCGCAGCAAAGATGGTGGCCATAGCCACCAGCTCGGCGCTGGCGCCCTGTGCATAGCTGAGGTGATCCTTACCGATTTTTTCACCCACTGTCACCACGATGCGTTTCCAACCCACCATTGTACCCAGCCCCAGCGCAAGCGCTACCGCAACCTTCACCCAGTCGGGAATGAACTTGGTAGCCTTGTCCACCTTGCTCTTGTAATTTCTTAGCGCCGCACTCTCAGACGGCGTGAATGCCGGGTTGTGGGCCTTATCCATGAGCCGCAGAGCTTCGCTGGCCACGTACATGTCGTTGCGCACATTGGTTTGGTCCTGCGGCGGAACGGACTTGAAAACCTTGTAGAGAGCCACTTCGTGGTTGAGATCTTCCACCAGTTCGCGCAGGGCAAGAATCGTGTCCGGTTGCAACTGCTTGGTGCGGATGTAGTCGGTCACTTCGGCGCGCGCATCGGGACCGAGGACGCCGGCGGGGTCCACGTGCCGGTCCAGGATGCGTCCGGCCTGCTCCGAGGCCACAATGAACTCCTGCATATCGCGTGCGGTGACGGCGTGGTTGAGCGCGTAGGCTGTGGGCACAGTGCCGATGAGGATGAGCATGATGAGGCCCATGCCCTTTTGTCCATCGTTGGAGCCGTGGAAGAAGCTGACGCCGGTGCAGGTAAGCAACAGTAATGCGCGAATGGGCCATGGCGGAGGCGTGTCGTTTTTGGGAGCTTGATACAGCGCGGGAAACCTGACCAGCTGTCGTGCCACGAGAATTAGCAGCCCAGCGAATATGAAGCCGACAAGAGGCGAAATCAGAAGCACCTTGAAGACCTTAATGGCCTGTTCCCAGTCCACACCCGAGGTGCCCGTGTGCGGATTCATCAACTGGTTGGCCAAGCCGACGCCGATGATGGATCCCACCATGGTGTGCGAACTGGATGCCGGCAACCCCAGCCACCACGTGCCCAGGTTCCACAAGATGGCTGCAATCAGCAGTGCGAACACCATGGCGAAGCCGGTACCCGAACTTACCTGCAGAATCAGCTCCACGGGCAGCAGCGTGACCACCGCGAAAGCCACAGTGCCGGTGGAGAAAAGCACGCCGGCCAGATTGCACATTCCTGACCACACCACCGCGATGCCGGGCTCCAGCGAGTGGGTGTAGATGACTGTGGCGACGGCGTTGGCGGTGTCATGGAAGCCGTTTACAAATTCGAAACCCAGCGCGATCATCAGCGCCAGCCCCAGCAGCAGATAGGGCGAGTAGCTGGTAACGGGCGCAGAGTCAAGGTCTTTGGCTACATGAAAGACGATGTAGACAAGGCTGCTGACCAACGCCAGCACGAACACCGCAATGCTGGCGCGGCTGGCCGGCTTCTTCTTCAATTTGCGATCGAGAACTGTCGCGCGATTGGGAAGCGGCGCCGCAACCGTTGCCATGCCCGCCATTAGACTGCTCCCAACCGACCGAAATCTAGTCGGCTTAAGGAGCATATCCACGCTGATTCAGCAGCGCGGACCCGATTTAAATAGAGATGAAACGATCCAAGACCGCGGAGGGAAGGACGATAAAAGAAGGCTTGCATAAAACCCCAACAACTACATCACAGCGCAGTTGTTTGTTCGGCGAAGCCTGGGGACTGGTTTCGTTACATTGATTTTACACGGGATACTTGCATGGGGCGAAATCATAGGTACTTGGCGAGGCGCAGAAGAGAGAGCATAGCCCGCTGAGAATCAGGCCATTTCCGCGGGGCAGAGTGTGTTTTGTTGGTCCTCTGGTCCCCGGCTTCCATTTTCCTTGTACATCCAGGGTCCCACCCGCATCCGGGTTCTGCGCCAGGCATCCGGCGGGTGCGCTTCTTGTTACGTATCTTAATTAGATTCTTTCAGTTATCTATTTCCAGTCATCCTGGGCGTTCGCTAGACCAGTGTTCATTACCGCGTCAAATCCCGTGTTCTTCTTGATAAAAATCTCGGAGAATGCCCGGTCCTGGCGAAGCAGAATGGCCTGCAGCCGCACCAACTCCAACAGAGCCAGGAACATGGCCACCAGCGCCCGCTCTGACCGGGTATGGCTCAGAAGCCGGCGCAGAGCCACCGGTTTGTCTTCCATGGCCAGCCGCCGGGCAAGGAACTGGATCATCTGGCCCACCGTTACCGAGTTGTCCTCCAGGTCAAACGTGGGGCGCTTGCGGGCCCGCTCAAGCACATCGCGAAAGACGCGCACCAAGTCCACGGTGTCGGCAGCCATCTCCGGCTCCGCACCTTCATCGTCTTTGAACTCGCGCGTACCAGGGTTGCTCCAGGTGGCCGCTTCGAGCATCTGCTTTTGCTGCAGCATCTGCGCGGCGTTCTTAAAGCGCTCATGCTCCAACAGCCGCTCCACCAACTCGCGCCGCGGGTCCTCGGCCGCCTCGTCCGGCCCCGTTGTGGTGCGCGGCAGCAACATCTTGCTCTTGATATGGATGAGCAGCGAGGCGGTATAAATAAACTCCCCAGCCACATCCACATCGCCGACCTTCAGTTGGCTTACATAGGCCAGAAACTGGGCCGTGATCTTGGCAATGGGAATGTCGTAGATGTCGATGTCCTGCTTGCGTATCAGGTCCAGCAGCAGGTCAAGCGGCCCGTCATATACCTGGCCCACGGTGACAGAAAACGGCGACTGCTCGGGCTCGTCTTCCTGCCTCTTGGGCTTCGCGGCAGGTTTGGCCGCGGCCTTGTCGTCGGGGACAGGCTTGGAGGTAAGCACCAGCGGCGGAGCCTCAGCGTGCCCACCGGCAGGGATCGTCTGGCCCGCGTCCACGGGCTCGGATGCCTCGTTCTTCGGATTGGCAGATTGATCGCTCAACGCTGACTCGGCTTCCAAATCACTCATTCGTTCGCGTTTCTGGTCAGCTTCAACTGCATTGCGTCGTACACCTGTTCCATGGTCTGAGCGGCTCGGGCACAGGCACGGTTAGATCCCTGGTGCAGGATATCCAACAGCTGCGGCTCAGTGAAGCTTGCACGACGCTCCTGGATCGGCTTCAAGATCTGTATCAGGGCATCCGCGGCCCAACGTTTGCATTCGATGCAGCCGATCCCCGCTGAACGGCATCCGTCATACACCTTAGCCAACACCTCAGGAGTTGAAAAGACCTTGTGCAAGTCGCCCACCGGGCACTTGTCAGGGTCGCCCGCATCGGTGCGCCGAACACGCGCCGGGTCAGTGACCATGGTCTTCAGCTTCTGCCGCACCACCGGCTCCGGATCAGTCATCTGGATGGTGTTGCCGTAGCTCTTCGACATTTTCCGCCCATCGGTTCCGGGCAACTTGGGCGAGGGCGTCAACAGGACCTGCGGTTCCGGAAGCACTTCCCGCCCCTCGGCCTTGTAAAACTGGTTGAAACGCCGCGCAATCTCGCGGGTCAGTTCCACGTGTGCCTGCTGATCTTGCCCCACGGGCACAAACTTCGGCTGGTAAAGCAGAATGTCGGACGCCATCAGCACGGGGTAGCCCAGGAACCCGTAGGTGGTGAGGTCCTTGGTGGTGAGGTTCTCCTGCATCTCTTTGTAGCTGGGCACGCGCTCCAGCCATCCTTGCGGCGTAATCATGCCCAGTAGCAGGGGCAGCTCATAGTGCTGCTTGACGAGGCTCTGCAGGAAGATGGTGCACCGGTCCGGGTCAAGGCCCGCTGCGAGAAAGTCCAGCGCCACTTCAAGCGAATTGGGCGCGATCTGCGAGGTGTCCGCGTAGTCGGTTGTCAACGCGTGCAGGTCGGCGATGAAGAAGTAACACTCATAGTCTTCCTGCAATTTGACCCAGTTGGCGAGGGCGCCCATGTAGTTGCCCAGGTGGAGCTTGCCGGTGGGACGCATGCCGCTTAAAACACGCGGACGGAACATTGAAATTGCTGATTCGGGCATTTTGCTTATCGATTCCGAGTTGCAACAGGAGAATGCAGCCGCCCAGGGCAAATCCTTTGATAACGGCTCGTTCCATTGTAGCGGCAGGCGCGCGGATGGGGCGCCGAACAAGGATTAGTCTTTGGCGAGCTTAACGAGGCCTTTCTTCGCGCCGATGGCAATGACCCCATCTGGCGCAAGCTTCAGCGCCTCCTGAAATGATCTGCGTGCGCTTGCGATTTGCCCCGCCGCTCTCCAGCTTTCGCCAACGAAATAATAGACCCCGGCCAGATCTCTTGGTCTCAGTCCTTCCGATTCGGTTAGCGCCTGTTGTATCTTGGCGTCGGCCTCTGTTTTTCTGCCGCAGCTCGCCAATGCCCAAGCATAGCGAGCGGTGCGTTTTGCTTGATCAGACCGCTGTCCATATGCAGTCGATTGTGGCGGCACGGTCATTGCCTGTTCCAGCAATTCTCTGGCGCGCTCCGGGTCCTTTTCCTGCTCTAGCAGGTTAGTTGCGAGGGCGACTCTAAATGTGCCGGGCTTTTCGGCGACGGGGATCGAGGCTTCAAGGAGAGGCTGTGCCTCCTTCAGCCGGCCATCATTCCCAAGCGCAAGCGCATAGGTGTAGAGCTCCGTTGTCGCCAAGCGCGGCTTTCCTGCGAAGTCGAACGCGAAGGGCTTGAGAAATTCCTGCGCCTCACGGTAGCGTCCCGCGTTGAAGAGTATCGTTCCTTCGAGGGAGTTGCCGTAGCCGGGAATCCAGGCAAAGCGCCGGTTGAGTTCGAGAGCGCGGTCGGTATCCCCGTCGTGTCCTACCCTGTAGGTCCACATCTTCAAGCGTCCGATGGCGAGCGAATAAATGAGTAAGGCGGGAATTTGGCCGAAGAAGATTCCGGTCTTCCATTGAGAGGAAATGGGAAGCATCATCAATGCAACGATGCACGTAGAGTAAACACCGAGCCAGAGCTTCTTCCTTCTCTCGGGATTCACGAGAGGCTTTGACGCAGTGGGTCCCGCCAGGTGGTGCAGTTCGTGGTGCTGCCCAGCGGCGGGGCGGCCCGAGGCGTGGCGCAGCAAAATCAAGGCGGCGACGGCGAGCGCCGCAATCACCGGAAAGATGGCACGTTCATGGGTGGGCCAGTAGCGCCTGACAATGAAGTGAGAGCAGAAGAGTGCGCCGAGTGTCAGAGCGATGAAGGAGACATTGCGCACGAAGTCGTTAGTGAACCACGACTCTTCTTTGACGCCCACTGTGGGTGGGGCGTTTTGCTCTCTGTGCTTCTTCTCTTGCCGGCTGCGCAGGAAGTCGACCAGAGTCAAGAGGGTTGCAGCCAGCAGGGCTACTTTGGCGATCCGCCGCGAGTGGAGGGGCCACAGGAACCGCGCGAAACGTTCACCCAGAATTGGAAACAAGACCGCAAGATAGCCTGCGACCGCCATGAATTGTCGCGGGGTCCAGCGCGGTCTGGTGGTTACGCCAGAGGTTGTGTTGGATGGCGGTGGTGCTTTGCGTTGTAAGTGAACCTGCCGCAGGAGCACGATAGCCCAGAAAAGAAACGCGAGGCCAAAAGCCAATTCCAAGAGGTAGGGCGTGATCTGCAGAAGCCGCCCCACAAATGTCGGCAAGGGATGCAACTGCTGCGGGTCTTCCCTCAACGCAAGCCATAGGCAGGCGGCACAGCCCGTAGCCGCAATTGTGAATTGGACATCCCAGCTCAAGGATGGAGACCGGGAAATCCGTTTGTCATCAAGCCCACTCTGCCCGCTCGGCCTAGACATTGTCAGCTCCCTCTCGGCGTCCGCAAAACTGTGCAGCGGACGTGACTAAGATGAACTTTTAACTTTTGGAATGCAGGGACATAGTAACTCAAAACTTGCTGGAGAATGGAGTTACTGAGACGGTTACACGCGGGCGGGACGCTGAATATGCCGATTTAGGGATTTTTGCTTATCGATTCCGAGTTGCAACAGGAGAATGCAGCCGCCCAGGGCAAATCCTTTGATAACGGCTCGTTCCATTGTAGCGGCAGGCGCGGGGATGGCTACCTAGAGATGGAAGAGAGCCGAATACACCAAGCGCAATGACGGTCCAATCAGCATCCGCAGGATTGAGCCGCCCACGAAAATCATCAGCAGGTAGCTGGCCCAAATGGGAACCCGGTCGTAGACCTGCACCGCGTTGTAGGGCAGTATATTGCGCACGATGTGGCTGCCGTCGAGCGGCGGAATGGGCAGCAGGTTGAAGAAGAAGAGCGAGATGTTGATGAGGATGGCCAGGGTGCAGAGCAGCACCAGAGCTTGCAGCCCGGACGGCACACCCAGGGAGAGTCCTCCTGCAAAGGTGGCGAGAACAATGTCGTGTCCGCCGGGCACGGCCAGGGCGACAAGCGCCAGTACGCTGAAGGCCGCCAGCACCAGCAGCAGATTGGATACCGGTCCTGCTAACGTGACCAGGTTCTCGTCGCGAATAATCTTGCGAAAGTTGCGGGAAATGACGGGGGTTGGCTTGGCCCAACCAATCAGCATCCCGCCAAACATGCTCATGCCGAAGAGCGGCCCAAAGATGATGATGGCCGGAAACAGCAGCGTTCCGATGGGGTCCACGTGATACGCGGGGTTCAGCGTCACGCGCCCTTGCAGGCGCGCGGTCTGGTCGCCCAGACGCGAAGCCATCCACGCATGCGCGCACTCGTGCACGCTCAGCGAAAAAATAAGCAGCACAAACTCGAAGACCGCAATGACAAAACCGGCAGACTGCAAACGAACGCTCCAGTTGGCTCTGAAAGACTCAGGTTAGCATGTGCGCCGTTCTGTTCAGGCCCGGTCCGCCGGAAAGGTACCCACCACCTCGCCCGCTGCGACACTTTGTCCGGCGAGCACGATGGCGTGGCTGCCGATGCGAGCCCCGGCCCCGATGCGGGTGGGCAGCAGCGTTACGCTGTCATAGTTCTCAGGCGAGTAGCTGTGCGAGAAGACCCGGGAGAACGAGCCGATCACCGCACCCTTGCCGATGGTGATGCCGCCCCGGTCGTTCAACAGCGCGCGTTGCCGGATGGTAACCCCGTCTCCGATAGACAGGTTATAGCCGTAGGTGAGATCGACGCCGGAGTAAATCTTGACCCCCTCGCCCATGTGGTTGAAGATGTGCCGGCCCAACATGCAGCGGAAGCGCATCCCAAGCCAGTGGTTCAACCCGATCGCCGAGCGGTCGAACATCTGCCAGAACCACAACAGCGGCTTGCGCACCGAAAACAGCTCCATGTTGACGTCGGGGAAGTGCTCCGCCTCAAGGGTCACATTGTTGGGGTCCAGCGACATGCTCAGCACGTTGCCCGGCAGCTCGCTGGTGAGGGTGAGATTCATCTTGCCCCCGTGCGGCCGCCCCAGATAGAGCTGATAAAGCTGGTCGCGCACGATCTCTGCCCGGCGTTCCGGCGAACGGTGCTTCAGGAACTCTTCGTCTAGGAAGCGAATCCACCGGCGGTAAATCTCTTCCGCCTCAGCCGCGGGCCGCGGGACACTGGTTGGCGTATTTGGGGTAGCCATACGCATTCGACGATAAACCAAGCAGGTCGGACTCTGCGAGTGCAACCGCTCCGATGCTATGATTCGGGCACGGTTCTATCGGAAGGTGAACTGGGCCGCGATTGGGGGTGCGCTGTGATTCAGACATCTATCAAGAGCGGGTGGTTGCTGGCATCGTGCGGCGTTCTGTATGCGACTGGTTCCTTTCTGATCGTGTCGATGGGGGATCTGGACGGCTCCATTGCTTTGCGTACGTTTGTGCATAGCAGGGGCATAGTTCCTGCAATGGGCGCTCTCTTTCTGGCGGCAAGCGCTTGCACGATTGCGGCCGGCCTTTGGAGTGGGAACAAAGGCAATTCGTGGTTTCTGGTATTGAACGGCATTGCCTGCAGCGCACTCGGAGTGCTGATGAGCCTTGGGGCATCCAGGCCGATTGCATTTCGAACCATTGCCCAGGTGATTGTGGCCATGGCCGTGAGCATGGGGCTGTATGAAATGGCAGCCGCGCGAGAGCTGCGCGGACACCTTGCGGATATGTGGCTTTTCATCGCGGCCGGTGTGCTCTCCAGTGGCTTTGCGGCGGTGTTTCTCGCCTTCGTGTTTCGCTGGATCAAGCTCGATCCCGGGCCGTCCTCGCAGACCTTTCACTGGCTGGGCTCTTACTTTGGATTCAGCGCGCTGTGCATGTTGTTTCTGGCCGTGCGCTGCATGAGGCCGCCGGCGCTTATCATGCCGATAGGCGGCTCCGCGCTGTCGAAAACGTAATTCCGAGTACACGCCTCTCGAACTGAATGACCCACTGACACCCGACATGCACCGCGCACAGACTCGTGGTACAGACGCTCCGTTCGCGCTGTACCACGCGGTATTCTAGAAGGTCCGGCGAGACCAAGCCGCCCAGAGAGCCCACAGACCATGCCCGAAGAGATTGCTTCAGCCGCAACCACAGACGCAGCCCCGAAAGTCACCGCTCCCGTAGCCACCATCGCCACCCTGGGCCAGCACGAAGGCCAGTCGGTCACCCTGCGCGGATGGCTTTACAACCTGCGCGAGAGCGGCAAACTGCTCTTTCCCATCTTTCGCGACGGCACCGGTACGATTCAGGGCGTAGCCCACGTGAAGAGCGTTCCCCCTGCCGTCTTCGAATCGCTCAAAGGCCTCACTCAAGAGTCGTCTGTCATTGTCACGGGCAAAGTCCGCGCCGACAAGCGCGCGCCCGGCGGATTCGAACTCGACGTCGAAGATGTGCAGGTCATCCAGCGTGTTCCTGAGTCCGACCCCTACCCCATCACGCTCAAAGAACACGGTGTCGACTTCCTCATGGAGCACCGCCATCTGTGGGTTCGCTCTCCCCGGCAGTCGGCCATTCTTCGCATACGGGCCGAAATCATGCGCGCGGCAGCCGAGTACTTTGACACCAACGGCTTCATCCGCACCGATCCGCCTATTCTCACTCCGGCAGCCTGCGAGGGCACGTCCACGTTGTTCCCCGTGGACTACTTCGGAGACCCCGCCTACCTCACCCAATCCGGCCAGCTTTATATCGAGTCCACCGCACTTGCACTGGGCAAGGTTTACAGCTTCGGCCCCACCTTCCGCGCCGAAAAATCCAAGACTCGGCGTCACCTCACTGAGTTCTGGATGATCGAGCCCGAAGTCGCCTACTGCGACCTCGACGGCCTGCTCGAACTGGCCGAGAACTTCGTCTCTCACATCGTCCAGAGCGTGCTGAAGAATCGTGCCTCAGAGCTGACCGTCATCGGCCGCGACCCCGCCAAGCTCGCGAACATTCTGCCGCCCTTCCCCCGCCTTCGCTACGATGAAGCCGCCGCCATGCTCAACGAAGCTCACAAGAAAGGCGAACTCGAACAGCCCTTCGAATTCGGCAATGACTTCGGCTCGCCCGACGAAACCTGGCTTAGCTCGCAGTTTGATCGCCCAGTTATGGTCCACCGCTACCCTGCCGACGTCAAAGCCTTCTATATGGAGCCCGATCCAC
>CAYNGB010000046.1:0-19920 GCA_964396795.1 uncultured Occallatibacter sp. | reverse complement strand
ATGGTCCACCGCTACCCTGCCGACGTCAAAGCCTTCTATATGGAGCCCGATCCACTCGATCCGCGCTTCGCACTTTGCGCCGACGTCCTGGCACCCGAGGGCTACGGCGAGATCATCGGCGGCTCGCAGCGCGTCTCGAGTTACGAACTCCTCAATGCGCGGATTGAACAGCATCAGCTTCCCAAGGAAGCGTTCCAGTGGTATCTGGATCTGCGCCGCTACGGCAGCGTGCCTCACTCCGGCTTCGGCATGGGAATTGAGCGCCTGGTTGCCTGGGTCTGCGCCCTCGACCATGTGCGGGAGACCATTCCTTTTGCCCGTACGCTGCACCGCATCTACCCGTAGTTGGCGGCTTTCAGGCCATGGGCCGTTGCGCAATCTGGAAACAGATGTCCGCACGGCTACTTGCGGGAATCACTTTGCAAGCAACCGAGATGAGCATTCACGGGCGCATTGCCAGCCTGGCAGAGAGCCGCATTTATCCGTTGCAACGACTTTTTGATTGAGAAAGGGCATCCTTCACCACTCCTGTGCAATCAAAGGAATGCATTCAGAACCTTTAGGAGTTGTGAATCATGACCTTATCTGCCATTGAAGTCAACAACTTGAAGATTGCTCCCGCGGTCGAGGGCGTGCTTCCTATCATTCACCATCGCTGGAGCCCACGCGCCTTTGCCGATCGCGATGTCAGCCCTGCCGACCTAAAGAAGATCTTTGAGGCGGTTCGATGGGCGCCATCTTCGTTCAACGAGCAGCCTTGGCGCTTTATCGTTGGAGTGCGCAACTCCAACACTTTCAATAAAATAGAGTCGGTTCTAGTGCCCTTCAACCAGGCTTGGGCGTCGAAGGCTGCGGTGCTGATCCTCGGTGTGGCCAAGACTCGATTCAGCCATAATGATTCCCCGAATGGCTATGCAGTCTTTGATCTCGGAGCCGCGTCCGCACTGCTTACACTCCAGGCCGCGTTCCTAGGCCTGAGCACTCACCAGATGGCCGGCTTCGACCAGGCCAAGGCCCGCCAAGTCTTTGAGATTCCAGAGGCTTACGCCTTCGGATCGGCTATAGCCCTGGGCTATCAGGGTGAGCCATCCGTGCTGCCCAACGATCAGTTCCGCACGAACGAGATCGCGCCCCGCACCCGCAAGCCCTTGAGTGAGATTGTCCTATCCGCTTGGGGTGAGGCGGCGAATCTCGGCTAACTCTTATCCTGATTTGAGTTCGCGGATAGCAAGACCGCGACTCCGACCGCCGCGTTACAGTGGATGCTGAAGGGATCCGCTTGACCGGTCGACCATCACCTCGCAAAAAACGCAACTATGCGCCTGTCCGCAGGCCGGGGCATCGGAGTACACCGTTGCGGCGCACGAGGACAGGCTGGCGCGGCCGTAGCATTGTGGCCGCTGCCGCGCTGATTGTGGGCCTTTTGGCTTGGGCCATCCTGGCCCGCCAATTTGCGCCTGTCTCCAACACAAACCTTGCCCGGTTCGACGCAATCATCGTGCTAGGAGCTCCGGCCGATTCGGATGGTAACCCCACGCCGAAGCAGCTTGCTCGCGTTACCGAGGGTGTGCGTGAGTACGAGCGCGGTATGGCCCCCCGGCTCATCTTCACAGGAGGCGCGGCTTACAACCGCTCTGTGGAAGCAAGGGTAATGGCGAGGGTGGCTGAGGCACAGGGGGTTCCGGAGGCCGGCATTCTTGTGGAGCCGGAGGCCAGGGACACGATTCAGAACGCCTGCTACGCCGTACGGATCATGAAAGCACATGGCTGGCGGTCGGCCGAGGTCGTTTCCAGTGCCAGTCACCTGCCTCGCGCGGCGATGATCTTCAACCGGCTGCCCGTGGAGTGGCGGGTACATGCCGCACCTCCACTCGAACCGGAATCAGCGGCCGCTTCAACCTCGGCTGCGGCGATGGAGATTCTGAAGACGATGCGCTACCTGGCTTATGCCGACTGGGCGGAGCGCTGCGAGCCGTGAGCGTTTCGGCGACGGCGCACAGACTACCGTAGACGAGGTCCGCCAATTCACTGAAGTGCCGGGCCGTTGTCCGTCTTCGGCGTAGTCCTGTAAGCTGAGTGGTGATGCGTCTTCCAGTAAGCTATTCCTTTGCACTTACCGCCTTTGCCGCCCTGGCACTGTGCGCCACGCCCCGCGCCCAGGCTCAGGGCCAGAGCACTGCATCCCCGACCGCCGGCAATGGCACCTACGTTGCTGTCGATCCGCTGGCCAATGTGCGCTATGACAACCGCTACGACGCCTCGCTGGGAATGGCGTATGACCATATCAAGGCCGGCCCCAACCTGCTGCAGGGATCGAACCTCGGCGGCCTGGATCTTTCCGGCACCTACTGGTTCGCCAAGCACTGGGGCGTTGAGGGCAGTGGACGCGCCTACTTGGGCACCAGCGGCGCCGCGCCCAACCCCGCGCAGATCAACGGGCCATTTGTGGCACAGTATCTGTTTGTCGCGGGTCCTGAGTGGCTTGGGCCGCACAACAAGCACGGCGCGCTGATTGCGCACGCCCTGTTCGGCGGAGCCTACGGCAAGTTTGAGAAGGACCTGCGAGGAAATCCTCCCTACGTGGTGGGCTTCTATAACGACCAGGTGTCTCCGGCAGCGATCATCGGTGGCCATATGGACCTGAACCGATCGGCGCGCTGGGTCTTCCGCATCACTCCCGATGCCGTAATGACCCACTACTACAGCACAGCCGCCTCTGGACAGAAGAGCAACCAGTTCGACGTGAATTTCGCCATATCGGTTGGGGTGGAGTACAGATTCAAGAAAAAGAGGTAGGAAATCGCGGCGGGAGGCATTCGTGTTCGACCGGAGCTGACGGTGGCTGAGGCATGTCGCCGGGAGCTCCGTTTTTTTTGTTGCTTCTCAGGGGCGATGACGGTCTAAAGCAGATAGGCTGCGAGCTTTATCTCGGTGTGGTATTCTCCACCGTTCAGTGCCACTTGAAAGAGCGGTGTCACCGAAGAGACGCGGTACCGGATTGTGACAGCAGAGGATTCAAGCCGGTGGTCCCGGACCGGCGAGCTTAAGGAGGCAGGGTCATACGGATATGAAAGATACCTTGGGAGTATTGCTGGCGGGTGGCGCCGGCGAGCGGCTCTTCCCGCTAACCCGTGATCGCGCCAAACCGGCCGTGCCCTTTGGCGGGCACTACAGGATTATCGACATTACGCTCTCCAACTGCATCAACTCAGGTCTGCGCAAGGTCTTCATCCTCACGCAGTACAAGGCGTTGTCGCTGAACCGGCACATTCGCGAGGGGTGGACGGGTATTGTGGCCCAGGAACTGGGCGAGTTCTTTGAGCTGCTGCCGCCGATGCAGCGTACCGGAGCTAATTGGTACATGGGCACCGCAGACGCTGTGTATCAGAACATTTACTCGATCGGCAGTGAGCAGCCGAAGCACATGATCATCCTCGGCGGAGACCATATCTACAAGATGGACTACAGCCGCATGCTCGCCCATCACAAGGAGAGCAAGGCAGAGGTGACGCTGGCCACGCTGCCCATTCCGCCCGATGAGGTTCCGCGCTTCGGGGTGGTGGAGGTGGGCCACACAGGCGAGATTCTTGGCTTCCAGGAAAAGCCAGCCTCCACCAGCTTCCGGTCTCCGTTCAACGCCAATGCGGTGGACGCTTCGATGGGAATCTACATCTTCAACACCGAGGTTCTGCTGAAGGCGCTGATTGCCGACGCCGAAGATCCCAATTCGAAGCATGACTTTGGCCACAACATCCTGCCGAATCTGCTGGGCAAGAAAAAGATGATCGCCTACAGCTTTGTGGATGAAAACAAGCAACAGGCGCTCTATTGGCGCGACGTGGGCACACTCGACTCCTACTACGACGCAAACATGGATTTGTGCTCGGTTTCGCCTACGTTCAACCTCTACGACAAGAGCTGGCCGATGCGAACGCGAGTGCGCCAATATCCGCCGGCCAAGTTTGTGTTTGGCGAGCCGGGGCGCACGGGCATGGCGATGAACTCGATCATCACGGCCGGCGTGATCATCTCAGGCGCCTCGGTTTCGAACTCGGTGCTGTCGCAGGACGTGCGCGTCAACTCCTACTCCGATGTGGACGCGAGCATTATTTTTTCGCACGTCAATATCGGGCGGCACTGCCGCATCCGCCGGGCCATCATTGACCGCGACGTGCATATCCCGGAAGGTACGGTGATTGGTTACGATCCGGTGGAGGACAAGCGGCGCTACTTCGTTACCCCTTCGGGGCTGACGATTGTGACCCGCGATGCCTCCCTGTTTGAGAGCCCCGTCGATCCGGAGTTCCTGGAGCGGTATTGAGCGGAAGCGCCGTTTGCTGCCAGAAAGCGGTGGATAGATTCACGTTCGGATGAGGCATTTATCCCGGTTTTTCGGGGTAAAAAGAGGCAAATTCGGGCGTTTCAGGCCATGATTTCGGGTTCCCAGATGCTGTGATTTCTGCGAATGCTGTTGATAAGGCTACAGTTAGGTTGAGTCCCACCGTCTCGTGCAGGGGGGAGGGGGGTGGGGTATCGCTTTTTCAACCGGAAGGCCCGGCTGAAGGTGAGTCTTCCCGCTCCTTCTCCAATCTCAGTGTGCGCCAGTAGACCGTTATTTTCTGCAAGGGGGGGTGGGAAGCCTCGCGGCGGGGATGCAGTCCTCCGGATTGCCGACCGAGGCTCTGCGATCTGGTTCTTGTGTGCCCTGGGGATGACCCGCCCAGGTTGGGTTTCTACAATCCTGATCCGAAAAACCTGTATTACCATCGTCGTGGAATTATGTTCGGGTGGCTCGCGACTCAGGCGGAATTTCGAAGCCGCGGCGTTTCGGGTGGCAGTGCTGGATGAGTGCATTGGCGATTATGCATGAATCGAGAATCACCCCGGGCGGCTACGGCGTTTGCGGGGAAGTGTAAAGGATGTCATGGAACTGAACACGTGACTTCGTCTAACCAAACTAAACGTCCGAATGTCAGTTCTAGTCATCTATCCTTGCGCCACGACCACGGTCACAGACCCGAGTTTTTCCCTCTTCCGTTCCGGGCGGCAAATCCACCTTTGAGACATGGCCGCGGTCACTGACTCGAGTCATTCTCTCTTCTTCTCCGGAGTTCAAATCCAGCCACGATAGCAGGGAACGTATGCTTCCGGTGGCCAGCGCAACCGCCGAGTCCGCTACACCGTAATAAAGGTTAATGCTGTCCCCGTCCGCCCCGATTGTCTGTCCGCACGGGAATACGACATCATTGACGTCGCCGACCCGCTCATACGCGGCCTCTGGCCCGAACATCCAGGAGCTTCCCCGCCGCAAACAAACTTCTGGATTCTCCAGGTCAAACAGCGCCAGCCCAAGGCGATAGATGCTTCCGGATGCCGTTTGCCGCACACCGTGATAAATTACCAGCCACCCCTTAGCTGTTTCAATCGGTGGAGAGCACAGCCCGATCTTGTTCGCGTCCCACCATCCACCGCGACGCGCCTCGAGCATGATCTTGTGATCGCCCCAGTAGTGCAGATCCGGCGAGTAGGAAATCCACATGTGCGCCCCAACCGTGGTCACCGGCCGATGAATGAGGGCCCAAAGACCGCCGAATCTCCTGGGCAGCAGGGCAGCGTCCTTGTCCTCTGGTTGCATGATCAAGCCGTATCGCTCAAAGCTCTTGAAGTCTTTGGTCAAAGCAAGAGATACTCCAGGACCTCCTCGCGCGAAGGATGTGTACACCACAGCGTATTGCTCGAGCTCCGGAACATAGGTTATGCGCGGATCCTCTATACCCCAAATCTCCTCGGGATACTCGCGAGGGTTTGCCGCCAACGTTGGCAGGCTATCAATTCGCCAGCCATCTATCCCATTCGCTGAGCGCGCTGCGCACAGGTGCGACAGTCCCCGCCTATCTTCTGCGCGGCAAAGCAGCAATGTATCACCATTGATAAGTTTTACCGCTGCCGCATTGAAGACACTGTTTATTGAGTAAGGCCAGTCACGCTGAGTAAGTATAGGGTTCCCCCAATAGCGAATGAATAGTGGAAGCTGTGTTTGTTTCTCCACATGAGCTTCGCGGGGTATTCGATTTGGCGGGACAGGCTTGGTGTTCAAGAGGATAGGTCCATTTCGAATTGCAGTTCTCGTGCGTCTGGTCTCTTGGTTTGTTGCTTTTCAAGCAAGGCCATCAAGAACAGGAGCGATGATTTCGTACAGGTTCTCATCATCGCGAGCGGGGAAGACGCTATTTCTCCAGCCTCTTTTCGTTGCTTCGCAAAGAAGTAGTTACAAACCGCTAAATCATACAGCCAAAAAAACCATAACGATGTTCAATTCTGCACACTTCGATGGTTTGCTGCTCACTGACACTCAGTGAGCGGGCACCGCCCCTGATGGCATCGAATCCCATAATCGATAGAATGAGAGCCGGGATTGTTGATGTAAATGTCCTTTATCGTTCATAACCTCGGTGGATGTTGAATGAAATCAATTCTGCCAAACGCCATCATCCGATGCTCCCACCTGATACACGTTTCCAACGACGGCGAAACCTCGAAACGCGCTTTGGCAATTTTGCGCGAACCGAGAATCTCCCCGGCTACATCGGCGTATTTCGGTATCGATCCTGGCGCTTCGCTGAGAATTTGCAACCCTGCACCACGTCGGCAGTACACACACACCTCGATGCGCAGGGGACTTTCACTCGTGGGGCGAAGTCACCGTCGCATCGTAGTCCACTGCACTTCGCTCTAACCCAGACATCGAAAGCGCTGAGCCCATTCAGTTCTCAGTGGTACATTGTGAAAGACAAAAGTGCTGCTAGCAACATTGAGGGTAAAAGAATGAAAACCAAGACGTTGTGGGCAATTGCAACGCTCGCCGCGCTGATGTCTTTCCAAGCTGAAGGGCAAACGGCTACCGATTTGACCGCGTTCAAGGGACTCGCGCCTGTCACCGTGCTTGCAAGTACGCAAGAGGGTAGAGCGGCTCTCGGGGCAAACTACGCAATTACGGGCGGCATTCAGAACGGCACCATCCGGCAGCCCACGCTTCTGCCCTTTGCCGAGCAGCAGCAGCAAGCCCTAAGCGATGCCTTTATTACCGGCGGCAACCTGGCGGAGCTTGCCGACGGACTCGGCACCACTCTCGGCGCCAGCTACATTGCCCGCGCTCACTACATCGATCAGACGCACTACACCAGCGTCTCCCAATCGGTCGCCGACGTCATTGCCTACGCCGACATCACTTCTGGCACGAATTCAAACGCCGGCAAGTATTTCTTCGCTAACGCGACCACGGAAGGAAAGACCCCTGTCTCCGCTGAGGGCATAGCGGTTCTCAAGGAGATCGGCGGCGTAACCGACGTATTTGGCAAGAACTATAGCCTCCCGGCAGGTGCCACGGGGGCCAACCCCTACGGCAACTCGCGTCCGTATCAAACCGAGCCCAGCACCACACAGATCGTTGGACTGGACTACCTCGGCTATCCTGTTGATAGCGTCGTGTACAGCCGCGGCCCGGTCATGAATGTGGTCACCAGCCCTTCCTATCCCAGCGGCCACACAACGTATGGCTACACGGGAGCAGTGCTGCTCGCCGTCCTGGTCCCGGAGCGCTACCAGCAGATGATTGTCCGCGGCGCTGAGTACGGCAATGACCGGATACTTATCGGAGCGCATTACACAATGGATGTGCTGGCCGGCCGCACCCTCGCCTACTACGATATGGCGCACCTACTGGCCAATGACCCCGCTTACGTGGGACACACCTACCGTGGCGCTCCCGTCATCAAGGATTTTCAGGCGGCCATCAGAACGGCACGCGCAGACATGACTGCAGTATTGCAGGCAGCCTGCGGCAAATCGATTAAGGATTGCGCGCGGGAAGACATCGGCCGCCTCAGCAGTCCAGCGGCAGACGAGGCCTTTTATGCCTCCACGCAAACCTACAATCTCCCCGCCGTCTATCTCCAAAACGCCTACGCCCTCGAAGACATCGGCAAGCTCGCTCCTGAGGCCGGATATCTTTTGGTGGCAGCCTTCCCCTCGCTGAGCTTGGAGCAGGCAGACCGGATCCTCACCGAGACCGAAGGCCCGGGCGGCGGCTTCCTGGACAATGGATCGTCCTTCGGCGTGTACTCCCGCCTCAACCTTTACGCAGCGGCGGGCAGAGTCGCCGCCCTCGCCTCAAGCCAGTCAACCAGCGCACGGTAAGTGGGCCACGGCGATGGTGTTGATAGTGGCAATTCGCCCTGCCGTGCGGCAGAACTCACTTCTGTCAGAATTCCGCATCCAGTACATACCGTAGAACAAGAATCCGAATAACAGTAATGCTTTCTGCCCGTTACAGGTCCTCCTCAGGATTACTCCCCGAAAGTCGGCCAGGTCCGCTGATTTGTGTTGGGGCGATTCTCGATTGACGATAACAGCCCAACGCGCTTAGCGAGCTCTTGCTTCGAATTCCGGGTGATTGTGGGCGATCCGGATATTGCTCCTTCTGGATTTTTTGGGGCGGATTGGGCGGCGTGGAGCGGCGGCGGGGGTGGTTGGGCAGCAAAATTGGCTTCAGGTGACGGGTCGTGGAACCATCCTGCAAAATCGTGCGTATAGCCCCCTATGCAATGCGTGGGTACATTAAGCTGGAGCGTGATGGGGCTGGAGGCGCCGGCCAAACCTGCGCGGCGCCATCTTCAGCCCAGCGAGGCAGGCGCTCCGCTGCCGCAGGGCAGGGGCAACCGTGCCAGCGCCGCAAGTGTGGCGACCGGCGCTCGCGCGATGCGCGAGGAGGTAAGACCGCTGGAGATCGACTGGTCCCAGGTTGTCCGCCGCTGCATGGACGGGGATTCCGGCGCATGGGCCGAACTGGTCCGCACGCATCATAGGCGTGTCTACGGGTTGTGCTACCGCTTTACGGGCAACACGGCCGACGCCGAAGACATGACCCAGGATGTTTTCTTAAAAGTCTATTCAAACCTTTCCAGCTTCGATACCACGCGGGGCAGCCTGCAGGTGTGGATCACCACGATGACCCGCAACCTGCTGGTAGATAACTTCCGGCGCACGCGTAACCAGCGCGCTACCAGTTCTTTGGACGATGGCTGGGACGCTACGGATGAATTGCGGCCGGTGGACAGGCTGATGGCCGGTGGTCCTTCGCCGCACGAATCGGCGGCTAAGAAGGAACTGGCGAAGATGGTGCAGAATGCCCTGACCCGCGTGTCGCCGGAGCTGCGTGAGGCCGTGATTCTAAGAGATTTGCAGGATATGGATTACAAGGAGATCGCCCAGGTGCTGGGAATACCCGAAGGGACTGTAAAGTCCCGCATCAGCAGAGGGCGTGCGGAACTTGCACGGCTGCTGGAACGTAATAAGCGGGAGGTGATGTAACCATGGCAGAGCGAGCGCACATTCCGAACTCTCCAGCCTGCGGGCAGTGGGAGACGCTGCTGGCCGATGCGCTGGACGGGCTGCTTCGTCCCGAGGACGAGACGACATTTGCGTCGCATATGGCGGTTTGCCCGCACTGCACGGCCATGTTCGAGGAAGCCCGGCGAGGGCGGGAGTGGCTGGAGTTCCTGTCACCGGAGCCGGAGGTTCCAGAGGGGCTTCTGGACAAGATTCTGGCGCAGACCGGTCCTGGACAAGTGGCCGGATACGGGCTGGTGACGGGCGACAACAACATTCCGCCGATGCAGCCGGCATGGCAGCGGCCGGGAGTGGTGGCACGCATCCACCGCTTTGCCGAGCCGCGGTTGCTGATGACGGCAGCCATGGCGTTCTTCTCCATCGCATTGACACTGAATTTGACCGGGGTGCGGCTGAGCGACTTGCGCCTGGCGAATCTGCGGCCCAGCGCGGTGCGCTCGTTTATGGAGCGGCGGTTGACCATGGCTTCGACGCCGATTATCCGGTATTACGACCACCTGAGGCTGGTGTACGAAGTGCAGTCGCGGATGCGGGAGTTGCGCCGGACGACACAGGGCGAAGGCACCGACAACCAGACCCAGCAGAATGGAACCCAGCCGACGGCACCCGGTGAGTCAAAGGAGGCCCCCACGCGCAAGGACGGAGGCTCTCGCGTGGACCCTCCGCAACAGTCGGTAACCCCGGCGCCGCGAGACTCAATCGACTACCTGGAAACGGTCATTCGACTGCAAGACCGACCCGCGCACTCTGAGCAAAACGAGAGCACCTGCGCAATCGCTGAAAACGTGCACGGTGATTCATCCCACATGATTGAACCACTTAAGAGCATCAATCTCACAAACGGCAGCCCTGATTTTGCTGGTGGCGGCTCCGCTTTGGCAATACGGGAAAGGAGCACAGTATGGACTGCGTAAATCACAGTGGAACGAATGCAACGGCCTACTGCCAGAACTGCGGCAAGGCGCTCTGCGCAACGTGCGTTCGCAGTGCGGCGGGAGGGCAGGTGCTGTGCGAACCGTGCTCAATGGCATGGCAAAACATGCAGCAGCCGTTTATGGCGCCTCCTACGGGCGGGCCGAATCCTGTGGCAGCCGCTGTGCTGGGATTGATACCCGGCGTGGGCGCCATGTACAACGGGCAGTTTTTCAAAGGGCTGATTCACGTGGTGATCTTCGCGGTGCTGGTGAATCTTGCGGATCACTACGGAATTTTCGGGCTGTTCATTGCAGCGTGGATCCTTTACCAGTCGTTTGAGGCCTACCACACGGCGGTAGCGCGGCGCGACGGGACGCCTTTGCCCGATCCGCTGGGCCTGAATGAAGTGGGCAACTGGCTCAACCTGGGGCGTACGCAGTATCCGCCTCAGCCGCAAGCGGGAGCGCCGGGACCGGTTGCTTCGGGTCCAGCAGGGAGCGGGTATCAAGCACCCTACACAGGGCCTTCTTACCAGACACCGTACACGACGCCGTATACGCCGGGCGCTGAATATGTCGATCCGGCAGTACCGCCTGTTCCTCCGGTGCCGCCTGTGTACTGGCGGCGCAAAGAGCCAATCGGCGCAATGATCCTGATCGGCTTTGGGCTGATTCTGTTGCTGAACCAGATGGGCTATGTAACCGAACGCATAGTCCACTATCTGTGGCCATTGATTTTTATTGCCCTTGGCGTATGGCTAATCGTGCGCCGGATTGGTGACTCGAAGGGAGGCGCCCAATGAACCGCTACATTCTGATTCGCCGATTGACAGGTCCGGCCATTCTGCTGCTGATTGGAACTATCGCGCTGTTGCACCAGGCGGACCTGGTGAGCTGGAACCTGTTTGTTCCGCTGCTGCTGATTTTGATTGGGGTGCTGAAACTGGCCGAGCGCGCGGCGCTGGCCGCGGCAGGCGATGTTCCCCCGCCACCGGGCGGTTATCCCGGCGCAGCCTATCCGTACACCGGCGCCAATCCTTCGGGAAGCGCTGGGCAGACCGCAGCCACGCAGGGCACGGCCATTGTCCCTGCGCAATCGCATGACCTGGAAAAGACCTCAGAGGGAGGACAGTCATGAGCAGCGTGCCTCCATCCACACCGCCGGGCGGAATGCCGCCCCCTTACGACCCGCATACGCAGTGGCGGATCTACCGTGAACAGCAGAGAGCCGCGTGGCGCGCCCAGCGAGATGCCTGGAAGGCGCAGCGGTATGCAATGAAGGCAGGCTATGCGGGAGCCTACGGCCCGCGCGTTCCTTCTGTGGTTGGCCCGATCATCCTGGTGGCGGTGGGCATCGTGGGGTTGCTGATGTACAGCGGCCGCATCGCCGCAGCCAGCTTCTGGGCATGGTATGGGCACTGGTGGCCGTTGCTGCTGATCGGCGCTGGACTGGCGCTGCTGGGTGAGTGGGCGCTGGATTTGCGCCGCGCCACCCCGGTGCGCCGCAGCGGTGGTTTTGTGGGGATTCTGATTCTGCTGGCGATTCTGGGAGCTTTTGCTTCAGGATGGGACCGGTGGGGTCAATTCCACGGCGATTGGGGCGACCACGGCGATGATTTCTTCAACTTCTTTGGCCAGCCCGAGCACGACCTTGACCAGCAGGTGCTAAGCGTGCAGATTCCTGCGAACGCGGTGGTGGAGATCCAGAATCCTCGCGGCGATGTGAGTGTGACCGCGGGAGACGGCCCCAACATTGAGGTGCAATCGCATGAGGTGGCGTTTGCGGGCTCGGACACGGACGCAAAAAAGATCTTTGACGCCGAGGCCGCGCACGTAACCGTCAGCGGGACTGCCGTACTGGTGAAGTCGGAGAGCAACAACAGCGGCCGGACGAACTTTACTGTAACGGTTCCCAAGACAGCGCAGGTGACGGTGAAGTCTGGGCATGGCGATGTAACCGCGGCTGGATTGGGCGCAGGGGCGAACATTTCCGCGAGCCATGGCGACGTTCATTTGAACACGATTCAAGGCTCGGTACAGGTGCATTTCTCGAGCGACAGGGGAGACTTTTCAGCGCACCAGGTGAATGGCGATCTGACTGCCGACGGCAACTGCAACGACCTGACCTTCTCTGAGATCAAGGGCAAGGTGACGCTCAACGGCGAGATTTTTGGCGATGTGCACATGGAAAACATCGCGGGACAGGTACATCTGCACACCTCGGTGACCGATTTGGACCTGGCGGAGCTGCCTGGCGATCTGACGTTGAACTCCGACGATCTGCGAGTGACCGACGCGAAGGGCCAGGTGCGGGTAGTGACGCACTCAAAGGATGTGGACCTGAGCCAGATTTATGGCGACACGAGCGTGGAGAACCGCGATGGGCGCATCGCCGTGGAACCGGCGGGCAACTTCAGCGTTGAGGCCAAAAATCAAAAAGGCGACGTGGAAGTGACGCTGGCGTCGAATGCCAAGGTCAACGTGGAGGGCAACACGCACAATGGCGATATTGTGACGGACTTCTCGCTGAACGTGAGCGGCGACGAAAACAAGGCGGTGAGTGGACGCATCGGTTCCGGTGGGCCGAAAGTCTACCTGAGCGCGGAGAATGGGGACATTCGCATTAAGCGCGGTTCGGAATTGACGAGCGCACCACCCACGCCTCCAACACCTGCTGCCGCGCCGAACGCGCCCCACCTGAAGGCTCCGAAGGGAACGGCTGAGCAGCCGGTAACGCAGTAGGCACTGAAAAACCAAGCGACACGAATGGGCGCGGAAGGACACACCTTCCGCGCCTATTCTGTCCGGAGCGCTTGCATGGGGTCCAGCCGGGAGGCGCGCCACGCGGGAACGAAACATGCCAATGCGGCGACCGAAAGTAAAGTTGCCGTGACCGCGGCAAAGACTGCCGGGTCGAGGGGCTGGGTTCCATAGAGCATTGACTGGAAGATGCGTGTCGCCGCGAAGCTTAACACCAAGCCGAGCCCGAGGCCGAATAGCGCCGGCTGCAGGCCATCGACCAGAATCAACTTCAAGAGCTGATCTCGTTGCGCGCCGAGCGCCATGCGGATTCCCAGTTCCGTAGTCCGCTGAGTGGTCAGGTAGGACAGCACGCCGTACAATCCCACCGAGGCAAGAAGCAGCGACAAAATCGCAAAGGCAAGAACGAGGGTCGCGCTCAGGCTTGCATTTACCAGCGAGGCGCCGATCACCTGGTTCATGGTGCGCACATCCGAAACCGGAAGACCGGGATCGAGAGACGCAATTTGCTTTTGCACCGTCACCGAGAACTGCAACGGATCTGACGCGGTGTGAACAGCGAGCATCTGGCCATAGGAGCCGCCTTCAAGGATGGGGAAATACATGGTCGCCTTCGGCTCTTTACCGACCCGGTACAAGGTGTCGCCGACCACGCCCACGATTTCGTAATCGACGTTGCCGGGCGCTCCAGCATGGGCATGCGCCGGAACGTGCAGGTGCTTGCCTATGGGATTGTCACCGGAGAGGAATTGCCGGACAAGTTGACGACTCACAATCACCTTGTATGATCGAGCAACACGTTCGTCGCTGGTAAAGAACCGGCCACTCACAAGCGGAATCCCGAGGGCGCTGAAATAGCCTGGATCGGCCCAGCGCGTCAGCGCGTCGGGCAGGTCTTCGCCGAGTTTGAGCGGAGGATGCTCCTTCACGGTGAATACGTCGTCCCCCCAATATCCCGCGGCCGGAAGAGTATTTCCCAGTGCAGCAGCGCGAACCCCTGGAATGGTTCTCACTCGCTCCAGCAATGCTTCATTGAATGCGTTCACCTTCTCCGGAGTGTCGTAATTCTTTGGCGGCAGGCTGTACTGCAGTGTGAGTGTGTTTTCGGTAACGCAGCCCACATCGGCTGAGCGCAGCCGCAGAAAGCTCTTGAGCAGCAGTCCCGCAGCAACCAGCAAGACCACAGTGATTCCAATCTCCGCCGCGAGGAGTGACTTCCGCAGCGCCGTGCGCGAAACGCTGCTGGCTCCTGTGCGCGCGGAAGTCTGGAGGGCTTTCAGCATGCTTTTGCCCGTTGTGGAGAGCGCGGGCAGCAAGCCGGCAAGCAGCGCTGCCGCGAACATCAGCATGCAGGCAAACGCAATCACTGCACCATCGAGGTGGATACTTTGCGCGGTGGGCAGGTCTTTCCACGCACGCGCGAGCGACCGCGTAGCAAGTACCGACAGCAGAATGCCGCCCAAGCCACCGGCCGCGCAGATCAGCACACTCTCGGTCAACTGCTCGCGAATCAAGGTGACACGCTGCGCCCCGAGAGCACTGCGAATGGCTACTTCTTTCTGCCGTGCTGCGCCCCGGGCAACCAGCAGATTGGAGACGTTGAGGCAGCCGATCAGCAGCATGCAGCCGACGGCACTCATCATTACATTCAGCGGCTTCTTCACGTTTCCGGCGAGATCCTCATTCAGCGAACGTGGAACAACATCTTCGGCTACGGGATCGTTTGGGTATTGCAGGTGGAGCTGGTACTGTACTGCTCCTACCTGCGCCAGGGCATTCGCAAGGCTCACATCAGGGCGCAACCGCGCCACCACCTGGCTCTGGTGCCAGTCGTGATGCTGCAAGAACTCCGGCGTGGCATTCGCCTTATACGGAACCCACAACAGGATGCCGGCATCGGGATAAGTGAACCACGAAGGCAGCACGCCGACTACAGTGAAGGGTTTGCCATCGAGATGAATCTGGCGACCCACAATCTTGGCATCACCGGCAAACCGCCTCTGGAACACGCTCCAGGAGAGCATGACAACGGTGCTGCCGAGTTGGTCCTCCGACTCAGTAAATGTCCGGCCGAATGCCGGCTGCACTCCCAGAAGCGGAAACAAATTCCATGAGCCCGCGGCTGCACGGACAGCCTCCGGTAGTTCGCCCCGCTCACCGGTCAGGTTGTACCCGGCGTAATCCATGATTGCCATGTCTTCAAAACCGTTGGTCTTCGAGCGCCAATCGTAAAAATCTGCCGGTGCAACCGGGTTGTAGCTGAAATCCGGCGTGTTTGCCCAGGCCCCTCGAAAGTGCTCATGCACAATCACCAGCCGGTCAGGATCGCGGAAAGGCAAAGGCCGGAGCAGGACGGAACGCACGATGGTGAAGAGCGAGGTGGCCGCGCCAATGCACAAGGCCATTACAGCGATTGCGATGAGAGAGAATCCTGGAGTGCGGCGGAGGGTTCGCACTCCGTAACGGAGGTCGCGAACGAGGGATTCAAGCCAGCTCCAGCTCCATGTGGCACGGGCCTGCTCGCGCAGAAGAGCTGGATTGCCGAAGCTGCGCAGGGCGGCATAGCGAGCCTCTTCCGCGCTCATGCCTACGGCTAGATTTTCTGCGGTCTGGCGCTCGATGTGGAAGCGCAATTCGTCGTCGAGTTGGACGGCGGCCTTGCTGCGCCCGAAGAGCATTCGTGCTTTCATTGCCAGTTTATGGAACCATCGCATTGCTGCCTCCGGGCTCTGACTGATCTCCCACCCAGCGCGTTATTTCAGGCTTCGGTCAGAATCAAATTGATGGCGGTCGAGAGCCGGGCCCAGTTGGCGGTTTCCGCCTCGAGCTGTTTGCGGCCAGCGGCGGTGAGCGAATAGAACTTGGCCTGGCGGCCGGTTTCGCTCTCAGCCCATTTTGCCTTGATCCACGCCTGCTGCTCCAGGCGGTGCAGGGCGGGGTAAAGCGAGCCTTGCTGCACTTGCAAAACTTCGCCGGAAACCTGTTGAATGCGTTTGGCGATAGCCCATCCGTGCATGGCTTCGGGCAAGAGCGTTTTGAGGATGAGCAGGTCGAGAGTGCCTTGTACGAGATCGTTTGGCTTACCCATACCTAGATTATCTACAACATCGTTGTGTAGACTGTCAAGGTATGCAGGAGGAGGTCTGGCGGCCACCGGTGTGCGGCTCGGAACTCAACCCTCTTGCTCCTGATGCCCAGTTCCGTTGTATTCTCCACTGGCGGGGGAATTATCGGCATGGGCCATAAGCCTGTAAATGTCATCACGGTGGAGCGGGAATACGGCTCGCGCGGCGGAGAGTTTGCCCACGAATTGGCAGGACGGCTGGGATGGCGACTGCTGGACTCGGAACTGGTGACGGCGGCGGCCAGAATTGCCGGGGTGGCGCCGGAGCTGGCGGCCAAGTTCGACGAGCGGCTCGATCCCTGGTACTACCGCTACGGCAAGATTTTCTGGCACGACTCGGTGCTCCCGATGACCGGGATTTCGGATGAGCAGGTATTTGATTCGGAACGCATGTTGTCGCTGATTCGGCAGGAGATTGTGGATGCGGCGAAGGTGGGGAATTGCGTGCTGGTGGGCCGGGGCGCAGCCTGTGCGCTGGCCTGCCAACCGGGCTGCTTTCATGTGTTTGTATACGCCACGGCTAAGGCCAAACGCGACTGGTTCACGCATGCCTTCCCTAACCAGGCGCAACAGGCCGACCAGCTGCTGGCGGCATTCGACAAGCGGCGTGCCGCCGTCATTCGCAAGTTCTACCAGCAGGAATGGTGTGCGCGCGGACTTTACCACATGTTGTTGAACTCGGCCATGGGAATCGAGGCCATGATGGCGGCCACCGAGGGAGCGGCGGGTTTGAAGCACGCCGAGCAGGAAACTGTTCGCGGTGAAGTTGGTCCTACCGGAGCATCTTGCTAAACGGGGATTCGAGGAACGCGCGCAGCGATGCGGGTGAAAATCTCCCAGGGAATGGTCCCGGTGGCGTTGGCGTGGTCGAATGCGGTAATGGTTTCGCCGCCCTGAGTACCCAGGATCACCACTTCGTCGCCAGTCTTGACCTCGGGGATTTCGGTGACGTCGAGCACGGTCTGGTCCATGCTGATGCGGCCTGCAATGGGCGCGCGCTGGCCGTGAACCAGGAGGCTGAAGCGGTTGCCGAGCCGCCGGTCGAGGCCGTCGCCGTAGCCCACGGCGACCAAGGCAAGCCGCATGGGCTCAGTGGCCACAAAGGTGCCGTTGTAACCCACGACCGCGCCGGCGGGAACTGAACGCACGCTGACCACCTGGGACTTCCAACTGAGTACCGGCTGGAGGTGACAGCGGGCGCGAACCAGGGTTGAAGGCTCTTCGGGCTCGAACTTAGGGTCGTAGTGTGGGACCAAACCATAGAGGACCAGACCCGGCCGCATCAAACCGTGCATGCCATGACGCGCGGCTAGAGCAGCGATGGCGCTTGTCTGCTCAGCTAGCAGGGCGGCTGAGCTGCCCACGTTGAGCCACTCGGGACAAAGACCTGCGGCCCTCACATGGCTTAGTACTTTATCCATACAGGCAAGCTGGTTGCCGGTCACCCGGCCATCGGCCTCATCGGCGGCGAAAAGGTGGGTCATTACTCCCGCGAGCTGAAGCGGGGACCCTGCACTAAACCGCGCCAAAAGGGGAGCGAGTCCCTGGGGATCGGCGCCCTGACGGCTCATACCCGTATCGATTTCGAGGTGCACCGGCAGGGAGACGACACTCGCCGCGCGTGCGGCGGCTTCCAACTCGTCGAGTTGCCAGGGCTCCCAGACTACGGCGGTTAAACCGTGGCGCACGACATCCTCTGCCTGGCCGGTAAAGACGCCGCCGATGACCAGGATGATGGCGCGAGGACAAAGGGCTCGGGCGGCCACACCCTCTTCCACGCTGGTGACGCCCAGCCAACGGGCTCCGGCGCGCATGGCAGCGGGGGCGCAAGCGGCAAGCGAGTGCCCGTAGGCGTCGGCTTTGACAATGGCGAGCAACTCAGCATCTGGAGCTGCCAGACTGGCGAGAAACTGGTAATTGCTTTCAAGGGAGTGGCTGCGGATTTCAACCCAGCAGGGGCGCGTTGGCATCAGGCTGTCCAACCCCTAGTTTACGGCATGACCTGAGACGCAACTCCAAGCGAGGCCGGTAGAGGATCGCCACTTCATTCACTGCAGCGCCGAGGTTCAATGCAGGGGTGCGGGTCTAATCTGAAAATTTTGCCAGTTGTTCAGGCGCGGGTTTGGGGGTGAAAAAGCTGACCACAACCATGGCGGCAACGGCCAAAAAGAGCGCCGGGAAGATGGCGTCACGCTCGGCCAGGATGGGCGGGAAGATGGCCTTCACCGCGGGAACATCCCACAGCATGGTGACCGCGGTGCCAGCGCCGATGGCGGAAACCGCTCCCCAGGCAGTGACACGCTTGGAGAAGAACGCCGCCAGAACCACCGGCGTAAGCGCCGCAGAGTAGATGGTGTAGGCCCAAAGCATCTTCTTGAGAATGCTCTCGGCGTAAACCGCCTGATAGAGTGCCCAGCAACCCAGGAGCACCACGGCAAGCCGAGATACGATCAGGACGCGCTTGTTTGAAGCTCCGGGCGCAATGTAGCGCACAAAGACATCGTTGACCAGATTTGTGGCCGGGGAAAACAGGTAGTTGGAGGCGGTGGAGATGACTTTGGCGAAGACTGCGCCCAGCAGCAGCGCACCCATGATCGCGGGCAGGCCATGACGCGCGGTGTAGGGGATGATTTCACGTGGATGCAGCGCCACTTCGCCGGTGGGGTAAAGAGCACGGCCAAAGACAGCAATGGCCACAATGAGCGTTTCGAGGACGATGGTCCCCAGGATCCACCCGACAACCGAGTTGCGCGCAGCTTTTTCGGACTTTGCGGAGAAGAACTTCTGATACATGACCTGGTTGCCAAGCATGAGAAGAAGGACGGGCAGAAGGAACTCAAGACCACGGAGGATACCCATCCCCACAGATTGCCGCACGCCATGCGCGTCAAGGCGGTAGTTGCCGAGCGCCTGGAAGTATTCGGCGGGCAACGCAGAATGAAGGCCCGTCCAACCACCCGCCTTAAAGAAAAGCATGGGCGCAGCCACGATACAGATCACAGTAACCAGAGAACCAATGGCAACATCCATGTAGGCCACTGACGACATGCCGGCCATGGCCGTGGTGACGATGACAAATGTGGCAATGAGGTAGGTTCCCAACTCGGGAGTGACGGTCGAAGGAAAAATAAGGTGCAACACGTCGCCGCCGCCCTTGAATTGGTAGCTGGTGATGCCTACGTAGGCAAAGAGGATAGCCACGGTGCCCAGCACACGCGCGGTCTGGTTGTAGCGGGCTTCAAGGAGGTCGGGCAGCGTAAATTGCGCGAATTTGCGTGCACGGGGGGCGATGAAGTAGATGAGCAGCAGGCCCAGCCACCCGCCGGCCGGCTGCCACAGCGCGGCAAAGCCGTTTTTGTAGGCGTTCTCGGCTCCGGCGAAGAGGGAACCGGCGCCGATCCAGGAGGTGAGCAGGGTGAGCACCAACACGATCGCGGGGAGCGAACGGCCGGCCACCAGATAGTCAGCTTTGGTTTTAACTTGGGAGGTGCGATAGAGGGCGACCGCCAGCAATGCGACCACAATGGCAGCCAGAACAAAAGCATAGAGTTGAGGCATCTGCGGGCTTCCTCGCTGGCGGGACCGGCTGCAAGCAGTGTAACGGATTGGGCTATCCTGCGGTGCAGGAGCCATTTGACCCCTAGTCAGGCAGTTGCTAAACTGTATATGCGGGGTGGAGCAGCCCGGTAGCTCGTTGGGCTCATAACCCAAAGG
>CAYNGB010000045.1:0-39944 GCA_964396795.1 uncultured Occallatibacter sp. | reverse complement strand
GCAATCTATCCACACCTACGCGAACCGACAAGAACTTAATCAGAGTCTCCTTAGAGGAGCCTTCATGAGTGGAAAGACGTGGCTTGTGTTGCTGTTGAGCATGCTAGTGTGCCGCGCGGGTTATGCGGAGCACAGCCCGCTCCTACCGCGACCGCAGCAGGTTCGGTATGGTAATGGCACCATTCCCTTAAGAGCGTTGAGAATCACGGTTTTGTCTCCTCCCGGCACTGAGGACAGCTTCGCTGCAGAGGAGTTGCAGTCGTGGATGCGAGAGCGCACAGGACTAGATGTCCCGATCGGGTCGAATGGCAACAAACAGAACCGGGGTTGGAGATTGTTCTAGACCGTGTTGGCTTACAAGATGAGCCGCTGGCGCAGCCGGGAGAAGCATCGGGGCCAGGGTCCCGGGAGTCTTATGATCTGACGGTGACGGATCGAGGAATCACGATTCATGCCCGATCGTCTGCGGGGATATTTTACGGCGCACAAACCCTGCGGCAGCTCGTTGAAGGCGAAGGTGTTCAGGCCGTGCTTCCGGTAGTAGAGATCCATGATTGGCCGTCGCTGGCATACCGGGGAACGATGGTGGACATCAGCCATGGCCCGTTGCCGACAGAAAATGAAATTGAGCGCCAGATTGACTTCCTTTCGCGGTGGAAGGCGAACCAATACTACGTCTACAACGAAGACAGCATTGAGCTATTGGGTTATCCGCTACTGAATTCGGAGGGACGACTGTCGCAAGAAGAAGTGCGGCGGATCGTCGTTTACGGCCGAGAGAGACATATTGATGTCATTCCGGCTCTTGATTTGTACAGCCGCCAGCACGATCTATTCAGGTTAGAGCAATATTCCGAGATCTCGGATGAGGCACACGGGACTGAGTTTGACCCGCGCAATCCGAAGGCGATGCCTCTGTTGTCGGATTGGGCAAGCCAGTTTGCGGGACTCTTTCCCAGTCCATTTGTCAGCATTGGATTCGATGAGATATTTCAAATCGATTCGGCGACGAGTGAATCACGCATCGCCACTGCCCCGACGGCATTATTTGTGAAGCAACTCACAGCGGTGTCGTCCCTATTCGAGAGACATCAGAAACACGTGATGGCCTATGGCGACATGTTGGTGAAATACCCTGACATCATCTCAAAGCTTCCTTCAGGGATGATTGCTGTCGCCTGGCATTCGACTTCGGAAGATCCAGCGTATAAGCACTGGCTTGCTCCATTAGTCGCCCACAATGTTCCGTACTTAGTGCAACCAGGAGTGAAAAGCTACGATCAGATTGTTCCTGATGATAAGACCGCGTATGAAAACATCGATACGTTCCTGGCTGCGGGACGGCACTCCAGGGCACTCGGCCTGATTAACTCGGTGTGGTCCGACGATGCCCAACTGCTGCTTCGCATGTCGCTGCCAAGCATGGCGTATGGGGCGGCGGCGCCTTGGCAATCCGTCCCCATGGATCGGGCCGATTTCTTCTCCGACTATGCGCGGCAGATGTACCCGGCGGCAATTGCCCCGGATATTGCATCAGCACTTTCTGACATGTCTGTCGCTGAATCGGACATACAGAAAGTGCTCGAATCGGAGTCGATGTTCGGGCTGTGGGAAGATCCGTTTTTCTCGCCCATCTATAAGAATCTAGCAGCCCACTGGGAGGACTTGCACGAGACCCGAATGCATGCGGAACAGACAGAGACTGCACTCATTCATGCCAGGAGTCTGGGCGCAGACCCGCAGGCGGTGAACAGCCTGATGATTGGCAGCGAACTGCTCGATTATGCCGGTGAGAAATTCCAGACGCCGTTAGACCTGGCAGCAATCTGGGAAAAGCTCGGCGGCGCACGACCGGACGCAGAGCGCTGGTGGAATGAATGGGAATCGCAAGTGACTCACTATGATCATTCGGGCGTCACGGACCTGATGGACCGGATCACGGACCTGAAGACGGCGTACCAGGCGGAGTGGCTGCAAGAATACAGGCCATACCGTCTGGAATCGGCTTTGGGGCGATGGGACGCTGAATATCAATACTGGCGAGGAGTGCATGAGAAATTGCGGCACTTCAATACGAGCACTCATGCGGGAGATCGCCTGCCGCCTTTGGATGAAGTGATTGAAAACCCCGTCCTTCCAAGAAACCCTCCAATTAATTAGAAATGGTTCACGTTGAGGAACTGTTTATTTGCGGTTGATTCTCTTGAGATAAACAAGACATTGCAAGGCCCCCTTCGACACATTCGCGGACCTCTTTGCCATCTCCAAAGTTTTATTGATCTCGGAAAGCGTGAGGCTGGACTGTGCATTGGTGAGTGACTCCCCCGTCTTCATGGCGTCGACAAGGGAGGGAGCGCAGTGAGTGGTCGGAAATCTGACGCTCGCTTCCATTAAGTGGGAGGAAGCTAGGATGCATGGCATAGTTGGCAAGCGATCAGCTAGTGCGAATGAGCGGGCCCGACAAAGAAGAACTCGGCGAACGGAGCGAAGATCTTAGTAAATGCAGTAGTACCAAGACGACTTGAATATGGGAGAGCTGCTTTGACGAGGATCAGTTCAGTCCATTGGACACATTAGTAGATGCGAATCACTATCTATTTGACAAGCGAGAAGCAGTGACACTTAATCACACTGAAGAGCAAGAGCGCCACCGATCTTGCATCGTGAATCGCAACAGAATCAGCCACCTGGGCAATGCGGGGGAGTCGATCTGTTACAGCCTGATTCCCTGTTAGTTAACAGTTGCCGAGTGCCTTGTTCAGCAGATAAGGCGTGGCAAGGCGAACGGATCGCGCCGGGAAATTGGCCCGTGCCGCGTGTTCGGGATCCGGCGATGGGTATCGGAGGATGGAAGGAAAATCTTATGAAATTAGTCGCGAAGTCAATCATGGGAACAAAGCTTTGCATTTCTTTCTGTGTAGGTTTGCTTCTGGCATCCGCTCTTGGCTTTCCAGCCTCGGCGCAGTTTACGACGGCGCGACTCAATGGCACAGTTGTCGATGCGTCGGGTTTGGCACTCGTTGGCGTGACCATCCAAGTGGAGCAGATAGGCACGGGGTACTCGCAGTCGGCCACGACGAGCGCATCCGGCGAATATCTGTTCCCAAGCCTGCCGGTGGGAGTTTACCAAGTGACCGCGTCGATGTCCGGCTTTAAATCCTATATCCAGCGAGGGATCGAGTTGGCCGTTGGCCAGGCAGTGACAGTACCGATTCACTTGGAGATGGGTTCGATTGTTCAGAGTGTTACAGTCACCGCCAATGCAACGATGGTGACAACCGATTCAGCGGCACTTGGTCAGGTCATCGACCAGAAACAAGTGGTCGAGTTGCCATTGTCCAGTCGGTACGTACAACAGCTGGTGTTTCTAACGCCCGGCGCGTCAAACGTCACGGCCAACTACTGCGCGGCAAACTGTGAGGGCGGTGTTTTTCCCAGCGAGCAATATGCCAAAGTCAACGGCGCCGGAGCAAATGGTGTCAGCTACCAACTGGACGGTGCGGACTTCAATGACACTTACATCAACACAAATCTGCCCCTTCCGAATCCAGATGCCATTCAAGACTTCAATCTGATGACTGCCAATATGAGCGCCACATATGGTGATGCGATTGGCGGTGTTGTCAACGTCACGTTAAAGTCCGGAAGCGATTCGATCCATGGCGATGCTTTTGAATTTGCCCAGAACTCCGTCTTTAATTCAAAAAACTACTTTGCGACCACTGTGAGCCCGCTGAACCAGAACCAATTTGGGGGAGATATTGGGGGGCCGATTCTAAAGAATAGACTTTTCTATTTTGGGAGCTACCAAGGAACCAGGTACAGCTCAACAAACAATGGGGAAGGCGCTTATGTGCCCAACTCCGACGAGCGCCAAGGAGACTTTTCTGATCTGCTGCCAGCGGCCGGAATCTGTAGCACCTCGCTGGGTACATGCGTTCAACTCGCAGATCCGAATACGGGAGTTCCTTACAACAACAACCAGATTCCAGTCAGCCCGATCGCAACCTACATACTTAACAAGATTCCTCTCCCCAATGCTGCGTCCCTTGGTTTTCCGGCGCCTCCAGGAGAGCCAAACGACGGCCTCTACTTTAACGGCCTGCCCACAATTCAGACGACCAATGAGTATCTGGCGAAGTTGGACTTCAATTTCAGCCAGCATCATCTTAGCGGCCACTATTTCCAACAGAGCTACTCCCAGCCTCTGGTTCTGCCGCCAACCACAAATATCCTTGAAATGAGCGGCAGCAGTGAAACGCTGCTCGACAAGAACGTGAGTGTGGTGGACCTTTATACGATCTCGCCGCACGCGCTGCTTGGAAGCTATTACGGCTTGACGCTCATTGACGGCACGACCTATTCGTCAGCGCCATTCTCCATGGCAGATGCGGGAGTGAAGATCGCCCTTCCGCCGGGCAAGGGCGGTGGAGATGTTCCGTCACTCAATCTTGGAGTGAGCACTTTTGGATTAGGTAGCGGAAACTATGGAGTCTGGAATCGGGGGGATCAGTCCCTACGGGAGATCGCTACTCTCACCAGAGGCAAGCATGTGCTTCAATTCGGCGGAGAGTTTGTTCGCGTAACACAACCAATGGGCAACACGTTTCAGGAGGGCGGCACATTCGAGTTTTACAACGCATTGACAGGCTACGACATGGCGGATTTCGAACTGGGAGCGATGTCCAGCTTCGTTCAGGGCGGTGGGTTGTACCTGGATTTTACCGGCATTAATTGGAGTGCCTTTATACAGGACGATTGGAAGGCAACCTCACGGTTCACGGTGAGCGCGGGCCTGCGATGGGATCCGTTTGTTCCATCTAAAGACAGTTTGGGCAGAGTTGCATGTTTCGAGCCGGGCGCCGCGGAGTCGGTGCGGTATCCCAACGCACCACCGGGATTAATCTATGGGGGTTCCAACCACGACCCTGGATGCCCGGACTCGGGTATCTTCGCCAGTTATAATAATTTCGGCCCGAGGCTCGGGTTTACCTATCAACTGGACGCGAACGCAAAGAATAGCTTGCGCGGCGGCATCGGATATTACTATGAGCCTCCGAATTCTCTCATCTATCAGCAGATAGTCGGCGTTCCGCCATTTGCCCCGGTCATCAATCTCACTGATATAAGCCTTGCCGATCCTTACGGCAGCGCGGGTGTCGCTAGCCCGTTCCCGGCAGAGTTTGGTCCGGTGAATCCGGGTCCATCCGCGGCCTTTCCGGCCGGCGCAATCTCATTCTCGCAGTTACAGGACCCACACCTTCGACTGCCGATGGTCCTGACCTACAACCTTACCTATGAGCACGGCTTTTGGCAGGACTGGCTGCTTCGCGTGGCCTATTTCGGCAACAATGGTCATCGTCTTTACGGCACCGGCGACCAGGAAAGCGGACTCTTACAACTGAATCCCGCCATCTATATTCCCGGGCAGTCGACGGAAGCGAACACCCAGCAACGGCGGGTGTATCCGAACTATGGGTCGATCGCTTCAATCAATTCTGGCGTGAACAGCAATTACAATGCTGCCCAGGTTACGGTCGAGAAGCGTTTCTCAAAGGGATTCTCATTGTTAAGCAACTTTTCATGGTCGAAGGCGCTGGATGATTATGCTCCGCAAGGTTCCCCATACTACACGAATTCCTGTAACTGTGGACGGCACTTCGATTACGGAGCGTCGGCGGATGACCTGAGCAAGGTCTTCAAACTCAACGGGAATTACGAGACTCCACATGTTCACGTACAAAGGTTGACGGACAAGATTGTGAACGGCTGGGAACTCACGGCGATTGCCAGTTGGCAAACGGGAAATCCATTCACCATATTCAGCGGCGTCGATAACTCATTCAGCGCCATCGGATCGGATCGGGCCGACCTGACTATTCCGAACATCGGCAAAGCGGTTCTCGGCCACGTCCCGCATCCGGGTCTTGTCGGGCAATGGTTCGATCCTACCGCATTCACTGCAAACGCAATAGGAACATTCGGCAACAGCGGGAAGAATGCCATGTTCGGTCCAAGGTTTTTCGATACTGACCTTGCCGCAATCAAGAACTTTAAAATCCGCGAGCGGGTTTCTGCTCAGTTTAGGGGTGAGTTCTTCAATGCGTTCAACAATGTCAACTTCGGCTTGCCCGGCAACGTTCAGAACAGTGTTGGATTCGGCCAGATCGGCGGAACGCGGGGATCGGGCGCCTACGGGGGACCGACGTCTTATGGAACTGCTCAACCTAGGACCATGCAGTTCGGACTCAAGGCGTCGTTCTAAACAAGGCTTGCAGAGTGAATTGTGGCTGTGCACAGAAAGATGGGAGCATCAAGGAAATTGACGGATCTGAATTCGTTTCGTAGAGACTTCTTGAAACTGGCGGGAACAGGTGTGGCGGGGGCTGCAGTTGAAGCACTCGCCATTCCCCTGAGTCGCGCACAACATGCTTCCATACCAGAGAAGGCTGTCGACGCGGGATTCAGCGTTAGGGGTTTTGGGGCAAAGGGTGATGGCACAACCCTCGATACATCCGCCATTAACAAGGCCATTGAGGCTGCTAGTAGAAATGGCGGAGGCACTGTTCGGTTTCCACCGGGGGTTTACCTTTCCTACTCGATCCGCCTCAAGAGCAATGTGATTCTATCTCTCGATTCCGGCGCAACGATCCTTGCTGCAAGTGTTCCGGTGGAGGGCAGGTCTACCGGAGCTTACGATGCAGCCGAACCAAATGAACCATGGGATCGCTATCAGGACTACGGGCATAGCCATTGGCATAACAGCCTGATCTGGGGCGAGGGCATCCACAATGTGGGGATTGTGGGGACAGGGTTGATCTGGGGCAAAGGTCTGAGTCGCGGAGCCAGCGAAGTACCGCTGGCCGAGACTCCGGGGATGGGTAACAAGGCCATCGCACTGAAAAACTGCCACAACATCGTTTTGCGCGATATTTCCATATTGGAGGGCGGACATTTCGCCCTCCTGGCAACGGGCGTCGATAACCTGACGATTGATAACCTGCTGATCGATACCAACCGTGATGGCATTGACGTCGATTGCTGCCGCAATGTGCGCATCTCGAATTGCAGCGTGAACTCTCCGTGGGACGACGCGATTTGCCCAAAGAGCTCGTTTGCGCTAGGGTATGCGCGTTCAACGGAGAATGTAACGATCACGAATTGCTATGTTACTGGCGCTTACGAGATGGGCTCCATATTGGACGGGACGTGGAAGCGATGGTCTAAAGACAAGGCGGGACAATCCAAGGTGGTTCCGTACTTCCCGGAGGAATTCAATGGAAGCATCAAGCTGGGAACCGAATCCAACGGTGGCTTCAAAAATATAACCATTTCCAATTGCGTTTTTGACGGAAGCAAAGGGTTTGCACTTGAAAGCTCCGACGGAGCTGTGATTGAAGGCCTTATATTGTCCGGTATTACCATGCGTGACTGCACCAACACACCGTTGTTTCTGCGCCTAGGCAGCAGGATGAGAGGACCGGCCGGCATTCCCGTGGGCAGTCTGCGAGGAGTTACGCTGAGCGATATTGTGAGTTACAACTCAGTGACTCGACTAGGCGGCGGAGGGATTATTGCCGGCATTCCAGGCCACGACATCGAGGATGTGAAGATTCACGATGTGTACCTGGAGCACGGCGGCGGCGGAACAGAGGCGATGGCTGCGCTCAATCCAACAGAGGCAGCGGAAGACAATCCGTATCCAGACCCCGACATGTTCGGCGATATTCCAGCAAGCGGGTTCTTTCTTCGCCACGTGAAGAATATCGAGTTGACGAACGTGGAGATTGCAATGAGGGAAGCGGATGCACGGCCTGTTTTCCGGATGGACCACGTGGACGGCGCCGATCTGTTCCACATAAAGACGCCCAGAGCGCACAAGGCTCCGGTCTTCGCGCTTCGCGATGTGAGAGATTTCCGGGTGGCCGCGTCGCGCGGCGTTGGAGATGAGTACATTGAGAGCGTAGCGCAAAAGGATATTTAAGGCTGGAGAACTGATTCAATTGCCAGCAAAGTCTTTGCGGTCAACCCAGGCCGCCAGCGAGCTATGGAAGAGGAAAAGGAAACCGTATGAGGAAGATGACTTTGCGCGTTTTTTTGGTATGTGCATTATGTGCCATGGTGATTGCAAATCATGATGTCCACGCACAGACAACAATGCTTCCGTCCATCGTTGAAACGCTAGCACACCCCGTGCAGCCTCCGGCGGTGACTCAGTTTCAGCTACAACGTTATCTTATGGACCGTATCCCACCGCTGCCGCGACCCTCGAGTTCCGAAAAGTGGACTGCCGAGGTGAGCCGACTGCGCAAGCACATTCTCGACGATGTTGCGTTTCATGGATGGCCGCGGGAATGGGTGGAATCCGCACCGCACTTCGAGGAGATGGGGGTGATTGAATCCGGTCACGGCTACAGGATTCGCAAGCTTCGTTATGAGATCGTGCCTGGGTTTGTGTCAACGGCGCTGCTATACGAGCCGGAAGGGATTTCCGGACGGGCGCCTGCCGTTCTGAATGTGATCGGGCACGAGCCAGCAGGGATTGCTGTGGAGTATGAGCAGAAGCGGTGCATCAATCTCGCCAAACGCGGCATGGTGGCACTGAATCTGGGCTGGATGGAGTTTGGTGAGCTTTCACAACCGGATAACGCACACGATTACGGTGCTCATCTCGATCTTGTAGGATCGAATGCGCTAGGCCTGTTCTACTTGGCGATGAGACGGGGCTTGGACTATTTGGCCTCCTCGCCGGAAGTGGATCCCGCGCGCATCGGCGTTACGGGGCTTTCTGGGGGTGGTTGGCAGACAGTTCTGCTCGCCGCTCTGGATCCCCGCGTTGCGGTAAGTGTAGAGGTGGCCGGTCTTGGGTCGAGAGAATCGAATCTTACCGCCCCAGGAGACACTTACGAGATAGAAGAGGATGCGCCTGATTTCATGAAAGGATTTGACTTTCCAGAACTGATTGCCATGCATGCACCAAAACCAACTTTGCTGGTGCATAACGGAGTGGATAGTTGCTGCTTCAGGGCGCCGCTGGTCAAACCCTATATTCATGAAAACGTGATACCTTTCTTCGAGATGTATGGGGCTCAAGAGAATTTCGACTGGCACGAAAACATCGATCCCGGGGTGCATAACTATCAGCTCGATAACCGCATTCAGGCATATAGATTCTTCACCGAACATTTTCACTTGCCAGTCGCCAATAACGAGATATTCAGTGATAGTGAGATTCATACGGCCCAGGAACTTGCGGCTGGCATTCCGGCCGACAACGAGACTGTTCTTGGACTGGCTAGGAGCCTGGCGACAAAGATCGTTCGAGAGCCAATTCCAGAAAGTGATGGGGGACGTACGGAGTGGGTACAAACGAAACGGGCAAAGTTGAAATCTGTCGTGCGCTATCAGCCTGTAACGGTAGATCGTGCGCTTAGGATGGCTAACTCCAAGGGGATGGACTTCCGGAGCCTATCCTATCGCTTCGATTTATCGAATGGTTTGAGCGCCACGGGGATCTGGTTTAAGCAGGATTCGTCTCCGGCTAATGAGCCGGTCACAATTGTGCTCAATGACAAGGGTTACCAAGCCGCAGGAGAACAAGTGTTCCAAAGCCTGAGCAGCGGACACGAGGTATTGGCGCTGGATGTTCTGTTCAATGGGGCAACGCGACCTGAAGTGCCTGACTCGAGCGATTGGGAACTGCTGGTGGACAGCAGCGGCGATCGTTCGCTTGGGTTAGAGGCCGCTCAATTGCTCTCCGTAGCGCATTGGCTCCAGGCCGTTGGAAGAGCAAGCGAAGTCAAGGTAGAAACGGATGGAATCCGCAATCAGGTCATTGCGCTGGTTGCAGCCGCACTCGACCCCAAGGCATTTGCCGAGGTGACCGCGCAAAACGGGATGAAGACCTTGGGCTTTCTCTTGGATAAGCCAGTCCCTTTGCGGGTTGCCCCAGAGCTGTTTTGCCTCGATCTCTACAAGGAATTCGATATTGATTCGCTGGGAGCGCTGGCCGCGCCGATGAAGGTTGTTCAAGTAAGTGCTGCTGGAAAGTGAACGACTCCGCCGCTTTGGGCTGCGACCGCACTACAAAGATAGGGCGGGATCACTGTGGACTTCAGCACCTGCATCAGGAAAGCGAAAGGTATTCTCCGTCATGTTCTGTCGTCTAATCAGAATTATGCATGAAGAACATAGAAGCGTGGAGAGCCATAGACAGAATTTTGGAGACGCACCGCTTCTTTCAGGCTTTCTATTTCTCCTGGTGGCATCTTCTGCCATTGGACAGATGACCAGTTTGCCCTCGGTTGAACAGGCGCTGCAAACGAACGTGCAGCCCGCAGAGGTCAGCCAGTATGAAATGAAGCAGTTTGAAATGACCCGCATACCTCCATTGCCGAAAGCTTCAACTGCGAAGGAATGGAGAATGCTGGTTGGAAGCCTGCGCCAGCATATTCTTCATGACATTGCCTATCATGGGTGACCGCGCGAATGGGTTGAATCGCCTCCCCATTTTGAACAAGCTGGAGAAATTGAGACGAGACACGGATATCGCATCCGCAAGCTACGCTATGAAATCGTGCCCGGGTTCCTGTCAACGGCTCTCTTGTATGAGCCTGACAAGATTTCGGGCAAGGTGCCGGCAATTCTGAACGTCCTGGGCCACGAACCAGCCGGAACTGCCGTGGAATATGAGCAAAAACGCTGCATTAATTTCGCAAAGCGCGGGATGATTGCGTTGAACCTCGAGTGGCCCGCATTTGGAGATCTGTCGCAGGAAGGGAATCTCCACGACTACGGTGCGCAGCTGAATCTTGTCGGGTTGAACGTCCTGGGCTTTCATTACCTTGCAATGCGGCGTGGGCTGGACTATCTGGCCTCGTTGCCTGAGGTTGATCCAGCGCGTGTGGGAATGACGGGCCTCTCCGGCGGAGGGTGGCAGACCGTGCTCTTGAGTGCGCTGGACGAGCGCATAGCTGCTTCAGTGGAGGTTGCCGGTATTGGGTCGCGTGAATCCAACCTCACGCGCCCCCATGATCCGGACGAGGTCGAAGAGGGTGCACCAGACCTGATGCGCGGCATGGACTATCCGGAGTTCATTGCAATGCGCGCCCCACGTTCGACTCTTCTCATACACAACGCGGTAGACAGTTGCTGCTTCCGCGCGCCGTTGGTAGAGCCCTATATCTATGAGAATGTGAAGCCGTTCTTCCAACTGTTTGGGCACGCTGATGCTTTGCAATGGCATGAGAATTTTAATCCTGGGACGCACAACTATCAGCTCGACAACCGGGAACAGACCTATCTGTTCTTCAGCCGGGAGTTTGGGTTGCCTATATCTTCATCGGAGATCATCAGCGACGATGAGATCCGGACACCGCGGGAACTCGCCATCGAAGTGCCGGACAATAACCTCACGATACTCTCGCTGGCCAGAAAGATTGCCGAAGGCATTAAACGGGAGCCAATCCCCGAACCAGGGGATATACGCACGAATTGGTCGCAACGGGAGCGGGAGAGGTTGCGAACGCTGGTGCGCTACGACCCGGTATCGACCGTGCAGGCGCTCAGAGTTGCAAATGGTCTGGGACTTGACTTTCATTTTCTCGCCTATCGATTCGGGTTTTCGAACGGCCTGAGCGCTACCGGCATCTTGCTTCAGGAGATTACCGCCCCCGAGAACCAGCCAGCAGTGGTTGTACTCAACGATAAAGGGTATGGATTTGCGGGAGCGGCCGTATCCAACCACGTAGACCGCGGAGAGCAGGTGCTGGCGCTTAATCTACTCTTCGACGGTCCTTCTGCGCCCGGGCCGGAGGATCCAACGGATTGGGCAATGCTGCCGATGCCAGTGGCTCCCGTCCTTTAGGGTTGGAAGTGGCGCAGTTGATCTCGGCAGCCAAATGGTTTCGCTCGACCAGCGGGGTTGCACAGATCAACGTGGAGACAGATGGGTTTCGGAGTCAACTGATTGCGCTCACAGCAGCCGCAATCCAACCGGATTTGTTCTCAGTTGTTGACAGCCGCAATGCGATTCACAGTCTTGCATTCCTCCTGGAAACGCCAGTACCTATTCGGTCGGCGCCGGAGTTGTTTTGTCTCGATCTCTACAAGTATTACGACGTGGATGTGCTTGAGGCCATGGCGTCTCCGGTGAGAATCACACGGTCCCAGGCGTCCAGTGCCTCAGGACCGTGGAAGCTGAAGCAATACCTTCCGTGACGAAGGTGCATAAGAACCCAGTATCGGGAGCGGGCTCTATTTCCGTTTTCAGTAACAAAGTCGCAGCACTGCAAGCTCAGACAGAATCTCCACCCGGGTTCGCTCACCGATGATTGCTCCGTCTTACCCGTATTTTGGTGTATTTAAGCAAAATACTGTGGGGGAAATTGTGGGGAGTGTGGGTAGATTCGTGGAGAGTCTCCAAAGTAAGTGGCGGGAGAGCAGGGTAATCCACAGGTCGCTGGGACCCCTATAAACATTAGAGGAGAGCAAACAAGGGTAAATGGTGGCAAGGCAGGGTACTGAGGCCTGAAGGAACTTCTAAGCCCGGGGGTTCCGGGTTCGATTCCCGGCTCGTCTTGACGTTCTTGTCTAAGATGTGTCCAGGAAATCAAATGGGGTATCTTTGGGGGTATCGCGAATTGAAAGTCTGCGTAAGTCTTTGATTTTATTAGATACACTAAGTGAATACGAATCTGCAACGCCCACCATAAAATCCTTACAATTGAATGAAATGCAGGCCGCGGGATTCTTGTGGAGGATCGTGCCTCGCCAGACCTCAAGAGCGGAACTTGGACTATCCGCCAGAATTGTTGGCGTATTTGATCTTGGATGAAATACGAATTTGATCAAGAACTCCGCGCCGCTATAGGCCGCGCTAATACACGCCATCCGCTGTGCGATGTCGCTGTGTGAGTCCTGAGCATAGCGGAGGTAATATCCCCCGCCCCCACAACTGGTCTCAATCACAGTAGGGTCTTTGTGAGATAGCCATCCTATAGCTAATAAGCTACTTTAGGCATGGGGCCGCACAGCCCCCACCCAAACATCCGCAGCCGCTGCCGCACATGATTAAGCAACCCGGCATGCCGCATCCGGGAACTCCATTGCCATACTGCGACTTGTCATCACCTTTGTCGATGAGTTCAACAGGCACAAGCGCATAGAAGGATATTCCCTGCGCAACTTTCGGACTTGCACGGCGAGACCTAGGATTGGGCTTCTTCGTTGCCATCGTTGTCTCCTTCTTGTTAACACATTGTTTTACGGTAATAGGGACTTAGACTGCGATTTTGCTGAGACGCTCCCTTATGAGGTCGTTGACATAGACCTCAATTGCACCAGATTCCTCAGTACACACTGGCCCCCCTTCCACTCTTGTCTTTCGGCATCCGCCAAAACAAGCAGGCAGCAACATACATTCAGTGCACTTCTTATCCTCAAACGGGTTAGCGGCGTACCAGTCTACATAACGATTGTGTTCCTTCGGCCCGATGGTCCCCATGCCACCTACAACGGAGCCAATTGCTTCAGACGCCCTATAACTATGGCTACATAAATACACATTTCCTTCGGGGTCGACCTGGAAATGATTCAACTTATCCATATCGCAAAACCCATCCTTGAATTGACCGAGCGGATTAATCGTGCGCCAGCCCAAAGTCATCGCGGCTCTGTAAAGCCGCGACAGTCCCTCATATGGTGCAAGACCACGCGCCTTACTGGAGAATTCTTGGTATCTTGACGCTTGGCTTTTAAAGATCCAGCGAAAGTAGACGAGAACCTTGGCTCTCACCTTGGACGGAAAGTCCGCTAACAGTTTCTCAATTCGCGAGTAATTATCGTCGCCGCAATTAATTCGTAAGCTAAGGGTACAGTCGTCAATGTTGTCACAGAAGGAAAGGATGTTTTCGTATATTCGGTCAAAAGTTCCGTTTCCATTCTTCAAATGTCTGAATCTGTCATGTGCTTCTTTGTCTCCGTCCAGCGTAATCTGAATGCTCTTAATTCTAAGGTCGGATAGGCTCTGTTGAAACTTCGAATCAAGAAGAAACCCATTAGTTACCAAGGAAGACTCATAGCTTGCGCCGATCCGGGTGCAAAATGACTGAAAGTGCTCGGTCAAACTTGAAATCCTCTTCTTTTGCATGAGAGGCTCTCCGCCAAACCAAGCCACATGCAGACGTCTCGTATTCGTGAATGTCTTCTCAACCCAGCGAATCAATGCGCCTTGAACATCGTCGTTCATGGCCATCGGTTTCTTGAACTCGAAACAGTATGGACAACAGAAATTGCACTGGAGCGTCGGCAATACGACAAGACTAAGGAAGTCGTTTGCAAAGAGATTACGAAAATACCTGAACCTTATCAGCTTCATCTCATCGACGTTCCTGTCCACGATGAAGCTGGCCTCTTGGAGAGCGTGAAGCGACTCAGGGATGCCTTGTGGGTTTCGGTTCGGTGCGTGTTCGTCTAGTTCCGTTGAGAGCGTTGCTTGAGTGAGAAATTGTTGAACCGCTGGATAGGTGCGATCAGGGACGCGAACAATGCTCCGATAGAGGAAGTTGTAACCATAATAACTGTCCTTATCGTACTTAACGAAGAAGTTATACTTTGATGCTTTGAAGCCTGAAGAGGTAGTTTCCAGCTCCGACACGCTCATACGCTCTCGCACCTTTCCGACGTGAAGATGGAGAAAATCGCCAAGGAAACATCAGTGGCAGTTCGCGACAGCCCGCAGCAGTTCTCCCGTCCCGAAGGCTACTCTGGATTCCCCGTTTGCTAACCTGCAGATCTTCGAACTTCGCACGAGAGGAACTTGGCGGGCTTGATAATTTACCGCCTGCAATGAACTGTCAGTGACTGCGATCACGGAGGAATCTGTTGATTTCGTGCTCTGCGCCTGGTCTGCGCTCCGTTCCCAGATCTCGGCAAATTCAGTGAGACGCAAGGGCGTCGGTGTAAGGACCCCTTGCTCCCGGACAACGAAAATTGATTCCGTTGGGCCAGGTTACGCTTCCCCTCGGTCCGGCACATTCCAGATTCTGGACGTCTTTCAGGCACGTGGGGACTGGCAATTCCCGAGTCTAAATCTGACTAGTAGGACCCTTTGGGGGGAGTCTTCTGGAGGGTTACGTCTATATCTTCTGGATCTAGACAATTGATTATAGGAAACTTGAAACAGAGTTCGAATCCTACAGCGCCCGCCATAAAATCCTTACAATTGAACGGCTTAGAGCATGAGCCAGGGTATCTCCGCCGAGACGCCGCACTGCTTGTCGAAGATAGGTTGGTTGAGCCTCCCTTTATAGCCCTATGCAGCCTGGGTTGACGCAGAGCTTGCCCTTACTCGCCAAGCTTCTTGGCAAGATATTCGGTCACATATTCCCTCACCCCGTCTTCGAGTGAGGTAAACGGCTGAGCATACCCGGCCGCCCGCATCCTCGCCATCCTGGCCAGGGTGGAGTACTGATACTTTCCTCGCAACGACTCCGGCATCTCAATGAACTCAATGACCGGCGGGAGGCCCAGCGCGGAAAAGACGGCAGTTGCCAGGTCCTTCCAGCTTCGCGCCTGTCCTGTTCCGCAATTGAGCAGGCCGCCGGCGGTTCGGTTTTCAAGGAAGAACAGCGTCATCGCCACCGCATCCTTGACGAAAATGAAGTCGCGCAACTGCTCCCCGTCAGCGTATTCCGGCCGATAGGACTTGAACAGCTTGACGACACCTGTCTTCCTGATTTGCTGGTAGGACTTGTGCACCACCGAGCGCATGTCTTCCTTGTGATCTTCATAGGGACCGTAGACATTGAAGTACTTCAGGCCCACGATACGGTCGAACAGCCCATGCCGCTGCGCCCACAGGTCGAACATGTGCTTCGAGTAGCCATACATGTTGAGCGGTTGCAGGCGATCCAAAGTCGCCAGATCGTCGTCATAGCCCTGGCTGCCGTCGCCGTAGGTGGCCGCGCTTGAGGCGTAGATGAACCGGGCCTTGCGCCGCAAGGTCCATTCACAAAGCGTTCGCGTGTAGTGGTAGTTGTTCCGCAACAGGAATCCCGCATCGCGTTCGGTGGTCGCACTGCATGCTCCCAGGTGAATTACACCTTCGATCCCGGGAAGAGTGTCGGCCTGCAAGCGGGCAAGAAAATCCTGCGACTCGAGGATGTCTTCGTAGCGGAGACCGACGAGATTGCGCCATTTCTCGTCGTGACCCAGATTGTCGACCAGCAAGAGGTCATCGCGGCCGCGAAGGTTCAATTCCGCTACCACATTGCGGCCTATGAAACCGGCTGCGCCGGTGACGACGATCATGCTACTCATGGGCATTTCCCCCGTGGCCATAGGTTTTTACGATGCGCTCAATCGTATTTGTCGTAGAGCGCCCTTCAACCAAATCTGCCAGCACCACCCTGCCACCGTGACTCTCCACGATGTCCCTGCCGCTGACATAGTGCGCCCAATCGCTGCCCTTCACCAGGACCTGAGGCAGAATCCTGGCGATGATTTCCTTCGGCTCATCGTCGCCGAACAGAACGACGTAATCAACGGCGCGCAGTGACCCGAGCACAAAGGCGCGATCCTGTTCAGAGTTGATAGGCCTGTCGGGTCCCTTATTCGCTTTGACCGACGCATCTGTATTCAAGCCGACCACCAGCGCATCGCCCTGATTGCGCGCGAAGGTCAGGTAAGTGACGTGGCCCCGGTGAAGAATGTCGAAGCATCCATTTGTAAAAACGAGCGTCTTGCCCTGAGCAACGATCCTGTCGCGCTCAGCACGCATCTCTTCGACAGTGAGGATTTTTGGATTCTCGATCTGCACTTCTATGCACCCCTGATTCACAGCTTTGCAGGCTGCGCTAGGCGAGATTCATCACCCGCAGCAGTGCGGGCAGCTGACTAAAGTCAGGAACGATGAGCTGTGCTCCAGCGCGGATCAGCCGTGCGCGCTTGGCCCGATTCCAGCCGAACCTGCGCACCTCATCGCTGGCCACACCGATACAGAGTCCGCCGCGCTTCCGTGTTTCTCTCATCTCGACCGGGCCGTCTCCGATGGTCACAAACTGATGCCCGCCAAGGTTGTACTCGCGAATGATGCGCTCGAGAACCAGCTTTTTGGATTCAATATTGACGTCGCCTACGGAGCCGAAGATTCTGCCTTCAAACATGTCAGCGTATCCCAGCGCCCGGGCTTCGGCAATCGCATCAGCCTCGTCTGTGCCGCTGGCCAGATACAGCTTGACATGGCGCTTGTACAGTTCCTCCACGAGAGGTTGTGCGTTCTTCATCTGGAAATCCGCGGGCACCAGTTCTCCTGCTTCGAGCTTCTTCAATCTCCCTCGCACCATTTTCAACAGGTCTTCATTAAAGATCTGTTTGTACCCATGCTCATCGAGGATTTCCTCCTCAGGCACCAGGCCTGCTTGCCTTACGAGGTCAACCAATCCCTTCATCTGGACCAGGGTCTGAATGCCGGTGGTGGCATCGATAAAGCTCCTGACCTCGCTGGATATTCGCATGAACAGTGCAGATGAGGCCGTTGCATAGTGCGAGCCAAGAATCGCACGTACCATCATCGGCTCCATGATCTTTTCCCAACCTTCGCGCAGGATGGAGAGAGTTCCATCATGGTCGAAGATGCAGTGCTGGATCTGGAGGTCGTTTCGCAGTTCTCCTACCAGCTCAATGTCCGTTCCCTCGGCGAATCGCGCGAGGTGCGGACCATCCGCGAGGTCCGGCTCATAAATGTAATCGGGCTCAGGGCCAATGGCCAACATCTCTGCCGGCGTGGCTGTTCCTGTTTGCTGCAGCTTGCGCACGGTGACGGTAGCGGCGATGTTGGCAAGCCTGGCCGCTAAAAAAGGACTTTGACCGCTTCCCAGGGCAGCCGCGATGGCAGACACGACCGTGTCGCCGGCTCCCACCGGGTCAGTCTTTCCCAGAACCTGAATTCCAGGAATCTCTTCAACCGCATCTTCACTCGCCACCACAACTCCGCGATCAGAGCAGGTGATGAATGCAGGCTTGCCTGTCACGCGTGAAACGCTGCGGGCAAGTTCGCGAACCTGCTTCAGGGAGAGGGGCTCCTCTGCTACTTCATTTAGCAGACGCCTTGCTTCACTTGCATTCACTTTCAATGCTGCCTGATGATAGAGTTCCGCGCGATGCCGCGCGTCAACAACAAAGTGAGTGCGTGGATGCTTCGCGATCACCTCATTGATTCGAGCGATCACAGCCGGACTGCTGACTCCGCCCGGAACCTGCTGATTGAGAATTACCGCATCGCTTTCAGCGGAGGCGCGATGCAAGGCTGCAATCAGCGCATCGATCGTCTTCTCCTGGAGCGCATTGAAAGCGCCGAAGTCGATGCGGCTCTCCTCGTCCTGTCCACGGCATGGCTTGGCATAGACCATGGTCTGCAAGAGGTCATCCGTAATCATCCCGGGCTGGGTTTCGGCTCCGCAGGCGCTCAGCAAGCGCAGCATTTCCTTGCCAAAGAGATCCGGTCCTACAACGCCGATCGCTTGCACCCGGCGAACACCGAGAGCGACGAGGTTGGCGACGACATTGCCAGCACCGCCCAGACTGTAGCGCTGGCTACGCACTCGCCTGACAGGCAACCCTGTCTCGACGGACAATTCGTCTGCGCCTGTATCCAGCAACCAATAGGCGTCCAGACAGAAGTCCCCAAACACCGTAACGCTTGCGTGTGAAAGCTGAGCAATGGCTGAATCGAGCCAGGAGGCTTGCGTTGAATCAGTAGATATCAATTGGAATTCCTCGCGCAAAATTGTTATAGCAACCTAGGCTCACTGAATTCAGAGCGGAATCTCCAAAAAGGTCGATCCGAGAGGAAGTATACTTTACGGCCGCGGAGCACAAGTTCTCCGCAACTGAACTTGGCAGCGTACTACTTCTAATCACCATCTTTCTGGCGGTAATTGATGCGCACGGTGTTGATAGAGAAGGGATCGACGGTAAGGTTGATGTTGCCGCCCTGGCGATGCATGAGGCCTCGCTGCGCGGCATCCTCATCGATCTTCTCCATGAGATTGGTGACGTGTGCGGTAGTTGCGCCGGGAGGCACGCTGATACGCGCCTCGGTCTTCTGGCCCGCCCACTCATAGAAGCGCAAAATCAGCCCGTCGCCATCCTCGGCCTTCTTCATCGCCGTCAGCACCAGGTTGGACGGCTCCACGCGCACAAACGAGTGGCTCGCGGGCAATAACCCAGGGTGGGATTGCGCCGCTTGCGCCTGCAGCCGGTAGTTGTATTCGTAGCCATGACGCACCGTAAGCGCCGACTTCCAATCCCCCGCATGCGGATAGAGCGCATAACTGAAGCGATGGCGCCCGCGGTCGGCATTCGGGTCGGGCCACACGGGCGAACGAAGCAGCGAGAGACGGAGCACACTGCCACTGCAGTCGTAACCGTACTTCGATTCATTGAGCAGAGAAAATCCGTGCCTGCCATCGCCCAGATCAGCCCAGCGCAGCGCCGGGACCTCGAACTTTGCCTGCTCCCAACTATTGTTCCGCGTCGTCGGACGTTCGATCGCTCCATACGGGATTTCGTAGGTGGCCATGGCGCTGGAAGCCGCCAGTGTGAAGGCAGCCTTCAGCAGAACGTGGGTCTCGTGCCAATCAAAATCATTGACCACATCCACGTGATCCGACCCCGCATAGAGAGTGATGTCCTGTACGAACTTCGAACTCTGCCAACTGTGCGTAACCCGGATAACCGCGCGCAATGGGCCACTTTCAACGAGTTTCACCGAGTCGGCCCGCGTGATCGGTGTAAAGTGATCCAGCGTCCCCTGATCGATATTCCACGCATCGTCTTTTTTGGGCAGATCGACGAATGCCTGAAGCTGGTTCCCGCAGCTGCCCGAGGCCAGCGACTCGTAGTGCAACTGCTTCAGATACAGGCTGGTGATACAGCCGCTTTGCGCGTCCACGGTCACACGCAGATGCGCATTCTCAAGCGTCAACCCTCCGGCCCGGAGATCGGTTGCAAATTCATGCCGCCCGCTCACCGCATGCAGCACCGTGTACCCCATCGACGGCACACTCGGCGCCGCAACCAGAAGCGAATACGCATGTGTGGGCTGGTCTTCAGACAGAACCTGCACAGCTACCGGCTTGCCCGTGCTATCGAGTACAGAGATGCCCCCGGCTTCCGCCTCTGGCATTTGCACTGCCACCGTCAAAATCCCGCTGCGGTCCCAACCAAGCGGGTTCCACACCACGATGGGCTGTCCCGCGCCACGCGTATCGATTCGCGCCTCAAGTGCACTCAGCGCCTGTGTGGATGCCTCTTCCGTGGACCAGCGCACCTGATCGAAGTCCCGCTGCGCATCCTTGTAGATGTCGCTGATTCCAGAACCCGCCGCAAGATCGTGGAACTCGTTGAACAGGATTTTCTTCCAGGCCTCTGTCAATCGCTCCGCCGGGTACGTCCCACCGTACATCCACCACAGCGATGAATACTTCTCCGCATTCAGCACCCACTCCTCGCCTTCTCGGATGTTCCGCTTGTGTGCTGCCTGCGTGGTATACGTTCCGCGATGATGCTCAAGGTAGAGCTCATCTTTCCATGTGGGCACTGTGATCTTTCCCGCGTGCGGATCCGGCAGTTGGATTTCGCCGTTGGCAGCCGTGCGGTAGTTCCATGTGGGCGAGTTGTCGGCAACTCTTGACGCCGCATTGCGAAAGAACTCTTCGGCGGTGCCGAATTTCGCTGACGGGTACACCTTACCCGGCTGGGCCCAACGCTCCCCGGCGTCGAGCACGTTGCGCGCGGTCTCTGTCGAGAGCCGCCCGAAGCTCGGTCCGTACAGATGCAGCATGGAGTCCTCGCCGGGATTCATCTTGATGGCGCGCGCCAAATCGCCGGCAATGTCGACTGGATCGATCTCCAACACAAAGTCGCGCGGGATGTAGGTCAGAACACGGCTACCGTCCGGGGCCTGCCACCAGAAGAGCTTCAGAGGCAGAGGGTTGACTTCGTTCTCCACCATCTTCTCGGTGAGAAAGAAGTCAATGCCGGACTTTTTGTATACCTGCGGTAGCTGCCAACTGTAGCCGAATGAATCGGGATTCCATCCCACTTGCACATCGACACCGAACCGGCTGTGCAGATAGCGCGTGCCCACCAGTAATTGCCGGACCTCCGACTCACCGTCGGGCAAATTGAAATCGGGCTCGACCCACATTCCTCCCACGAGTTCCCAGCGCCCTTCCTTCACGCGCTGTTGGATTCCTGCGAATACGTCGGGAAACTTTTCCTCCATCCACTCGCTATACTGTGCGCTCGACTGTGAGAAGGTGTAATGCGGATACTCGTTCATCAGCCGAAGCGCATTGGCAAAGGTGAAGTGAACTTGATCCACTGTCTCGGTCCAGGACCACAGCCACGCGGCGTCGATGTGCGCATTGCCCACCATGAGGATCGAAAGCCTCGACAGATCCTGTCGCAAAGGTTCGAGCGCGGTCTGGGCCTTTTTGAGAGATGTATCGAATGCCGACTGGTCACTTTTGTCGAGAGCGGCAATGTCGATTGCCGAGGCTGCCGATTCAAGCGTGGCTTCCTGCGAATTTAACGACTCATGGCTTGTGGCGATGGCTGGAAGTATCTGCGCAGCGGATTGAATCTCATTCAACAGGTCATCTGGGCTGGGCCGTCCGTCGATGATGTCGACCTTCAGCTCCGCCGATTCAACACCCTTCTCGTGTTGAGTCGCCAGCATTTTCACTGCGATCAGCGCCTTCTCTCCTGACCTTGCGCGTCCGAACAGCACTCTCCGCTCGAGATGTTGTCCCTCCGCGACTCGCTCGCCGTTCACGTAGAGGATCTGGTAAGGATATTCAGGTCCCGGTCCCGGGCTTTGAAGCGAGAGCTTGAACCACACCCTGGCTCCACTCGGGTCATACCCGCTCAGGCTCTGGGGGACGGTGATCCATCTGCGCAACCATACAACTCCGGTTGATGCACGAAACGGCAGAACAATCTTCTGCCAGGCGCTTGTGTCCAGGTCGATGCTCTCGCCCTGCGGATGGTCGCCGACGTGATAAAGCCAGTCACTCGCGGGAATCGCATTCAATGTGGCCAGACGATCAAGAGCCACCTGTCTTTTTGGGGAGAATTGGTAGGGTGCAACTGCTCCGGATTGCGGTCGCGTCTTCGGAGCAAAGCAGAGCGACACCAAGACCAAACAAAGAACATTCAGATTCCTGCGCTTCGCCACGAATCCTCCCTCAATCATCGATCAATACACCTTGTCTTGCTGTTCCTGGGCGCTCTTTCGCGGTGCCACACTTCTCGCATCAAGAGTTTTTCTTATCCCAGTAACATAAAATTTGCTTGCATCGTGGCCTCAGACGACCCTCCCGCCCAAACAGTGAACTCTCCCGGCTCTACGACCCAACGATTCCATTCGTTCCACACCGCGAGTTGCTCTTGCGGAAGACGGAATATAACCGTTTTCGTCTCCGCGGGCAAGAGATGAATGCGGGAGAAGCCTTTCAGCGACTTCACCGGTGTCACGACTGTAGTCACCAGTTGGCGCACGTAGAGTTGAACCACTTCATCCCCGGCAATCTCTCCGGTGTTGGAGACGTCCACGGTGATGACAACATCATCCTTGCTCTGCGGCGCGGGGGCCTTGACGATCAGATTCCTATAGGCAAAGGTCGTGTAGCTGAGGCCGAATCCGAAGGGGAAAAGTGGCTTGATATTGCCGTCCACATAGTCCTCCGTCTTCGAAGGATCGTAGTTATAGAAGTCGGGGAGCTGGCCGATCGTCCTGGGAAAGGAGATGGGCAGACGGCCGGCAGGATTGTTCTCTCCAAAGAGGGTTTCCGCGATGGCAGTTCCACCGAATTCGGCTGGAAACCAAGCCTCGAGAATGGCTGGCAGATGAGCCGCAGCCCAAGGAATCGTGAGCGGCCTGCCGTTCTGCAAAACCAGGACGACGGGCTTGCCGGTGGCTACCATCGCCTCGAGTAATGCTTGCTGATTGCCCGGCAGATCGAGGCTCGAGCGGTCGTGCGACTCCCCGGAAATCTCGGTCCATTCACCCAGACCGACAATCACAATCTCAGCATCGCGAACCGCCGCAAGAGCTGAAGAGATGTCGTTCCCCTCGTCGAAGAGAATGACCGCCTGCGGCATGATCGTCTTTATTCCGTCGAGCATGCCGATCTTCGCGCCGGCGCTCTCATCCGCGTAATCTCCGTAGCGCGCAACATTCGCATTAGGACCCACGACTGCGATTCTCTTCAGAGATTTGGACAGCGGAAGCAGGCGATTCTCATTCTTGAGAAGAGTCATCGACTGGCGCGCAGACTGCAGCGAAAGGTCAAGGTACGCCGGCGATCGACGAACCTTCACATCCAGTGCCGGGTCGACCATCGGGCGGTCAAAAAGACCGAGTTCGAACTTGACTCGCAACACCGCCGACACTGCCCGATCCAATGCTGCCGATTGAAGGCTTCCATCCTCAATGCCCGCCTTGATCGCGGGCTGGAACTCGTCGTGCTCAAAGTCATAGAACTGCATGTCCACGCCGGAGTTGATCGCCAGGCAAACAGATTGCTTGAAAGTGGCAGTAACCCGGTGGTCTTCATTCAGCCGCCGGATCGCCCCCAGATCGGACAGGACAAATCCCTTGAATCCCCACTCCTCGCGCAGAATCTTCAGCAGCACCATCGGGTTCGCAGTCATGGGAATCCCGTCAATCTCGTGGTAGGCGGCCATCACGCCCATCGCATGACCGTGGCGAATTGCAGGCTCGAACGACTTGAGCATTACGCTTCGCAGTTCACGTTCGCCGATGTGCACCGGTGACGTGTTCACACCGCTTTCCGGCGATCCGTGCGCGACAAAGTGCTTTGGCTCCGCTACCAGCGTGTGGTCCGTATTCAGCGAATCTCCCTGCGCGCCCTCAACGTATGCCAGACCGAGTTGCCCCGTCAGGTAGGGATCTTCTCCCATGCCTTCTGAAACCCGCCCCCAGCGCGGCTCGCGCGCCAGGTCAAGCACTGGTGCGAGGATCATGACCACGCCATTGGCGCGGGCCTCTGCGGCGATGGCGGCCGCGGTCCTCCTTGCGATTTCCGGATTGAAAGTAGCACCGAGATTGATCGGCGATGGGAAGATTGTGCCACCGGGAAACCCATGCAAGCCCTCTTCAATGAACATCGCCGGGATGCCCAGACGCGAATTCTTCATCACCCAACCTTGGATTGCATTGGAAAGCTCCGGTGATGGATAGAGGTCATGAATGCTCCCCACACCGGCATCGCCCCAGAGCCGCTGCGCATCTTGCGGCTTGAAGCCGGCTCTTTTCAGCGCTTCCATTTCGTCATGGAATTCATGTACATGCTTGAGAACGCCGGCGTACATGTCCAGTTGCCGCGCCTTCTCTTCAATCGTCATCCTGCCCAGCAGATCGTGGATGCGTGATTCAACAGGGAGCTTCGCATCTTTGTAGGGAGCATTCGCCGGCGGCGATGCCTGAGCCGCGTTCTCAACTGCCCTCAAAGGCAATGTGTCAAGCAACGGCAGTACGGTGCCTGCACCTACCAGTTTGAGTACTCTTCGCCGTGTCACTCCCATGATCTTTCTCCTTCTTCATCGCCATGCAGAAACAATAGAATTGTCGCCGCATGCAGCCGCCGTGCCCTACTTTCGAGGCAACAGGCCCTTCGGCAAGGACACCGGAATGTGCAAGGTCTTCCGCGTCACAAATGCCCATCAGAATTCAGTTTCGGCCGGCGGTCAAGTCACGGTCAGCCTTGACGTTAGCAAATCCAGCCAGAACGCCGGAACCGAAGCCGCACGGGCGTGCGTTGGAGAACGCTCATGGAAGGAGACGCCGGGGGTGAGGAAACTAGAAAGAGGAGGCGTTGCTCCTGGTCCGAGGCGACAGAGGCAGGTCAGTGTTGGAACGGATCCAATGTCCGAGGAAGGTCCTTATTGAGAGCAGCATGATGAGTGAAGCGAGACATAGGCGCAGTGACCTGCGGACACCGAGGGAGCGGCTACGCGCAGGAATGGGATTGCTCTCGCGCCGGCTGCTCTACTGCTCTTCCGCCTCGTAACAGGCGCGCGATGGTGTGCAGCGGGAGAGGTGGACGTAGTGCTCATCGGGGCCAGCGGGGCCCATGGTGCGCAGGCACCAATAGCTTGATGTGGTTTCGACCCCGGGAAGCCAGGACTCAACATTTTGCGGCGTGGTGCCATACGGGTTTTTGGTACGCAGGCACTGGCAGGGTTGCGGAGGCCGTTCGGTGGTAGCGCTCATAAGGGCATCCTTTCTGCGTTTGCCGCGCAACCGCGCGGGCGAGTATGGCGGTTAACCGGCGGCACTGGGGTCGCGGTCCATTTGTCCGGCAGCCAGCAAGACGGTACGGGATATGGCGACGGGAAAAAGCTGCACCTTGTAACCATTCATCGAGAGCGGCATTGCATTGGTCATGGACGCCTGTCCGGCTGCGCGCGCGGTCTCAGGTGTGATGGGCTTGCCGGTGAGCACGACTTCAGCCTCGTGGGAGCGGCGCACAACCGGCGAAGCCGCGCCCATGGCAACCACAGCGCGACGGCAGATGTTGCCGTCCATTTCAAGCAGGATGCCGGCGTCGGCGATGGCCCAGTCGTGGCTCTCCTTTTCGCCGTATTTCTGATAGGCCGAGCAGGTGCCGGGCGCCGGCTTGGGAATTTGAATAGCGGTGAGCAACTCATCGTCGGCCATCACGTGGAAGCGGTGTGGATTGGCGTCGGGCTGCACATAAAAGTCTTTGATGGCCACAGTCCGCTTACCCTTGGCGGCCGACGTCAGTTCCACACTAGCGTCGAGGGCGAGCAGCGCCACCGCACCCGAGGAGGGCGCGACGGACGGACAGCCGCCGTAATCCATGATGGCGTGGTACTGGTTGAGGCCGGAGAAAGCGAAGCAGATGTCCTTGCCTTTACGCAGGCATTGGAAGTCGGCGGAGCGATAGTACCAACACTGCAACTGCTGCAGCAGATTGCCGCCAACAGTAGCCATGTTGCGAATGTGCGGCGTAGCGGCGTGGCCGCATGCGTCCGCCAGCAGCGTGTATCGCGAGCGGATGGTTGCGTCGTCGGCAACTTCAGCAAGGGTGGTCAGAGCGCCAATGGTCAGGCCCTGATCAGTGGGTTGAATGCCGCGCAGCGCTGCGATGTTGCGAATGTTGACCAGGCGCGCAGGCGCGTCGGTGCCGTTCTTGATGCGGTCAAGAAGATCGACACCGCCAGCTTTCACAACGGCGCCGTCCTTGAGCTGAGAGAGCGCGGCCTCGACGGTGGAGCAATCGGCAAGAGCGAAGGAATTCATAGGGACTCCAACGACGGTTGGGGCTGGTTGAGGGCTGCGAGCACGACGGCCGGCGTCATGGGCAACTGGCGGATGCGGACGCCGGTGGCGTTATGGAAGGCGTTGCCGATAGCCGCTCCAACGGAGATGATGCCGGCGGCCTCGCCGATGCCCGACGCATCTGTCGAGCTCTGGCCGATGTAGGACTCCGTGAGCTGAACCTCAACCTGGGGCACTTCATAAGAGCCGGCGATCTTGTACTTGTCGAGATTGGCATTGACCATCAGGCCATAGTTGGGATCGAGAAGGCGGTGTTCGAACAGGGTGTAGGAGATGCCTTGAATGACGCCGCCGTTAATCTGGCTGATGACCTGGCCGGGGTTAATGGGACGGCCGCAATCGTGCACGGAAAGGACGTGTTTCACGTGGATGCGGCCAGTCTCGGTATCGACCGCGACCTCGGCTACATCAATTCCGCCATAGGTGTCGTACTTCTTGGGGTCGTAGTCGGGAGCGCGCTTGGCCTGGGCGGAAACTTCATCGACGTTCATTTTGGCAGCGGCTGCGCGGAAGGCGATGGGCTGGAATTTTCCGGATGCACTGCGCACCAAGCCCCCAGTCAGAGTGAGATCCGATGGCGTCGTGCCCAAAGCCGGAGCTACACTGGCGAGGAATTTTCGCGCGGCCTGCCAAGCCGCGTCGCGCACTGCGGGGGTGAGCGAGGCGGTGGTGACGCTGCCGCCGGAGTTGGGGCCCACCGGATAATTGGTGTCGCCGATTTTGACGGAGACTTTAGCGGGCTCGACGCCGAACTGCTCGGCGAGAATCTGCGCAAGAACGGTCTTGATCCCGCTGCCGATGTCCTGTACGGCAGAGAGGACTTCAACGGAGCCATCCTTGTGAACGCGCACCTCTGCACCGCAGTTCATGGTGAGGTGACGGTACCAGATGGATTGGGACAGGCCGACGCCGCGCTTGATGGGGCCGGCGTCGGCATTGGGGCGGGGATTGCGGGACTTCCAGAGAGCACTTTCGCGAATAATCTGGCGCTGCACGCGGCGAACCGGATTTTCGTCGATGCGATCACGCAGGTCGAGGGGCTCCATGTTGAGGCGGGCCGCAAGCTCGTCAATGGATTGCTCCAGTGCGAAGGCCCCCTGGGGATGGCCGGGAGCACGAAAAGCCGCTGCCGGACCGGCGTTGATGAAGACGTCGTTCTCCTCGACGTGCAGAGTGGCCCACTTGTAGAGATTGGAGGCAGGACCGGCGCAGCCCGCTCCGGTGCCGCACCCGGCGGTGCCAAAGCTGATGAGCTGGATCGCGGTTATCGTGCCATCCTTCTTTGCGCCGATGCGCAGGCGCTGATCGGAACTGGGACGATTGCCGACCGACAGATGCTCCTCCTCACGGTCGAGCATGAGGCGAACCGGGGCCCCGGTCTTGCGCGAAAGTGTGACCGCAACTACGCCCGGATTGCCTGCGCCGAACTTGGCGCCGAAACCGCCGCCCATGTACTCGGTAATGACGCGCACCTGGGATTTGGGAATCTTGAAGTAGCCGGCAAGCTCTTCGCGGACGCTGGCTGTCCCCTGGGTGGAGGCGTACACGGTGAGCAGGTCGGGCCTCCAGTCAGCAACCACGCCGTGGGTCTCGAGCGCGGAGTGAGTCTGCACCTGCGTGGTATAGCGGGCATCCACGATCACGTCGGCGTCCTTGAATCCCTGTTCGGCATCGCCTTGCTTGCGCACTGCCGGTCCGTGGATATTTCCCGTCTGGGGAATGCCGCCTTCGCTCCCGCCTCCGCCCGCGGTTCCCTCTTGGTCAGCCGCACCGGGAAATACAAGGGGTGCATTAGGTTCGCGGGCCAGGTCTGCATCCACGACGAAAGGGAGGGGCTCATACTTCACCTTGACCTTTGCCGCGGCCTCCTCGGCCGCCTGGGGCGAAACGGCGGCTACGGCAGCTATTGGCTGACCGGCATAGCGAACAATGGGGAACTTCGAGCGCTCCAGCGAAGGATCGCGCAACACGGCACTGCCAAACACCTGCTCGATGACGTGCACCCCCTTCACTCCGGGATGGCTTTCAGCGGCACTGGTGTCAACGGAAAGAACGCGGGCGTGGGGGAGCGAGGAGTTGACAAAGCAGGCGTAGAGCATGCCGGGCAACTGCACGTCGGCGGTGTACCGGGCGTGACCGGTCACCTTGGCTCGGCCGTCCCAGCGAGGAAGCGATTTGCCGATGAAGCTGAGATCGGCGTTCACCGGCAGAACGGGCGGCTCTGAAACGGGAACAGTGCGCTTTTCCTCGTGCAAGGTGTAACCGGGAATGCCAATCGGCATGGAGACGATTTTGGTGGCAGCAGCGGCGTCTGTAGCGGCACTGAGGGCGGCATCGGGAAGCGAATGAGGGGTGTGGGTCGCCATGAGATTCTCTCCTACGCCTTGCTTGCGAGCTGGCCCGCCGCGTCGAGCGTGGCCGCAAAAACCTTGGGGTAGGTGCCGCAGCGGCAAAGATTGCCAGAGACGGCGTAGCGCACATCGGCTTCAGTGGGGTGCGGATTCTTCTGGAGCAGGGCCGCACAGCTCATGACCATGCCGGGAGTACAAAAGCCGCACTGCATCGCGTCGTGGCGTACGAAGGCAGCCTGTACCGGGTGCATCTCGTCCGCGGCAGAGAGGCCTTCGATGGTGGTGACGTGATGGCCAACCGCATCGATGGCCAGTGTCATGCAGCTGTTCACAGGCATCTTGTCGAGCCAGACGGTGCAACTGGAACAGACGCCGCGGTCGCAGCTCACCTTGGTGCCGGTCATGTTGAGCTGGATGCGGAGAGCCTCGGCGAGCGTGGTGCGCGGCTCAATCTGGAGTGCGTGCTCCTGGCCGTTGATTTGCAATGTGACAGGAGAGGGCTCGGGGCCGAATTCCTTTACATCCTGGGGAGTGGCGGCAACGGCTTGGCGCTGAAATACCTGGACGCCCTCGATGAGCGCGGTTCCGGCGGCGGTGATGCCCGCACCCTTGAGAAACCCGCGACGGGTGATGCCGACGGGGGTTGAAGCGGTGGAAGGAGCCTCTGGCATTTTCTTCGGCGGCGTCTGGTGCTGTGACATGCCTTTCTCCTTTGGCTAACGGAACAAGGGAGTTGGAATTTCCAAGTGATCGCGATCCGAATTTGAGTTACAAGCGGAAGGAGGAAAAATGCGCGTGCCTGGCGAATGAAAGGCTTCCAATTAGGCTTACAGGATTTTCGATGTGCCGGTTAATGAGAGTGTGACGCGGGGGAAGCCGCGAGGCACGACACCAGTATAGGCGAGCTTCAGGGGCCCTCAGACGAGCATTTTCATCCGGTGAAAAACCAATCCAATCAGAGAGAACGGCTGGCAAGGATCAGAATCGCACATTCAGATTGAAACGAAGGAAGTTGCGCAGAAAATCAACGGTCACGGCGCCTAAAAAACGAAATCCAACCTGGGAGACTGGGCGCTGAAGTCTACAGGGCCGATCACCTGCCTAGTCTCAAATAGATTCGACCAGACGCGTCATTTTCTCTTCCTGCTGTTCAATGGATTCGATCAGCTTGAATTGCGTTCGGCAGCGGTCAAGATTGTGTCCCTCGCGATGCACCTTGAAGTACGTGTCGCCGGCCAAATAATCCGCGAGAAACCGGATGCCGATCTCGAAGGTGATCAATTTGCCCGCGAAGGCAAGGTACTGCTTTTCCTCTTGGGTGAGGAACCCCTCGGCCGAGGCGAGATAACCGCGCACCAACGCCTCGAACATGGAGAACTGCATGGTCACCCTGGACAGATCCTGCTCGTCTTCCTTGGTGGGACTGGTCGTGGTGCGCACCATGTCGCCAAAGTCGTAAGCCACCAGTCCGGGCATCACGGTGTCGAGGTCAATCACGCAGATCCCTTCACCGGAAGCATCATCGAGCATGACGTTGTTGAACTTGGTGTCGTTGTGGGTCACACGTTCCGGCAGATTGGCATCGAGCAGGACGCCGGTGATGGATTGACGCGCCAGGGCGAATTCAATCTCCGGTTTTGCCAGGATGGCGCGGCCCGCCACGTCCGCGGCAATGGCCTGCTGCAACGCCGCAAAACGCTTCGGCGTGTGGTGAAAATCCGGAATGGTATCGTGCAGGCGCGGCGCGGGCAGGCCGGCGAGCAGACTCTGGAAATGCCCGAATGCCTTGCCCGCCTCAAATGCCTGATCCGTAGACTCGACGGCATCATAAGTGCGGGCATTGTCAATGAAATGATAGGCGCGCCAGTGACCGGCCTCCGCATCCACATGCCAGGAGCGCCCATCCCGTGCGGGAATGAGTGAGAGCACACGCCGGCAGCTGTCCGGTTCACCCGCCACCTGCGAGGCCAGATGGTCCGTGACGCGCTGGATGTTTTCCATGACCGCGGCAGGGTTTTTGAAGATATTAGAATTGATCCGCTGCAGGATGTAGTGCGCGTGCGCCCCGGCATGACGGAACTCAGCGCGGTAAGTGTCGTTAATATGACCGCTGCCGTAGGGCGTAGCGTTGCAGAATTCGCCGCAGATCTGAAACTGGCGTGCAGCGGCGCCAACATCGTAGTCTTGATTCATATCCACAGTCTCTCTGGATAATAACCGGCCTGGATAAGGCCGCGTATGCTCGCGACGACGCGTGGGTGGTCCTCCCGGTAGGTAACGCCAATCCAGGAATCATTGGTAGGCAAGACCTTGACCCGCGCACGTCCCGCAGAAATGTAATGAGTGACGGTGTGGGGTATGAAGCACTCTGCCCGCAGATCCGAACCATTGTGCTCCAGAAACTCCTTAAAGTCTTCCCGGAGCTGTTCAAATATCCGGGGAGTGAACCCCCACATATTCATCGAAACCACTTCGTCCCCGGTGAGATGGAACACCTCGCCGGCCGGATCGGTGTTCTTGGCATGCGCGCCGTCCCGCTCGACCTTTAATAGTTCAACAACGCTCTCAAGGAAGCCGCTGCTATCGACCCGGCTCACTCCGCGGGCCACCGTGCCAAACTCGGAGAGGGTGTTGCGCAAGACAAATCCGACCATCGCGTAGTCATCGGTGCTGGACTGCAAATGTTGCGCCAGCAGGCGAAAGCCCTGCGCACCGTAAAAGTCGTCGGCGTTGATCACCGCAAAGGGTTCATGGATGGCGCTGTCGGCGACTAGTATCGCGTGGGTTGTGCCCCAGGGTCTGGTTCGGCCGGCCGGCACATGGAACCCCGGCGGAAGCGCGTCGAGTTCCTGAAAGACATATTCGACCGCGATGCGTTTTTCAAAGCGCGCGCCCACGATCTCTCGAAAGGCCTGCTCAATGTCCTTGCGGATTACAAAAACAAGCTTGCCAAATCCCGCGCGGAGGGCGTCGTAGACGGAGTAGTCGATGATAGTTTCGCCGCCGGGTCCGACGGGGTCAATTTGTTTCAGGCCGCCGTACCGGCTGCCGATGCCAGCCGCCAGGACGAGCAGAGTTGGAGTTGTCATTGGTTTCATTTAATCAGTTAGAGGGCGGGTTGTGTCCAGCCCGGCAGGTAAGGCAACCACTTATTCTATGGGCTCAAGGCGCGCGGTAAAGTGGCGCAGGAATGGCGCTTCGTAGGTGAGGCGCATGCCTTTGAGCTTTTCGCGATTCTTCCAGACCTGCAAAATCACTTCGACCAGATAGTCGATGTGGCTCTGCGTGTAGACGCGGCGGGGAATGGCCAGACGCACAAGGTCCATCTGCGCAGCCGCGGCAAACATCAGGGTGCCGATTTCGACAGAGCGAACGCCGCCTTCGAGGTAAAGCTCCGCAGCCAGCGCAACCCCAGGAAACTGATCTGCGGGGATGTGCGGCAGGAATGCGCGGGCGTCAAGATAGATGGCGTGTCCGCCCGGCGGCTGAACGATCGGCACTCCTTCTGCTGCTATGTGATTGCCAAGATACGCGGTAGAGGCGATGCGGTAGCGAAGATAATCCTCTTCCAATGCCTCCTGCACGCCGACGGCGATAGCCTCGAGATCGCGACCGGCCAAACCGCCATAGGTGGGGTAGCCCTCAGTGAGAATCAACAGGTCCTTTTCCTGTTGGGCAAGGAGATCATCACTGGTGCAGAGGAAGCCGCCAATATTGGCCATGCCGTCTTTCTTGGCCGACATGGTGCACCCGTCTCCGTAACTAAACATCTCCTGCGCAATCTCTTTGGGCGTTTTATTCTCGTATCCCTTCTCGCGCAGCTTGATGAACCATGCATTTTCTGCAAAGCGGCAGGCATCGAAATAGAGGGGAATGTGATGGCGTTTGCACACCGCGCTTACCTGGCGAACGTTTTCCATGGAAACGGGCTGGCCGCCGCCGGAGTTGTTGGTGACCGTGAGCATCACCAGCGGAATGCGCTCACGGCCCACGCGGTCAATGAGAGCTTCCAGCGCTGCGACGTCCATATTGCCTTTGAATGGGTGTTGCAAAGCAGGTTGGCGGCCTTCAGCGATGACCAGATCGACAGCTTCGGCTCCGACGAACTCAATGTTGGCGCGGGTGGTGTCGAAGTGTGTGTTGTTGGGCACGATGTCGCCCTTTTTGCAGGCCACTCCGAACAGGATGCGTTCGGCGGCGCGTCCCTGATGGGTGGGAATCACATGCTTGTAGCCGAAGATGTCCTGAATGGAGTTGCGAAAACGGTCGAAGCTGCGGCTGCCTGCATAACTCTCATCGCCTTCCATGATGGCAGCCCACTGGTGCGTGGACATGGCGCCGGTGCCCGAGTCAGTAAGCAGATCAATCAGAACGTCGTCTGCAGGCAGCAGAAACAAGTTGTAATGCGCGGCCTTCAGCAGCTTCACCCGTTGTTCACGGGTGGTCCAGCGAATCGGCTCAACACTCTTGATCCGGAATGGCTCGATGATGGTCTTGACTGGCATGGCGGCCCTCCCTGGGCTCGGCTCCGACACAATCCACATTCCATAATGGTCGCGCCTCACAAAGTCTAACTCCTCGACGGGTAGCGGAACGCTGGTCCATCCTGCGTTGAGCGGAACGGGACTCATGCCCGTGGCACGCGCCGCCGCATGGGAAGCTGCGGAGATTATGATTGCTCTCATGTCGAAGAAGATTCGCTGGGGAGTTCTCAGCACAGCCAATATCGGCCTCAAGAAGGTTCTGCCGGGCATGCAGCAGGGTCAGTTCGGCAGCGTGACCGCCATTGCTTCGCGCGATCTGGCCAGGGCCCAGGAGGCAGCGAAAACGCTGGGCATCGCCACCGCGTATGGATCCTACGAAGAGTTGCTCGCCGACCCGGCCATCGACGCCGTTTACATCCCCCTGCCCAATCACCTGCATGTGCCGTGGACCATCAAGGCGGCTGAAGCGGGTAAGCACGTGCTTTGCGAGAAGCCGCTCAGCCTGACCGTGGCGGAGGCCGAAACCCTGCTCGCCGTGCGTGCGCTCACCGGGGTAAAGATTGGCGAAGCATTCATGATCCGCAGTCACCCGCAGTGGCTGCGGCTGCGTGAGTTGCTGGACGCGGGCCGCGTCGGTCAACTCCGTTCCGTAATCGGCGCGTTCAGCTACTTCAACGCCGACCCGGACAATATCCGCAATCATGTGGAATATGGCGGGGGTGCTCTCTACGACATCGGCTGCTACATGATCCAGGCGTCACGCTATGCATTTGCGCAAGAACCGACGCGGGTGGTGGCCCTGATTAATCGCGACCCGGAGATGCAAACCGACCGGCTGACATCGGCGATTCTCGATTTTCCGGGCGGCCAGGCAGTGTTCACGTGCAGCACGCAACTGGTCCCGTATCAGCGCGTGAGCTTTCTGGGCACGCAGGGACGCATCGAGATCGAGATTCCGTTCAATGCGCCCAAGGACCGTCCGACGCGGCTGTTTGTCGACCAGGACGGCGACCTGTTTGGCGGCGGCACGATCACAGAAACCTTTCCGGTGTGCGATCAATACACGCTGCAAGGAGATGCCTTCTCCAAAGCCGTTCTGGATGGCACGGAAGTGCCCGTTCCACTGGAAGAAGCAATCCGGAATATGGCGGTGATTGAAGCCCTGTTTCGGTCGGGGAAAACTGGACAATGGGAGTCGACGCAGCGGTAAGCGAATGCCGCAGAGCTTACGCTGATCTCAAAGAAAATCCGCCACGACGGAGAGGTCCGCCGTGGCGGGTGAAACGCCAGCATCGAGTCGCCGCTTCAGGCGGTGGTCAGGATGCGGTGAACGATCTCGGCATTCTCTTTAACTTCGTCCTTGCGCTTGGGGAACATCCCCACATACACACCATCGATGGGCTTGATGCTTGCATACGCGGTGCGGAATGCCTGCTCGACGGCCGGGTCGTCGATGCGTCCGGCGGCCAGAATCTTGAAGGCGAAGCAAGGTTTTGTGGTTTGCCGCATGACCTTGTACATACGCTCCGGATCGCTGCGCAGGTAGATATCGTGGGGCATTTCAAGCATCTCGCCATGGAAGAGCTGTTTCCACTCCGCCTCGGTCCGGGTACGGTTGTAGACGCAGCCTGAATAGAAGTCCACATCCCATCCCTTTTCTTCCACGTACTCGATCACTTCCGGCTTATGGGTGCCGACACCCACCAGCACGCCCATGTCGCGCACTTGTTTGCACCACTCCTTGACGGTATCCATCGTGCTGTTGCGGAACTCCACATCGACAACTTCGCCCTGCCTTTGCAGAGCTAGCGGCTTCAGATTCTTGACCATGGAAGCCGCATCGTCGTGAGCTGTGACCTGGGCGATCAGGTGCATCTTGCCGCCTTCGGCCTGGAAACGCGCCAGGTACTCCGGTGCGCCCGCCCAGTTAAGGTAGTTGAATGCGTTGATGCCGTAGCTGTTGGCGCGGTGCAGCACTTCGCAGATTTTGTCCGGCGTGTACCAATCCGTCATTGTTTTGCCGAAGTTGGCGTTGTAATGGGCAAATCCATGGAACTGGTTGCTGCCTAGAACCAGGCGGCTGATTTCAACGCCGCCGAATTTCATCTTTGGCACCTGGACCTGCGCAACACTACCGGGTTCAGTCGTGGCCGGGGCCGCCAAGGCGGACTCCGCCCTCAACTCCGTTGCCGCACCGCCCATCAGCCCCACCGCCAGAGCCGCACTGGTCTGCAAGAATTCCCGACGCGTATTGGACATAGAAATCCCCTCTTTCTCTCACCGAACCGGCTCCTTGGGGGTCCGATGTTGAAAATACACGGACTTAGCAGCAGGAATCTGCGCTTCTGCCATCCCCTTCTTCTCCGGCCTGGAGCAGTTCATCCCACATTCGACCAGGCGCGCCTCTCCGCGCTGTGGGCTGGATCACACTTCGCACATAGGAGCGGAGGTGTACACTTCGATTCGTTGTTTCAAATGCCCTGAAAATGCCTGTTGAAGAGATGCTTTCCACACTGAGTTACACTTGCGGTTCCCGCCGTCCCCTGCTGGAGCTGACCATCGGCGACCTGCTGCATAGGACTGCCAGCCGCTTCCCCGACCGCCTGGCAGTGGCCGCGCGCCACCAGTCCCGGCGGATGACCTGGGGCGAGTTGAGCCTGGTGGCCGATCAGGTGGCGCGCGGGCTGTGGGCGCTGGGCATTCGGCGGGGCGATCGCGTAGGGCTGTGGTCCACCAACTGTATTGAATGGATCATGCTGCACATGGGCTGCGCGCGCGCCGGAGCCGCATTGGTGAACGTGAACCCCGCCTACCGCTCGCATGAACTGGGGTACACGCTGAGCCGGTCGCAGATGAAGGCCATGTTCCTGTGGCACAAGGATAAGCGCGCCGATTATGAGGAGATCCTGGGCCGCGCGCGTCACGGGCAGACGCTCGCCCTGGAGCATACCATCTACTTCGACTCGCCCGATTGGACGGCGCTGCTCGACGCTGAGGGCCGGCTGCCCGACCACGTGAACGTGGACGATATAGCCAACATCCAGTACACCAGCGGCACCACCGGCCTGCCCAAAGGCGTGCTGCTGAGCCACCACAACGTGGTGAACAACGGACAGTTTCTGGCCCAGGGATTCCATTACACGGAACAGGACCGCATTGTTGTGCCGGTGCCGCTGTTCCACTGCTATGGCTGCGTTATCGGCACCATGAGCGCGGTCAATTCGGGCGCGGCCATCCTGCTGCCCAATTGGACTTTTGACGCACGGGCGACCTTGCAGGCAGTGCATGATGAAAAGGCCACCTCGGTCTACGGGGTGCCGGCCATGTATGTGGCGGAATTCGGGCTGCCGGACTTTGCCAGCTTCGACCTGACCAGCCTGCGCACGGGCATGATGAGTGGAGCGCCGTGCCCGGTGGAGCTGATGAAGCGGGTACTGAACGAGATGCACATCGGCGAGCTGGTGATTGCTTACGGGCAGACCGAGACTTCGCCGGTGGTGACGATGAGCGACGCAGGCGACTCCATTGAGATTCGCGTCAACACGGTGGGACGCGCAATGCCGCAGACGGAGATTTGCGTAATCTCAACGGTCACCGGCGAAATGCTCCCCTTCGACGAGCAGGGCGAGATCTGCGCTCGCGGCTACGCGGTGATGAAGGGCTACGACGGTGATCCGGAGGGCACCGCACAGGTGATCCAGCCGGACGGCTGGCTGCGGACAGGCGACCTGGGCATGATGCGCGAGGACGGCTGCATCCACCTGACCGGTCGATCGCGCGACGTGATTATCCGTGGCGGCGAAAACATCTACCCCCGCGAAGTGGAGGAGTTCCTTTACACCCACCCCAAGGTGGGCGAAGCACAGGTCGTAGGCATTCCCAATGCGCGGCTGGGCGAGATAGTGGTGGCCTGGGTACGCCTGCGGCCCGGCCAGGAAGCTACCGAAGAGGAAATTCGCGCCTTCTGCCAGGGCCAGATCGCCTACTACAAGATTCCCGAGCATGTGCGGTTTGTAGACGACTTTCCAGCCACGCTTTCGGGCAAGATTCAGAAGTACAAGATTCGTGAGTTTGAGATTGAGGCGCGAGGCCTGCAGGCCGTGGCCAAGACGGCTACTGCGTAAGCAGGCCCGGTGTGTTCTAGCGCGTTTCCCCGGTGCGCAGGGTGGCTTTAATCTGCCGGCTATAGTGGCCGGTGAGGGCGTTCCAGCGGATGATGGCCAGCTCTTTCAGCATCTGAATCCCGTCCTTTAGATAGCTCATGCGGGTGCGCTCGTCGTGAGCCCAGCTGACCGGCACCTCGACCACCGTGAACCCGCGCTTGAGGGCGATAAACAGAATTTCGGGGTCAAAGCCCCAGCGTTCGATGGTCTGCAGTTGGAAGACGGTCTGGGCCGCCGCACGGGTAAAGGCCTTGAATCCGCACTGGGTATCGGCAAAGTGAAGGCCCATGACAGCGCGGGTGACGGCGTTGAAACAACGGCCGAAAAACTGGCGATAAAGCGGCTGGCGGTGGGTCTGGCGGCCTCGCTCGAGCCAGCGGGAACCGATGGCGATGTCGGCGCCGGCGGCGATGGCTGCAAAAAGGCGTTCGGCTTCCTCAATGGGCGCCGATAGATCGGAGTCAGTGAACATGACCACGTCGCCGGAGGCCTGCAGAATGCCGGAGCGGACGCTGTAGCCTTTGCCGCGGTTGCCGGGGTTTTCGACCAACCGGACTTCGGGCGCCTTGAGGGCAAAGTCACGCACCACCTTGGCTGTTGCATCGGTCGAGCCATCGTTGACCACAATGACCTCAGCAGACCACGCGTTGGCGCGGATGCAGGCGACCACCGACTGGAGCGTGGCTGGAATGCGCGCACCTTCGTTGAAAGCTGGAATCACGATGCTGTACTTCGGATAGTGCGGCACGCCTACGCTCCTTCCCCGGGCCTCCCGGACGGGCTTGATTGCAGGGGAAAGACTCTGCACATCATAACCCGGCCGGGGTGCTTTGACCCAACTGCCCGGCCAGATCGTTTATCATGCCTCCAAGCCGCTGATGCAAAAGGCTCAATTCCCACAGGGGAACGCCTTTTTTTCAGTCATTTGGGGCGAATGCGTTTATGCTGTGAGCGGAGGCCTAGAGGATATGACCAAGGCAGATCTGGTGGAAAAGGTCACCCGGCTGGGTGATCTGACGCGCCGCGACGGTGAAGTGATTGTGGAAACCGTCTTCGATTCGGTGATCTCAGCGCTGCAGAGCGGCGACAAGATCGAGATTCGCGGCTTCGGCTCTTTTCGCATCCGCCAACGCAATCCCCGTATTGGCCGGAACCCCAAGACCGGAGAGCGCGTGGAAGTGCCAGCCAAGCGCGTACCCTACTTCAAGCCTTCGAAGGAACTGCGCGACCTGGTGAACCCGAGCGAGGCGGTAAGCACCTCGTAGTTTCACCTTGTGCAACCGGCGATTCGCTGCCAGCGCCCCCAGTTGAGGCCAACTAGGGATGTTGTGCCGTTCGCCACTCGGCGTGTGCGTGAGCGTGGGACGAGCAGCAGTGGGCTCATCGCGACCGGATGCCTATTACGCTCATCATGCGCCCAGCATGGCCCCGCGACGCGCGATGCGAGAAAAACAGCTCCGGCTGACAGCTTGTGCAGCCCCCTACTACTTTGATGGAGCGCGGCTTGATGCCCGCATCCAGAAGCTGGCGGCGATTGGCCTCCACCAGGTCCAGGTGCAATCCGGGGCCGATGGGCGAGTGGCCGGGCGCGCGCTGGGTGAGAAAAAGCATGGGGTATTTGGTGCGCACCGCGTCGGAGTCGAACACCTCACGGAAAAGTTCGCGGGCGTAGCTGAATTGAGACTCGAACGCAGAAAGCACCTCTTCGCCTACGGCATAGCAGCAGGCGCCGATGCCGGGGCCGATGGCGGCCACCAGGTCTTCAGGCCGGGAGCCAAATTCGAGGCGCATTCGACCCACACCTGATTCCACGATGCGCTTGACGGTTCCCCGCCAGCCCGCATGGAAAGCAGCCACAGCACGGCATTTGCGGTCAGCCACCAGGACGGGGATGCAGTCGGCGGTCTGGATGGCAAGCAGCAGACCCGGCTCGGCAGTCATCAGGCCGTCGCCTTTGCACCCCAGCGACGAAGACTTGTCACGAAAGGGATTGGCTGCGCCGGCAATCACAACCAGGTTGGAATGTATCTGGCGTACGGTGACCAGCGGAGTGGAGGCATCTCCTGTGACCGCTTCGGCCAGCAGGCAGCGATTGCGGACCACGGATTCACCCTCATCCTGGGTCGTAAACCCCAGATTCAGCTCGCCGGGCGCCCCTTCAACGGAATAGGCTTTGCTGACGCCGCCGCGACGGGTGCTGAACCCGTGCCAAAGCCACCCGATGCGCTCCCAGCCGGGAACCGCCAGCCACTCCACGCCGTTGGCAGCTACCTGCGGCGCCGGAGCCGTAACCAGGAGTTCCTCAGGGAGCACCGGGTCGGAGCGCAACTGTCGCGTGATGCCCGCAGGCTTGGTGCGGCGGCTGCGCGTCAGGCCTCCGGTCTCAAAAAGGGCGTCGATTGCCTGCACATTCGAGTTGGTCGGCAAATTTGGGGAGAATTGTGACCGCTTCACAGGTTGATTGTAACGGGACGAAAGGCGGTCGACTGCAGAAGGATGAGCTAGTGGGCCTGCCTTCCGGCAGGCCCGCTCGAGAGGCGTTTTTGGGTGG
>CAYNGB010000044.1:0-41058 GCA_964396795.1 uncultured Occallatibacter sp. | reverse complement strand
AGGGCAGCGCTCTAACCAACTGAGCTACGTCCCCAGATTGCATTTTAAGCAATTTGGATTTATGTCACATAGAATGAGCGGATTCGCAGATTTCGCCATTTTCGCTCTGTTCTATCTTTTCGCTGGTCTGAACTTGACTTCGGGTCTTTTCGGACACCCGATGGACGCCAAATCTTCAACCCCAGCGACGGGTTCTAGTTTAACAGATGAACTGCGGGTTTGCTTTCCATGTCATTGCCCGCCAATCGAAATCTCGTTTCTTTGAAAACACACGCCCACGAATGAGCCCAATGGTGACCACGAACGCTGCGGGGATAAGCGCCGGAGGTGTGGCGGATGCTTTTGCCTTCAGGCCGTCCATGCAGCGCGGTTGCTGCGGCCAGCCGATGTATAACCCATATCGATCGAGATGCCGCGCACACACTGGAGCAGGTGGTTGGCGATGGAAGGCAGCTTCTGCGCAGTTACACGGAACGACGGCCCGGAGACGCTGATTGCAGCCACAGGCTGGCGTTGGGCATCGAGCAGCGGCACCGCGATGCAACGTAAGCCCTCCTCCAACTCCTCGTCATCCACGGCATAGCCGCGCCGACGGGTTTTTTCGATCTCAGTGCGCAGAGCCTCGGGGGTCGCGATGGTACGAGTTGTAAAGCGTTCAAAGCGAGTGCGGCGCAGAATGTCGGCGATGCGCTCCTCGGGCAGAAACGCGAGAATCGCCTTGCCCACAGAGGTGCAGTGCACGGGGTTGCTGGAGCCGATCCGCGTAATCATGCGCACGGAGCGGGCAGGTTCAATCTTGTCGATGTAAATGACCCGCGCCTGCTCAAGAATGCACAAGTGGGCGGTCTCTTCGGTTTCGGCCACCAGACGGCGCAGATGCGGTTGCGCACGGTCACGCAAATCATACTGTTCAATGGCCCTATTGCCGAAGTCGAAGAGCCTTAGACCCAAGCGGAACTTGCCCCCGTTGGTGCGTTCCACCATGTGATGGCGTTCGAGAACCATCAGGAAGCGGTGTGCAGTGCTCTTGTGCAGTTGCAAGGACGAGGCAACCTGCGCCAGTCCGAGCGGCATTTCGCTTTCTCCGAGCAAATCCAGAACGGCAAATGCCCGGTCTAACGCCTGTACTTTATAGGTGCCCTGGGGGGCCGCATCTCGCATCTTGGTCCTTTGCTTTCGGGGAATGACCCATCATCAGTTTCTCAAGATATGAGACGCGGGTCAAGTACTGATACGGCGTTTCCGTAGGTGGGACTCCGACGTTGTCGCCGAGAGACGCTCTTGGGGCTTCTTGTCGTACTTCCAGCGTGCAGCAAACTAGGCCGGAATAACGTCGCCTTCGCCGGGAGCGAGGAAGAGATTGGCCTCCAGGCCGTGCTGGCGAGTGTAGAGGTCGTAATAGCGCCCGCCCAACGCGAAGAGTTCCGCGTGGTTGCCACGCTCCACAATGAGGCCGTTCTCGACCACCAGGATCTGGTCGGCACGGCGGATGGTGGAGAGACGATGGGCGATGACGAAGGTGGTTCGTCCCTGCATCAACTGGCTCAATCCAGCCTGGATCATGGCCTCGGATTCGGAATCGAGCGAACTGGTGGCCTCGTCGAGGATGAGGATTCCCGGCTCCGCCAGGAGGGCGCGCGCAATGGAGAGCCGCTGGCGCTGGCCGCCTGAGAGCTTAACCCCGCGCTCACCCACAATGGTTTCGTACGCATCCGGGAAACGCTCAGCGAACTCGTCCACGCGGGCAGTGCGGCAGGCGAAGAGAAACTGCTCCTCAGTGGCATCGGGACGCGAAAACATCACATTCTCGCGAATGGTGCCATCGAACAGGAACGAATCCTGGAGCACCACGCCGAGCTGGGAGCGAAACGTGTTGAGGTCGACGTGCGCAAGGTCCACACCGTCCACGAGGACCCGACCCTTGGAGGGAGTGTGGAAAGCGCAAATGAGACTGATGATTGTAGATTTACCTGAGCCCGAGGAACCAACCAAGGCGATGACCGTTCCCGGCTCGGCCACAAAGCTGATGCCGTGCAGGACCGGCTTTTCCGGGTCGTACGCGAACTCCACATTCTCAAACTCGACCCTGCCATGGACCGGCGGCATCTTTTCAGTGCGGCCAGGAACCTGATTCTCTTCGAGTTCGGACATGATTTCGCCGGTGCGGTCCAGGCCTGCAAAAGCCTCAGTGAGTTGGGTGCCGATGTTTACGATCTGGAAGACTGGCGCGATCATGAAGGCGAGAAACATGTTGTAGCTGAAGTAATCGCCGACGGTCCAGGCGCGGCTCAGTACGCTGTGCCCACCAAGCCACATGACCAACGCGGACACCAGTCCGAGCACCGTTGTAGAGGCCGAGCCCAGCACGCTGGTCATGGTGAGCGACTTCATCACGTTGGAGAGCAGCCGGTCGACACCGGCAGAAAAGACGTCGTGCTCGCGCTCTTCGGCGTGGTAGCCCTTGATGACGCGCACGCCGCCCAATGATTCAGTAAGACGGCCGGTGACTTCAGCATTGATCTTGGCGCGCTCGCGAAAGATGGGCCGAATGATCTTGAAAGCATATTGCAGCACAAAAACAAATGCGCCCACCACGGCGAAGACGGTGAGCGTGACCACGACGCTGCGATGAAGCAGATAAATGAACGCCAACAGGGCGGTCAGCAGTCCACCCAAAAAATCGACCAGCCCCGTACCCACCAGGTTGCGCACGCCTTCCACGTCAGACATGATGCGTGCGACAAGAGTGCCGGTGCGGTTCTCGTCGTAGTAGGCCACTGAAAGCAGGCCAACGTGCTTTTGCACCTGGCGGCGCATATCCGCGATGAGCCGCTGGCCGGCCTTGGAGAGAAGTTGGGTGAGCGAGAACGAGGTGATGGCCTGTATCAGCATGGCCGAGAAGACCACGGCGATGACGCGCGGCAGCAAATCGGGGCGCGGATGTGCCTGGTTGAGGACGACGTCAAGGAGCGGCTTGCTGGTAAAGGGTAATACCAGTCCAGCCACGCGGTTGACTACCATCAGGCCCATTCCGGCTAAAAGCAGACCCTTGCGCGGCGCAATCAACGACCAGATCTGCGGCCACAACTTTTTCAGGCTGGGCTTTCGCTTGGGCAAGTCTGCCCGGCTGGCACGCGCACCGCCTCCACGCGGCGAGCGTTCTGCGCTGCTCATCCCAATTCCGCCGTGACGCATTGTCCCCATGCGTTAGACCTTCCCCGTGCGCCGTGCGTCTATGAACGAGCGTACACAGAGAAGAACGTAGATCAGGAGCAGGCCGGCCATCGTAATCTGCGAGGCCAAGGCAGCGTGATCGGGCTCAATCCCGGCAGACCTGGCATTCCCGTAGCTTTGAATCGCTCTCCAACCTGCGCCCAGAAAACCCAGCAGGCCGATGGTCACATTAATGTGCATGTAGAGCTTGCGCCGAGCTTCGCTGGGGCTCATGGCCAGCCAGCCGAAGACGCCGAGCGCCAAGCCGAACCAGGTGGGAATCAGCGCGGTGGGATGCTGGCTGCCGGTGCCCAGAAAACCCACCAAACCCAAAGCAATCAAAAGCACCGCAAACAACAACGTGACTTTTGCCACTTGAGACCTCTCATTTGACACACTACAAGCGTACCAGTTGCTTAGATGAATCAGGCTGTCAATCGGCGCACAAATGTGGGACCGGCTAGCCCCGTTCTACCGCTGAATGCGGGCCGAGCTGCCCCTTGCGAACGCTCGCACCTGGTCCAACGTGGCCATGGTGGTGTCGCCGGGGAAGGTAGTAAGCAGAGCGCCGTGCGCCCATCCCAACTTGAGCGCTTCCTCGGGCGTCTCGCCGGTGAGCAGGCCATAGAAGAAGCCGGAAGCAAAACCATCGCCACCGCCTACACGGTCCAGAACGTCCAGCTCAACCGTGGGAGCGGAGAAGGTCTTGCCATCAATCCACGCGACCGCGCTCCAGCTATGACGGTTGGTGGAGTGCACCTCACGCAGCGTGGTGGCCACCACCTTTGCCTGCGGATGCTTCTTCACCACTTGATCGATCATGCCAAAAAAGACGCTGGGGTCCAGTTTGGATTTGGCAGCAACTTCCGGTCCCGGAATACCGAGTCCCTTCTGCAGGTCCTCTTCGTTGCCCACCAGCACGTCCACGTTCTCGACAATGTGACCGATGGCCTCGACCGCGCGCTCATTGCCGCCGTGAATGCTCCACATTTTCTCGCGGAAGTTCAGGTCGAACGAAGTCACGGCGCCAGCCTCCTTGGCAGCTTTCATCATCTCTGCCGCCAGAGCCGCCGTAGAGGCCGAAAGAGCCGCAAAGAGGCCGCCACAATGCACCCAGCGGACGCCTCCGGCAAAGATCGCCTTCCAGTCAAAGTCGCCCGGCTTCAGTTGCGCAGCGGCCTCATTTGCCCGGTTGTAGAAGACCACCGGGGCGCGCAGGCCGTGGCCACGGTCGCTGTAGACGGCGGCCATGTTGGGGCCCGTGACGCCGTTGTGCTTGAAGTGCTTGTAATACGGCTTGACGCCCATGGCGCGCACCCGCTCGGCAATCAGATCACCGATGGGATAGTCGGACATGGCGCTGACGATTCCGGTTCTCAGGCCGAAGCAATCCGACAGGTTGGCAGCCACATTGAACTCGCCGCCGCTGACGTGAATCTTGCACTCCGTGGCTTTGCGAAAAGGCACAATGCCCGGATCGAGGCGATGAACCAGCGCGCCCAACGATAGAAAATCCAACTCAGCATCCTGGCGAATAACCAATCCACCGCTCATCGTCCATCCACTCCCATTCAGATTATTAAATTAAAGTTCGATTTCAAGCGCCCGTAGCCGCCTGCTTCACATCTGCGATTACCTGGTCTGTGGTCCACTCGTTGCCGGGATAAAAGCGCATCACTTTGCCATCGCGCCCGATGAGCGTGGTGGAAAGCGTGTGCGTGATGGTTGAATCGGCCTCATCGGTGATGCCGAGGTCAAAGAATTTTGCCATCTCTGTCAGTTCCGGCGCCTGCGGTACGGCGAAATCCCAGTGGGCAAAGGCGTTTTTCGCATCACTCCCGATGTAGCTGGACCCGTAAGCGCGCAAGCGCTCCGGCGTATCGTGGACTGGATCGAAGCTGACGCAAAGCAGGTGAGTCTTGCTGTAAAGCGCAGGGTTGGCGGCCAACTGTTTATCGATTACCGCAAAGTTGTGGGTCACCAGAGGGCAAAAGTTAGGCAGCGGGCAGCGCGTGTAGATGAAGGTGATGAGCAATTGCTTGCCGCGAAACTGGCCCAGATGGATGTTGCGCCCGTCCTGGTTACGCAATTTGAAGTCGGGCACGGCGTCGCCTGCTGCGGGAACGTGGTAGAAGATGGTGGGCCGGTAATCGGGCTTTGCCTGGGCCACCACGACGATATGATCCAGCAACACATTCGCATCCGCGTCCTGCGAAACCAACACGTCTGCGGTAATTACATCGCCGGGGTGCAGTTCGCCTAGAATGCCGGGGTCCTTTAGCTTGTACGGCATGGTCATGGCATCCATGAAGCCGGGAATGGCGTCGTGGTTCAGCGTGACCTCGCTTGTGGCGGGATTGATGGAGACCACTTTGCCGCGCAGTTTGTACACCTTATAGGAGGGATTGGCGGCGGAGTCTGTAGCGGTCTTATGCCCGGTGTGGCACCCGGCCAGCGCGACAACAGCGAACAATGAGGAAGCAAGCAATCGGCGAATCACAGACCAGTGTACAACCGGCTGCGGAGGAGAAGACGGCAAAGAAACTCAGGCCGAGGCCACGGCCATGGTCCGGCGAGCTTTCAGTTTGCGCCAGTGCTCGCAGCAGGCGCGTTCGCTGAAGCCAATGAGCGAGGAATAGAATTAGCGGCGAATCCGATTCGTTAAACAAATCTTCGATAAACAGGATGGCGCGCATGACAGGGTTGGGACGTTTTTCGCTTTTCGCGGCATTGGTTCTGGCGGCGGCCAGCACCAATTTGGGTGGGGTAAAGATCTATCCGGACGGAAGGCCGGACGCGGCGCTGCGCTATGATGCCGAGGACCAGGGTGTGATCCTGCCCTATGGGAACGGCCCTGGAAACTGCGATAAATACGGTGCGCGGGATGTGTGGGTGTTCGAGCACAACGGCACGTTCTATATGCACTACGATGCGGCCGGGGAGACAGGCTGGCTGACAGCACTGGCGACCAGCCGCGACCTGATCCACTGGACGAAGAAAGGTGCGGTGATGAAACTGGGAGCGCCGGGCTCAGAGGATTCAGCCAGCGCATCGTATGGAACCACTTACCTCGACGGACATACCTGGCACATGTTCTATTTGGGTACGCCGCATGTGACGCCGGCTCCGGATCGTATTCCCAGCTTTCCTTATCTCACCATGAAGGCGCGGTCCTCTTCACCCACGGGCCCGTGGGAGAAGGAACCGCAGGTGGTTCCCTTTCGGCCGAAACCGGGGAGTTACTACTCGGCAACAGCCAGTCCGGGACAGATTATTCCGGTTGGAAAAGAGTATCTGCAATTCTTCAGCGCATCGACAGACCGGCCCATCCTGCGCACTTTGAGCATTGCACGCACAACCAACCTTGAAGGCGCGTGGAAGATTGACTCGACGCCGATTGTGCCCGCGAGCGAGCAGGTGGAGAATACTTCGCTCTACTTTGAGCAATCGAATAAGACCTGGTTTCTGTTTACGGATCACATCGGGCTGGACCAGGACGGCGAGTACACCGACGCGATATGGGTGTATTGGTCAAAGGATCTGAACCACTGGAATGCGGCCAATAAAGCGGTAGTACTGGACGGGAAGAACTGCAAGTGGTCGAAGCGCTGCATCGGCCTTCCCTCCGTGGTGCGCTATGGCAACAGGCTGGCGATCTTTTATGATGCGCCGGGAGGAAATGGCGTGTCGCACATGAGACGCAGCATCGGCCTTGCGTGGTTGAAACTGCCGCTGACGCCGCCGACAAAATAGGCTTTCGGCGGCATTCGAGGGGAATTGGCGCTCACCCCGGCGGGCAGCGTATAACGCAGAAATGGGGACACTCGCGGGAGCTGAGATCGACCGCTGGCTCAGCGACGGAGGACTGGTAGTCACGGCCAGTGACCGGGCCGCGCGCACGCTTCGTCTTGCGTTCCATCGCCGCCGCCGCGCAGAGGGCCAGCTAGCTTGGCCCGCGCCCAACATTCTGGACTGGACGAGCTTTACCCGCACAACCTGGGAAGAGCGGACTCTCGACGGCCGCATGATCTTAAATGCCGCGCAGGAGCAGGCGCTGTGGGCGGATATCGTTCGCAGCAAAGAGCACCTCGCCACCATTCTGCCGGGGCCGATCGACCGTTTGGCCCAAATGGCCATGCAGGCGCATGAACTGCTCTGTTCCTATGCTCCGCGTTCATTGCAAGCCGCCGCGCGCACTGGTTGGGACCAGGATGCAGGGGCCTTCAGCGGGTGGCTCGCGGCCTTTGACGAGGTCTGCCGCGATGGGAATTTGCTGAGTCCTGTTCGCGTGCCGCTGGCGCTGATTGCATTACTGACGGCGGATCAGACGAATCGGCCGCCTCTGCTGGCAGCCGGGTTTGACCGCCTGCTCCCGGTTGAGAGGACCCTGTTCGATGCCTGGGGAGCGTGGCAGGAGGCAACGCAGGATGAGCCTGCGCACGAGATCCATTTCTATTCTGCAGCCGACAGTCAGACAGAACTGGAGGCCTGCGCCCTCTGGTGCAACCGTCAGCTTGCCGCCAATCCGCACGCACGCCTGCTGGTAATTTCGCAGGAAATCTCGGCGCACCGTGGCGAGCTTGAGCGCGCATTTCTCAAGCTCAGTGCGCCGGGTGCCAAACCTCGCTTTGAATTCTCGCTTGGAATTCCACTCAGCCAGGTTGAGCTGGCTCGCGCCGCCCACCTGCTGCTGCGCTGGCTAAGCGGCCCGCTCCAAGAGCATGAAGTGGACTGGCTGCTCTCAACCAGACTGACGGCTCCCGACCCAAAAGAAATTGCCGCGCTGCAAGCGTACATGCGGACGTTGCGCCGCCGGGGACTGGCACGAACGGAGTGGACGCTGGAGGCTCTCGCAAGCCGCCGGCATGTTTATGAGATGTTCCCTGACGCATGGCTCCAACGCATGACGACGGCCAGGCGGCGCACAGATTTTGAGGCAAGACGGCAGAGTCCGCTGGACTGGGCGGGACTCGTGCCGCAGCTGCTTCAGGATGCAGGCTGGCCGGGCGAGCGGCGGCTTTCAAGCGCAGAGTTTCAGGCCTATCGCCGATGGGAGCAGGCTTTGGACACTTGCGGGTCGTTGGGCTTCGATGGCCGCCGGATGGGCTGGAACGAGTTCCTATCCGCGCTCAAGCGTGTGCTGGACGAAACACTTTATGCCCCGGAGTCGAGCGACGCACCCATCCAGATTGCCGGACCGGCAGAGTCGGCAGGACTGACCGCGGATGCAATCTGGTTTTTGGGCGCAGACGAAGACACATGGCCCGCCGCCGGCTCCATGCATCCGCTGTTGCCGACGCAGGTGCAGCGTGAAGCGGGCATGCCTCACGCCACGCCGCGCCAGGACTGGGAATTTGCCGGCGCCGTGACGAATCGTTTGCTCGCCGCGGCGCCGGTGGTCTATTTCAGCGTTGCGGGCCAGAAGGAAGGCACGGAAACCCGGCCCTCGCGGCTGATTACACAGCTTGCCGAAGCACCGCAAACGCTGCCTGGCGAGTTGGCCCCACCGTCAACTCAACCAGATTTGACCGAGTGCATTCAGGATTTCAGCCGAATTCCCTTCCCCCTCGAAACCGTCAAGGGCGGATCAAGCGTGCTCAGTTCGCAATCGCAGTGTCCGTTCAAAGCCTTCGCCACCGCGCGGCTCGGCGCACAGGCGTGGGATGCAGCCGAGGCTGGGCTCACCGCGGCCCAGCGCGGTCAACTGCTCCACGCTGTGTTGCATGCGGTGTGGGGTGGTCCGCCGAACGGATTGCGCAGCCTCGACGAGTTGCAGGCCGTGCATGATCGAGAGACTTTCGTTGCGAGACACGTGCACAAGATCCTGCAAGAAAAAATGCCTGACGGAGTCCTCCAGCGCATGCCCAAGCGTTATTTGGAACTGGAAGAACAGCGGCTGACTCGCCTGGTAACGGAGTGGCTGGAGTTTGAAGCCACGCGGATTCCGTTCACCGTTGCTGATACGGAGGCGAAACGACCCATCGAACTTGCAGGCATCACTCTCGGCCTGCGGCTGGACCGTATCGACCGGCTGATTGACGGTTCCATGCTGGTGATCGACTACAAGTCAGGCGACGTTTCGCCGAAGGACTGGGACCTTCCCCGCCCCGACGACGTGCAGTTACCGCTCTACGCAGGTTTTGCGTTGCCCACAGGTGAAGAACTGGGTGGACTGGTCTTCGCCAAGGTGCGCACAGGAGAGCGGGCATTTGCGGGCCATGTGGGCGATGCAGTGAATACGTTACTACCGAACCTGAGCAGAAGCACTGCGCTGGTGAAGGACGCACTCACCGCCGAACAACTTATCGACTGGAGAGAGTACATCGAGCAACTCGCCAGGGACTTTGTGGCAGGCCGCGCGGAGGTGGACCCGCGTGAGTATCCGAAGACCTGCCAGCAATGCGGATTGCAAACGTTGTGCCGCATCCAGGAGATTCGGGCCCGGCAAGAAGATGAGGGCGAGAACGAGGAGGGCGACGATGAATAAACTCGTAGCCCTGCCTTTGCCTCCGGACCAGCCTGAACGCGAATTGGCGCTCGATGCAGGGCGTTCCATCCTGGTGCAGGCACCAGCCGGATCGGGCAAAACAGACCTGCTTACTAGGCGCTTTCTGCGCCTGCTGGCCGAGGTGGACGAGCCCGGCCAGATTGTTGCCATCACCTTTACCAAAGCGGCCGCCGCCGAGATGCGTCGCCGCATTCTGTCGGAACTGGAGAAGGCCGCGGCCGACGACGCATCCACGCCCGCAGGCGACGAGCTATCAATGAACGCTCTGGCCCGTCGCGCCCTGGAACGCTCCCGCGTGCTCGGCTGGCAACTTCTCGATATTCCCGCGCAACTCCGTATCACGACGATCGATTCCTTCTGCCGCGAGATTGCCCTGCAGCAACCATTGCTCAGCGGCGTAAGCAGTGATTTGCAAATCAGCGAGCAACCAGCGGAGTTATATCGCCGTGCAGCCCGGCTGACGCTTGAAGGGATCGGCGGGGACGACGCGGCGTTGAGTTCGGCGATTGAAGACCTGTTGCTGTGGCGGGATAACGGCTGGCAGGAGATGGAAGACCTGCTGGTGGGAATGCTGGAAAAGCGCGACCGCTGGATGCAAGACTTTGTCCTCGATCGAGAACAGGATTGGGAGGGCCTGCGCGAGCGGCTGGAGCGGCCCTTTACGCACTCTGTTCGCGAAACGCTTATCGGGGCTTCCTCGCTCGTGGATCAAGTTGCAGGAGCGCGCGACGAGGCAGTCGCGCTGGCGCGGTTTGCGTGCCGGCAAGATGGCGGCTCGATCCACCAGGGACTTGCAGAACTTGCGGAGTTCCCCGCCGGGTCGTTCATGGGCAACGAGGCGCTTGAAGAGGCGCGCACTGCGTATGCCTGCCTGGCGTCGCTCGTGCTCACCAACGGCGGCGGGTTTCGTAAGCGAGTGGACAAATCTATCGGCTTCCCTGCGGATCGCAAGGCCGAAAAGAATCGGCTGCTCGAATTGATTGGTGGACTCAGGGAGGTGGATGGACTTGAGACGGCCCTGGCCACCATCCGCAGCCTGCCGCCGGCCCGCTACACCGATGAGGACTGGGCCATCGTACGCGCATGCTTCACGCTGCTGCGCCATGCGGCAGGCCAACTGAGAATCGTTTTCGCCGAGGCGGGATCGGTTGACTTTGTTGAGGTGGCTCAGATTGCCCAGCGCGTGCTTATGGGCGAGGACGGGCAGCCCAATGATGCGGCGCTGAACATCGCCGACAAAATCCGTCATTTGCTGGTGGATGAATTTCAAGACACCAGCCGCCGCCAGCACCAACTGCTGGCCAGCCTCGTCGGCGCATGGCCAGACCAGTCCGGGCGCACCGTCTTCGTAGTGGGCGACCCCATGCAATCCATCTACTTTTTCCGCGATGCCGATGCTGAACTTTTTCCGCGCGTGCAAAGACTCGGACTTGAGATCCCGGAAGGCAGTTCATTCCCATTCGAAAACATTCGTCTCAAAGCCAACTTCCGAACTCAGCCGTCTCTGGTGGAACAGCTCAACGAAGTTTTTGAGCGGGTCTTTGAGGCGAATGACGGGAGCGGCGTCACGTTTTCACCGTCCGACCCGGCACGCAACACTATGAGCGGCCCTGATGCGCGACTTACGCTGCACCTCAAGTTTGTGCCGCAGACCAAGCGTGGCAAATTCGGCGATCCATATGCCCTGGAGCAAAGAGAAATAGCCCGCGAGGAGCAGACAGAGGAAGTTGTCGCGCTCATTCGCAGCCACATGGAGCACATGGAACAAGCGCGGGTGCGCGGAGAGAAATATCGCGTCGCCGTGCTGGGACGCGCCCGCGCTGCATTGGCGCCGATTGCCGCGATGTTGCGCGATGCGGCGATTCCCTTTCGCGCCGTCGAACTGGAGAAGTTGAAGGATTGCCCCGAAGTACTGGATGCGCTGTCGCTTGCGCGCGCATTGCTCAATCCGCAGGATCGCGTTGCGTGGCTGGGACTGTTGCGCGCGCCATGGTGTGGCCTGACGCTCGACGATCTGCACACGCTGGCAAGCGCCGATGACGCTGCGGTGCTTGATCGGCCAGTTCCCGAGTTGCTGGCGGAACGAATCAATCTGCTGAGCGCAGAAGGACGGCAGGGTGCAGAACGGGTGCTGAAGGCGCATGAGTCCGCGCCCGGATTGCGCGCCTCCCTGCCCACTGCGTCCTTAGGGACGTTGCTGCAGCAGGTGTGGCTTGAGCTGGGCGGTGCGAACTGCGTGGATGCCACGGCGCGCGCCAACCTGGACATGCTGTGGGCTTGCCTGGACCACCTGCCGCAAGGCGAGCAGGACTTGCTGGGATCGGCACTGGATGCGGCACTGGAAAGACTGACGGCTATGCCTGACCCTGAGGCCAGCAGCGAGTGCGGCGTGCAGTTGATGACCATCCACAAATCGAAGGGGCTTGAGTTTGAGGTGGTGATTGTTCCCGATTTGCAAGCCGGTGGAGGCAACAGCCGGGGCAAGCTGCTTTCATGGCTTGAGAGAGGACTGGCGCGGCCGGACGAGTCCGGCGACATCACCGAGTTTCTGGTTGCGCCGATTCAATCGAAGGGCACTGACCGGGGCAAGGCCAAGGAGTGGGTTGACCGTGTGTGCCGCGAGCGGGAGGCGCAGGAATCGCGGCGCATTCTCTATGTGGCCGCCACCCGCGCCCGCGAGGAGCTTCATCTTTTTGCACGCCCTGTCTACAAAGAAGAAGACGGCAGCCCGAGCCTTGTTGAGCCGAAAGGGAGCCTGCTGGCCACAGCCTGGCCTGCCCTCGAAAACGATATCCGGGCTCGTTTCATCGCTTGGAGTAAGGAGTTGGCAGAGCAAGAGGTCGAGCTCTCCACGGTGGAATCCATTGCCGCATCGAGCGGAAGCGGCCTGGCTATTATGCCTTCTCCAGTGAGACCGACTCTGTTGCGCCGTCTGCCTGTGAATTTTGAACTCTCCCCCGCCAGCGGCAAGTCTGACAACGAGGCAGAAGAGATTGTGGGCGTGGGTGCTTCCCGACTCTACGAGCGCCATGAGGGCGGACTGCTGTCGCGGGCATTCGGCAGTGCCGTCCACAAACTGCTGGAGGAACTGGCTCAACTGCGTACAACGCACGAATGGAACGCGGCGCGCGACGCCCTTCAACGGCTACGGCCACGCATCACAGCCCAGGTGCGCGCGGCCGGGGTGAAGGGATTGGAAGCTGAGTCGATTGCGAACCGGGCCTTCGACAGTGTGCTCAAGGCCTCAGAGGATCTGCAAGGCCAATGGATCTTGTCGCCGCACACTGAGGCTGCCAGCGAGGCCGCGTGGGCCGGAGTTGTGGCCGGAGACCTTCGCTCGGTGCGGGTGGATCGAGTCTTTCGCGCCGGGCTTGAACCGCTCTCAGAGGGCGCCGACGCGTGGTGGATCATCGACTACAAAACCGCTCACGCCGACGGCCTCGATCCATCCGAAGCGTTGCCCCGGCTCCGCAGGCTATTCGCGCCCCAGATCGAAGCGTATGCAGCATTCCTGCGCAATCTGCACGGCAAGGATGCGACACTGCGCGCCGGACTCTATTATCCGCGCATGGAGCTGCTGGATTGGTGGGAGATAAAAGAGTAAGGAGCCGTCAGCCGGCGACGTTTCCTTCCTTCTCTTTTTCCTTTTCTCTTTCAAGCTGCTTGGCTTCTCTTTCCATTTGCTTGGCCAAGCTCTTGTGATGGCGCACGTCAGCACCCTGCACCCAGAAGATCACGTCTCCAGCAATGTTGGTAGCGTGATCGGCCACGCGCTCCAGAGCACGTGAGATCATGAGCGCGTTCAATGCCTGGGGGGCAATGTGGCTCTGCTCCTCCATCACCTTGGTCAGCGCCTTGTAGGCCGCGCGATTCATCGCATCCACTGCGTCATCCATGGTAAGCACTGTGCGAGCCAGGTCGGCGTCGCCCTCGATAAACGCCTGCAGGCTCTTGCGCACCATTTCAGTAGCCAGGGTGGCCATGCGGGGAATATCGACCGGCAAATCGGCCACGGCCATCTGCTCCATGTTGCGCACCCTGTCGCTGATGGCCTTGGCCGCGTCGCCCACGCGTTCCAAGTCGGCGTTGATCTTGATGACACTCAAAATAAAGCGCAGATCGATTGCCATGGGTTGCTCCATGGCCAGCAGATCAAGCGCAGCCTGGTCGATGTCACGCTCCAGGCGGTTGATGGAATTTTCGCTGCGGGTCACCAAGTCGCAAATCGACAGATCGCGCACGCGATAGGCCTCAATCGCACGCTGGATCGCCTGTTCAGCCAGTCCCGCCATCACCAGCAGATTTTCTTTCAGCTCGTCGAGGCTCTGTTGAAAACGAATGCGTGTCATCCAAACCTGCCCGTAATGTAGTCCTCAGTCCGCTTGTCGCTGGGATTGGTGAAGATTTTGTGTGTGGAGTCGAACTCCACCATTCGACCGTTGAGGAAGAAGCCAGTCTTCTCTGCCACACGGGCCGCCTGCTGCATGTTGTGGGTCACAATCACGATAGTGTACTGCGATTTGAGCTGAAAGATAAGGTCTTCAATCTTCGAAGTAGAAACCGGGTCCAGCGCCGAGGCCGGTTCGTCCATCAAAAGCACCTCGGGGTCCACGGCCAGAGCGCGTGCAATGCACAGCCGCTGCTGCTGTCCGCCGGAAAGGCTGGCGCCGGATTTCTTCTTCAGATCGTCCTTCACCTCGTCCCACAGCGCCGAATTCTTCAGCGATTTCTCAACGATCTCGTCTAGTGCGCGGCGGTTGCTGTAGCCGTTCAGTTTCAACCCTGAGGCCACGTTGTCGTAAATCGACATGGTCGGGAAGGGATTGGGGCGCTGAAAAACCATGCCCACGCGACGCCGGATTTCGACCGGCTTGGCGTCGACGTAAATGTCCAGATCGCCGATGCGGACAGTGCCGGTGACCCGCGCAATGGGGTTGGTCTCGTGCATCCGGTTAAGGCAGCGCACAAACGTGCTCTTGCCGCAGCCCGAAGGGCCGATCAGCGCGGTGGCGTGATTGGCCGGGATGTTCAGATTGATGTCCTGAAGCGTGTGGTTGGTTCCATACCACGCATTCAGGTTTGTTACCTCGATGCCGACACCCACTTAGCTTGCCCCTTTCAAAACGCCGCGGCTGGTGACGTAGCGTACCAGCGACACCGCAAGTACAATCAGCACGATCAAGACAAGCGCGCCCGCCCAGGCAAGGCGGTGCCAGTCGTCGTACGGCGAGAGTGCGTACACATAGATTTGCAGGGGAAGAGCAGCGATCGGCTGGTTGAGGTTCGAACTCCAGAACGAATTGCCCAGCGCGGTAAAAATCAGGGGTGCCGTTTCGCCTGCAACGCGCGCGAACGCCAGCATGCAGCCGGTGATAATGCCGGGTGAAGCCGTTTTGACGGTGATCGACAAGACCGAGCGCCAGTTGGGTACGCCCAGGCCCAGTGCCGCTTCGCGCACTGCGTGCGGCACCATCAGCAACATCTCCTCGGTCGTCCGGCAAACGGTGGGAATCATCATGATTCCCAGCGCAACGCCGCCCGAGAAGCCGGAGAAGTGCCCCGTGAAGGGCAAGAAGGGAATGTGCGCCTTAACGATCAGCGCATAGACCGCAACACCCATCACGATGGAAGGTACGCCGTTGAGCACATCGGCGGTAAAGCGCACCGCGTTCGCCAGCTTGGTTCCGCGCCCGTATTCCGCCAGAAAGATGCCGCCCCCAATGCCCACAGGAACACCGATCGTGCTGGCCAGCAGCAAAAGAAGCGCAGAGCCCCAAATGGCGTTGGCCATGCCGCCTCCGGTTTCGCCCACCGGCTTGGGAATCTGGGTAAAGAAATCCAGATTCAGCGAACTGGCTCCCTTGTAGACCAGATAAACAAAGATGGCTACCAGCGGGGCAACCACGATCACTGTAGCCAGAATTGACAACGCTGTGACTGAGTTGTCTGTCAACGCCCGCATCCGGGACCGGAATTTGAACTTCTCCTCGTTCACCAGGATCTCCTCAGTGCACCTGCGAAGGCGTCCCTCGCGTAACCATCCAAATCAACAACTGGGCCAATGCGTTCACGATGATGGTAATGATGAAAAGCGCAAGTCCAATTTCAGTCAGGGCGCTAAAATGCATATCGCTCACAGCTTCGGCATATTCATTCGCAATCACCGCGGACATCGTACTTCCGTTGGACAGCAGCGAGCGATGAATCTCCGGTGTGTTGCCGATGACCATGGCTACGGCCATGGTTTCGCCGAGCGCTCGGCCCAGGCCCAGGATGATGCCTCCCACAATGCCAATGCGCGCATTGCGCAGTACGCCCATGCGGATCATCTCCCAGCGCGTGGCACCCAGCGCCAGCACCGCCTCGCGCTGCGAGTAGGGCACGGCAGTCATGACCTCACGGGTGAGCGAGGAGATGATGGGCAGAATCATGATGGCCAGAATCACTCCTGCGGACAGAAAACCCAGGCCCGTGGGATTCTCGTCATTGAAAAGACCCGTCCACCCGAAAGCATGGATCAAAAACGGATTGACATGCGTCCTGAGCAGCGGCACCAGCACAAAGACTGCCCAGAGACCGTAAATAACGCTGGGAATCGCCGCCAGTAACTCTGTCAGGAAGGCCAGTGGGCCGCGCAGTGCAAGGGGACACATCTCAGTGAGAAAAATGGCCAGGCCAATGGCCAGCGGTACCGAGATCAGCAGCGCCAGGAAGGAAGAGACCAGCGTGCCGTACACGAATGGCAGGGCGCTGAAGTGCTCATTCACCGGGTCCCAGAACATGGGCAGATGCGTTTCAGGATCGGTGAACGCCTGGTAAAAGAAACTCAGCCCGAACTTCTGCCACGACAGTTGAGACCGCAGTACCAGTTCAACGGCGATCAGCGCCACGATGGCGAAGATGCTCAATCCGCACAGCACCATCAGCCAGTGAAATACGGCATCGGCTATGGAGGAGTTGCCGCGGGAAAGCAGAAACTTGCGCACTGCCGAAACATCGGACGTAGACTCCCCCGCCAGTTTTTGAATGTCTGGAATTGGCGGTTCAGGCTGAAGTTGAGGCTGGGAGATACGTATGTCGGGCACGTGGACGGTCACCAGAACTAGGCTACCGGGCAAAGATGAATAGAAGGTTACAAGGCTGCTAAATCAAATGCATACAGGACGAATATCGGGTGAATTGGAGGCTAACCGAGGAGTCGGCCGTTTCAGAAGCACCCGGCCTCCGATCGCGCTGCCAGGCCCAACGCCGCGGAGAGGCGAGACTTCGCGCCACAATTGGCCTCACAAACGTCCGGACGACAACGCGCTGAAATTATTTCTCCATTGGTTTCAGGGTTTTCCGATAAGCTATTGAACTGGAAACAGGCAGGTTCCATTTCATGCGCCAAATTCTTGCGGTAATCGCCCTCGTCCTCGCCTCCACATCGCTTTACGGCCAAAATTCCGGCCAGGTCGATCCGGTCCATCGCGACTGGAAGGCCGCCTGGGTCACGCACCCCGCAGCGCCTTTGCGTGATCCCGTGGTGCTGCATTTTCGCCGCACCCTGGACCTGGCCAGCGTCCCCGCAACCTACACGGTTCGAGTGAGCGCGGACAACCGCTTTATTTTGTATGTGAACGGCCATCGTGTGGGCGACGGACCGGCGCGCGGCGATCTGACCCATTGGCGCTACGAGCGGTTCGACCTGGCGCCGTATCTTCAGTCGGGCCAGAACCTGGTCACGGCAACCGTCTGGAACTTCGGCGTTTTCGCGCCCATTGCCCAGATGAGCGACCGCACAGGATTCTTGCTGGAAAGCGAGGCCGAAGGCGCTGCTTCAATCAGCACGCCGGAGGGCTGGCTGGTTGAGATGGAACCGGGGCACCGGCCCATGGATCGCAGCTCAATCCAGTTGAAGGAGTATATGGCTGCCGGTCCCGGCGAGGAGCTTGATGCCGCGCACTACGACTGGGCCTGGAATTCTCCATCTGCCGGTGGGGCATCCTGGGTTCCGGTAGCCTCGCCCCTTCCTGACAGCATTTTTTCCAACGTCAACGTAGCGCACTCTGCCGACACTACGGGCGACAATCCCTGGGCACTGGTCCCAGACACCCTGCCCCATATGGAATATGCGCCGACTGACGCCGGACACGTGGTGCGCACGGACTTGCCGGCTCTCAAAGGCTTTCCCGACGCGCCGGAAACGGTGCCAGCAGGCAGCCATGTCCATGTGATGCTCGATCGCGGAGCGCTGACCACCGCGTATCCCCTGCTGACGGTCTCCGGCGGCAAGGGCGCGCATATTCGACTCACGTATTCCGAGGCGTTGTACGACCAGAACGGGCACAAGGGCGACCGCGACGCAGTAGATGACCGCGTGGCCTTGGGCTTGTCTGACGTCTTTCTGCCCGATGGCGGCGCTCGCCGCACGTTTGAGTCGCTGTGGTGGCGCACCTGGCGCTACCTCGACCTCGACATCCAGACAGCGGACGATCCGCTCCAGTTGGAATCCCTTTCCGCCCACTTCACTGCTTATCCCTTCGAAGAGCGCGCGACTTTTCAATCGGGCGACGCGGACCTGGACAAGATTTGGAAAATCAGTTGGCATACCGCACGGCTCGATGCCCACGAAACCTATATGGATACGCCCTACTACGAACAGTTGCAGTACGTGGGCGACACGCGCATCCAGGCGCTTATTTCTTACACCATGGCCGGCGACGATCGCCTAGGCCTTCAGGCCATCAAGGCATTCGACCAGTCGCGTTCTCCTGATGGACTCACGCGCAGCCGCTATCCCAGTTCCCTGCCGCAGACCATTCCTCCGTTCTCTCTGCTGTGGGTGGGTATGTTGCACGACTACTGGCTCTACCGCCCTGACTCCGCGCCAGTGCGTTCCTCGCTCCCCGGCAGCCGGGCGGTGATGGATTGGTTTGCCCGTTACGAGCAGCCAGACGGCCTGCTCGGCACTCTCCCCTGGTGGAGCTTTATCGATTGGGTTCCAGTGGGTGAGATTCCTACTTACGATGCGAAGGGCGAATCCTGCGCGACAACGCTCCAATACCTGGGCGCGCTGGAGGATGCGGCCAGCTTGGAGCAGGGCTTGGGCGATCCGCTGCTGGCCACGCGCTACAAGACGCACGCATCGCGCGTACGGACTGGTATCTATGACAAGTGCTGGAGCGCCGAGCGCGACCTCATCGCAGACAATTCGGAGCGCAAGATCTTCAGCCAGCAGTCCAACATCCTGGCTGTCCTCTACGACGTAGTCCCCAAAGCCCGCCAACAGGATGTGCTGCACCAGATGACGGCCATTGAGCCGGGCACCGCTCCCAACGGCGTGATGGGCGCCTCTTACTACTTCCGTTTCTACCTCGCGCGCGCCCTGGAACATGCGGGACTCGCGGACGAATACCTCAAGTCGCTGGACCCCTGGCGAAAGCTGCTGCCGCTGCACTTCAGCACCTGGCCTGAGATCCCGGGCGACACTCGCTCCGACTCGCACGCATGGTCGGCGCATCCGGTCTACGACATGCTGACGCTGGTGGCAGGTATTGAGCCCGCCAGCCCTGGGTTTGCCACGGTTCGCATCGCTCCGCATCTGGGCCCATTGAACTCGCTCACAGCCACGTATCCGCATCCTGAGGGCACAATCAAGGTGGAGTACCGCCGCCAGGGCGCCGGGTTGGATGCCACCATCACTCTGCCGGGCAAGCTGGGAGGAAGCTTCGTTTTCAATGGCAAGAGCTGGCCTCTCAAGCCCGGCTCGAACCACGTTCAGGCGCCGTAGTCCGGCGTTTGCGCGCAGAACAAATCGGACGTGAAGGCCTGCGGGCCGGCTCAGCGGTGTATACCGCGAGTGAAATTGCTTTTGTGCGGCCCGCGCATGCCCAGTCATGTTTTGTTCGGTGATTCCGTTTAGAAAATCGATGTATCTAGTGAGAAACGATGTCTGCCCATAGGCAAAACGTGTTAGAACTCCAACATGGCTAAGGGAAAGAGTTCGACGCCATCGGGACACGTCAACCTGAAAATGTTGGCCGAGCACCTGTCGCTGTCGCAGACCACTGTTTCACTGGTTCTGAATAACTCGCCTTCGGCTAAGTCCATCCCTCAGGAGACGCGTAACCGCGTACTAGAGGCAGCCGGACGCCTCAACTACAGGCCCAACTACTTTGCCCGGTCGCTGCGGCAAAGCCGATCGATGAGCGTAGGCGTGCTGGCGCCGGATCTGAGCGAAGGCTATTTCACCCGCGTGATGAGCGGCGTGGTAGAAGAGCTGACCCGGGCTCATTATTTTTACTTCACCGCCTGTCACGAATGGAAACGGGAACTCATCGAGCAATATCCACGCATGCTGGTGGAGCGCGCGGTGGACGGCTTTCTGGTGCTGAACACGCCCGCCGACCACATCTCCGTTCCCGTTCCCGTGGTGGCAATTTCCGCTCACAGCGCGGTTGAGAACGTGACCAATATCGTCCTTGACCACGCGAGCGCCGTGCAGCAGGCGCTGACCTACCTCTACGAACTTGGCCACCGCCGGATTGCATTCATGCGCGGTCCGCATGCCATTCCCGATTCGGAGTTTCGATGGCAGGCGATCCAGCAGGTGGCTCGCGAGATGGGACTCAGGATTGATCCCGCACACGTGATTCGCATCGACGTAGCCGGCTGGTCGATGAAGACCGGTTACCACCCCATGGCCCCCGAAATCGGATACAAGCCGATGAAGGCCCTGTTGGAAAAGACGCGTGACTTCACCGCTATCTTCTGCTTCAACGACATCTCGGCGATCGGCGCCATTCGCGCGCTCAAAGATGCGGGGCTTTCGGTTCCGGGAGATGTGTCAGTGGTGGGCTTCGATGATATTCAGTCGGCGGCCTACTCCACGCCCTCGCTCACCACAGTGCGCCAGCCGCTGGCGGAGATGGGTACGCGCGGCGCTCAGGTGCTGCTGGAGCGCATTGCCAATCGCGATGCTCCGTTCGCCGCCGAAATCGTGATGGCCCCGGAGTTGGTCATCCGCGAGTCCACGGGACCGGCGCAGTCCGGCGCGGGACACTAGCTGCAGAACGACTCAAACCAGCGGCTGACGTATACCTGTGCGTGGGCTTCGCCGCAGTAGTGGCGGGCATGAGGTGCGTCGGCGGCCTCTTTCGTCCACTTGTGGATGATCAGCTGAGTTTCACTGCAATGGATCACAATCCACCGCACCGGATTGCTGCTCTCGGCGCCGCAAATCTCACATCGATAGATCGAGTTGATCATGATCTTCCCTCGCCCACTTTCAGTCCACCTGTCATCTGCGCCAGCCCACCAACCTTACCAACACCGCCCACTGCGCTACTCCAGCATTTGCAGGTCCAGCGGCTTCTCCAGCAGGAATTCCCTTTCCTCAATGCTCGCCAGCGCGCGCTTCAGCGCTGAAGACTTGCAAGGTTCCACGGTAACCACGAACGGAAGAGCGTGTTGCGGATAGCCCGGCTTCTGCACGATGGCGCGAATGTTGATGCGCTCCTTGGCCAGGGCGGTGGTGATTTCCGCCACGATGCCCGGCCTGTCAATGACCAGGAAACGGATGTAGTGGGGAACCTCAAACTCGGCGCCGATGCGCGCCGGGACCGAAGGAATTGGGACCCGTCGCGAGCCATGCGCCAGGGCCATCAGGTCGCTCACCACGGCCACCGCAGTGGGATGTCCACCGGCGCCGTGTCCTGAAAACACAACATCGCCGCCGTAGTGGCCGGTGAGAATCACCATGTTCTCCATCCCGCGCGACCAAGCCATCGGGGAATTCCGATCCACCAGCATTGGGCCCACGGTGGCCGCCACCGTGCCGTCCCGTTCCTCGGCGCGCGCAACCTGGCGAATGGTGCAGCCAAGGTCCCGCGCATAGCTGAAGTCCACGGCCGTAACCGCCGTGATGGACTGCGGAACAATCTCATCCGGGTCGACCACCACGCGCAGTGCCAACCGCATCAGGATGGCCAGTTTGGCGCGGGCGTCAAATCCGCCTACATCTTCGAGAGGGTCAGCTTCGGCATAGCCCTTGGCCTGCGCTGTGGCCAGCACTGTTGCGAACTCGGCACCGGCTTCCATCTTGCTCAAAATAAAATTGCACGTCCCGTTCAATATGCCTTCCATGCGCTCAATGCGATCCCCGGCGAGTCCTTGTTCCAGCCCTGGAATTACAGGAATCCCCCCGGCCACGGCGGCGCCATATTTCAGGTGGCCACCCTTGGCTGCTGCCAGCCGCTCCAGTTCCACGCCTTGATAGGCAATCAGCTTCTTGTTCGCGGTCACCGCGCTCTTCCCGGCATCGAGTGCGCGGCGCAGCCACGAGCCGGCGGGGTCCAGCCCGCCCACCAGTTCCACCACCACATCCACATCCGATGCCAGGACAGCTTCGACGTCCTCGCTCCACACCACGCTCGACGGTACCCAATCCACCCGCTTGCGGGCTACATTCCGGTTGTACACATGGGTCAGTTCCAGCCCCTCCGGCTTCGACTCAACCAGGATGCGGGCGACCGAACTGCCCACGGTGCCAAAACCAAAAATCGCAATACGCAGCGGCGGCAGAGTGTGCTGCTCTTGCGTCCCCTGCTGGGCTAGATTTACCGGCGATAAGAAAGCTCTCTCTTCTGACACCAGGTTTCCTTTTATGAAGCGCTTGAGACGTTCGATAAACCGATGATACCTGAGGGGGTGGTCGAAATTACCCCTTGCTTACTGAATCCCTTCCTCATGTAGCATGAACACCAGATGCGGCGAGGGCTCTCAATCTTCTTCGTCCTGTTCTACGGGCTAGGGTCGCTCATGGCGATCGTTGACACCGGCGCCGAATCGCGTCTGCCTGCTTGCTGCCGCCGTCATGGCGCGCACCACTGCGCGATGTCCGATGCGATGAGGACGCGGATGGTTCAAGCCTCATCCGGCTCCGCTCGGGTCCTCACTGCTCCCGCGCATTGTCCTTTGTACCCCGCCGACTCGGGCGCAATCACGGCGCCGGTGTACGCGCTTGCGGCGTCACCGACCGGACAGCCTATTGAGCTTGCTCAGCTTCACGTGTACAGCCTGTGCAGTGCAGCTGCGCGGACGAGCCGGATCAGGACCCACACCGACCGCGGACCTCCAACCCGTTTCTCCCTCTGATTCCACGGTGTTGGGCCTCGTTTCCTCTTAAGGAAACCGGAGTTCAATTCCGTTCCCCGCTGAAAAAATCCACGGTACTCATGTTGGCCCCCGCCGCCGAAGCCATTCCTGGCTGCAAAAAGCTACGGACCCATGCGCCTTAGCCGCTTCATTCCCGGAGGTTGTTTCTTCATGCGCTTTGCTCCCCTGGCAAGTGCCCTGCTGCTGGCCGCGTCCATCCCGGCACACGCCACTGTCTTCGCCACCGTGCGTGGGGTCGTTCACGATCCGCAACACCGTCCTGTCAACGGTGCCGAGGTCACTCTTCAGGCAGTCGATTCCGCCTTCGTCCTGCACGCAACCACCGGGTCCGATGGAGAATTCGAATTGCCGCAAACGCCCCTCGGCGTCTATCGACTCGAAGTGAAGGCGCCCGGCTTTGCAACCGTCACGCAACCGCTGACCGTCGCCTCGGGCACCGAGCCTGTGGTGCACGTCCCACTACCGCTCGCGCCGGCAACGCAGACGGTAGTTGTAGAAGCATCCGGCGACTCAGCCGCAGGCAACGATTCGGTGACTCCGACCACGCTCATCACCCGTGCGGAGATCGAGAGAACCCCCGGTGCAAGCCGCACCATCGGCATGGAGATGATTACCGATTACGTGCCCGGCGCTTATATGACACACGACATGCTGCACATGCGCGGCGGTCACCAGACGAGCTGGCTCGTCGACGGCGTCGCCATTCCCAACACCAAGATCGATTCCAACGTAGGTCCGGCCATCGATCCCAAGGACATTGATGAACTGGAGGCACAGCGCGGCAGCTATACCGCCGAGGTCGGCGACCGAACCTATGGCGTCTTCAACGTGCTGCCCCGCAACGGCTTTGAGCGCGACCGCGACGCAGAACTGCTGCTTTCAGCAGGCAACCTCTACAGCGGCGAATCCCAGTTCTCGCTTGGCGATCACTCTGCGCGCACCGCATGGTATGCGAGCCTCACAGGCTCCCGCGCAAACTACGGCCTGGCCACGCCGGTTGCTGCCGTAGATCACGACGCTACCAATTCGCAGAGCGGCTTTATTTCTCTTCTGCGCAACCAGACGTCGAAAGACCAATTGCGGCTGGACGCGCAATTGCGCCAGGACTTTTTTCAGATTCCCTACGACCCCAACGCAAACGACTGGGAACAATCCTCGAGCTATTACCAATCGTTCGGGCTGCGTGACGTCCAGACAGAGCGTGATTCTTTCGTCATCGCCAACTGGGTGCACACGCTCTCGCCCAAGGCGCTGTTTCAGGTGGCGCCCTTTTACCACTACAACCAGGCAAACTACGACTCGCCCAGCACGGACCAGCCCGTAGCGACGACGTGGCATCAAACCTCAAATTACGCGGGCGGGCAAGCCGATCTGCGAATAGATGCAGGGCCGAACAATTTTTCCGCCGGCCTTTACACGTTCTACCAGGCGGAGAGCGATCTTTTTGGGCTGGTCGTGAACGACCAGAGCTACTCCGCCAACAGCGTGCCCAATACCACCGCGACCGACCGCGCCGGGATCATTGAATTGCATTTTTCCGACCATCTGCAGGTGGGAAGATACATCAAATTGTTGGGCGGGATGCGCATTTCCAATTACCACGCAGGCTACACCGAGTCAGCGGCCTATCCACGCATTGGCGCAACCGTCGAAATTCCCAGGCTGCACTGGGTGCTGCGCGGCTTCTACGGCCACTTCTTCCAGCCCGCGCCAATTGAGACTGTCTCCAGTGGGTTCCTCAACTACGTCAACAGCCAGCAAGGTCAGAACACCTTCATACCGCTTCCCTCGGAGCGCGACGAGGAGCACCAGTTCGGCGTGCAGATCCCCTGGAAGGGATGGTTCGTGGATGTGGACACCTTCAAAAATCGGGTCAACAACTTCCTCGACCACGCCAATGTCGGCGAATCGAACATCTACTTTCCCATCGCTGTCGATGGCGCGCTGGTTCGTGCCTGGGAACTGACGGTCCGTTCGCCGCAACTGGCGCATTTCGGTCAGTTCCACCTCGCATACTCCAACCAGATTGCCGAGCAGCGCGGCAACATCATCGGCGGCTTTGCATGCAGTCTGCCCACCGACCCGGCCTGCAATCTGGGTCCAAATTACACGCCGGTAGATCACGATCAGCGTCACACGCTCAACACGGGCTTCACCGCGCATCTGCCGGCGCGCACATGGTTTGCCACCAATGTCTATTACGGTTCGGGGTTCACGAATGGACTGGCCGGAGCCAACCAGGGCCCATTCGACGGGCCGTACCTTCCGGTCCACACCACCTTCGACGCCTCAGTGGGTCGCAGTCTGGGCGAACGTTGGAGCCTCTCCGCGTCGATTTTGAATGTAACCAATCACCGTGTGCTGCTGGATAACTCCATCACCATTGGCGGCTTCCATTTCAACGACCCGAGAATGATCTCCGGCCAGTTGCGCTACAAGTTCCACTTCTAGAGTGGGTTCGGGGCAGCTTTTCGTCATTGTGCAATAGGACTATGCTTGAGGAGTGGGAGCGTCCGCGCAGCGGGCGTTTTCATCCGGGTAGCTGGTCAGCGCGAACGCGTTGTGCGGCCTGCCCCAGAGCGATGTTTGTGCCGCGGAGGGCTTGGTTTTCGCTGCCCGGAACGGCAGGAACTCGTCTGCAACCTGATACGGCGGATTCCAGATGGAGCCTCCTGCCTCAAACAAGGAGGGATCTATGCCAACTAACCTGCCAACTGAAAATGCTCAATCTACCAGTTCGGTGCAGAGCGATGTCCTGCATATTCCGAGTCAAAGCACAATGTCACCAGAAGATATTGCGAAGGCCCTTGCGCACCATCAGCGCCATCACGGCGGAGGACAACCTCAGGCTGCGGCTGCAAAGACCGGCTCCGGCAAAAAGCAGGGTCCCGCGAAATCAAAATAGAACGGTGCTTAGGGCTGCTGTGATCGAGGCTGGCGCGTAGGCGAAGTGTGAGCCAGTGGCCCAGGTCTCGGGGCCCCAGCGACGGGTCTTCGTCGCTGGCGGGTCAACCACCCTAACCCCACCACAGATCGGCGTGCCGGGTACCCCACCCATGACTTAGCTATAACAATGGGTGCCCCATGTCTGGATTTTCAGACATGGGATAGATCAACTCTCAAAATGTGTCCCATGTCTGGCTTCTGAGACACCGGATGTAAGATGTTGGCATGACGAAGGGCCTGATTTGTTACCAGCAATCCGGCTGTTTCCACTTCATCGCTTTCAGTTATTACCATCGTCTTCCTTACCCCGACACCGCCCCGGCGCGCAGCCTGTTCGAGCAGTCTCTGAAGAGGATGCACGTCCGTTTCGATTTTGTTGTATGCGGGTATGTCGTCATGCCGGAACATGTTCATCTTCTGGTCAGCGAGCCGCAGAAGGTAATTCCTTCCGGGGCGCTCCGGGATGGGTCGATCGATCCCAAGTCTCAAAATCGAGACCTGGGGCACCCGGCGATAGCCGGACGACGAGCTTCAGGGCATTGTGAGGTAACATCCAATGAGCGCTAGGCCCGCGATAAGAAATCGTTTGACGAGTAGGCCATTGTTTGCCTCCGCAACGCTGGGTCTTCTTTCCACCATTATTCAGACTTACAGCTTCATTTCTAAGGACGATCCTGGATTCTACTGGCTCGGAATTGCAATGACGGTCTGCCTTGCAGCGTTTTGGTTTTTCTCAATTTCAGGAAGATTGTTTGATCTTCGCGTCAGCAGGGTGTGGATTCTGGCATACGCCGCACTGTGGGCGCTTTCTCTATTCGCCATTGAGCGGCGCAGCCCCCACGAACTGATGGCTGTGCTCCTATTATCGGTTGTTACTCAATTACCGCTTATGGTGCTCCCATCGCGCCGAGTGCCCGGAGTCCCTCCCTTAGCCAATCCGCCTCAGTGAGGGGGCGCCATCAGCAGTCGGGACTGAGCTGTGGGGACGGCATCCGGCAGGTTGTGCCTCGGCCCGCCCTAATTAACTCCCACCACAGATCGGGGTGCCCCGTCCTAGCTCGCTAGGGCGGGATATATGCTGTCCCCGTCACGGACATTCCTCTTCGACGGGTGCCCATCCATTCCTCAGTTTCATCGTGGAATGGGTGGGTGGCCACGCCCGCTCACCCGCTGTGCCAAGCCAGTTTGCAGAAAATAACCCGTCGAAGTCGCACAATCGAAATGAGGGAATGAGCAGTCAAGGATGTGTCCGGTCCGTACCCTGACAGACCCACACCCCCCCTCCCCCCTGAAATGGGCGATTTCCGGGGGCACTTTTGATTCAGTATAGGAGTTAACCTATACCGAATCATCAACATAGAGGATTGTCCCGCCAGCGACCAGTTATCTTAATGGTAAACAAAAGCCCCTGAAAAACGCCCCTTTTCATGGCTTTTGGGGGTGGTTTTCGTGAGTTTCGACAAGAGAGTGAGGCGTTCTTGACCAGCGCTACAGCGAAACCAGAGTCGGTGAATCCTGAAGGTACGCCTCTCAAGTCGACGCGACCCCGTTCAAAACGCCAAAGGTCACAGTGACTCTGGTTTCGCTCTAATGTTCCTCGCCGGTCTGCATGGTCAGATAGCGCTCGTAGCCCATCTCGTTGATCTGGTGAAGCTGTGCCTCCAGCCAGTCCACGTGTTCTTCTTCGTCTTTCAGAAGGCGGACGAAGAGATCGCGCGAGCCATTGTCCTTGTTCTCGACCGCGATGTGGATCGCCTCGTTGTACAGGGCCACGGCTTCGATCTCGAGCTTCAGATCGCCCTCCATCATTTCCTTCACGTTGCGGCCGATCGATAGGGCCAGAGGCTCCATGGTGGGCGTTCCGTCGAGAAAGAAAATGCGCTCCATCAGCGATTCGGCGTGTTTCATCTCGTCGATGGATTGGCGCTTGATGTACTTGGAGAGCTTTTCGTAGCCGAAGTTCTCGCACATCTCGGCATGAACAAAGTATTGGTTAATGGCGGTTAGCTCCTCGCGGAGCGCACGATTCAGCTGTTCAAGGACCTTTTTATTGCCCGTCATGAGGGGCATTGTTGCATAGGCATGAATCGAGAGGCAAGGTCCGCGTGAACTCGCCACGCGCTCAGGGTGCCGGAAGATCGGGGCCGGGCCTCAGGCTCCCGCAATGCGCCGCAACTGGGCCAGGTGGTTCAGATCGTGCCCGGCCATGGTTTCCACAATGTCGAGAAACGTCATGGAGCCGCGCTCAGGATGCGTGACCGGCTTGGCGGCGTCGTTCGGCAATGCGCGGCTGATCAGGACCAGGTTCCAGTTGCGCAGCGCAGCAAATGCGGCCTGGGCTTGGGTCACCGCGATTCCGCGATACGGTGCGGCCCACTTTTCCTGGTCGAAAGGCTGGATCACGTGGTTGTCTTCAGCCAGCGTCTGTCGCAAGCGAAAGCCGAAGGCCAGTTCGCAGTCGGCCAGGTGGCACACGATCTCCGACGCGCTCCATTTGCCGGGTGCGGGCGGAGCGGTCACTTTGGCCGGGTCAAGCTTTTCCAGTAGCACCGCAATCGCTCCCGGTGTCGCAGACAAAATGGTTTTCACCGGGCGGCCGTCGAGAAACTTCTCATAAGGATTGAGCTCGCTCACTGGGGGAAGCCTCCTGATCTCTCAGTTTACCGTTTCATCTTGCCACCGGCGCGGGCGGACTCACAGGTATTCCTGCACCATGCGTTGCCAGGTGGGCCAGTCGTGTGCGTTCCAGGAATCCCAGATGTAGAGCTTGTGAGGAATGCCGCGATTACTGAGAATCCGGTCGAGGTTCTGGTTCTGTCCCAGGCACTGATCGTCCCACCCGGTGGCCAGTACATAGTTGTTGTGCCGGTAATGGTCGAAGTACCAGGGGTCGCTCAGGTTGGGCAAATAGTGGGTGGGCAGGTTGAAGTAGCAGTCCTGATCGTAGTAGCCATGCAGGAAGTTCGTAAGATCGAACGCGCCGGACATGGATAACATGCCAGAGAAGATGTCGGGATGGCGCAGGGCGATGTTGGCCGCGTGATAGCCGCCAAAGCTGCAACCCACCGCAACCATATGTGGGTCGTGGTTTTTGACGTGCACCAGCGGCACCACCTCATGGATCAGGTAGTCCTCATACTGCACGTGGCGGGCGATGCGCCAGCGCGGCGGCACCTGGCGGTTGTACCAGCTTTCCATGTCCACCGAGTCCACACAATAGACTTGCAACTGGCCCGCGTCGATCTTGCCCGCGAGCGTGGCGATCATCTGCCGGTCTTCAAACTCGTAGAAGCGCCCGCCGGATGTGGGAAAAACCAGCACAGGTAGCCCAGCATGCCCAAAGACCAGCAACTCCATCTCCCGGCCCAGGCGGCTGGAATGCCATTTGTGATACTCACGATTCATTCAGTGTGCGCTCCGCGATCTCTCCCGACAACTGTCGCACTGTGGCCGCGAAAAGGCTATCTTCCACCTTTGCACCCATACGCGTGCGATTGGAGAACCGCTGTTTTCTTGATACTGTAACAGCCACGGGTGTGACTTTATTTCTGGTCTCCCGGCGCCGATAAGCGACAAAGGACCGTAAGGATTGAATCTGCAGCCACAACCAAATGGAGGCACGCCTGAGGGATTGCTGGCAGGCGCGGGTGATGTGGCGCATCCGCGCCTGCATTTGCACCGGGAATTCGCCAGCATCTATCTGCCAGACAAGCGCGACCTGATTGTCTACTTGCCGCCGGGATACAACCCACACGCGGAACGCGCTTATCCCGTGCTCTACCTGCACGACGGGCAGAACCTGTTTGATGGGCGGACATCGTTCATCCCCGGCCGGACGTGGGAACTGCGTGAGCAGGCCGACGCGGCCATCGAAGCCGGCGAAGTGGAGCCGCTGGTGATTGTAGGCATTTACAACACCGGCGGCCGGCGGCTGGCCGAGTACACCCATGAGCGCAACTGGCAGATGGGCGGTGGCGAGGCTGACTCCTACAGCCTGCTGGTGACGCGCGAGCTGATGCCGTGGATCGCTGGCCGCTACAGGGTACGTACCGATCGCGAGGGAACCGGAATGGGCGGCTCGTCACTGGGCGGATTGGTGACCCTCTATATGGGTCTGCGCCACGCGGAAAAATTTGGCCGGCTCGCGCTGCTCTCGCCCAGCGTGTGGTGGAACCACAAGAGCATCCTCGGCTACCTGAACGAGCGGGCGCCCGAGATTTGGGAGCGGCCGCGGATCTGGCTCGATGTGGGCGATCGGGAGGGCAATCGCACCCTGCACGATGCCGAACACCTGGCCCGGCGGCTCAAGGCCAATGGCTGGCGGCCGGACGAGAATCTCCACTTCGAGCGCATCCACGGCGGCAGTCACGACGAGGCAAGCTGGTCTCGCCGTGCGCAGCCGATGCTGCGCTTCCTGTTTCCGGCGGGGCAGAATATTAGTCCCGGAATATAATAAGCCTGCAGAATCCTGTTCCCCGGGAGGTATAAATATGGCCGCAGCCGCAGCACCGGCAACGCACCCCTACCTGGAGGAAATCAGCCGCCTCTTCTACAACTACCGCCTGGCGCAATTCAACCGGCGCTATTACACGGTGTTGCTTGAACGCGCCAAGACGAGGAATCTGTGGACGCAGGTTTCGATAGGCGTCTTCACCGTCACGGCCGCTGCGCTCTTCAGCCTCACACCGTCGTTCCCCTCCCTGAGTACGCGCCTGGCACAGGCCGCCGCGGTGCTCAGCGCATTCGCCTTTGTGGCCACCGTGGTGGCCCCGGTCTTTGGCTGGAACCAGACTATCGACGAGTTGACCACTCGTGTACACGCCTGGCACTACGCCGAGCGCCAGCTTGAGTCTGCCCTCCGTTTTCTGAATCACTCCGCCCAATCCGAACGCGATGCCGAGCTTCAGGTCCAGTTTGCCGACGAGGCATTCCGCACCGCCGATGGTCTGCCTGACACCAGCAAGCAGAACATGAAACTGACTAGGCGCATCCGCGAAGAGGTTGAAAAGGCCATTCCACCGGACTATGTGTGGACCGCACTATGAGCAAAGTGAATGCTGGCGGCTTTGAGTCGCTGCAACCAGACGAGCCGTTCAGGCCAATTGAGCCGCCGAAACCGAAGCCGCCGCGGAAGAAGGCGTCAAGCGGCGCCAAATCCGAGCCTGCTCGGACAAGCCAAAGGAAGCCCGCCAAGAAGTCTTCGCTGACCGGGAAACCCTCAGCGAGGAAGCAGCCCGGAAAGAAATCGCCGGGGAAAAAGGCGCCGGCAAGAAAGATCCGCAAATAAAGCGGATGTTGCGCCCCGATTCAGCCATAATCTGGGCCTGGAGGTTGTGATGATAAAGCCACCGATTGACAGTCCAGTTCAACCGCCTTCGCAGCCGTTGTATCCGGACAAGCCGTTCTCGCCCATCGATCCCCAACAGTCGCCTAGACCGATCTCATAGTGACTTGTCCCGGCCCTCACATTGCCCGGCAGTCCACCGCATTTGCCTCAACGCCCAATATCGGCGATACTTAGGTGTTGAGTCTTGCGTGGCTAGGCGCATGCGCCTGGCCCTTTATTTGGCACGCCGCCTCTGGGTCGGCCAGAAAGACCCAGAAGAGAATCGGAGTCCTGCGAACAGGGCTTCATCTCGGAGGGTGGCAAGACTGCAACAGTCTTGGATTCTGAAAGGAACCGTATCGCCGTGGTAATGATTCGTTTGGCGCGCGTTGGCGCCCGCAAGCAGCCCTACTACCGCATCGTGGTCATCGAAAAGGACCGCGCCCGCAATGGTCGATCGATTGAGGTAGTCGGCACCTACAACCCTCGCACCAGCCCCATGTCAGTGGAGCTGAAGCACGAGCGCATCGCCTTCTGGCGCGGCCTGGGCGCGCAGGTTTCGCCCACCGTGGCCAAGCTGCTGGCTAATCATCCGGCGCCGGTGCCAGTGCCCGATCCGGCCTGACCTCCATCCCCTTCTTTCACCGCAGCGCAAGTGCGCGGCTGTATGCCGCCGGATAACTGTTACTTACAGCCTCCGGTGTGCTACTATTCGCGCACCGATCCAAGTCGCATCTTTTTGGACGCATACGGTCAGAGGCAAGTGCATGGCCCAACTCGATATGGTCGCAGTAGAGGAATTGGTTCGCGAAATCGCGCGGGCCCTGGTGGATGAACCGGCAGCTGTTGATGTGCAATCCGTGGACCGGGAAGAAAACACCGTTCTCAAACTCCGGGTTGCGCCTCAAGACGTGGGCAAGGTCATCGGCAAGCAGGGGCGTACAGCCCGCTCCGTCCGCACCATCCTGGGCGCTGTGAGCATGAAGCTGCGTCACCGCTATACGCTCGACATCCTTGAAGAGGACGACGAAGTCTGAGATGGCTTCGGATGTTTGGGCCACGGACCGCTGGAGACATAAATGACTGCGGCGGAGCAATGGGTGTGGCTGGCGCGGATTCGTCATCCGCAGGGGCGCAAAGGCGAAGTCTTCGCTGATCTCCTCACCGATTTTCCTGAGAAATTTGTCGAACGCCGGCGCCTCTGGCTGCTGAAAGAAGGCGCGTCCCACACGGCGTCGAGCCCGACTCCGGCTCCGCGCGAGGTGGAACTGGTGGGGGACTGGCTGCATAAGGGCGGCATCGTGCTCCATTTTGCCGGGATCGATTCGATCTCAGCGGCGGAGACTCTCAACGGGCTGATTGTGGCCGTTCCCTTGGCGGAGCGTGCTCCCCTGGGTGAGGACGAAGTCTACATCGGCGATCTGATCGGCTGCGTCCTGGTCGATGTGGCGGGCGCAGCGCCCGTGATCGTGGGCGAGATCGAGGATGTGGACCGCACCGCAGGACCCGTGGCGCTTCTGGTGGTACGCGGCACGGCCGGAGAGGTTCTTGTTCCCTTTGCCAAGAGCTACCTGCGTACGGTCGACCTGGAAGCCAAGCGCGTGGAAATGACGCTGCCCGAGGGTCTGCTGGATTTGAACGGGCCGGAGAAAAGCTGATGTGCGTTCCCCGCCGAGTCTACTGAAACGCCAGCGGCTTCCACACGCCGTCTTGTTTCATTGCCAGTTGCGTGGGCCGGGGTGGACCTTTGGGCGGGATCGTGACTTCAATCCACAGCTCCTGACCGGGCTTGACGGGTAGTGGTGACGCCGCGTGCTCCGCAATGTAGAAGTCGACCGGCTGCTCCAGGCGCATCTCTTCGCAGGATTGGCTTGGCCAAACGGCGACCATCTGCCCACCGGCCCGCTGGTCTTCGTCCTGAATCCGGATCGCCAGCAATTTGTCTCCCTCGACCTTGAGCTGCGCTGAGAATTGGACGGCCTCCGGCGCGCGGATTGAATAGCCGTTGGGCCGCGTAGTGCCATCGATGTTGCGCGGAAAGGCAGCTTGTTTCGCCGAGGGCAGCGTGCTCTGGCAGCCGTCCACGATCAACTGCACGCCCAGGTACCGCCCCCGCATCAGCAACTCCGGATCATAGGCTACGGTACGAGCCCAGACGTGAGGGCAGGTCCAGCGCTGGTAAAGATATTTGGCGGCGATAGACGATACGATCGCAAGCTGGATCACGAGCAACGCAATCGAAGTCCCAGATAGCTTGATGCCGGCGATTTTCATTGCGCCTCCCTTGCGGCGGCATCGCTTCGCCCCATGTACTGGATCAGGCCGCGCCGCGTTTTTTCGAGAAACCATCCACCGGCCAGAAAGAGCACGCCCAGGCCTATCAGGCCCAGCGAACGGCCCACCTTATCGAAGATGTCGCTGAAGTAGAACCACGCCACCGCAATGGCAAAGCCCACCATGCCCAGGTTGACCAGTGCGCGGCTTGCCTGGCGAACTCCCCACCAGATGATAAAGACGGCGAACGCTGCTACCAGCGCGTGGGCTAGCAGATTGGGCGCGCTAGCTGTGTAGGCTCCGTGATAGCCGTTGCCGTAGTCGTAACGCTCGGTCCACCTCCGGTTACACCAGGGCAGCGCTAGCGAGAAAGCTATGGCCGCAGCCACAGGAACGAGGCTGTCGCGCAGGCGGACGAGCGAGAACAGCAGCGGCAGGGCGGCAAAGGCAGCCCAGCCCCAGACACGGATATGGAGGGGCACAACAGACTGGCTCGACGACCAGGACCGCCAGCTTTCAAGTTGCAGCGTGATTCCGGCCACTGCGGCGATGGCGCCGGTTGCAAACAAAATTCCCTGCACCGCCTTGCGCCGCGAGTGAAGAAAGACAGTGAGATAGAGAATGGCCCAGACAAAGAGGAACCGGCCCAGGTAGATGTCTTCGCCGATGTGTCCTTCGGAGTAGTAGGCCAACTCCGAAAATATCCACGCCGGAAAGAGCAAAAGTGTCAGCGTCTGCTGCACCTGTTCGTGAAGCAGGATCCATCCGGCCAGCGCAGCCACCGCCCACAACAGAATGGCGGCCGGCCAATGCTCCTGGATGTTGAAGATCTGGCCCACTAGCGCAATGGCCGCCCCGGTAGAGACAGTGCCGACAGCGTGCAGCGCAGTGGAGAGGGCGTGAAATCTCTCCCGCGCGATTCCGCCGCCCAGGTGAAAGACAGCCACCATCGCCATCACCAGGGCGTAACGCCAGCTAGGGCCCAGTTGATCCCAGTGGGCCGAGACAAACAGCACCACACCGCTAGCCAGCAGGATGGCTCCCAATGTAAGTGCGACCGTGCCCTGCCAGCGCAACCCTGCTGGGCGCTTCTGTTCCGTTTCCCAGGCGCGAATGCGGCCAGCCACCTCCGCATCGAGGACGCCCGCCGATTGCCAGCGGCTTAGCAGCGTTTCGAAGTCAGTCATTGGTTTGGCCAACAGTATAGCGGTTCTCCAATTGCTGTAGAGCCAGACGACCAGAATTCTGCCTATATCATTGGGTGGTATGACCATGCGCTTTGACATTGTCACCATCTTTCCGGAGTTTTTCGCGGGCATCTTTACGCATGGCATAGTGCGTCGCGCCCAGGCCGAGGGGTTGCTGACGGTGGATATGCACGATCTGCGCGCCTTTACCCACGACCGGCATCGCACCGTGGATGACCGGCCCTTTGGCGGCGGCGAAGGCATGGTGCTGAAGCCCGGACCGCTGGCTGAGGCGCTGGAGTCTCTGGGCGTGGTGCCGAAATCCACGCGCGAAAACGCGTCTGGAGGCCAGCCGCCGCGCACCTGCACCATCCTGCTCTCAGCGCAGGGCCGCCCGCTTACGCAGGCCATGGCGCGGGAACTGGCCGCACTCGATCGATTGGTGCTGATTTGCGGGCGGTACGAGGGCGTAGATGAGCGCATCAACCAGCTTTACTGCGATCTGGAACTCTCGATTGGCGACTACGTGCTGAGCGGGGGCGAGTTGGCCGCCGCCGTGGTGGTGGACGCGGTGATGCGCCTGGTGCCCGGTGTGCTGGGCAACGAAGCTTCAGGCGAGTTCGAGAGTTTTGGCGTGCCCGACGCGGAGATCACCAGCGACACCGAAGGCGTGCCGCGATCACAGTACGGTTCCGGCGGCCTCCTGGACTATCCGCACTACACGCGCCCGGCGGAGTTTGGCGGCGTGCAGGCGCCGGAGGTGCTTTTGAATGGCGACCATCACCAGATACGTCTCTGGCGCCGCGAACAGCAATTGCGCAAGACCCTCGCCAATCGCCCCGATCTGCTGCAACACGCCACCCTCAGCGCCGAGGACCGCCGCCTGTTGGATGGAATTCGCAAGGAGGGCGGGTGATCCGACTATGCCAACACTGCAGATTGTCGCCCTCATTGAACTCGCTCTCTGCTGGATCGCGTGGTCGCTGGCGTTTGTAAAGCCGCGCCGACAGGCTGCCGGGCAAAAAAAGGTCGTCCGTGCACCCGCATCCCGCTGGGGCATCGGGCTGGTGATGCTTGGTTTCGCGTGCGTATGGACTTTCGTGCAGCCGCAGGGATTCCAAAAGTCCCTTGCCTCTCTGATTGCATCCATGATTCTCGGTCCGCCCTCGGTGGCTCTGGCGTGGGCGGCTACCCGCCATCTGGGCAAACAGTGGCGCTACGAAGCGGCGCTCAGTGCGGATCATGAACTAATCAGGACCGGTCCCTACCGCTGGCTTCGCCACCCGATTTATGCATCGATGCTAGGCATGCTGCTCGCCACTGGAACCGCCCATGCGTGGTGGCCATTGCTCGTTGCCTCGCTGATCTTCTTCCTGGCGGGTACCGAAATCCGCGTGCGCGCAGAAGACACCCTGCTTGCCGAACGATTCGGCCAAGAGTTTGCGCACTATCAGGCCAACACCCGGGCTTACATTCCGTTCCTACGATGAAAACACTGGGCCGCCACATCCTTGCCGCTAGAATGGCTTCACAGGCGCAGGCAGTTGCGCGCTCACCTGCCCAGTGGGAATCCGGGCCACGTAGTAATTTTCGCCGCGGATGGGACAGCCGGCCAGCCTCCGCAGCATGGCCAACTGGCCCGTGTGCGTAAGCGCATCAGCCACTGGCCCTTGAAACAATCCTTCGATCGAACCCTGAATTGGCTCTTCAGAAGCGAGATAAGCGTCAAAGGCCTCGAGAGAAGCGAAGAATCGCTTCTGCTCCTCCGCCCACGCCAGCGGCGTGGAATTGTGCCAGCGCTGCTTTCCTTGGGCGATGGTCAGCGCCCAGTCAAACAGGTCGCCCATGTGGGCAAGAATTTCCACCGGGCGGCGACCGGCAAGGGCATATGCGCCAAAATCGTCTGTCGAATTTTCCAGGGCCCGGGCTGCCCGGTAAGCAAGGGTCGCCACGGTGTGGCGCAGCAGATCGCGTTTGTAGTTCATACCCGGCAACTATAGCGCAAAGCCAATGGCGGGGCCAGATTAGGCACGGAATCCCGTTCTCTGTTAGACTGAAAGTTCTGAGTCCATCAGCAGGAAACCATTATGTCCATTCATCCCGTAATGCAGCGCCTGGCCGACAAGCTCAAGCGCACCGATCTCCCCGAATTCGTGCCCGGCGACCAGATTCGCGTCCAGGTCAAGATCAAGGAAGGCGATAAGGAGCGTTTGCAAGCCTTTGAGGGCTTGGTCATCGCCATCAATCGCGGCCCCCAGGGCACCTTTACCGTTCGCAAAATGAGCTTCGGCCAGGGCGTCGAACGCATCTTTCCTTTCAACTCTAAGGTCATTGAGCGGATCGAAAAGATTCGCAGCTATAAGGTGCGCCGTGCCAAGCTGTTCTACATTCGCGGACTGCGCGGCAAGGCCGCCCGTCTGAAGGAAGTGGAACGCGTGATCGCCAAGGCGTAACCCGCACCAGTTCCCTCCGAATTTTCCGTCTCTCCCACAGCCCCGGCCTCGCGCCGGGGCTGTTTTTGCCTGGAAGGTTGGCGTCAATTCCGGGACCACATTCGACAAACACGCCACAAGACGTATCCGGCATTGCTTGTCGCGAGGAGTCAGCTTCCGAGAATTAGGCCCCGCGGTTTACAGTAGCCCTCTTCACTGAGCGCAACACAATTCCGCCCAGCAGGGCGATGACAGCCACCAGCGCCGCTGCCCACAACAAGGCCGGATGCCTTTCAGTAAGCGGCCGCTCATCGGGGCGGGGTTCGTAGGCTGCGTTCGACTTCTCCGGTCCCGCCGTGCAAGCGCGAAAGGCGCACATCGGTCACCGGCGGATGCTTTCAATCACCAGTCCAATTACGCTAAGTGGAGCAGCAAACACGATAAGACGATAGTTAGCCGCCGCGAATGGGTAGTTAGATGGGGCGCAATGCTAGTCAGGCACGGCTTATTGAATAATGTACATCTGCGACGAGCTCTGCATCGAAATCGATCCGGCTGGCGCCCACGAAAGCATGATGGGAAAACTATATGTCACAGTGACCTGTACCCGGCTGCCGGGATTTTCGTTGTTGTCTGGATAGGATGTGGCCACAATCATGTGCCCCCCCGGATTGGCCCAGCCAAGTCCCGACACATACGAATTTACATTTGCTGCCGTCACGGTGCACGATGCGTTTGTCGGAGTTAGACAAGAAGCCCCATGTACTATGGCATACCGAGTCCCCTCCCGCGCACATTCCGAGATCATGTCATACGAGTACAGCATCATGCACAATTCCATAAAGGCGAAGACGAAGCCGATCAGAATACTGAAGGTGATGGCGAATTCCACCATGGCCTGCCCGTCTTCGCTTTGTGCATGGTTACTCTTTCTCCCGCGGGGCCACATGGCGAGCTGGCGCCCTTGATCAAACGCTCTCGCTGTGAACCGGCCCCACCCACTTAGGGCCTTATCGGACCTCGATCGAAATGTGTCGCGGAGGGTCAAGGCTACTCCTGCACTTCCATCACCGATGAGCCGGCAATCGTAACTGTTGGCGGAAATCCCGGGAATTTGATCGGAGGAGTAATCGTTGCGATGGTCACCACCTGGATAAATTGCAGAGGGTGATTCGAGGAACCGCTGCACGCAGAGGTGGCGGCTGACTGCGTAGTGTATTGTGTGCCCCCCGGCGCCGAAGAGCAAGCATAGTAGGCCGTGGGCGTGGCAGTCATACTGGTGCCCAGATCCGGAGCCTCGGCTTGCGCGGCAGCTATAATTTGGGAACCATCCGATGCATTCGTGCTGCTAAGCATGCCATACATGGCTCCTGCGTTCGCAGCATTCGAGACCTCTATGGAATCGTAGACTAGAAATGCAGCCTCCGTCGTTCCGACCATGAACGGGATACCGAAGATAGACATTACCAGCGCTAGTTCCACAGTAGCGTTTCCGCTCTCGGTCCGTAAGCGCTCCAACCAACTTTGCAGGGCGGTCCTCCGTTGAAATGATCCCGCGACGAATTGAATTAACTTATTCATCTAATGCTCCGTTGTCTTTACTCTGTGATCTTTACTCCGTAACGTTTATTCCGTTATCTTGGCAACCGAGATATTCAACGTCCCCAGATTCGCGGTGGAATAACTTGTCAAGGTCGCTCCGCCGGCTACGGAGAGAGTCTGCGCAACAAAGTCCATATTCATCGTGGTGCCGGTGCCGTTATTCAAAGTTACCGCTGCATTGGGCGCGTATACCAGCCCGGAGAATGCTGAGTTCGATCCTCCCTGAATGGTGACACTATTGCCCATTGCGTAAAGCAACGTCTGCGGAACACCGTTAACTGTAGGGGCGGAAAGAGTAGCTTTAACTCCGTTAGCGATATTCACGGTTCCTCCAACATAGAAGGTGACACCATTCCCACTCAAAGGTGCACTGCCGGTGGTGAGATTTCCCGTGATGTAATAGGTATAGCCGGAAGTAAATGAGACTTGGGAGGATTGTGTCGTATCCAGGCTGCTGTAACACACCACGCCACTTACCGGCTTATCTGTCGCAGTAGGCAGCGTGTAAGCTCCCGTGTAGTTATTTGCAGGGGTCCATCCTGCAATTGGGTTGTTACTGCAGGTGATCCCGGTCGGTAGCGTCGGCGGAGTGATAGTCGGCTTGCATTGGGTTGTAATTCCCTGCACTATGTGCGTGGTCGAAGATATGGTTCCACTATTATTGATGTTATTTGAGTTGTCCCAGGAATTCGATACCGTGCCCAGCGACAGTGCGCTTAGCTCAGCGCTGCCGACGATCCCCACCGCATTGCTGCTGCTCGAGTCGACAGTTACTCCGCAGGTGCTTGCTGATAAGACGGCGTTGTTACTCAGGTTAAGATCCATCCCTGAGGGGCTCTCCAGGCAGATGCAGGTAGGGCTGACCTGGCCGCCACCGGCAACCGCCCGCCCAGACACAGTCATTCTGGTCAAGCTGTTATTAAAGACACTCATGAAGAAGGTCGGAATCGGCTTCGTAACGACAACCTGGACATAAGATGATGAGCCTGCATAGTTCCCTGCTGTTGGTGTCGATACAGAAACCGAGGCTGGATTTGTAGACAATGAGTTGTCAAACCCGTTCAGCTTGGCCATGGTGTTGGCCACTGCCTGCTCATTTCCTGTATTGCCGGCGTTCAATTCTTCCGCTGCGGCAAGCGCAGCCGCGTCAGCCGCTGCCTGCGCCATTCTCTTTTCCCTGAACAGATAACCCACGTCCAATGCAAGAGCCGCGAATCCCAGCAACAGAAGGCTGAGAATGGCACAGATAAGTACCGTCGCCTGGCCCCGCTCGCTGCTCGTCGATTGCATCGTCTCCCCCTTTGCAGACCCGCTCTCATCGCTCATCCCGATGAATGCCCTCTCTGCTTCGAGCTGGTCGGCTTAGTGGCAGACAGCAGCCTTCTAGGAATCACGCAGCACGCTGGAGAAAGTGGTGCATCGCCTACAGATTCCTCGACTAGCTCCCGCCCGGAATCTACACAGCCAATGAGTCTAAGGCGCTAGCTAAAAGGGTGAGACTGCCTCACGAGTCCCTTATTGCTTGCAGGACTCGTTGAATCCCTTTCTATCGCTCAGTGAAAGGATCTTAGGCCCTTAAGTAATCATTTTATGTGTCTTATGTCACTTTCTCGATACAACCATAGTGGTACTAATGGCATATTACCAGTATCGCTCTTCTATGACCGACTTTCGATTGCTCAATTCTCGATTTGTCGCACCAGGTCCACCATAACATATTTTATATCATCAGTTTGCGTTCGAGATGCTGCTACGGCGCTCTCTCCGGACCGTCGCATACTCACTCTCTGACACAGTTGCCGCGGCGTTTCCTGCTGTGGAAAATATTCCCGAGTGTCTGGACCAGCCATTGAATTGGTGTTACCGGGGAATGGTACGGCGCCCCATGAGCCCTCACCCTGCGCCGGACCCATGATTGAGCTCCGACCTGACGACAGCTCCACATGGGCCGCTCTTACATACGCGGCATGTCTCCCTCATTGCAATCATTCCTTGGCAAGCTGCGTCGGCCGACGCTGGCCGGTCCGCCAATCTGAAGAGGCATACGGACTTCCCTCCCCGGCCGTAGGAGAATTGATTGTCGAAATCCGGCACCCGACAAAGATCTACAAGTCGAAGCCGCGCGTCGTGGCCGTAGATGGTGCTGACCTGGAGTTAGGGCAGGGCGGACTTTCTATCGGCCTAACGGGTCGATAAAACCATCATCCCCATCGCCACCTCGCGTACCTCGCCACCTGCCCATGGTGCGCATTGTGAGCGTGAGCGAAGTATGGCATGGAAATCTGCCGCACCGCTCGGCTGGACAGTTCAGGCGGAGAAACTTCAACTGACTAACAGCGCGGTTGGCAGCCACCCGATCTGCCATAGAGCAACCTGCCAATGAATCTCACTTATTGAATCTGATAGTTAATC
>CAYNGB010000043.1:0-41178 GCA_964396795.1 uncultured Occallatibacter sp. | reverse complement strand
GTACGACGTCACCTATAACCGCAAGCTCTCTCCGCCGGCTCTCACCACGCCGTACATCTCTTATGTGGGCGCGCCTGGCGGCCCGTGCCCAGGCCAAATCGGCACCATCACGGAGTTCGACGAATCGATCGACAAGGATCTGACCAAGCTGTATGGATCCATCGATCCGAATTTTCTGCCCCGCGATCCCAATCGTGGTTGTGCCCCCGTCTATCCGCATGAATATCTCCGCGTGAACACCATCTTTGAGGTGGTGAAGGCCCACGGAGGTTACACGGCCTGGACCGACAAGCATCCCGCGTATGAATGGACCAATGGTCCGAGCGGCCAGGGTGTTGATGACTTCTTTGGTCCTGAGATCAACTCGATCCCTGTTGCCTTGCCATTTCCCGGCTGCACCCCGGTGCCCGCGCCCGACACGACTCCCGACGATGGCTGGACAAACGATCTGAAAGTCATCCAGTGCTACGATCAGACCCACGTCCAGGCAGTGCTCAATCAGATCAATGGCTACACACACGATGGATCCCAGCGCGCGCCCATCCCAACGTTGTTCGGCACCAACTTTCAGTCCGTCAGCGTAGGCGAGAAATTGGCGGGCAATGGCTATCTGGATGTCCTTGGAACCCCTTCACCAGGACTGCTCAGCGAGTTGGAATTCGTGGATAACTCTCTTGGGGAGATGGTCAGCGCGCTGAAAGAAGCCGGCATTTATGACGAAACGCTCATCATCATCGGCGCAAAGCACGGCCAGTCGCCCATCGATCAAAGCAAGAAGGTTGCCATCGGCGGCGGCCAGCCCGCAACTTTAATCAATACGATTGCTTCCGGCGAGGCCTTTGACATCTCCGACGACGGCTCGCTCATCTGGCTGAACGACTCTTCGCAAGCCGCAGAGATCGCTCAACAGCTCAGCACACCAGCAAACCAGGCCACTCTCGGCATCCAGGAGATTTTCGCAGGCCCGGCACTCAAGGAAAAATTCAATAGCCCGTTGAATGATCCGCGCACACCCGACATCATCCTCAAGGTCAACACCGGCGTCATCTTCACAGGCGGCTCAAAGATCGCCGAGCACGGCGGCCTCAACGAGGACGATACTCATGTGGCGCTGCTCTTCTCCATGCCGGAATTCGCGCCCAGGCATGTGAAAACTTACGTTCTCAACCAACAGGTCGCGCCCACTGTGCTTCAAGCTCTGGGCCTCGACCCCAACGAACTGAAGGCAGTGCAGATCGAAGGGATCACGCCGCTTCCGTTCCTTTTCTAACTGCCGCCACTTTTAGCCAGTGACTCGAAGTTGGCTAACTGGGCTGTTGCCATTCCATTATCTGTCTCTCAAGGCACACCTTTTGATACAGCCGGATCGGGAAGATCCGGCTGTTTATTTTGTGTGGGTTAGCGGGCTGGTTTTCAACACCCTTTTGAGACGGTCTGGTTGGCGGGCATTTCGGCCTGGATGATGCGATGAATTGTGGCTCGAGAGGCGCAGTGGGAGCGGGCAATCTGACCCAGGCTTTGTCCGTGCTGGCGGTCCCGAACGGTGGCAGCACGGTCCAGATCAAGGGGCCGGCGCCCGATGTGCGTTCCTTCGAGACGGGCGCGCCGCATGCCGGCGCGCACTCGCTCGGCGATCAGGGATCTTTCCAATTCGGCGATGGCGCCGACGATGACGACGATGGCACGGCCCAGCGGGCCGCCTGTGTCGATGTTTTCCCTGAAGCTGAGATATTCGATGCCCAGGCGGTTCAGTTCGTCGAGCACTTCGAGAAAATGCCGGGTTGACCTTGCGATGCGATCACTCGCCCAGGTCATCACTACATCGAATTGACCGCGGCGAGCGTCAATCATCATTTGATCGAGCCCTGGTCGGCGCGCCTTGGCGCCGCTGATCCGGTCGGTATACTCCTGCACGATCTCGAAGCCACGCTGGGAGGCCAGCTGGCGCAGATCAAGGAGTTGTGTTGTCGTGTTCTGATCGGTTGTCGAAACTCTTGCATAGACGGCGGCGCGCTTCATGGCAGTAAATCAGGATAGCACACATATCTGAGATATGTACAGACGCCGCCGTTCCTTCCGCAAGGGAGATCCCTACACCAAGGCCGACGAGGTGCGCATGCTCATGATGGTCTTGGGCAAGACCTTCCACAGCCATTTGAACGGCCTGGCTCCCAGCCGGTTCCTCCGTCCATGGCAGGATGCTCCCGGCACGGAAGGAAAGACCGCAGCAACTGTCGCCGCGGTGGATGCAGCTGCTTCCATAGGCGCCGGCGTTGGAACCATGATGCTGTTCGGTTCTCCTCCAGGATGGGCCGCACTGATTACAGTCGGTGTGCTGGCTATCGGAGGTATCGTCGAATCCGGCTACAAGAACGAGAAGAACAACACCATCCAGGTCATGCCCCTGACCCGCTACGGGCGACCCTGGATGGGAGGGCTCGAGGGATACCAGATCACCGACTTCTGGTACAGCCTCAAGAACGAGTTCACCGCCTGGGCCATGGACGAGATCTATCCACTAGGTCCCTTCCCCGCCGCGTATACAACATGCCCGCGCGCGCGGGGGAGGACCGGAACCCCTGCTCCCCGGGCCAGGTTCCCCGGCAGCTGCCGGGGAACCTGGCTCCATATATATGTCGCCCTTCCGGTCGCAGCGGGTGCCGGTCGAAAATGGTACCTGGGGAGAGGCCGGCAGGGTCGGGAAGATGCCCCCAGAACAGGGCAAATTGAGGTACGCGAATCTGCCGGGCAAAATCACATCGGAGTAGTGGGGACATACTATGTCCCCAAGGGCGCACTGTGAGTTACGGAGCAGTTAGCAAAACGAGCGCCCGCTCTAGTAGAACGATTTGCCGATTTCTTCCCCCAAAACGCAACTTATTTACCAGCTGGCACGGTCTTCTTCTTCCCGCCCCGGCGTTCCCGTTTCTCCGGCTCCGGCGCTACCCAAAGCGCCTCAAGGCAAGCTCGTTCTTCCTTCTCAAGGGGACCGTACAGCTGCTCCCACCCCTCCCGGCTCAACACCCATTCCACCGTGTACGGGTCCCGGTTCGCCGGGGTGTCGTCCATGTCCTCCCAACACTTGCCGAAGTACCTTTCCACCCGCTGCAGCTTGCCCCCGGGGAACTCCACTTCGTCGCCACGCTTCAAGGCATGGATCATGCGCCCCAGGATCACGTTCACCACAGCCACCGATTGGCGGCGAGACAGACCCTGCTCTCTTAGCTTCTTTTCCAGGTTGGCCCGGCCGAAGCTCTTCGGTTCCTTCTTCATCCAATCAACCCTGCTCCGCCTTCCACGTTCAGCGGTCATTGCCATGACCGGCTGTGAGAAACATCACTCATGAGAAGAATCCTTCCCCCGGTGCCGCATGCATATTTTTCGCGCACGGGGGAGGAGCCGGGACCCCGTCCCTCAGGCCAGGGTCCCCGGACAGACGGCCCGGCATCCCCGTCCCCGGCAGGACCGCATGCCGGCTCCGGCACTCCATCCGTAGATGTGTCTATCGACAGGATGAGCTTTTCCCGGGCTGGATCTGCTCCCGGTCAGGGACAGCACGGTTCTGATTTGCTGGCTTTGGCTGTTCGAGGGAACTGTGATATGGATCCCCGGAATTCAGGGTCGGAACGGTTCAGGGAACGGGTGATTTTGCCAGATTGGCCCCAGTGCTTAGCTCTTGGCAAAGGTCAGAGGAAGGAGGCAAATGGACTCATCTGGCCCCCCGGAAAATCTACCTTCCCGCCCCGCTCGAACGCTCCCTTCATCTCCCCCAGGATCGTGTTCAGTATCCAAGAGTGTTTGGGATTGGGATGTCGGCAAGCAGTTGGTGCTGAACCCCCGTCAGTCTCCCGGTCCCTGATCCGCCCATAAAACCAATCCTAAGCAGCGGCCGCGTGTGCCACACGTGTGCCGCAAATCCGTCTTAGGAGGCAAAAATGGTACGCAAGATTGGTCAAATCATTCGCCGGGGGCCAAGCACATGGCTGGTCCGCATCTACGTCGGTCGCGACCCGGAAACCCGGAAGCGCAAGTACGTGGGCAAATTCATTCATGGTGGGCTGCGGTCCGCACAGGCCCAACTCAACCGCAAGCTCGCGGAGCGGGATCTCGGTCGCAACATCCGTTCTTCCCGACAAACCGTAGGTCAGTATCTCGATCACTGGCTCGACATCTGTGCCAAACCACGTCTACGAGCCAAGAGCTTCCGCGACTACTCGGGACTGCTAGCACGGTACGTCCGTCCGCATCTGGGCTCACGATCGTTTGGGGAGCTTTCGCCAGCGGAAATTCAGAAGCTCTATAGCGACTTGCTAAACCGGAAGCTCTCGCCACGCACGATTTGTTACACGCATGCGGTTCTATTCTCGGCCTTGAGACAGGCGGTCCGTTGGAAACTCCTCCTAACGAACCCGGCTGAGGATGTCGATCTTCCGCGGCAACCACGGCGGCGTTTCAGTGTGTTCGGTGTCGGCCAGGCGAAGCAATTCATCGCGGCGATTTCAGGACATGAGTACGAAGCCTTATTTGCGCTCGCGCTCACAACCGGTATGCGCCCGAGCGAGTACCTTGCGCTCACTTGGACGGACTTTGATCTCGATCGCGGCACGGTTTGCGTTTCGAAAACGCTCGAATGGCAGAAAGGAGGATGGTGCTTTGAAGACGCGAAAAGAGAACGTAGCCGGCGCATGATCAAGCTCCAGAATTGGGTAATTTCCCTCCTTCGCAAATTGGAGGAAGGGTCCAAGCCAACCGAACGCAAGCTCAGAGGTCTGGTCTTCACATCGAACCTGGGAGGTCCGATTCATGAGTCGAGGTTTGTCGGGCGGCACTTCAAGCCCCTGCTTCGGTCAGCTGGTCTTCCGAACATACGCATGTATGATCTGCGCCACACGGCAGCTACTCTCGCTTTGTCCGCAGGGGTGTCGCCAAAGATCGTGAGCGAACAGCTTGGGCACGCTTCGGTGGCATTTACGCTCGAGGTCTACTCGGACGTGCTCCCACACATGCAGGACACAGCGGCAATCAAGGTTGAAGCACTGTTGATGGCACCATGAAAAATGCTTCGGAGCAATTGTCCGCTAGTTCCAGACAATTGCTCCAACATCCCCATTGTTCGCCAGTTCTTATTTTGATTTCGGCGACGACTTCGTTTTTGAGTCACTTGTCCGAGCAGCCGGTTTTACGGCCACTTGCCGAGACACTGATCACCTTAAGATCTCAATGAGCGCTTTGCCCTGTTGTCACCAACCTAACATCATGACCAAGCAGATCGTCGAACACTGGCCGACTTGTGGGTCCGATCTGTAGGGTAGGCGACCAGTTTATGGAGCGAGTCAATGAGCGGAACAATCAACCTCACCTTTTCGCCGGCGACGAGGAAACCTTGCAGGCTGTTTACAACAAGTGCCGGGAATTGACGTGGCCACATCTGAAGAACTCCACACGCAAGCAATACGAGGAGAACTTCAAGACCTATCTGCTCCCGGAGTTCGGCCGCAGTAAGGTCCGCAAGCTGACGACCATGGATCTCCAGGAATACTTCAACACGTTGTCTCCGGGTCTTTCGCCGAAGTCAATCCAGCTCATTCACGGTACGCTCCGTGCAGCTCTGAACCAGGGCAAGGCATGGGGCATGCTTGACCGGAATCCTGCGGTTGGCGTGAAGCTGCCTAGAAAGCGGCAGGTGAAGCCGACTGTGCTTCTTTTGCTGGCGGACATCCGCCGGATGATCGAGGCAGTTAAGGAGCCGACGAAGTCGCTGATCATGTTGATAGTCTTCGCCTCCATGCGCCCAGGCGAGGTTCTCGCACTTCGATGGAAGGACATCCAGAGTGATCGCATCGTCGTAGACGAACGTGTCTACGACGATGAGTTCGACGACGTGAAGACGGATGCCGGTAGACGTGAAGTGCCGTTCGACAAGCACGGCGTCATCCTCGCAGCGATACAGCGAATGTGGATCAGGAACAAGAAGTACCGTAAACCGGACGACCTTGTCTTTGCCAACAAGTTTGGCAGGCCGATTGATCGGCATAACCTGCTTAACCGGCAGGTGAAACCGATGGCCGAGAAGCTCGGGCTTCCTAAGACTGTTGACTTCCGGAGCTTCCGGACCATGCACGCCAGCCTGATGCGGCGCTTCGGCGCACGTCTAGAGGTTGCCCGTGACAACATGGGTCACGCAGGAAGCACCGGCAGCATCACGTTGGATGTCTATTCGAAAACGTGGTGGAACGAGCGTGTCGAAGCGGTGACCCGAGTCGTCGAAGCCGTATTTGCCGAACCGGATGAGGAAGAGAAGAAGAGGATCGTCACTCCGCTCAAGGGCCTCCCCGACGGTGGAGTCGGCAACGACTGGGAACCCTTTTGGGAACCCCAAGCTGTTTAGCCTGGCCAGGTTTCAATGTAAGTGATTGAAAATAATGGTCGGGGAGAGAGGATTTGAACCTCCGACCCCCTGGTCCCGAACCAGGTGCTCTACCAGGCTGAGCCACTCCCCGAACATGGTTTGCGGTAGCGAATCGACGGGCGCTGCCTGGTGCGTTCTCCCGCTTGATGCGCTTCAGCCAGTGTAGCAGAATCTGCACTTGAGAGCAGAGGCGCGTGCATCCCGCAGTTCTTGCATCCGCCCGCCGGCAGTCTCCGCGCTAGCCAGCGACAGAGTCGATTCGAACCGAGTTTCTTGCATAAGAAGAGCCTGCCCCGGCGCCAACATGTCCGGAGCAGACTCTCGGTTCAAGGCCTTCTGCAGAAGGAGCTATTTCTTGTCGCCTTCCACAGGCGGAACCGCACCTGGGAAGATACCCTCGATAGGCGCCCGCTTCTTTTCTTCCGTGTCAGGCTGCGGCAGCGGCTTGCGGGGCAACATCTGCTCGCGCTGCGCAGCGTCGTATACAAAGATGGCTTCGACTGTGGCGATCTGCTTCAGGTCGGAAGGCTGCAACCTCTCCACGACATCCTCATTGGAGTGGTGAGTGCGGCTCTCATAGTCGAGCATCTCTTGAATGAATTGAAACCCGGGGACGCCCACCGCGTCGAAACTCAGGTGATCGGTTCCGCCCGTGTTTCGGTTGGTGATCGTGGTTACGCCCAAGTCCTTCAGAGGAGCAATCCATTGAGCAAAGATGGGCGCGATAGCCGCATTGCCTTGGGTATAGATGCCACGAATCCGGCCCGTGCCGTTATCCACGTTAAAGTAGGCGGAAAGCAGCTTCTGCTCCGGCTTCACCTCCAGCGGCCCGGTGGTGCGGCGCATGAACTCCGGCAGCACGACCTGGTCGGGCGCGGTAGAGAGCGCGGCGGAGCCGAAATGTTGTCTCGCATAACCTCGCGAACCGAAGATCCCCTGCTCCTCGCCGGTCCAGAGTGCAATACGAATGGTGCGCCGCGGCTTCACGTCCAGGGCCTTGAGGATGCGTACCGCTTCCATGGCCACAATGGTTCCGGCTCCGTTGTCGGTAGCCCCTGTGCCGGCGATCCAGCTATCCAAATGACCGCCAAGCATGACCACCTGGTCCTTCAATTTGGGGTCCGTACCGGGAATCTCGGCAATCGTGTTGTAGCCGTGCTCATGCTCGCCAGTGAATTTGGTTTCGACGTCGAGTTCTACGCTGACCGGTGCATGGGCCTGGGTTAGCCGGTAAAGCCGCCCGTAGCTCTCGATCGCCGCCACGACCACTGGAATCTTTACGCGCTTGTCGGCGAGGTACGGTGTACGGCCCAGGGTTGCACCGTTATCGTCAAAGAGCGTGCCTCCCGAGCCACCGCCGTTCTTTGCGTCGCGGCTGGGTTCGATGACCGCGGCAACTTTCTCGTCGGCAAAGAACTTGGCAATGCTGTCGATCAGCTTTTGCCGCTCAGTGTATGCGCGCAGCCGCGCCTGCATTTCAGGGGGAACACCGCCGCCGTTGCTGTTGATCTGAAACTCGGCGATGTCGTCGAGATCCTTGTCGGTCAAGCGTTCGAAAAGCGGCTTGTCCACCGGCGGAACTTCGCGCATGGCGCCAAAGAGAACGACTTTGCCGGCCAATTTGCCTTTGTACTGGTCAAAATCCTTCTCATTCTGAATGCTAACGAATACCACCTCTCCAGTAACCGGGCCCGGTGTGGAGGGTGACCACGGCGTGGCCTGCACAATCAGCACAGCTGTATCGGGCGCGGCTATCCGGGCCCACGTGTTCAACTGCTGCCAGCCCAAGCCGAACTCGCCCCAGTCTTCAAGATGCGCATTCACCAGGCCAATCCTGGTCAGAGTGTCGCGGGTCCATTCGTTGGCTTTTTGCAGGTTCGGCGACCCGGTCAGCCTGGGGCCGATGCCATCCATCAGCGCGGTTGCGAACTCCATAACATGCGAGCGGTTGAGGCCCTCGTCCCGAATACGCTGATACATATTAAGGTCCAGCGACTCGGTGGTCGGTTGCACTTCGGCATAGGGGTCGACGGCCGCGGGCGCGACGGGTTTGGGTTTGTCTGCGGCAAATAAGACCACCGCGGCAGACATCAACACCGCAGTAAAGAGGCGAGCAAATTTCTTCGGCATCTGAAATGGCTCCGGTTGGAAGGGGTGATTACCAGTTGGTGGAATTCTAGGTCATTCACCACCATGGTTGTTGTTCATTTCCCCCGATCACTTAACTTTCCGCCCTAAGCCAACGGCGTCCTAGTCGCTTTTTCCCCCGCCATCGCCCTCCACGGCTGGAAGATCCAACGCAACCAAAGCAAACCGCGTCTTGCCGTTCTTGGGCTCTTCAAAGCCCACAACATGCTGGTGGCGCTTGGAGCCGGCCTTCAATTCAAGGCTGTGCTTGTTGGTGCCGTAGTCTCCCCGGTCAATCTGCACCTTGGGGTTCTTGTCGTCCGCGCAGGTTAACCCCTCGGCCGTCGATGTGGGAGTTCCTACAGGTGTATTGCCCTGGCAGGTAATGACATCGCCATAGCGGCCCAGCGCTTTCTTATAAAACGCAGTGACCTTCTCCTGAGGATCTGCGGAGGAATAGGAAACCGCTCGTACCCGCAGCTGCCATTCGCCAAAGCCCAAGTGCACGTCCGCCGACTTGTGCTGGTCGTCGCCGGTAATTGCCTCGGCGCCGGGGTAGATAGGAAGGCCAAGATCCGCGGCAGTTGTCTGGTCGGTATTCACATGGACGCCGCCGAACGGTGTGTCGACCTGCACGTTCTTGTCTTCTCCGCTGGCGTTCTTCTCCACATGAACTCTGCAGCCCGCAAGTCCGGCAACCAATGCCAGGCTGGCCAGCAAGATCGTCGTCTTAGTTATCATGGCATTCACCCTCTCACTCTCTTGTACGGCAGAACAGGCCGTGCGGTTCCCCGAGCCGCATAGCCCACAACTACATCTTTTTACTACTTTTGTGGGGCCGGCCGGGTAGTAATCTCCATGATCACTTCGCTCATATGAGGAGCTTGCGGCTGGCGTGGCCGGCGGCCCGGAGGGCGATGGGCCTGCCCGATGATCGCGTCGACTTGGGACGCGTGCCTCTGAGTCTGCTCAGTGGGTTGAGTGACCGTCTTCCTTGGTGCTGGTGGCCCAGAAGATGCAGGCGCAGAAGACCGCAACGATGACGGAGACGACTACGAACGGGGAAGTGATGTCCATGGTGAAGGCTCCCTGCAAGTAGAGTAGCAAATAGGCTTTTAGAGCGGTTCGACAATCTGTGTGCCATGATGAAATGCCCCCCGCAAAACCTGCCGCTTTGCCACTGAAAGACCCCACATTAGTCATTTTTTGCGCTGGAAGAGGCCAAAAACAGGGATAAATCAGGGCTTACTGTTTATAGATAAGTACATAGTCCTAATTCTCATGCTATTCATTCCATTAAGTTTACCTTAGATCCGGCCCCTCCAAAGGCGGGTTCTGGAGGGGGAGGGGGGTGGGTACCCCTCGGGTATAAACCGGGGACATACCTGACAGATTGAACCGGGGACATATCCGACACTGCGACAAAGCACGCTTTGTCGTGTGCAATCCCATGGCAGCTACTCCGAAATCATTCCGATCGTTTCCAGCCACGTTTCCACCAACCGGGGCCATCCGGTGATGGGGTACTTTGTACGCCGCAGCCCAAACGCATGCCCGCCCTGCGCGTACAGATGCATCTCGACAGGAACTCCGGCTTTTTTCAGCGCAATGTAGTAAGCCAGCGAGTCGTCTGCGCTGTCTACGTGATCATCTTCGGCCTGTAGCAAGAACGTAGGCGGGGTCCGGCTTGTGACAGGAACTTCGGGATTCAGCCCAAGATGCATGTCCGCGTCTGGCGAATGAGGGACCACAAACTTTTTGGTGCCTTGCCTGGCATCCCATTCCGCCGCGGAAAGCGACAGATGTCCCGGATAAATAGCGACCGCAAAATCGGGGCGGCAGCTCTCTTTGTCGGCTGCATCCACAGGCGGATACAGACGCCTGGAAAAATGCGTACTGATCGCTGCCGATAGATGTCCGCCAGCCGAAAACCCGAGCACTCCGATCTTGTGCGGATCGATATGCCACTCCGCGGCGCGAAGGCGCAACAGGCCCATCGTCCTCTGCGCATCTTCCAACGCCATCGGGCTCTCAGGATACGGACCCGATTTGGGATACGGCCCGACATTCGTTACGCGGTATTTGAGCAGCACACACGTGATCCCTTTGGGAGTTAGCCAATCACAGACCTCCGTGCCTTCGAGATCGATGGCCAGGCCCTGATAGCCACCGCCGGGGAAGACAACGACCGTAACGCCCGTATTCTTTCCCGTGGGCGAATAGATGGTCATCGTGGGCCGCGTCACGTTGCTCACGCCAACTATTGGCTTGCCCGCAATGAGATCGCTCTTCCCCGAGGACTCGGCGTACTCCGGCCCTGCGACGGGTTGCGGATCAGGAGCCGCTCCGGGCCAAATAGGTATCTGCGTATGTCCCGGTGATGGTTGCCACACAGATTTCTGCGCGCTCAAACTGCCGCTCGCAAAGGCAACACAAAGAGCAAAGATCAAAGGTTTCATCACAATCCCCACCGAGGCAGGATAGAGCAACACTGGAAGTTTTACTTTTCCCTCGGAGTATGCGCACCTTTATTGTGCGACATGCGCTGTTAATAATCTGCAAAGGGCAAGCCGGCGATTGAGGAAGGCATAGACCGGAGCGGAAGCACTAAAATCCTCCCCTCAGGAGGTTTTGCCTTAAAACTCCGACTTTTTGGCCGAGACGAAGAGTTTTTGGGCAGCCGCTGCTCGACTTTATGGGCAAGGTCTCGAATTTACCTGATTTGTCTGAACTCAGCCGTGATAGATGTATTGACCACAAGGCTACTGACGGATAGCCCACCATCCGGGCATTACCCGCGAATCATGCGAAGATCAGACATCGAACTGAGGCGATAGAGGCGAATGGCGATTGACTGGAAAGCACTTGGTCAGCAAGTTGGAGACTTGAACGCTGATGGCACTGAACGCAACGCGGGGAGCACAGATTCGGCACGACGCGCATTGGAGCTGATTATCGGAGAACACAATATCCGAGAAGCAGTCGATCATTGGACGACGCTCGAACCTGGTGCTTATACCGCAGAGAAAACCCTCTTGATCATCAGTTCGACGGTCGCCATGGAATATTGCTACGAGATATACAAGAACGAGCCAAACACGCAGCGAGCTGGATTAGCCATTTTCCTGCTCTCAGAGATGGCCGATTCGCGATTTATGCGATGGGCGCGTGAGTTAATGGACGACGTCAGAACTCGTTGGAATACTGTGGTCGCTCTCGAACAGGTTCTTGAGGGACCGTTAGGTGACAAAGGAATTGCTTTGGCGAAAGAACTCTTGGCAGAAGCGGAAACCGATCCTGATCAGAGACTGCGCGAACGAGCTGTAGAGATTCATAAACGGCTTGCGTCGAACCCACGCCTTGGGCATCTGGGTTTGTGAAACCGCGTTCCGAGTGAATCACCGGCATTCCGTACATTGAGACAAAACCGGGATCGTGTACGGTTGGGCAACCACACACCAGCATCGCAGCCTTAAGACCTACAATTGGACTGCGAATGAGAAAGCTCTTCCAAGTTGCCCTTGGGGCTGCGCTGTGCATCGGCATAGCAGTGGGGCTTATATATTCCCCCTTTTCGCTGTTTTGGGAGCATGAGGACGAGCCTCACGTCTACTCGATAACGTTGCGGTCAGCGGTAGTCCTCCTAATGCTGGCACTTCTCACACAATGGATTTCGCATTTGATCTTTCGCTGGATTGGTCAACGCACTCCGGTCGAGGCCAAAAGCATGCGAACCGGAATGCGGTGGAACCGTCGAACCCGATTGCAGTATGTAATCGCGGTCCTGGCGGCGGTCATCATCGCTGGATCGGTGATCCGGTTCAACTGGGATCGGGTATTAGTCCGCCGGTATGAGATGAGCCTCGCCTTCGACGGAAAAGCGCCCTGGGGCGAGGTAGGTACCGAATCTACGACCGCCGAGACTCCAACGGTCCTTTATCGGGTAGTCGGAAATGGCTACTGCTACACGGCTTTCCAGCTCCCGAGCCTGCGAGATCGATTGGAGCACGAAAACAAGTCGCATGTCACCGTTGAGTACAACGTCTTCATCACCTTCGGTCATGAAGGAAAGTACACACTGCGCTCTGTGGACGGTGTCCCTCTAGCAATTGGCAATCGCGTCATTCATGAGACCCGTGAATTCGGAGGACAAATGGTCTCGGGCGAAGATGAGACTCTCAGTTGTCCGTAATTTTTGTTCCGGTTCTATCACCGTCTATCCGGAAATTACCATGTAGTAGTCGTTCCGAAGATCCTGGGGCCAACAGGCTTTTGAGATCCGAACACATTCCATAGCCGATATTTTTTGCTGAATCAACGGTTTTTTGAGCAGGAATCTGACTTCCTGGGCAAGACAAAGACTTTTTGGGTAAAGCCCCCCAAGGGCTAAAGCCCTTGTTGATTTGGCTGCATTTGCGGCACGAGTAAACTCGTGCCCTGACGCAATGTGCCCTTGTGTTGCCTTGAGATTGAGTTTTTCCGCAGCCTGTAAAACCCCCGCCTCCCGCCGGAATGCAATTATTCGCGGAAAGCAACCCGAACCCTCCGGATGAGGGTGAGGTAATCCCATCCTTGCAGCAAAGCGCCGCAAGGATGGAATTACCGGATGCAGGGGTGAGGTTGCGGATTTACTCCTTAGGACCGCCGGTGGGGTAGTCCACACGGATGGTCAGGATTTCGTAGGGGTGGATGGGGGCCTTGACCACATCGCCTGTGACGGCGAGCGCGGCGCCTTCAGGGGCCTCCATGAGGTTGGTGACGGTGGCTGCGGTGGCTCCCGGCGGCACGTGGAACTCGACTGTGGAGTTCTTGCCTGCCCATTCGTACGCGCGGAAGATGAGGCCCTTGGAGTCCTCTGCCTTCTTGACCGCGGAGAGAACTACATTCTCAGGCGACGCGGAAGCGAAGGAGTGCTCGGCAGGCAGCGCGCCTGTGTGAGCCGTAGTGACCACGCCGGTAAGCGGATAGTTGTACTCCCATCCATGGCGCATGGTGAGCGCATCCTTCCAGGTTCCAGTGTGCGGAAAGAGCGCGTATTGGAAGTGATGGTGGCCCATGTCTGCATCGGGGTCGGGCCACTTGGGCGAGCGCAGCAGAGTAAGCCGCAACTGGTTCCCCACGGCGTCGTAGCCATATTTGGTTTGGTTGATGAGGCTGAAGCCGTGCTTGCCGTCACCGAGGTCGGCCCAACGCATGGCGGGAACTTCAAACTGCGCCTTCTCCCAACTGTTGTTGCGGGTGGTGGGCCGATCGATGGTTCCGTAAGGAATTTCGTAGGTGGCAAAGGGACCGGTGGCGGCGAGCGGAAATGCGGCTTTGAGCAGGACGTGCGTTTCGTGCCAGTCGATCTCGTTGTCGACGTTCACTTGATCGCCCTCAGCCGCGAGGCCAAAGGTCTGGACGAACTTGGAAGTCTGCCAGTGGCGGGTTACACGGATGCTGGGCTCGGCGGTCTTGAGCAACTCAACCGAATCAGCATGGTCGATTGTCATGGGCGCCGCGTCGAGAGTGCCCGGATCGACATTCCACGCGTCGTACTCCTTCGGCGTGTCTTTGAAGAACTGGAGTTGATTGCCACATGCGCCAACGGCGAGAGTCTCAAATTTTGAGCGCTTGTCAAAGAGGCTCGTGATGCAGCCGGATTGCTTGTCGACGGTTACGAGGAGAATATCGTTCTCGAGGGTGATCGAGCTTCCCGTTTCCTTTGCGCTTACAGGCTTGTCTCCTGCCGGACGCTCACCAGCGCCGGTTCCGACCCAGACGACTTTATATCCGAGAGCTGGAACCTTGAGCACATGGAGCGTGACATCGGAGACGCCGGTTTTCTGGTCGGTTTTGAAGGCGACAACCTGGGCTCCTGAAGCGCCTTCTGCCTTCGCTCCCTGCACATGCACGCTGACTTCGCCAGAGCGTTCCCACGCAAGCGGGTTGTAAACGACGACGGGGATGCCGGTGCCGGCGGTGTTGATTCGCTCATCGACGGTTTGTAACGCACCGGCCTTGATCTCGTCGGTGGACCAGCGGACTACGTCGTAGTCCTTCTGGGCATCCTTATAGATCACGGCGATGCCGGAGCCGGCAGCCAGATCGTGGAACTGGTTGAAGAGTACCTTCTTCCAGTCCTCGGTGAGCTCGGTCCCGGGGTAGCTCTTGCCGTCCAACCACGCCAGCGAAGACCACTTCTCAGCGTTGATTACTTGTTCTTCGCTCTCGCGCATGTTGCGCTTGTGGTTGGCCTGGGTGGTCATCACGCCGCGGTGGTATTCGAAATACAGCTCGCTCTTCCAGGTGGGAATGGCCATCTGGCCGGGAACGGCAGCAGGCGGGGTGTAGCCCTTGGCGATTGACTGGTAGTTCCACTCCGGACTGTCGGGCGCAATCTGCTTTTCGACTGCGGAGAAGAACGGCTGCGCTGTACCGAACTCATACTTGGGCGTGACGTGACCGGGCGCGGCCCAATGGAACCCCTGGTCGAGGACGGCGCGAGTGGGTCCACCGCCATGGTCGCCGGTCCCGTAGAGGTCCATAAGATCGGTTTCACCAATGGCGTGCTGGCGCGCGCTGACCAGATCATAGGTCAAGCGGACAGGGTTGAGGTCTGTGTTGCCGTAATCGTGGGGGAAATAGGCGAGCACCTTGGAGCCGTCGGGCGACTCCCACCAGAAGAACTTGAAGGGCAACTGGTTGGTGTCGTTCCATCCCATCTTCTGGGTGACGAAGTAGTCTACGCCGCTCTTCTTGTAGATTTGGGGCAATTGCCAGGTGTAGCCGAAGGAATCGGGGTTCCAGCCGATGCGCACATCGACGCCATAGGCCTGCTTGAACCAGCGCTTGCCGACCAGCAACTGGCGGACAAGGGACTCGCCATCGGGCATGTTGAGGTCAGGCTCGACCCACATGCCGCCGACGATTTCCCAACGGCCTTCTTTGATGCGCTGGGCGATCTCGGAATTCATGTCGGGATACTTTTGGGCCAGCCACTCGTTGTAGGCCGCGGCGGACTGGGTGTAGGTGTACTGCGGATACTCGTACATCAACTGCAGCGCGGTGCCGAAGGTGCGCTTGACCACGTCAACAGTTTCGGTCCACGGCCAAAGCCAGGCTGCGTCGATGTGGGAGTTGCCGGAAAGATGAAGGGTGGCCTGGTGTTCGAGGGGCGTGAGGGCTTCAAGCTTTTCATGCGCCGCTTTCAGGCTGGCGTCGAACCGGGCCTGGTCGTGGGCGTCGAGAGCAGCCGTGTCCACGGTGCGAACGGCCGCATTGAGCGTGGCCAACGAAGCAGTGTCGCCGGGCGCGAGGGAGGGAACAAGCAGCGCCGCAGTAAGGAATTCGAGGCGCAGATCCTCAGGATTGGGACGGCTCTCGGGGAATTCAATGCGCAGAGTCGCGCCGTCGAAGCTCTTGGTGTCTACCGTGTGCAGCAGCTTGACGGCAACCGTGACCTTGTCGCCGGGGTGGACATCGTCGAAGAGGACAATGGGCTCAAGGTCGTCGCCCATCGCAACGCGGCGGCCGTTGAAGTAGAGAATCTGGGGCATGGGCCCGTTGGCGCCGGCGTGGAACTGAAACCAGATGCGCGCGCCGGTCAGGTCGTAGCCATTGAGGGTGGGAGGAATCTGGTAGGTCTGGCGAAACCACACCGCGCCGTTGGAAGCCTTGCTCCCGTTGGCGATTGGCTGCCACGTGCTCTCATCCAGATTTGCAGCCTCACCGTGCGCGAGGTCGCCGGAGTGGAGCTTCCATGCTCCGCTAGGCAACTCGGCCAGGCCGGCAAGGCGAGTGAGGATGGCGCGGGATTCAGGCTGCAGGTTGGCGGTGGAGGTTTGTGCAGAGGCGCAACTGCCAAACAAAATGGCTGCGCAAACGGCGACAAGAACGGCAAGAACGACACCCGGAACCGGGCGACGGCTCAGCTTTACAACACGAAACATAGCGATTTACTCCCCCGAAGAATCTTAAGCTATCGCCTCGGGGATTGCCGATGTGGCTACGCTACTTTTCCGGCTGGCTTTGCTCTAGATATTCCACGTATCCCAGCAGGGCTCCCCAATGGTAGAAGCGATCGCTGCTGGTGACGTCGTCGCCGGTTCCCGTGATGGCGTTGTAGTTTTCGTGGACGTGGCCCTTCTCAGCCCATTCCTTCAGAAACAGGTCGTAGGACTTCTGTGCGAATTCCCGGCGCACTGCAGGCTGGCCGTAGTTGCGCAGTCCAAGATAGACCAGGTAGTTCATGGGGCCCCAGATGCGACCGCGCCAGTAGTCCTGGTCGTGGAAGGCCGGATCGTTGCGCTCGATGGAAGGAATGACCCACTCGCCCCAGAATTCGTCGGGATTGAGCAGGTGCTTTTCAACCATGGTGCTGGCCTGTTCGGGAGTGGCCACATGGGCCATCATGGGATAGAAATTGGTGGGAGAAAGACGCAGGTTGGATTTACCGGTGTGCAGGTCCTTGTTGAGAAAGATGCCTGCATGGTCATCCCAGAGCGTCAGCAGGCGGGCTCGATAATGGGCGCTCCGATCTTTTAGTTCCTTCGCCTCGGTGGGCTTGTTGAGGGTTTCGGCGATCTGCGCGAGGGCATCGCAGTCGGCGATGTACATGCTCATGAGACCTACGTCGGCGTATTCCAGCAGATGGGACTCGGGATCGTAAGTTGCGGAGTCGTACATGGGGCTGTTGTCGAGGCCCGACTCGAGAATTGCACCGGCGCGCGTGCCGTTCCATCCATCGTTCAGGTTTTCCGGCTGGTTGTCGCCGTCGCTGCCCCAAGCGAGGTAGCCCTGGATGTCGCGATGTTCGGCCCACCACCGGTTCCAGCGCAGCAGGGGCTTGAATGCGTCCTCGAGAAACCAGCGGTCGTGAAACTTGTTGTAGAGGCCGAGGGCGGTGATGGACCCCACGGGCGGTTCCGAGCGGTCAAAGCTCTTCCAGCCTCCGGGACGGGCATAGTTGGGGACGAAGCCCGCCGGGGTCACTTCGTGGAGCATCTCCATGGTGTTGGCATAGGCCAGGTCCCGATCACCGACGGAAGCGAGAGTGGAGGCGAAAAACGTATCCCAATCCGCGAGCACATAGCCACCCCAATCAACGCTCCAGATGCGGGTAATGGGAGAGAAAACCCGGCCGCCCGCGGGGTCGTAGATGGTGTCCCAGCCCATGGTGGTTTGGATCGCACTCAGAGTGGGCCCAGCCTTGCCTGCAAGGGTGATGGAGTGTTCATACGCGATGCGCTGCCGCTCGATGGCCGCAGTGATCTCAGAAACTGTGCGGCGCTTGCCGGTGCTTACGCCGACAGGCGCAGTGAAATCCGCCGCAAAATAGGGTCCTCCGACGGGGATTTGCACGCGGCGGTCTTCCTGCGCACCGGGCCCCGCACAGGTGCAATAGACCGGAACCAGGCCAGAAGCTCCCTGGGTTTCGATGAAATTCGCGCGGCGGATAGCCGTGCCGGGGAGATTCCACAGGAAGTTGACGGAGAAGACGATGGTGGCCGGCAGAGTCGGGATGGGCGTGGAAGGCAGCGGCGTGGCAAGCAGAACCAGGTCGGCGCCGTCGCGCGCGCTCTGCACGCGCCAAGTATGGCCCTTCCACGTGACGCGCAACTCGGTAAAACTGCCGTCCCAGGTGTGTGGCCCCGGGACCACCTGCTCAGCGCCAGGCTCCAACCTTCCGATGAGGGCATCGGACAAGAATTGATCGCCATTCACAGTGCCGTTGTTTTTGAGTCCGACGTGAATGGCGAGGCCTTCAGGCAGCAGGACATGGGTGGTGACGCTATGCACGTCCCAGGTGTTCCAACCCTGCGCCAAGCGGCGCTGCAACTGCCGATACTCCGGGGATGCCGGCTGGGGCACGGCCTGATCGGCGACCGACCTCGATGGGGCTTGAGACACTGCGCTCGTGGCTGCCTGGGCCAGGACGGCAGGCGCGTAATCGACAACCAACAGGCCAAGAACACAGCATGCGACGGCAACCGGAGAGGGATTGCTGAAGGTCTTCATTAAAATCCTTTGCGGCGACATGTGGTCAGCTAAACCCACCCGCCGTCCACAACGTAGCTCTGATTCGTGATGGCGCTGGAATCGTCGGCGCCCAGGAACAACACCAGCCGGGCGACATCTTCCGGCATAAGGTCGCGTTGGAGCGCCTGGCTTGAAAGTATTTTGGCCTTGTATTCCGGTGTGTACCAAAGGCGTCTCTGGCGCTCGGTGGAGATGCCGCCGGGCAACACGGCATTGACGCGAATGTTGGCTGGCCCGAGTTCGTGGGACAGGGTGCGCGTGAGCCCCACAATGGCGGCCTTGGCCGTGATATAGATGGGCAAACCGGTGTCAGGAATCTTCCACGAGATCGAACTCATATTAATGATGGATCCGCTGCGGGCGGCGCGCATGGCTGGCAATACAGCCTGAATCATGAAGAACTGGGGGCGCAGATTGATGGCCATCGAACTGTCCCAGTAAGCCGGAGTCACCTCTTCGATGGTGTGGCGCTGGTCGTTGGCGGCGTTATTCACGAGGACATCGACGGCGCCGAGGGCGGCCAGAGCTTGCCGGACGGCGGCCTGCAGGGCCTCTACATCGGTGAGATCACAGTGGATATAGCGAGGCGCGGGGCAACCCTCCGCGGCCAGGGACTCCACCAGCCGGCGAGCGGGTTCATCCTGGATGTCGAAGAAGACGACCCGAGAGCCCTGCCGCGCAAAATGAGACACGATAGACTCGCCAATGCCAGTGGCGCCGCCGGTGACCAGCACGGCGCGTCCCTGCAGGCTTGGATAACGGGCAAATTGCTGACCTGATTGCGGATTTGTCTCTTGCATTGTTGAACCCGATGATTTCTGAAACCGGTCCAAGTATAGTACCGGAGCGGCGTGTTGAAGTGCACCAGATTGCAAAGACTGCAGTTTGAGACGCCTGGCAGAAATCCCACGCCTTGGTACATCGTCTTCTACTGCAGGTGCATACTAATCACTAGGCCGTTTTCACGGGTAACTCTCCCCTTGAGTTTCTCGCTCGCCATGACGGTATTAGACTTAGCATGGGTATCGGATTGAGCCGCAACAGGTTGCGGTTCGCGGAGCGGATGGAGCCGGATGCCTGCTGGGACCGCAGCGTGGTCCTATCGGGCACAGGCGCACTGAACTAACTGAATTGTGCACGGGTTCCAAGATCGTTCCCACTTATCTTCGGGGTCGCCCCGAAGGTGTTCAGCCGGATGGGTGCACACCATGCGGCGCAGGCACGGAAACAGGAACAGGACGCACACAGGGGGTTTCATGACGGAAGCTGCTCGTTATCCCGGTATTCGGGTCACCGCAAATGGAAATCAGCTGGTCTCATACCATACCGAGACGCGCATCGCCGATGCCGGAGTCTTTTATCCGATTACGCCTTCGACTGAGGGCGGGGAACTGTTCCAGCAGGCCTATGCCGAAGGACATCTGAACGTGTTCGGGCACAACACCATCGCCATTGAAACCGAGGGTGAGCACGCGGCGCAGGGCGGAGCCATTGCCCACTCGGTGTGCGGCAAACGGGTGGTGAATTTTACTTCGGGCCAGGGCGTGGTGTACGGCGTGGAGCAGTACTATCACGCGCCGGGCAAGGGTTCGACCATGGTGCTGGAAGTGGGAGCGCGCGCGCTGACCAAGCACGCCCTGAACGTGCACTGCGGCCACGACGACATTTATGGCGCGCTCGACACGGGCTGGATCATGCTGTTTGGCAAAGACGCGCAGCAGGCCGCCGACCAGGCGCTCATTCTGCGCAGGGTAACGGAACTTGCTTTGACCCCCGGCATGAACATCATGGATGGCTTCCTGACCAGCCACCTGGAGCGCACTTTTTATAAGCATGAATCGGAGCTGATCCGCGAATACCTGGGCGCGCCGGAAGACATTATCGAGTGCCCGACCGAGGCGCAGCGGGTTCTGTTTGGACCCACGCGGCGGCGGGTGCCGAAGATGATGGACCTGACCAACCCCATCCTGCTCGGTCCGGTGCAGAACCAGGAACACTACATGCAGGGGATCGTGGCGCGGCGCAACAACTTCGCCGAGCCGATTCTGCATTTCCTTGAAGAAGCTTACGAAGATTTCGCCAAACTGACCGGCCGCCGCTACGGACTGATCAGCCAATACAAAACGGACGACGCGGATACGGTGTTCGTTTCACTTGGTTCGGCTGCGGAAAACATCGAAGCCGCGGTGGACTACCTGCGCGAGACTCGCGGCTCGACCGTCGGCTCCATCCATGTCAACGTGATTCGGCCCTTCCCAGAAGCGGCGATCGTGACCGCGCTGAAGGGCAAGAAGAATGTCATTATCCTGGAGCGGACGGACGAGGCATTGTCGGGCGACAATCCGCTGGGCCGCGACATCCGCACCGCGCTGTCAAAGGCGATTCATTATGAGGGGCATCCGGCGGCCGAGGGCCTGCCCGCGCTGGCCATGGACGAGGTTCCACACATTTATTCAGGCACCTATGGGCTGGGATCGCGGGACTTCCGTCCCGAGCACATCATCGGCGCCTACGAATTCGCGACCGCAGGGCGCGCACGCAAAGACGGCAAGACGGCGGCGGATGGGGTTTCCTTCATGGTGCTGGGCATCGACCACCCTTACTCGGTAATCGGCGACGAGACTCCGTCGCTGCTGCCGGAGGGCGCGGTTGCGGTGCGGTTCCACTCCATCGGCGGCTGGGGCGCCATCACCACGGGCAAGAATCTGGGCGCGATTCTGGGCGACCTGAATGACCTGATTTACGAGCGCGACGGCCTGAAGGACGAACTGGGCAATCCCAAGGAAGTGATCCACGTTAGCGCCAATCCCAAGTACGGCTCGGAGAAGAAGGGCGCGCCGACCAGCTACTTTATGGTGGCGGCCAAGGATCGCATCCGCGTGAACTGCGACCTGCGCCACGTGACAGTGGTGCTGTGCTGCGACCCCAAGGCGTTTACCCACACCAATCCCCTGGACGGCATGCGGGAGGGAGGCAGCCTGGTGTGGGAGTCGGATCAGGAAGGCGAGCGGGCCTGGGAACAGCTTCCCCTGTGGGCGCGCAAGCAGATCATCGACAAGAAGATTCGCGTATTCACGCTGCCCGGCTTCGCCATTGCCAAGAAGGCCACCGATCGCGGCGATTTGCAACTGCGCATGCAGGGCAACGCCTTCCTGGGCGCATTCTTTGCAGTCAGCACACTGTTGCAGGAGTTCGGCATTACCCAGGAGCAATACCGCGAAGTGGTGCACAAGCAGTATGTGAAGAAGTTCGGCAAGCTGGGCGATGCAGTGGTGCAGTCGAACATGGAAGTGATGATCCAGGGATTCGAGCAAGTGAAGGAGATCAAGATCGGCGAATTGAGCGCGGCCGACCACTCTTCGCTGCGCGGTGCGGCGCTGCTGCCGATTCTGGAACTGGCCACCGCGGGCGGCTCGTGCGGTACCGGTTGCCGCTCGACACCTGTTCCCGCCGGGCAGGGTCCGCGGACACCGGTGTCAAGCATTGCCAACTTCGATGCAGAGTTCCGCTCCCACTTTGGCTATGACCAGCCGTCTACACCGCTCTCAGCTCTAGGCGTGATTGCAGCAGCCACGGGCGACACGGCCTCAAAGTATGTGGCTCGCCGCGAAACTCCGCTCTACATCCCGGAAAACTGCACCCAGTGCATGGAGTGCATCTCGGTGTGCCCGGATACGGCTCTGCCCAACACATCGCAGGATCTGGCCACGGTGTTGAGCACGGCTGTTTCCTACTACGTGGGTGACGCTGCGGAGCGCACCAAGATGCTGCGCGCACTGCCGGAGATTGAGAAGCTGACCCGCCAGCGCATGGTGGCGGAGATGAAGACGGGTACGCCGCTGCAAACGATCCTGCATGAAGTGACCGAACAGGTAGACGGTTTTTCTGCCGAGGCGAAAAAGCAGTTCTTCGACATTCTGGCGAAGGTGCCGATGGCTTATCAGAAGGTGAACGCCATCTTCTCTTCGCCGGAACGCAAGGCTCCCGGTTCGGGCGGCATCTTCTCCATTTTTGTCTCTGATTTGTGCAAAGGCTGCGCAGCCTGCGTGACGGCATGCGGCGACCACAACGCGCTGAAGATGGTGGCCGAGACCGAGGAAGTGAACGCCGAACACGAGACCGGCACGGCATTCCTCGATCTGCTGCCCGACACTTCGCAGAAGTACCTGGGCCTGTTCAACGCCGCCAACCCGGCAGATTCGAAGACCGCGACGCTGCGCAACATGTTGATGGTGCGTACCAACTACGACGCGCTGGTGGCTGGCGACGGCGCCTGCGCGGGCTGCGGCGAAAAGAGCGTGCTGCGTTCGATTGCCGCGGTGACTGAGGCGTACATGCGGCCGGTCTTCCACGCCAAGAGCGACCGGCTTGTAGTTAAGGCGGGGCAGCTTGAAAAGACCGGCGTGGCGCGGCTTGGGGCCCTGAAGGAAAGCAATGCAGCGGAATACAAGCTGCTGCGACAGGCCATTGCGCACCTAGTGCTGGGCCTAGGCGGTGAGGACGAAGCGGACACCTTGACGCGCATCGCTGCCTACGAGGCAGAGCATGGCGCCATTACCGATGCCCAGCTTGTGGAGGCTACCGCCGCTGTTCTGCTGACCGAGGCGTTCAATCACAAGAACCTGCAACCCGTGGACGGCCGCCTGGCCAACGGCATGAGCGTGATGGCCATGGCCGCGCACACCGGGTGCAACACCGTCTATGGCTCTACCGCTCCCAACAACCCACATCCCTATCCGTGGATGAACTCGCTGTTCCAGGACGGCGTGACTGTGGGCTGGCTGATGGGCGAGAGCTTTATCGTGGATCACGCGCGGCGCTCGGTCCTCCCGGAACGGCTGGCCGATATCGTGCTGACCCGCGACAGCAACGTGATCAGCAACGAAGAGTATTACCACCTGAGCCACTTTACCGACGCGCTGATGACCGACCAGGAAATCGTCGAACTGCCCAAGGTGTGGGTAGTCGGGGGCGACGGCGGCATCGGGGACATCGGCTACCAGAACGCCTCAAAGGTGGTGCTGCAGAACCGGCCCAACGTGAAGGTTCTGATGCTCGACACGCAGGTGTATTCGAATACAGGCGGGCAGAACTCCGATTCGACACCCATGCTCGGCGGCAACGATATGAATGTCTTCGGCTCCGCCACGCAGGGAAAGAACACGGAGAAGAAGACGGTGGCCGAAACCTTCCTGGCTGGACACGGCTCGCCGTTTGTAGCGCAGGTGTCGATGGCCAACGCTCCCAAGCTCTACCGCGCGATTCTCGATGGGCTGGAGTATCGCGGCACTATGTTCCTGCAGGCGTTCACCACCTGCCAGCCGGAACATGGAGTGCCTGACGACATGGCGCTCTTCCAGGCACAGCGCGTTCGCGACAGTCGGGGCGCACCGGAGTTTGTGTTTAACCCGCGGCTGGGCGAAACGTACCAGGAGGCGTTGGACCTGAAGGGTAACCCGTCCATCGATCTCGATTGGTACGAAACCAAATCGAAGACCACGGGCGAAACCATGCGCTACACCGTGGCCCACTGGTGCACGACGGAGGCTCGCTTCCGCAACCACCTGAAGAAGATCAAACCGGAAGCGGCGGCCAAGCTCATCCACCTGGACAACATGCTGGTTCGCATTACGCAGCAGGACGTGGTCTATCGCCGCTACCTCACTCCCGGCCATCGCGCGTTTATCCCCGACTTCGGCGTCTACATCAAGTACGAAGCCGACGGGAAAGTGGAGTACCGCGCGCTATCGCGGCAGCTTGTGATGTTCTGCGTGGAACGGCGCAAGGCGTGGCGCATGCTGCAGTCCAAGGCCGGCATCCAGAACAAGGAATACGCGGCACAGAAGGCCGTCCTGGCGGATGTGGACGCGGGCAAGATCCCGCTGGATGAGTTCCTGACTCACGCTGACGAACTGTTGGCGGAACGACTGGGCGGCGGGGTCTTGGCCAAGGTGTAATTTGGCCTGAGCCTCACTCAACACACAGGACGCGGACCTCAGGGTCCGCGTTCTGTGTGTTGATGGGTACGAACCTTGACTCTCGAGCGAAGACTCGGGGTCTAATTCTCAATGCAAAGCACGTCGTCGTAGTAGTTGATCGAGAGCCGCTTGATTGGGCCTGGCATCTTGGGAAGCTGCGCCGTTTGCTCCATTGTCGTTGAACCGATGATGGGGATTCCACCCAGATGTATGACTTTGCCATCGGCGAATTCCAAGTAAAGTGGCACGAGGTTCCTGAAGCTTGGCGACACTCCCGATTGCGTCAACTTGAAATGGATGCTAGTTCCTTTGTCGTTGGGTGTGGCCTGACCCTCGAAGTGGTAGGTGGGCAACTCGGTGCCGTACACATACTGGTTGAAGAACCAATCCATGCGGTGATTGTGGTCCAGGTCCATCTGCGCGCTCATGTGCTTTTCGACCATGGCCTTGAACTCCTCAGTGGTCGCGGCCTGCATGCGGTAGGTATCCAGAAAGTCGTGCATGGTGGCCTTGAAGCGCTCTTCACCCTCCTGGGGCGTCCACATCATCATCCGGATCATGTGCAGGATGTACGCGCCCTTGGGATAGACGAGATTCTGGTAGATGTCCCAGCCCGTTTTTTGGGAACTCAATCGAAAGCCCATGGTCACGGGACCGACATCAATGGGCCGGAAGCCCATCGCATTCTTTTCTGTAATGAGCTTGCGTTGTTGCTTCCAGAATTCGCGAAAGTCGTCGGGCTTGGGCCGCGTCAGTTGCAGGAAGATGGAAGCCGAGGTGTTGGCAAAACCTTCGCTCATCCACTGATCGCGATAGCTGCGAAAGCCGACCGTCTGCCCCCACCACTGGTGTGCTACCTCATGAGGCGTAACCACCTTCCAGTACATATCCTCAGGGCGCAGCCCCAGGGAGTTTTGCTGCGTGGTGTCGAGGAATCCGCAAATCGGCAGGTAGACGAGCATGGGCCAGCTTTGGCCATAATTGCACGCAAACTGTTGAGTGATCGCCACTTTTGCGAATGGAAGCGTACCGAAGTAGGTGGAATAGATGCGCGCGGCAACTTCACCCTGGCTCAGTTGCGTGGGGAGCATTGAGGGCGCACTGAAATTCCCCAGGTTGAGGTCGGCCAGATTGGACAGCTCGTCCGGCGGTGTGGTGTTGGCATAGGCATCGATAGTGAGATTGTTGGCCAGCTTGTTTTCTACCGTCGCCTCCTTCATGGTGAACCTGCCAAGGTTGAAGCCCACCACCGGTAACGGCACATCGGTCTTCCACTCGGAAGTGGTGATTTTCCCGTCCGTGTTCTCATTCACCTTGGTTCCCGTGGCGATCAGTTGCAGGCCTTTCGGAACATGAAACAGCATGTGATAAGTTGCGTAATCGCCCAGGCGCTGGGACGAGTTGGGATACCAGCTTTGGCGGGCAATGGGATAGTAATTCGCTCCGCCCTCGTTTTGCACCACGTCTTTGCCGCTGTAAGAGATGCGAATTGTGGTGGACTCGCCCTTGCTGAGCGGCTTGGCCAGCACCACTCCAAAATCTGCATCCTCGTCCTTCTTTTCCTGTACGAAATCCAGGGGGTCGCCCTTCGCGGTCTCTACACGGGTGACGCGGAGGGTGGGATAGAGATCAAATGGAATGACCACGACGCCATCCTGATCCGCGCGAATCTCCACACTGGCAACGCTGGTAAGCAGGCCACTCTTCTCAATCGAGACATCGAGGTTCTCGTTGATAATTTTGTAGGTGGCGTTGTGCTCGTCTCCGTTGGCGGTGCCGCCGATGTATTCGGCGGCACGATGGAACGCCAGGGGGTAGGTCGGGCCCCAGTCACTCCAGTTGAGCAGCGCAACTTCTTCGGGGGACACATCGGGAACCCCATGAGGATCGAGCGAAAAGAGGAGATGAGGGTATTTCTTTCCGTGCAGGACAGCAAGGAAATAGCCCCCCGGCGCCGGGCTGAGTACGTCTTCCAAGAGCCGCAGGTCCAGATTGTCCTTTAACTTGAGGCGCTCGAAGTTGTGAAGCTCCTGCGCTGCCTTGCTAAATTCCGAGTCCGACGCGCCCTTGCCTGTAGAGCCTTTGCGAAGCTCTGCCGCGGTGTCGTCAGTAAAGCGCAGCACCGCTCCGCTGAAGTCTTCGTCAAATTCCTCAGTCTTAGTGACAATTGCCAGGTTATGGCGCTCCTCAGCGGTTGGAGGCGTCATGTGAAGATGACCGTCGCCCTTGAATACCGCGCCCGTAACCTTGCCGTTTACCTCGCCATAAAAGGCAAATTCCCCACTGCGAAACGTGAGGGTAGCTGCATCGCGATGCAGCACCAAATTGTTTACCGAGATCACCTCGTCTCCCGGCAAAAGCCCGCGCAACCGCTGGTACGTGGGGTTGGTATTGCCTGGGTGTTGAGCGTGCGACGGAGTAAGGCAATAAGCGACAGAAAGGAAAATGGCAATTGCGGATACACGAGCACGAATCGGCACAGGCAAGGCCCCCTCGCGATGATTTTTGTGGAACCACTATAGTGTAAGGGAGCGATTTGCGCGGTAAGCAATCTCTAACTGAAGCAATTTCTAGTTATAAGAAGGTAATAATTTCCTGTCGAGGAATAGACAGCATTGCAGAGCGCGTAAGTCTGCACGCTCGTTCACTGCATTGAATTTATGCTGTTTGCCGTCCGCTGCGACATCGAGAATTTGTCTTTGCCGTTGGTCAGGGCGGCGTTGACTGCGGATTCCCCGGCTGCACTTACGGCGCGGAACCGGGGAATCTTTCGGGCTTGCTCGATTTACCGGCTGAAGTGCACGTACCGGCGTCCTGCGTAGAGGCGGAAGCCGCCTGCCGGGTCGGCCAGAATCTGCAAAGGCGTGGGGCGCTTGATCGCATCGTCTGTGGCGGAGGTCAATGTGAGCACATCGTGCGCACCCACATCGGTTACGACGAACTTGTTGCCGGGGATGAAGCCGATGCCATAGACGCCCGCGGGCAGGCTATGCGAGCCCAGCTTGATGGGCACTTCGGTTACGAAGTAAGCCTGGTATTTGGCCGCAACATCGCTGGAGTAGCCGCTGGTGTCGATCATCGTCGCCAGCAGGTAGTAGCCGTCGGCGAACTTGACGCCGCCCGAGTTCCGCAACTGCGTTGTGGCCGACTGGCCCTTGTAATATGCACTAGGGGGCAGCAGCTTTTGCGTGTCTGCCGGCTTGAGCACCGTGTCGCCGCCCTGCGCCGTGATCCGCATGGGCGACACCAAAAATGCCAGCCCCAGAGCCGCAGCAACCGTCAACTTCGAAATTGCATTCAAACGCATCGGAAAACCCCCAAGGAATTCATGACTTCGTCCGGAGTATATCGCACCGTTCAGGGAATTGGTTCGCAATTGGCAGGCTGTTGGGCCATTTTGATGCGCTCGGTGGGGACACACCGTAGATAGAGGTCGGGGTATAATCGGCTTCATGGCGGCATTGGCGCAGACCGGGACAAACGGAGCTGAAAACGCGTGGAACGAGCTTGAGGGCACAGTGCTGAAACTGCAGGCATTGGAAGACAAGCTGCGTGCGCTGGGAAGCGTGATGGTGGCTTACTCAGGCGGCGTGGACTCTGCGTTTCTGGCAGCGACTGCGCATCGCGTGCTGGGCAGCCGCATGCTCGCCGTGCTGGCCGATTCGCCCAGCCTGGCCCGCCGCGACCTGGAGCAAGCGCGCACTTTTGCCCAGGGGTTGAAAATGCCGCTGCGGGTGATTCAAACGGCGGAACTGGACCGGCCCGAGTACCAGCGCAATGACGCCAACCGCTGCTTTCACTGCAAGACCGAGCTGTTTGAAGGGATGAAAGCGCTGGGCGCCGAGTTGGGGTTTGCTCACATTGCCTATGGCATGAACGCCGATGACAGGCGTGATTACCGCCCCGGACAGCGCGCGGCCGAGGAACATGAAGTGCTGGCGCCGCTGGCTGATACGGGACTGACCAAACTGGAGATTCGCACGCTGGCCAAGGCAGCCGGCTATACCCTGTGGGACCGACCGGCCGCGCCTTGCCTGTCATCGCGGGTGGAGTATGGCCGCACGGTAACTCGCGAGGTGCTGGAGCAAGTGGAACACGCCGAAGAAAGCATGCGGCAACTGGGCTTCCGCGAGTTTCGCGTACGTCATCACGGGGAATTGGCGCGGGTTGAGATTTCCCGGCCAGAACTGCCCCATGCCCTGACGATGGAGATGTGCGACGCAATCTCGGCTGCGGTGCGCAAGGCGGGATTTCAATATGTCACGCTGGATTGCACCGGTTTCCGATCGGGCTCGATGAACGAGATCCTCCCCAGTGCGATTCTGCCTGCCGATATCCTCACGCGGCGCAGAGCCTAGCAGACAGTTTAAAATCTGAAATCGATGCGAACTGGATATCTGGAGTGTTTTTCCGGCATAAGCGGTGACATGCTTTTAGGCGCGCTGGTGGATGCCGGCGTACCTTTCCGCAGTCTAGAAGAGACGGCCGCTGCGCTCGGCGTGGGCGCGCGGCTTGAGATGCGCAAGGTGAGCCGCGGCGGCCTGGCTGCAACCAAAGTGGATGTGCTGGGGTCCGATTCGCCCGCAGCGGCGCACACCCATAGCCATGAGGATCACCATTCTCATGGGCATGAAACCCACACCCATGAAGCGCATTCTCACGCGGAGCATTCGCATGAGGCGCACACGGCGCCCGCTTTGCATGAGCACACGCATTCCCACGAAGCTCATCGCTCGCTGTCGATGATTCTGGAGATTATCCGCTCCGCGTCTCTTGCCGATGCGGTGAAGGAACGCGCCATTCGCGCCTTCCAGATGCTGGGCGAGGCGGAGGCAGCGATTCACTCAATTCCCGTGGAGAAGGTTCATTTTCACGAAGTGGGCGCGGTGGACACGATCGTCGATATTGTCTGCTCTGCGGCAGGGTGCGAAACGCTTAAGGTCGACCGTTGGCTGGCGTCACCCTTGAACGTGGGAAGCGGGACGGTGGATTGCGCGCACGGAACGCTGCCCGTTCCCGCTCCGGCTACGCTGGCGCTGCTGGGGGATGCGCCTGTGTATGCGGCGGGTCCGCCGATGGAACGCGTGACCCCGACGGGCGCGGCGATTCTGCGCATGCTCGATGTGCAGTACGCGCCGCTACCCGCGATGCGCATCGTTGCTGCGGGCTACGGGGCAGGGGGGCGGGAAACGCCCGGCCAGCCCAACCTGGTTCGCATGCTGGTTGGTGAGGAAGAAACCGCGCAGGATGCCGGTGTTGAGCAGGTTGCGGTTATCGAATCGGTGATCGACGACTGCAGCCCGCAGTTGCTGGCTTATGTGAGCGAGTTGCTGCTGGAGGCCGGCGCGTGGGATGTGTATCGCGTTGCGGTGCAGATGAAGAAAGGCCGTACCGGCGTGCAATTGACGGTGCTGTGCAGCCCCGACCTGGTAGGCGGGCTGCGCGACCTGATATTTCGCGAGACTACGACCATCGGGCTCCACTGGAGGCTGGAAAACAAGACGTCGCTGGTGCGAGAGTTTATGACGGTACAGACCGAGTGGGGGTCGGTGCGCATCAAGATTGCGCGGTGGCCCTCCGGCGACGAAGCCAACGCTGCACCGGAATACGAAGATTGCCGCCAGCATGCCTTGCGGCATTCGGTTCCGCTCAAGCAGGTGATGCAGGAAGCGATGCGCCTGTATGCGGCCACCCAGACAAAAGCGGAGGCGCACTAATGGATCGCGCAAGTATTGAAGCGCTGTTAAATGAAGTGCGCGAGGGGCACACTGCCGTTGAAGATGCGCTGGATCGCCTGCGCGACATGCCCTTTGAAGACCTGGGCTTCGCCAAGCTCGATCATCACCGCGCGCTGCGCACCGGCATGCCCGAGGTGATTTTTGCCGCGGGCAAGACAGCGGCACAGGTGGCGCAGATCTTTGCGCACATGTCCAAAGCAGGCGGCAATGTACTGGCCACGCGCGCCTGCCGCGAAGCATTTGAGGCTGTCAGCGCCGTGGAGCCACGCGCCGTGTATCACGAGGCAGCTCGCGCCATCACGCTTGCTCAGGCTGCGGCCGTTCCCGGCAAGGGAACCATCGCAGTGGTCTGCGCCGGAACCAGCGACCTGCCCGTGGCGGAAGAGGCGGCGGTGACCGCTCAACTGGCCGGCAATACCGTGGAACTGATTGCCGACGTGGGCGTGGCCGGCATCCACCGGTTGCTGGCGCAAAAGCATTCTTTGCAATCGGCCCGGGTACTGATTGTCTGCGCTGGAATGGAGGGCGCGTTGCCGACTGTCGTGGCGGGGCTGGTGAATGCGCCGGTGCTGGCCGTTCCCACCAGCATAGGCTACGGCGCTTCGTTCGGCGGTGTGGCCGCGTTGCTGGGCATGCTGAACACCTGCTCTCCCAATGTATCGGTGGTCAACATCGACAACGGCTTCGGCGCTGCCTGCATCGCCTCGCTCATCAATCATCTCTGATTGCTGCGTGGTGCGCTGATTACGCAGGGTTTACGGTACTTTCTGAGCGAAGTTCAGAAAAAATGTGGGCATTAGAATCCGCTCAAAGTGATGTCTGTCACTGTCCATCGTATGCTTCATCGCCAATCATTCCAGCTGTGGAGTATCGTCCGCGAGGCTCGTGTTCTCTGCCGAATCCGCGCATTTTCCGCTCATTTCAGGACGCAGCGGCATAAGTCATCGCATGACTGCAGGTCCTGGAGAAAGCGTTCTCTTTAGTATTCGGGCGGCTCCGGCAGGGAATCGATTGGCATGCGCTCGATTTCCTTGGCGCATGCCAAGTGCGTTGCCAGGTTCAAGAGCGCGGTGTGTGGAGGAGATTCGTGGCCCGTTCCAGACTGCCGTTGTGGCGCAGAATTTCGCAGATATTCTTTCTGCTGGTGTTTATTGCGCTGCTGATCTTCACTTCGCTACGCCCCTCTGCCGGCGGCTCCGGCGACATTCATCTGCGCGCGCCGGTGCGACTGTTCTTCGAGTGGGATCCGCTGGTTGCCGTGGCCAATGCCATTGCCTCGCACGCCCTTTATCGCGGCCTGCTCTGGAGCCTGCTCATCCTGCTGCCCACGATGTTTCTGGGCCGTTTCTTTTGCGGCTGGATCTGCCCCATGGGAACGCTGCAACACTTTGTGGGCAACATGCATTCAGAGGCCAAGCGCGGCAAGCAGCGTATCGACTCCAACCGCTACAAGCGCTGGCAAACGGTGAAATATGTAGTGCTGATTGCGGGGTTGATTGCAGCATTTTTCGGGTCCATGGCGATAGGCTGGCTCGACCCATTCAGCCTGCTGGTACGCTCGATTGGCCTGGCGCTGCTGCCTGCGTTCAACTTTGGCGTGCGCGCAATTCTGACGCCGCTTGAACACAGCCACATCGCAGCGATCAAGGCGACCGGAGAAACGCTGCACACTGTTTTGCAGGCCACGGTGCTGGATTTCCGCCAGACACACTTTGCGCAGGGGCTGGTGCTGGGCATTGTGTTCTTGGTGATTCTGGCGGCGAGTTTGCGCATTACGCGCTTGTGGTGCCGGTCGATTTGCCCACTGGGCGCGCTGTTGGGCGCGGTCTCGCGCTGGTCGATTCTGGGCCTGCACAAGGACCCCGCCGCATGTGACAAATGCAACCGCTGCCTGCTGAATTGCCAAGGCGGCGACGATCCCATCGGCGGCGTGCCGTGGCGCAAGTCCGAGTGTCTGATGTGCATGAACTGCGTGGGCAGTTGCCCGCACCACAGCCTGGTATTCCGCTTTTTCCGTAACGAGAACGAAGTGGCCACGCCGGATATCGGGCGGCGCAAGGCGCTTACAGGGCTTGCGGCAGGGGCCGTGGTTGTGCCGCTGATGCGCGCCAACACCGGGTTGGACAAGAGCCGCCATGACCGACTGCTGCGTCCACCGGGCGCACTGGACGAGACGGAGTTTCTTTCACGCTGCATCCGCTGCGGCGAGTGCATGAAGGTTTGCCCCAACAACTCACTGCATCCCACGCTGGAACAGGCGGGACTCGAAGGGTTGTGGACGCCCACACTGGTGCCGCGCATCGGCTATTGCGAACCCAGTTGCGTGCTGTGTTCCGAAGTCTGCCCCACGGGCGCCATCTGGCAGATTACTCCCAAGGAAAAAGGCTGGGTAGTGGGCGTGGGCGCAGAGAGCCAGCCGGTTCGCCTGGGGACTGCGTTCTATGATCGCGGCCGCTGCCTGCCCTGGGCCGAAGCCACCGAATGCATTGTGTGCGAGGAGTGGTGCCCGGTTTCGCCTAAAGCCATTTACGTGCAGGATGCGGAGGTGGTGGACTCGGCGGGTAACACGAAGAGGCTGAAGCAGCCGCGCATTGATCCCAGCCGCTGCGTGGGTTGCGGGGCCTGCGAATATGCCTGCCCGCTGCAGGAGCGTCCTGCTGTTTATGTCACCAGCATCGGCGAGAGCCGCTCGCCCAGTAGCCAGATTCTGCTGAACAGGAAATAGAGGAGACTGTTTCAAGATGAATTATTCAAGAAGATGGATGTTGGCAGCAGTGGCAATTGCGATCGTGGCGCTCGCGGCCGGCTCGGGTTGCAAAAAGAGCAAAGTGAACCCCTTCCCGGCGTCGGGTGCGGTGGCAGGCTGGGAAAAGACTGGCGACACGCGCGTGTTTGCGGCAAAGGACTTGTGGCAATACATCGACGGAGACGCTGAGCAGTACATCTCTGCCGGAGTTATCTCCACCTCTACCTCCGACTACAAGTACCAGGGCCAGTTGGAGGCGGTGGTGGACGTGCACACCATGGGCAGCCCGGATGGCGCACGCAAGATCCTTGAAACCGGAACGAGTGACGCCAAGGCCGTGAGCCTGGGTGATGCCGGTGTGGCCTACGAGCAAAGCGTGATCTTTCGCAAGGGACCATACCTGGTGCGCATCGTGGCTTATGAATCCACGCCCGGTACGCCGCAGGCACTGATGGCTCTGGCGCATGGTGTGGAAGCGAAGCTGTAAGGATTCAGGCCGGATGGCCGGCTGTTTCGACGAATGCGAGGCTCGATGAAGAATCGCCGGGAATTCCTGAAGAATGCAGCCACCGGAGCCCTGCTGCTGGGCTCGCAAGGCAGGTTTGGACTGGCCAGCGTACTGGGCCAGCACTCGAAGACGGACCCATCGAGACTTGTGGTGGCCGGCGACCCGGCACTGCACGCGAAGGACGGGCGGCCGGATGAACAACGCGTGCTCGACCTGCTGGACCGGGCCATGACTGCGTATACCGGGCGAGACAACGCCGTAGAGGCCTGGAAGCGGATCATTCCCCGGGACAAGGTGATCGGCCTGAAGGTGAATACGGTCGGACTGAAGCCTATTGCGACCCACCTGGTGCTGGTGCTGGCGATTGCGGAAAGGCTGCAGCAGGCGGGCGTTCGCGCGGGGAACATCCTGGTATGGGAGCGCACCGCGGAAGAACTGGAAGCCGGGGGTTTCACCATCAATACCAACCCAGCCCACATTCGCTGCTATGGCTCCGACGTATCAGGATTTGAGGACCAGGTGGAGACATGGGGAGTGGCGAAGGTTCAGCTGTCGAAGATTCTCACCCGCGAATGCGCGCTGGTGCTCAACCTTCCCGTGCTGAAGGACCACGCCGATGCGGGCGTTACCTTTGCCATGAAGAACATGTACGGCGTGATCAAGATGGTGGACCTGAAGAGCCTGCATACCAACATCTGCAATCCCGGGATTGCAGACGTCAATTGCATTCCGGCGATTCGTGAGAAGGTTCGCTTGACCATTGGCGACGCTATCTCCGCGCTCTACGACGGCGGTCCTCTATTTCACCCGGAGCATATGTGGCATCCCAATGCGCTCATGGTGGGTGCGGATCGGGTGGCGCTGGATCAGGCCGCCTGGAACATGATTGAGCGCAAACGCGCCGAGGTTGGTTTGCCCACACTCGAGGCCAAGGGACGTGCGCCACGCTACATTGCCACCGCCGCTGATGCGCGGCACCAATTGGGCTGCAACGATTTGCAGCGCTGCGGGCTGGTGGAGGCTTGACGGGAAGATGAAGCTTTGAACGGTAAACGATCTGGTGGACGAGCGGACAACATTGAAGACGGGGAGAATGCGAATGAGTAACAGACGGGAGTTTCTGAAGGAAGCAGCAACCGGCGCCGTACTCGTAGGCGCGCAGGGCAAACTGGGGCTGGCCGCCATATTGGATCGCCCGGCGGGGGGCGGCAAGCCGAAAGTGGTGATTGCCAGGGACCCGGCAGTGCATGGCTCCGACGGCCAACTCGACGAGAAGCACGTTCTCGACTTGCTCGACCGAGCCATTGCCTCGTATACCGGACGGGATCATCCGATTGAAGCCTGGAAGCGCATCGCGCCCCAAGGCAAGGTCATCGGTCTCAAGACGAACGGTCTGGGCGGCAAGGGAATTTCAACCCACCTGGCGCTTGTGCTGGCCATTTGTGAGCGCTTGCAGCAGGCTGGAGTCAAGCCCGGCAATATTCTGGTGTGGGACCGAAATGCGCGCGATCTTGAGGCGTGCGGTCTGACTATCAGCACCGATCCGAGCAAGGTCCGCTGCTATGGCTCCGATGTGGCTGGATTCGAGGATACGGTCGAAACCTGGGGTGGCGCGCATGTCCAATTCTCAAAGATTCTTACTCGCGAATGCGACCTGGTTCTAAATCTGCCCATCCTGAAGGATCACCAGATGTCCGGTGTGACCTTTGCGATGAAGAACATGTACGGTGTGGTGAAGCGGCCCAGCGACCTGCACGCCGACGGCTGCAATCCAGGCGTGGCCGACTTGAATGCATTCCCGGTGATTCGCCAGAAGGTCCGGCTGACCATCGGTGACGCCACGTCGTCGGTTTATGACGGCGGACCGGGCTTCCATCCCGAGCGGCTGTGGCAGCCGAACGCGCTGATAGTGGGTGAGGACCGGGTGGCGCTCGATCAGATTGCCTGGGGCATTCTTGAACGCAAGCGCGCTGAAGTGGGAATGAAATCGCTGGAGGCCGTGGGGCGGCCGCCGCGTTACATCGCCACCGCTGCCGATGCCGCGCACCGGTTGGGCATCAACGATCTGAAACGCATCAACCTGCTCGAAATCTGAGGAGCATCATGGCCGGAGAAATCGATCGTACACAAGACCAGCAACCAGTGCCTGGCCTCACGCGCCGCGAGGCCATGCTGCAACTGCTTCGCGTGGGCGGCATTGCGGCGGGCGCGGCCGGCGTGGGCTATTGGCTCAGCGAGCATAGCATCCGCCCGGTTCCGGCCCGTGCGGAGCAGGCCCGCCGCGACCACCGCATCGCCGCGAATGCGCAAGATGCGCAGTGGCCGCACTTGACGGTGGTACAAGGAGGCGAGCCGCGAGCCCTGGTACAGCAGGCTCTCCAAAACCTGGGCGGGATAAGGCGTTTCATCAGCCGGCAGGACGTGGTGGTCGTGAAGCCCAATATCGCCTGGGACCGCACTCCGGAGCAGGCCGCCAACACCAATCCGGAGATCGTGGCCGAGGTGGTGAGGCAGTGCTGGCAGGCAGGGGCCAAACGGGTCATCGTCACCGACGTCAGTTGCAACGAACCCCGCCGCTGCTTCATGCGCTCGGGTATCCAGGCCGCTGCGCGCGCCGAGGGCGCCGAGGTGATTCTTCCTGATCCCGAACTTTATCGCGAAGTGGACATGGGCGGGGTGGCGCTGAAGACTTGGCCGGTCTTTACGCCCTTTCTTGAAGCAGACAAGATCATCAACCTACCCATTGCCAAGCATCACGGGCTGGTGGGCGCCACGCTGGGCATGAAGAACTGGTACGGCATCCTGGGCGGACAACGCAACCGCCTCCACCAGCAGATTCACCAGAGCCTGGTTGACCTGGCCAGCTTTATGCTGCCTACCTTCACGCTGATGGACTGCTACCGGATTCTGATTCGCAACGGTCCCACCGGCGGCAACCTTGAAGATGTGTTGCTGAAGAAGACCGTGGTGGCAGGGACAGATCCTGTGGCACTCGACGCCTGGGTTGCCAAAGCCTACTGGAACCTGGACCCCGAGCATCTGCCCTATCTACAGATGGCTGCCAACAGAGGCCTCGGCACAGTGAACTTCGAAACGCTGCCGGTCAAGGTAAGCCAAATCGGGTAGACACGTCGGCGCGCAAGAGCATGCTTTCTGCGCGGGGGCGCTTTTCAATGCGGCAAATCTGTGTTTGAATTGGCTCGCACACGCAGGCGATGCGTCCGGGGACGCTCCAATCACACGGGACTGACGGAGCGCTTTCGCACTGCGGTCCGAAGGCAGGCAAGGCAATGACCGCATCACGTAGAACATTTCTGAAAACCGGAGTTGCGGCGGCTCTCGCTGCCTTGGCTAAGCCCGGCAAGGCAGACGCGTTTACCGCGGATAAGGTGGCAGTTTCTCCCCGGCTCAGCCAGTTTGGATACGGCAACGTCCGGCTGCTGGAAGGGCCATTGCGCCAGCAGTTCGACACGAATCATGCCTTTTATCTTGCTCTGGATGAAGATAGCCTGCTGAAGCCATATCGCCAGCGCGCGGGCCTGGCGGCTCCGGGCGAGGACATGGGCGGATGGTACAGTTGGGCCGCGGAGTTTAAAGGAGACGACAACGGGTTTGTTCCCGGTCACTCCTTCGGCCAATATCTCTCCGGGTTGTCTCGCGCCTACGCTGCCACGGGAGACCGGCCAACACAGCAAAAAGTCCAGCGGCTGGTTCACGGCTTCGCGCCTGCCATTTCATCCCATTTCTGGGACGACTACCGACTCCCCGCGTACACCTACGACAAGATTTCCATCGGCATGATCGATGCGCATGAATTTGCAGGCGACACGCAGGCGCTGAAAGTTCTGGATGCTGCTCTCGATTCAGTACTCCCGCATTTGCCCCCTCGTGGATTGTCGCGCGCGGAGCAGTATGCGCGACCACACAAAGACGAGTCGTTCTGCTGGGACGAGCCGTATACGCTTCCTGAGAATCTATTCCTCGCTTGGCAGCGTGGGGCAGGCAGCCGCTATCGTGACCTTGCAATCCGCTTCCTGGCGGACGACTGGTACTTCAACCCGCTGGCGGCAGGACAAAACGTGCTGCCCGGCAAACACGCATACAGCCACGTAAACGCAATGAGCAGCGCCATGCAGGCTTATCTTGTGTTGGGCAGCGAGAAGCACCTTCGCGCGGCACAGAATGGCTTTGACTTCCTGCGCAACACACAGAGCTTCGCAACCGGCGGCTGGGGTCCGGACGAAGATTTTCGCGAACCGGGCAGCGGTGAGATAGGCGGAAGCCTCACCAAGACCCACTCCAGTTTCGAGACGCCCTGCGGCTCGTATGCGCACTTCAAGATCACGCGTTACCTGTTACGCGTGACACGCGACAGCCGCTACGGCGACAGCATGGAGAAGGTTTTGTATAACACCATCCTGGGCGCCAAATCTATGCGCAAGGAGGGGCACGGCTTCTATTACTCCGACTATAACAACGACGGATTCAAGTCCTATCATCCTAATAAGTGGCATTGTTGCACAGGAACCTTTTCGCAGATTACCGCGGACTATGGAATCAGCGCCTATTTTCACGATCGCGACGGTATCTACGTCAACCTTTATGTTCCTTCGCAGGTAACATGGGCGCGAGGTAGTGAGCGTATCGAACTTAAGCAGCTTACTAACTATCCCCACCAGCCCACTTCACAAGTCGAAATCTCGACGGCCAGCCCCGGCGCTTTTTCGGTCTATCTCCGGGTTCCCTCATGGGCCGGACCGAAAACTGCCGTAGCGGTGAATGGCAAGCGGGTATCTAGCGGACCCGAGCCGGGCAAGTTTCTGCGGCTGGATAGAACCTGGAAAAATGGCGACCGCATCGAAATTGAATTCGACATGGCGACTGCGCTTGAAGCCGTGGACCCGCAGCATCCCGATCTGCTAGCGCCTGTGCACGGTCCGCTGGCGCTATTTAGTGTGGGCGAGATTCCTACGAGGATCACGAAGCAGGAAATGCTCTCTCTAAAACAGGTATCGACCGGTGCAACGGATTGGCAAGCAAAGACGGCGAGCGGCGTCCTCACGCTCAGGCCCTTTACCGCGATACAGGATGAGCACTATCGGCTTTATCTGAAGCTTGAATCCTGAAGGGCCAAGATGTTCAGCATCGAGAATGTTCAATGGCTACCGATGCGAAAGAGTTGAAATTCGCGAATATGCGCTTCGCCGCTGCTGGATAGGATATGCAGCCTTACGCGGCTTGTAGTTACTGGCGCAAACGCATCGATCTTCTTGTGACCGATGGCGAGTCCGCCCGCAACAGGCTTCCAATTGCCGCCATTCCAAACTTCAATGGCGTATTTCTGAACGTGCTGGCCGTCCACCTGCCACTCCGTGGACAGCGCATGATCAAAGGTGACGGGCTTTGCGAAGTCGACTTCGAGTGAGGCACTGTGCGAGCCGGTGGGCGCGGACCAGAACGTGTCCGCATCGCCGTCCAAGGCGCTCGCTGTGTTGGCGTCGGCGGGTAGATGGCGGCGGGCAAGATTGTTGGCATAGCGCGCACGAAGAGCCTCGCCAAACTCCTTGAGCCGCGCTACATCCGCGTCGGGAAGCAGGCCGCGATTGTCCGGCCCAATTCCAAGCATTAACTGGCCACCACGGCCCACTGTCTGTTCGTAGATCGTGACCAACTGATCGACAGACTTGAGCGTCGCTTCATCGTTGGGGTGCCAAAACCAATGGAAGTTATGCAAGGGTGTGTCCGCTTCGACAGGCCGCCAGCGCAGATAGCCGTGGCGGTCAATGACGTTCCAGTTCTCATAAGGGATGGCGCCGCCTTCGTTACCAACCCAGCGAATGTCACCGTATTCAAATAATCCCGTATCCGCAAATACCAGCGTGTTTGGCTGATAGGTGCGGAGGGTCTCAATGATTTTTGCGAAGTTATAGGTGTGTCCTTCGCTGCCCGCGCCATCCAGCCAGAATTCCTCAAGGTTGCCATAGCCGCCGGCGAGCTCGGTTAATTCGGAAAGATAGTACTGGTCGTACGCGGCGGGGTCTTTGTAACGCGGATCGTGCCGGTCCCACGGAGATAAATAGACGCCGAGTTTGAGGCCGTACTTATGTGCGGCATCTGAGGTCATCCTGACCAGGTCGCCCTTGCCGCCCATCCACGGGCTGGCGGCCACACTATATTTGGTTTGCTCAGTTGGCCAAAGGCAAAAGCCATCGTGGTGCTTTGCCACCAGTACTACGTAACGGGCGCCGGCTGCCTGCGCAGCGCGCACCCATTGTTCCGGGTCGGCCTGTGTGGGATTGAAGACCTTGGGGTCGGCGGTTCCGTCGCCCCATTCGCGATTGAGAAATGTATTGGTGCCGAAGTGGATGATGACGCCAAACTCCAAATCCTGCCACTCGACCTGCTGCGGCGACGGCTTGACGTCAGAGAAGTTGACGGTCTGGGATGCTGCGCTGCTGGAGCTGCCAAACGCGAGGGCGGAGGCCAGAGCGATTGCGCAAATTGTGTTCGGCCGCAGCTGTCTTATGGGGCTTCTCTTCAAAACTTGCATGGTATGAAGATTCTAAGTCCCCGAGGCGCCATGGGCGATTTCGCCACAGCCGCTCTTAGGCCGTCGCCACAAACTTCTGGTCGCGCACGACAATCCGCTGGTGGCACGCTTCGCATTCGAAACTCCCTTTGCTGTTGAGGCTGCTGACGGCAGTTCCGCACGAAGGGCATTTCCCTTTGAGTGAACCGAATCCAACCAACGGGCCTGCGAGAGGCGCCAGTATTCCGCCAATAATCAGCGGAACCCCGAGAAATATGCCCAACCCGGTAAGGCAAAGCATGGTGCCGACAATGATCATCATGGGGGCTACGATCACCCCGAACAGCAATCCGGAGAAGGCGCTCCTTACCGGCGCCTTTTCAGCGTCATGAGGGTATTCCGGCGGGTGGGCTATAGCTGTGACTTCTGCTCCGCAACCGGGACAGAATTTCCAAGGCGACGCAAGATGCGCCCGGCATTTTTGACAGAACTCGTCCATGAGATTGCCCTCCTTGAGGGAGAGAAACATACCACTCCGGAAAGGACGAGGATGTAACGGCGAGCACATCCGAGGGCAACACAAAAAGGCCGCCCGCATGAGCGGACGGCCTTTTTATCGAGCGAACCAAGGACGGGTGAATTAGTCTCCGGCAACCGGTTCGGCCTCTTTCTGGCTTACCGGTTTGGCGGGTGTAATGGAGTCGAGGCTGACCAGGCCCTCGACCGGTTTTTCGCCCAGCACGTGCTCGCGATAGAGCTTGGCCATGCGTGCGTTCTCCGCGTCGGTCTTCAGCTTGCTCTCGCGAGCGCGCATCTTCTCTTCGCGGGCATTCTTGGCGATGCCCAGATTGTCGAGCGTGTGGTTGGCTTCGGAATTGACGTGTTCCATGTTGAGGGCCAGGTCGTGACCCACGTGAGTCATGCCGACCTTTTTGCCGCCGGCAAAGATTTCATGGCGTCCATGCTCCTCGTACCACTTGGTGAGGGTGGCCGTCATGTGCATCTTCTCAATGATGTTGCGCCAGCCGATGCCTGTGTTGTACGCGCAGAAGCTGATTTCGCCTTCCTGCGTGGCGTAGGGGATGATGCACTGCTCGGTGCGGCGGAAGTCGTAGTTGAACAG
>CAYNGB010000042.1:0-41639 GCA_964396795.1 uncultured Occallatibacter sp. | reverse complement strand
TACCTGAGGAGCCAATAAATTCGATTAGTTGATTTGAGTAGATTCAGTTCTCTCTTCTGATACCGGAGAAAATACGAAGAACCCCTCCCCGAACCGCTTCTGCGGTCGGGCTTTCTGGGCCCTGTGCGCCTCGTCTCCGTCACCGGGAGGTAAAACAATATCCAGTCTAATTCTCTCCTGAATGAAATTATGGGCCGGATCGCAATCCACTGCGATCCGGCGTTTTTTGAGTTGCCAAGCCTCAGGGCATCTTCTCGACAAGATTGGCGCGATCGAGAACGGCCAGCAGCGCATAGTAGTTGTCCACCAGAAACCCCTCGTACCCATGCGCGCCGCCATGCCAGTCTTTCCAGTCGTAAGTCAACCCGTCGGGCGCGCGGCCAGTGAAGCCCTGCTTCGCAAAGCCATCGAGCATGGGCATCAGTATCTTGTCGCCCTGCTCCTTTTCGCCCAAATGATAGAGAGCGGCCATGGTGAAATAGGCAAAACACCCAGTTGCGCCGCCATTCTCATATATTTCGAAGCCGTCGCTGCCGTCCGCTTTTTTCGATCCACCCCAGCGGTGGTCCGGATTAAGATAATCGGCGTGCCGAATGGGCACCAGATTGCCGGGAAGACCCATCGCGAAGTTGCTGTATCCTACACTGTCCATCTTGGCCAGAATGCGGTCCATCACCTGCCGCGCCTGCCCGTCGTCGATCAACCCATAGCGCACCGCAATGCCGTTGACGAAGGGGAAGTAATAGTTGTGCAATTGGCCATCGCCGCTTCTCCAACCGGCCAGCACACCCGCCGACGGGTCGAGGAATGCGTCCGCATAGGCAGCGCGAATGGCGTCGGCGCGCGCGCGGTACCTGGATGCATCTGCCGTCTCTCCAATGCGACCGGCGAGCGCGGCCATGCCCCGCAGCGCACGATAGCCCAGCGCGTTCGCATAGGCGTCCTGGTGGCCGAAGCCGATGGTGTCCCACCAGTTGGATGCAGGGTTGATGACACCCTCCTTCCATGAGCCGGAGTTTCCGCTGCCAGGGTATTCGAGCAGCGGGCTACCGTCAGCATTCGGGGTCATCAAGCTTTCGGTCCACTTGCGCAGCCCCTTGTAGTTCTGCCGCAGCCATCGCTCGTCGCCGCTCCCGTCGGCATAGTCGTAGGCGGAAATGAGCAGCGACGGATACGTATCGCTAAACAAATTTGTATCCTGGGACACGGTTTCGGGTGACCCGTCGAACATCTGGTAGCCCGGCAGGCCGTAACCGAGAAACCCGCCCAGGTAGCGATCCAGCGTTTCGCGAAGGATGTCGAGAGCTGTCAGCCCTTTCACAAGTTCCGGTGTATACCGCGCCATATCGGCATATTCGTAAACGGTGAAGGCGCAGGCATCGCTGGCGGCATGGTTCGCCAGCACATGCAACTCCGCATGCTGCTGGAAGATATCCAGAAAGTCCCGGCGAAAGCCATCGAAACGTGTATCTGCGGGATCCATGCCGGGAATCGCTGGAAAGATGGCGGCGGTTTGAAGCGTGTACTCGAGTTGCCGGTGTTCGGCCGTGGCCGCGGGGAAGGTGACCGACACATAATCCGGCGCCGGCTGAGCCAGATCAGTCGGGGTAAAGCCGGTGGTATTGCGGTGAGCAACGTAATGGAGCACCGCGGCATCACTTCCGTTGGCGTAGACGCGTAGGGACCCCATGCCCGGCAAGTGCAGCACCGCGGGCAGTGCAATGTCGCCCGCGGGCGTTACGTGCCCCAGAAGCGTGGCGTGGGTCACGTGCGGATCGAATTTCCAGACCAGATCGTGCGCGGCTCCGCCGGGCCGGAACAGGCTGCGCATCCGCAGCGTGTCGCCTTCGCACTGCATCTCCCAGACCGGATGCCCGGGGTCAGAAGCCGCCGCGTAGCGCACCCAGCCGCCGCGCGTGGTCACCGTGTATGCAACCTGCGCGCCACCGGGGTCGACCAGCGGACTGGCTCGGAAACTGCCGCGTTTGAGCGAGTCGATGCTCAGCGTGCTCAATCCCGGCTGGCGCGCATCGAAAGCGACGCGCATGGAGGTGGTTTCTCGCCTGAGCGAGTCGTTCCCGGTCTCTCCCGCCGCGGAAACAGTTACAACCAGGGCAACCGCCAGGAAAAGAGTCAAATTTCTCTCAAGGCCCAAGCGCAATAAAGAAGATTCAGCCGATCGCCATCCTGCAAACATAATGGTCGTTCCCTTTCGGCATTCGATCTTAGTCTAAAGGTGAGAATATTTCTCGTACCCTGGTAGATGCCGGGGACACTCAATGGCAAACAGGCGCCTCCGCGCAGATCGCGCTGGCCGGCGAGATTAGATGCCAGGCGAGCCATTGTCTTCCGCTTCTGGCCCTCGGCTGGTGAACCTGCCGATCAGTCGAGCCACGTGACGCATTCGCGGGGCCTAGTGCTGGGCCGGCTGAGGAGAGGGCTTGACCGCTGGTTTTGCCCCCGCTGGGGCATGCATCGCGGGCGGAACGGTCGGCACGATCCGGGCCAGTTTGATCCTGTCTATGTCACGAAAATTGGCTTTCAGGTAAGCGTCTCCCTGCTCGGTGATCAGATCCTGGCGCGGAGATTCGCCGTAGACAGGATAGATTTTGTCGACCACGTCCATGCCTTCGACAACGCTGCCAAAGGGGGCGAAGCCCATGCGGTCGAGGCGGGCGTTGTCAGCATAGTTAATGAACAGCTGGGTCGTACGGGTGTTGCGACCGGCAGTAGCGAAGACCAGGTTCCCGCGCTTGTTGCTTTGAACGACGGGATCATCGGGGATCGTGGCGGTCTTCCAGACCTTGTTGACGGCGGGGTTGGCGCTAAGCCCGAACTGCACAATGAAACCGGGCACAACGCGAAAGAAAGCCGCGTTGGTGAAGTAGCCATACCGGACCAAGTTGTAAAAGCGGTCGGCGCCGAGGGGCGCCCACTCGCGATGTACCTCGACCACGAAGTCGCCCGCGGTAGTGGTGAACTTCGCCTTGAAGACCACAGGCGCCTTGGCCTTGAGCGATGCTGGGTTCAACAGGGACGGACTAGCAGAGGCGTGGAGGGCACTGGGCCTGGTGGGAGAACCGTTGGCGGGAGCGCTTTTGGGAGCCGGGGCCTGGGCGTGGACGAGAAGGCCCGCAGACAAAACAATGACCATCGCAATTGCTTTCATGATGATCGATTGTACGAAACGGCGAGGCGATCCGGGGGACGGGAGACAAAAAACGGCTTGGAATCCTCTTGCCGCGCCGTATCAGCATGGGTGAAGATATCGTTCTGCCGCGAGTCTTTGGTAGGGGTACGTATTAATACAGGAGCGGATGAATGATACGCATCGTATTGGCGGCGGTCTTTTGCCTGCCCATCCAGATCATTGCCCAGCAATCGGTGCCTGAGATCAAATTCCACGCCCAGACCGATTTCTTTAAGCTCCCGCCGGAACTATATCTCGGGGAGGCTGCAGGTGTGGCAGTCAATTCAAAAGGGCATGTTTTTGTTTTCTCTCGTGGTGGCACAACTGGCCCAGCCTATGGCGCGGCGGCGGCCCAGTTGTTCGAATTTGACGCCGACGGAAAGTACGTCCGTGAAATCGGCCACCATCTGTACGCCTGGAGCTTTGCTCACTCTGTCAAGGTCGACAAAGAAGACAACATATGGGTCGCCGACAAGGGGTCGGACATGGTCATCAAGTTCGATCCGGAAGGCCGTGTATTGATGGTCTTCGGTCGCAAGCAGGAGGCCTCCGACGAGGGTACCGGTCCACTCAAGCATTTCAGGCCACCCCTGCCGCCAATCGACGGGGAGTTTCGCCAGGTGACCGATATGGCCTGGGATGCAGCAGGCAATACCTATATCAGCGACGGTTATATCAATTCCAGGATCGCCAAGATCGATAAAGACGGAAACTGGATCAAATCCTGGGGCGAGCCGGGCACAGGTTCAGGGCAGTTTAGTACGCCGCACAGTATCGCGACGGATGATATGGGACACGTGTATGTGGCCGACCGTGGCAACGGGCGCATTCAGGTTTTCGATGGAGATGGCAAGTATCTGCGCGAGATCCACATCAACGTGCCATACGATCACAGGATTCGCCCATGGATGGGGAACGCGCCATCCGAAATACCTTCCACTGCCGAAGCTCCGGCCCCATTGAACAAGACCATGTTGAACGGCTCCCCCTGGGCGATCTGCATCACTCCTGGGCCTCATCAGGTGCTTTTTGCGTCTGATGGCTATCCGGGCCGGATCTATAAACTTGCTCTGGATGGCAAGGTGCTCGGTACGCTTGGCGCCTCTGGCCATGGTCCCGGCCAGTTTGGCTGGATTCACGAGCTGGCTTGCCCTTCTGAGAATATTCTTTATGCTGCGGAATTGCTGAATTGGCGGGTGCAGAAGTTGACACTCGAGCCAACCCAATAATTGCAAACATATGCAAGCGACGACCCGCTAATAGTCTCGACCGACTCTCATATGGTTGCGGCCGTACGAGTGCATGGCCGGGCATCACGGCGGTCAATTCCAGTTGTGAGATCCTCATTGCGCAAACCTTGGCGAGTATACGGCGGCGGGGTTCACGGGGCCGTGGAGGATGCCGAGGGATTTGAGCTGCTCATAGGTGGCCATCCACCGGTCTGCGGTCATGTGGCCGGTGTCTGCGCTTGCGGGATTGCCACCGGTGATAAAGCCGCCGTCGCGAAGGGCCTGGGCGGTATAGGTCGCCTGAGCGGGGTTGAGGGCAGGGTTGAGTTTGAGCAAGAGGACGTTGGTGGGCTCAGGATTGCGTAGATATTCTTGCCAGCCGCGGATGCTGGCGCGGACGAACCGGGCCACGATGTCGGCATGCTGCGCCACGAAATCGCGGGCGGTGAATTGCACCCCGTAGGGGGCGTAGCCGGAGGAGCTGATAAGCAAGGTACGCACCGGCACGCCGGCTTGTCTGGCAAAGAACGGCTCGCTGGTGATGAATATTTTCTGTACATAACTGGGGTCAGCCAGGAAGTTGGCGATAGAGGGCGTGGCGGGAACCTGGCGGACCTGGTGCAGGTTGTAACGGGGCAAAACGTATTTGAGCCACGTGGCACCGGTCGGGGCCGCGATTGTCTGCCCTTCCAGGTCTTTGAAATTGTGGATGGTCGAGTTCTGATGGACCATGATGGCCTGGGGATCGTGCTGCATTGTGGCTGCGACAGCGACCAAGGGAAGGCCATTCGAATTCCAGTCGAGGATCTGGTCACTGGAGCCCAAGCCGATGTCTGCCTTGCCGGAGGCCACTACCTGGGCTGCGCTGCCGTATTGCGGCAGAGGAAGCATCGTGACATCGAGTCCCTCAGCTTTGTAGTAACCGAGCATCTGCGCTGTAAAGAAACCGCCCTGCTCCGGCTGCGGATACCAATCGAGCTGCAAGCTCACCGGCGTAAGGCCGCACTGGGCAGCAGGAGATTGGCTGCGGCAGCCGGCCAGAGTGAAAGAAAGCCCGACCGCAAGCGAAACGGCGGCAAGGTGGATGAATTTGTTTGAATGCAACCTTGACCTCAAATGGGAAGAAATCCTTGAAGGAAAGTTATCACGCGGGTGGTGTATAAGCTGCTGTCTTTCTTCGCGCTCCGATGCGCGCCGCAAGTTGAAGCAGCGCCTCGTCCATTTCGCGTGAAGCGGCCAATTGCATTCCGCCTGTGGTACTGGGGATGGTGACGACGGGGACTCCGGCGAGACTGAAAGGCGTGGTGTAGCGGAGCAGGCGGACGCGTGTTTGACTGTGATCGGCCGCGGCAGCCAGACGCGTTACGGGTGAGGCGGGAAGCAGGAGCACTTGATGTGCGGTGAAGAGTTCGCTCATCCGAGCATTGAAGTTCGCGTGGCGCTGGCGCAGGACGTCGATTTCCTCAGTAGTGATGCGTTCTCCCCATTGCAGGCGGTCGCGGATGGAGGGCTCGAAACGGTCGAAATGGCCAGCGTGAATTCGTGCCGCCTCCCACGCCTGAATGGGCGCGAAGATTTCGAACGACTCGGCCCACCAGCTTGCGTCGATGCTGGCGCCGCGCAAGCCGAGCGCTTCTAACTCACGGATCATCACGCGGAGCCCCGCTGCAATCTCCGGCTCGCAGTCGTTGAGAAAGCTGTCTTCGACAACCGCAAAGCGAGTAAAGTCACGGGCTGGCTCAAGAACATTGGTGGCGAAGGTTTCGGCCAGCAGCGGTGCATCTTCGAGATCGCGAAAGAGCCAACCCATGGTGTCGAAGGATGGCGCAAGATGCGCGCCGCCTCGCCAGTCGCCTCGACCCAGGGAAGCGCGATAGCCAGCCAACCTGCACAATGCAGCGGGTGCGCGCACGGAACCTCCGGTGTCAGTGCCGATGGCGGCCACAGCGGAGCCTTCCAGTACGCTGGCCGCGGCGCCACTAGAGGATCCGCCGGTTAGTGCCGTGGAATTGCCGGGCTGCAGACAGTCGCCGAATTCCGGATTCTCGCCGGTGATACCGTAGGCTAGCGGATGCAGGTGAGTCTTTCCGATGATGACTGCGCCTGCCGCGCGAAGCCGCTCTACGAGCCAGGAATCGCGCGTCGCATCGCCGTTGAATTCGCGGTAGAATCGCACTCCGCAACTGGTAGGGGCGCCGGCCAAATCGAAACAGTCCTTCACCGAGACGGGCACCCCCCAAAGCGAGCTGTGCCCATCGCCAAACGGGCCGCTGTTGCCGCGGGGCATGGCTTCAGCATGCGCCGCTTCAGCGCGGGTCCATTTTGCGTTCTGCCACAAGTAGGTATTCCGGCCGGGATTTCGGTTGGCACGCGCAAGGGCCCTGTCTACGAGTGCGGAGGACCACGAAGCACCGGTGGCAAGCGCCGAGCGGAGGCCACGGATGGTCCACGGGGTAGGGATCATAGGAAGATTGTAGGCGGTTAATCCACTTATGGACGACATGAAATGTTTGTGGAGCGCGTGAGTCTGCGGCCATGCTAATTTCGAGTATGGGAGTTAGCTCTACTTCTGTGCGTCGCGTGGCCGGAAGGCGTCAGCGGGCAATTGGCCAGGTCTCTCGCGCCAAGCTGGCTCCGTCTCTCGATGAGGAGCGGATGGCCGCGCTTGCGTACTTTGCCGCGGGATCATTTCACACTGCGCATCCACGGCCATTTGGCGCTGCAATTGTGCATACCAAATCCGGGAAGTTGTTACTCTCCACTCTGAATAATGTGGCCCAAGCTAACGATCCCAGTGCGCATGCCGAGGTGCGCGCGATTCGCCTGGCAAGCAAGCGACTGAAGCAGTTCCGGCTGTCAGGATATACGCTCTACACAACCTGTGAGCCCTGTCCCATATGCATGAGCGCGGCTCTATGGCCGGGTTGGATCGAGTTGTTTACGGAGCCACAATCGAAGATGCAAACCGGCACTGCAAGCAGATAAGGATTCCCGCACGGGAAGTGGCCGCGTGCAGCGATATGGCGTGCATTGTGGACGGCCCGATTCTGCGCGAGGGCCGTCCCTCGGCGTTCTCGATAGAGTTGGTGGCGAAGTCTTCAGCCTTTGAAGAGATCGACATCCAGGAATACCTGGCAGTCCGCGACCGCGCCGTGCGCATCATCGCGGAAAAGGATCCCTATGCCGGAGTACTAATCTCCATGCACACTTGCAATTTGTTGACTGCGCATGCCGACCGGTCCACGATTGCGCCGGAGGGGCTGGCACTTTTGGATTCATTTCTCGCTTGCCAGCGCACCTATCAAGATGAGTTGCTGGCTGCGATTGCGGCGGATGATTCGCTCACGGCTCTGGAGAAGACGGAGCAGACGATCCTGGAACACTTCAGGCTGTTGCAGGCCTGCGACAATCTTTCCCTGTTAAGTTGCGTGGCTTACGGCTTGCCCGCACACCTGTTGCATCCGCTGCCGCTGCATGATGGAGCGACGGTCGAAATACAAGTGGCGCCGGTGGCAGCGCGGCATTTTTGTCTGACGCCATGGCCCTTCGCGGAACCGGAGTTACGATTCGAATTTCCGGCGCGGCATGTCCAAGGCAAGCTCTCCTCAAGCTCGCAAGATCTCGAGGACGCGTTCCACGCCACGCCCGTCGAGCGGTTGACGGTGACGCTTTCCCGGTAATCGCTGATGGTCAGTGGACGGGGAACAGGTTGCGAGCGGGAAGGATCTGCTTGCTGAGCGCGGCGCTGACGGTGCAGACAGGCTCATTGACCACCTGGCTAAGGCGAAGCTTGAGCGCAACGCTACACAGAATATAGGCATGGACGTCGAGGAAGCCCCAGCGGCTGACGAGCAAATCAATCATGCGCAATGTGGCAGCTCGGGAGGTAGCGGCGAGGTCGGTTCCCGACTCCACCACCACCCATGCATCGGCAGACGAATCGGGCGCGGCAACCTCATTGGCCTCGACCAGTGGACCCGCGAGCGGCTGGTGTTTGTGCAGATGGAAGCGCAAAGTCACGTCCAGGGGGCACTCGATGCCATTAACGCAGACTTCGCCGTCGCCTTGTGCGGCGTGGCCATCACCACAACTGAAGAGTGCGCCGTGGTTGAAGACTGGCAGGTAGAGCCGCGAGCCGGCACAGAGCTCGCGCACGTCGAGATTGCCGCCAAAGCGTCCCGGCGGGCGGGTGCGAAAAGCTCCGTCATCTGCGCGCGCGACGCCCATCACCCCCAGAAACGGCCGCACTGGAACCACCGCCGGAGCCAGGGAACTGGTCGATTCGCCGTCGAGCTGCCAGTGAAAGAGATAGGGCTCGCGGAATCTTTCCTTCAGAAAACCAAGGCCCTCAAGCACGCTCGACCATCCCCAGCCGCCATGTCGAGTAGCCAGCACATCGATCTGCAATACGTCTCCGGGCTCCGCCCCCTCCACCCAGACAGGGCCGGTGAGCGCATGGATACGGGTACGGTCGATAGTCAAAAACTCTGAGACACTCATGCCGGGCCACACCTGGCCGCCGCTGGAGTCGATGCACTCGAACGCAACCTCGTCGCCGGGCTCAACGCGCAAGCGCGGCCTCAGCGTGCGGTCCCATACCGAGTGCGTGGGTTCGGCAGAGAGCGTGTGTTCTGTCATGGCTCGCTAATCCTCACGGTCATTTGAATCTCAACCAGTGCATTCCGCGGCAATGCACTTACTCCCACTGCCGCGCGCACATGGCGACCCGCCTCGCCAAACACGAGCACCAGCAGATCAGACGCGCCGTTCAATACCGCGGGCGAGTCAGCAAATCCGGGCGCCGCGTTGACATATCCGTTCACCGTCAATATCTCGGCCACACGATCCAACGAGCCCAGTTCGCGCTTTAGAACCGCTAATTGGGTTAGTGCGCAGGCCCGGGCGGCTGCGTATCCATCTTCGATGGATCGATCCCGATCCACAGTCCCGGCGATTACGCCCTCCGGTCCGGTCGAGATGACCCCGGATAAGTACAGTACCGAGGCCACCCGTTTTGCGGAGACATAATTGCCTCCAGGTGCCGTCAATGACGGCAACAGAATGCCGGCGGCGCCAAGGGCCTGCTCGGGAGAAGAGAGCGTCATTTGCATTTGAATGTAGCACGCGGAGAAGGCATTTTCTCTGTGCTTTCTGCCTCGGCCAAGTTAGCATGAGCGCATGCTTGGAACTCCTCGACTGTTTTTGGTTACCGCCGGGATGACCGCCTTGTTCGGGGCTATATCCATTTTCGTTTTTAGGAGAGGGCCTCAGCCATGATGACCCGGACCGCGAAGATGCTGCTACTGGCTGGCGTTGCCTTCTATTACACCCTGGTCGTCCTCAACAACCTCACCGATTTTGACTCGAACTACGAATATGTTCGCCATGTTTTATCGATGGACACGACCTTCCCCGGCAACCATGGCATGTGGCGGGCGCTCTCGTCACCTGCCTGGCACCTCGCATTCTATCTGTCCATTATCGCGTGGGAGATGATCACAATGATTCTTCTGTGGTGGGGCGTGGCGAGCTTGACCAGAGTCTTTCGTCAGCCCACGGCAGTGTTTAACGCAGCCAAGCGTGTGCCGGTGCTGGCGCTTACGCTCTCCCTGCTGATGTGGCTGGTGGCATTTCTCACCATAGGCGCGGAATGGTTCCTTATGTGGCAGTCGCATACCTGGGACGGGCGCGAGTCCGCTTTCCGCATGTTTGTCGTGGTGAGCTTGGTGTTACTTATTCTGTTGCAGCCGGATACAGAGAGTCAACCGTGACGCAGGTACCGCCCGGCCGTATCCTGGCGGTGTTGTGAGCTTCAAGAGGCGGCTTGCAACTCTTCTAGAATCCGCTGCACCGCTTCGTCCGCGGACTTGGCACCGAGTGCGGAGAGGTCCATGGTAATGGGCTGGAGGGGATCGATGGTGATGGCGTAGAGGACCACTGCACGGTTCCCACCCTGCATGTAGAAGACGTCGAGCAAGTCCTTCACGCCCACGTCGTGCGCGGTTAGAGTTGGCGGATAATCACGTGAAAACTGCGGCGTCGTGCGCGAAACGGTGCCGGGAGGGTTGCCGTCGGCCGCGGCGTCAATGAGGATGATGCGATCGGCGCTCTGGAGCGGCTCCAGCAGGATGAATCCGCCAGTGCCGCCGTCAAGGCACTCCACGTTGTCGGGAAGTGGGTGTTGCTCAAGGGCCCGCACAACGTGAACGCCGATGCCCTCATCGCCCATCAGGACGTTGCCCAGCCCCAGCACCAGCGTCTTCTTCCCGCTATTTGTCACCCTTCTCCACCCGGTCGAACTTCCATCCGCCTATGATCGAGGATACAGTGCCACGGCCTTCGATGTAGTCGTGATAGAAGGCAAGATACACGTGAACGATGACAAAGGTGACAAAGAACCACAGGAACAGGTGGTGCCAGAAGCGGACGCCGAATTCCCCGCCCATCAGCGGCACAACCCAGGTAAACATCCGGGGCAGCCAGGAGTTGCTCATGCTGGAATAGAGGGCAAATCCGGTGACGGTCTGGAAGACAAATACGAGGAAAGTGCCGAAGTAGATCAGGCCCGCTAGCGCATTATGCCCGGTGGAGATGGGCCCGTGCAGCTTGGTTTCAAGCACGTCCGCCTTGATGACGTCGACGATCTCCCGCTGCTGCGCGTGCTTCAGCGGGAAAAAGGCGGTCCAACTGGAATATTTGTTTCCGACGAACCCCCAGTAGAGACGCGCCAGGAAGTTGAAGACATAGACAAAGGCCGCCGCGAAGTGGATGAAGCGGACCCAGCCGAACCAGTACTGCTGGTATGCCTCGGCCGCGTAGAACAAGCGGATCGGGGCCCCGATCAGATAGCCGGTGACGCAGAGAAGCACAAGTGCCACCGCGTTGATCCAGTGGTAAACGCGTACCGGCAGTTCCCACACATACACGCGCCGGTACTCCGCCGGATGCTCAGCCTTCGCCGGGGTTACATTGCCTGCACCAACGCTGGAAGCACTCATAGCCATCACTCGAATGAAACCTGGTGGAGGTGCCGTCCCTGCGGATCGTACAGATGCACGGAGCAGGCCAGGCACGGGTCAAAGGAATGGATGGTGCGCAGGATCTCGACGGGCTCGTCGAGCTTTGCCACCGGGGTACCGATCAGCGACTCCTCGAACGACGAGCGCTGTTTCTTCGCATCGCGTGGGGAACCATTCCAGGTGGTCGGAACCACAAGCTGATAATTGTCGATTTTGCCGTCGTGAATCTTGATCCAGTGCGCCAGTGCGCCGCGGGGCGCTTCCACCAAGCCCACCCCTTCCGCATCTGCGGGCCAGCTCTTCGGTTCCCAGCGCTCGCCGTTGAAGGTGGAGACCTCGTTAATCTTTACCCGTTCCATCAACTGGCCGAAGAAATCCTTCAGCCAGATCATAGCCAGCGCGGCGTCCAGACCTCGCGCCGCAGTGCGGCCCAGGGTGCTGAACAGGGCATCGACAGGCACTCCTAGCTTGCCCAGCGTCTGGCCGACCAGTTCCTTCACATCCGCATGGCCGGCTGCATACGAAACCAGCAGGCGCGAAAGCGGGCCCACTTCCATCGCATTGTCCTTCCAACGCGGAGTCTTCAGGAACGAGTACTTCTCGTGGCCCTCCAGGCTCTCAAACGGTGGTTTCGGCCCGGTGTAGTTGATCTTGGTTTCACCGGCCCAGGGGTGAATGCCGACGCCGTCTCCGCCCTCGTAGCTGTACCAGGAGGAGGCGATGTATTCCTTGATCTCCTGCGAGTCGCGCGGATTGACCGGATGCACGGTGCTCAGGTCGCGATTGAGAATCACGCCCCGCGCATATTTGAAGGCTTCCGGCTTGCCGTAGCCCTGGGTGGGGAATTCACCGTAGCTTAAGTAGTTTTTCAGCCCGCCGCCCCACTTGGCCCAATCCTTGTAGAACGAGGCTACCGCCAGCAGGTCGGGGATATAGACCTCGTTGACAAACTCGTCGGCCTGGCTGATGAGGCGCGATACGAGATTGAGCCGCTCAGAGTTAATGGCCGCCACTTCGTTCACGTTGATGGAGCAGGGAACACCGCCCACTAGGTAATTCGGATGCGGATTCTTGCCGCCGAATACGGCGTGGATCTTGACCACTTCCTTCTGCCATTCCAACGCGTCAAGGTAGTGTGCTACCCCGATCAGGTTCACCTCCGGCGGCAGCTTGTAAGCCGGATGTCCCCAGTAGCCGTTGGCGAAAATTCCCAAACCACTGGCTGCGAAGGCCTTTATCTTGTCTTGCACCGCGGAAAAATAGGCCGGCGTGTTCTTGTCCCACTTGGAGAACGACTGGGCCAGCTCAGCAGCCTTCTTTGGATCGGCCTTGAGCGCGTTGACAATGTCTACCCAGTCCAGCGCGTGCAGGTGGTAGAAGTGAATCACGTGGTCCTGCACATACTGCGTGGCCATCATGATGTTGCGGATCAGTTCCGCCGTAGGCGGCACTGCGATGCCCAGCGCATCCTCAACCGAGCGTACGCTGGCCAGCGCATGCACTGTGGTGCACACGCCGCAGACGCGCTCGGTGATGGCCCAGGCGTCGCGTGGGTCGCGGCCCTGCAGAATCTTTTCCAGGCCACGCACCATGGTGCCCGCGCTGAAGGCGTCGGTGATGACGCCGTTCTCTACCACCGCTTCAATGCGCAGGTGGCCTTCAATACGAGTTACTGGATCAACGACGACGCGTGTCATGGTCCGTTATGACTCCTTTTGTTCCTCTGCATGCACTTCTGCGATGACTTTGTGCTTGCGAATGTTGGTGACCACGGCGTGCGCCGTGACGCCGGCCAGGGTTGCCACTCCAACCACCGTGCCTACGGTGTCGGCCGTACTCTCGATGCCGAAGCCGGGGAATGACGGCAGATGCTGATAGAAGGGGCCGTTATCCCAGAATCCAGCTTCGCTGCAGCCGATGCATCCGTGACCCGATTGGATGGGATAACTTGTGCCTTCGTTCCACCTCACCACCGAGCAGGCGTTGTAGGTTACCGGGCCCTTGCAGCCCATCTTGTAAAGGCAATATCCCTTGCGCGCATTCTCGTCATCCCACGACTCGACGAAGAGGCCGGCGTCGTAGTTTGGGCGGCGGTAGCATGTGTCGTGGACGCGCCGCCCATAGAACTCCTTGGGGCGGCCCTGGCTGTCCAGCGCCGGCAACTGACCCAGCACCAGCAGGTGCGTCACCACGCTCATCATTACGTCGGCAATGGGTGGGCAGCCAGGCACATTGATCACCGGCTTGTCCACCAGCTTGTAGATCGGGGTTGCGCCGGTCGGATTGGGCTTGGCCGCCTGAACACATCCATTGGAGGCGCAACTGCCCCAGGCCACCACCGCTGCCGCATCCGCGGCCACGGTCTGCAGGATCGACTCGGCAGTCTTGCCGCCGATCATGCAGTAAACGCCGCCATCCTTGGTGGGAACCGCTCCTTCCACCAGCACAATGTACTTGCCCTTGTTGTTCTTGATGGTGTCGTTCAGGCTCTTTTCCGCCTGGAATCCGGAGGCGGCCATCAGCGTCTCGGTGTAGTTGAGTGAGAGCACATCCAGCAGCGCATCGACCACGATCGGGTGGGACGAGCGGATGAACGACTCGCTACAGCAGGTGCACTCCTGGAAGTGGAGCCAGACTACTGCCGGTTTTTCCTTCTTCTCAAACGCTGAAACAACCTGGGCGACGCCGGTTTGGCCCAGACCGGCCATGGTTGCGGCCGCAGTACAGAATTGCAGAAAATCCCTGCGGCTGTATCCCTTCTTCTCCATCGATTGCCAAACTGATTGACCCATGCCTACCTCGCTCGCAATGCGGCCACCGGAAACTCACAGAGATGGGCAGCGCCTGGGATGCGACCCCCTCTGGATCCTCAGTGAATGAAGGCACGGTACGGATTTGCAATAGCCTCGGGCTGTGAGCGCCATCACATGTGTTGTAAATCACTGTTCTGTCGAGGTTGTACGATCCTCGCGTGAGCGGAGTCACATTTGCCTTTACTGCTAATCGCTGGTAGCACCACTGCGCGATGCGATTTGTTGTCTGGCGCGGTAGTGATTGCCGATTGCGGTTTTTCACTCAAGTCAGGGAGATGACGGCTGGAAAGCTCACCTGGGGCGAAGGACAATCTTCCCGGTCATCGACGCCTCAACTTCCGTCCATGCCCACGCGCTGTCTCCGGATGAGACGATGCGCACAGTGGCCGGCCGGCCTGAATGCTCTACCGTGATGGATGTCCATGACGGATCAATGGGGCCGAGCCGCAGGTGAAATGAGGTTGGTGCATCACTGAATGAGTAGTCGAAACTCTGCTCGCGCGGCGACCGCTCATAGCGATACGTCAAATGCTGTCGAGTGCTTCCAGTAAGTACTGGAAAGTCAGATACCTGCAAGCTCGTCCATTTCTCCGGGTATCTGGGCACAAGATGAAGCTCGCCGGGTCGATTGTCATCCACGCCTATCATGAGCCTGAGGGCCTTCACACTGTCGGCCAGGTGAGAGTCCTGGCCTGCATACCCGTTCATCGGCATCCAGAACTTGCCAGAGGGATGCTGAAGAATTCCTTCGGGAGCGCACCACCCCGCCATGTGCGGCAGGTAGCATCGTGTCACCATCAGGTTTGCCAGCTTGGTGGCGTCCTGCATTTCATCCAGCAGCAGGGCGGCCTGGAGCATCATTCCCTGGCCGTAACCGTAGGCCCTCAGGAAATCGAAGTTCTGGCTTTTCAACAGACTCTTATAAGAATTGATCGTAATCTCAAGGACTCTGCGGACCTCTGCCGATTCCGATTGCCAATCCTCTCTGGGGGTATAGGTGTCGCCATCACTTGCCAGGTGAATCGGCACCAATCTGTGCGCATTATCCTGCCAGTCACACTTGGGATCGGTATGCCAGATCGGGCCATCGGCAGTGGTATCGACCAATTCCTTTAGAATCCCCGCGCGCAGGCGCCGTTCCAATCGCTCCCATTCGTCGGCTTGCTGCTCGCGTCCCATCGCGCGCGCCACCCTTGCCGAGAGCCGGACGCCATGCAGGCAGTTATAAGTGGAATATATGTCGTATCCTTCGTGCGCGCATTCGCTCTCTGTATAGAGCACATCCTTGCGAACTCCGGGATAGATGACATCTGTATCAAGCTGATACTGAATCCACTGCACCGCGGCTTCAGTTGCCTTGTAGTGTGACTCCGCCCACTCACGCGAATGGCCCTTCCAATGCCAGGCCATGTAGCGGCCCCACATGCAGATTCCGTGACCATCGTTCTCGCGATTACCCGATTCTCTTAGTTTGCCGTGAGCCGCGACGTGGTAGTCCGGAGACATGTCGCCGGATCCTGGAGCTCGAAGCCAATGGGGGGGGGTTGCGTCTTTGAAAAGTGACCTGTCAAGCCAGTCGATATAGGAGTCGATGAATTTGTCGTACCCGAAAGCCATCGACTCGCGGATAAGCTCACCAATACCGCGGGACCAGGCTTCTCCCATACCGGGCAGCTCGCCGGGGTCACGCGTTTTGTAGAGTTCAATCCAACGTTGCAGGCTGCCGTAGAAGGAATCGATACCGACCCAGACCCCGGTGTTGTGGGTGTACCACGCAGTCATCCGGTTGGCGGTTTTTGAATTGCACGCATTCCCGCTGTCGGCTATGTGTGTAGCGCACTCAGGACCGTTGCGGTAGAGATAGGTGGCCGCGTACACCGCCTCCTGCGCGCCGGCGAATGAATAGTGCGGGCCAAAATAATCCTGTGGAATTTCAGCCTCGGTCAGTTTGGGAAGCTTTGTTTCCGAGACATAGAGCGTTTCCTGCAGATGCCTATTCGCTTCTCGCCATGTCCCATTCCTCACATCGGCGAGCGTATCTGTCGCTGTCTGATCCCACTCCTGCATCAAATCCGGCAGAGTTGCCAGTCCTTCGCTTGCCTCTGCGGCTTCCAACGTCACGGCGGAGATCAGTGGAAAGTCATGCAGCTTCTCGCTCCCCTTAACGCGAATGCGCCGTAGCGGACGTCCATCCAGTTGCAGGGAATACACAAATCGAGCATTGGTCCCGGCGACCACGGGAGATCGCAGGCCGTCTCTCAACTTCAAGCTGTCCTGCAGTATCCCCCGCGCATGATCATTTCCGGCAAACAGTTCCGCATCGTAGTTGGTGATGCGGTTGACGGGCCGGCCCCAGGGAGCGAAATACCAGAACAGATCCCACGGCTTCGAAAACCAGATGTTATAGCCAAAGACAAGTGGTATCTCCTCGGTAATCCCGCCATCGAATTCCAGTGCTATCTGGCCGGCGTCCTCTCCTGCAAAGTGGGTATATCCGAAATCTCCGTGTTTGCAATACCACGACGCACTCCCCAGGTCGATGTTATGAATCATTCCCAGGAAATGAACCTTGTGCGCCTTCGCGCCTTTACAGTCCAGCGACATGCCGTCGCGCCATTCCGCCAGAGAACCATGATCCACACCCAGTTCACCAACAGAGGATTCAAAGAAGACGTGCTTGCGCAGCAGAAAGGGCATGCCGCGAACCAGCATCAGCTCGCCTTCGCCGGCAGGTTGCAACGCATGAAGCCTGGGATGTGGATTGAAGCTTGGGACGAGAAGGCGTGTCACCGGAGCCCTGGTGTTGAAGAATGCGATTTCAAGATGCGTTCGGGAACCAACCGCTTTGAACTCTGCGTTCGCTGTGAACACCTCTCCCCTCTTCAAAAAGGTGAGAGGAACGACGTTTCCATCTACACTAAGTCCCTGATAACTCTTGAAAGCTCCTTGCAATGAGCTACCCAGATCGGCGTCCCGGCTCGGCGAGTAATCTATCTCGATTGCATAACTCCCCGGCATAGTATGGAGAGTTTGTTCAAATATGCGGGGGTCGTCTCTTGGTATTGGAGGTTCTCTGACGATGATCCGGTCGCTGTCATCCTGGGACCGCCAGCTCCCGGTGATATCTATGGGGATAAGTTGTGATCCGGCGCTCGCTTCCCGCGAGGCCAAGGTAAGTGCTGCACCACCAACCAGCGAGATGAATTCACGACGATCGATACTCGAACCATGAGTCACGGCGCGACACTCCTTGCCTAGGCGTCCATTCAAACTTTGCTGCTGGATTACATCCTTCCGAACAGGAGACAACGCGGAAACTTGCCGGTCGCTAAATCGCTCTTCCAACTCAGGAGCGCGGGACTTCAAGTGCCCCGGTTAGGCTCGACACTTTCTCCACCTGGTGGCCTCGGCACCACGACTCGAGGCCGCGGGCCAGACGCTCCACCGCGCGGGGATCGGCAAAGCTGGCCGTGCCCACCTGCACGGCGGTTGCTCCTGCCAGCAGAAACTCCACCGCATCTTCCGGCGTGACAATGCCGCCCATGCCGAGGATGGGAATCTTCACCGAGCGCGCAGTCTCATACACCATGCGCAGGGCGATGGGCTTAATGGCTGGGCCGGAGAGACCGCCGGTCACATTGCTCAGGCGCGGCTTGCGTGTCTCAGAGTCGATGGACATGGCTAGAAATGTGTTCACCAGGCTTACCGCGTCGGCTCCGGCGTTAGCCGCGATCTGTGCCATGCGCGCAATCGAGGTCACGTTAGGAGAGAGCTTGACGATGAGCGGCCGCGCAGCAATCGCCTTGGCCTGGCCCACCAGATATTCCAGCGAGCCCGCATCGGAGCCGAAGGTCATGCCGCCGGCGTGCACATTCGGGCAGGATACGTTCAGCTCATAGGCGGCAATACCCGGGGCTTGGTTAAGCCGATGGATAACCTCGATGTAGTCGCCCACCGTGTACCCGAAAACGTTGACGATGACCTTGCACTTGGGATAGCGCGCCAGCGGCGGCAGTTTGCGGGCGATGAATTCGTCGACACCTATGTTCTGCAGGCCTATCGCGTTGAGCATTCCAGCGGCGGTTTGCAGGATGCGCGGAGGCGGATGGCCGGCAATGGGCTGTAGCGAGATGCCCTTGGTTACGAAACCGCCAATCCTCTCCAGCGAGACGATTTCTTCAAATTCGATGCCATATCCAAAGGTACCACTGGCGGCGATGAGAGGGTTGCTCAACTCCAGCCCGGACAACTTGACTTTCATGTCGGGTTTCACGCTCGGTTGTCTTCCTTGACCATGAGATTCCTGGAGGTATTTCGAGGCTGGTCTTCTGCGCCCCTTCGTTCATCCGGGCCACATTCCATGATACTCGCCGCGCACCAGCGAGACCCCGGACCAGACCGTCAGTTACCGTGCACCAGACAATGCGCAATAAAAGAGCAACGGCGGCCTCAAACGGGCCGCCGTTGCTCTTCAGTTGAGCAGCGTTATGCCGTTACGGGTTCACTCGCAGTGACGTTAACGGGCGTGAGCCAGCCAAAGCGGTCGGGCTTGAGACCGTTGGCGATGGCGAAGAATTCGTCGGCAATCTTTTGCGTAATCTCGCCGGGCTTACCATCCGCGATAACGATGCGGTCAATGGACCGGATAGGCGAAACCTCGGCGGCGGTGCCGGTAAAGAAGACTTCATCGGCGATGTAGAGTATCTCCCGGGGCAGGGGCTGTTCCACAACTGTGAGTCCCAGGTGTCGTGCCAGGGTGAGCACACTATCGCGGGTGATGCCAGAGAGAGCGGAGTTGGCCAGAGGCGGAGTGTAGAGGACGCCATTGCGTACGATGAAGATGTTCTCGCCGGAGCCCTCACTGACCAGCCCGTTTACGTCCAGGCCGATTCCCTCCTGGTAGCCGTTTACCTCGGCTTCCATGTGGATAAGTTGTGAATTCATGTAGTTGCCGCCAGCCTTGGCCAACGCGGGCATGGTGTTGGGGGCCAACCGGTTCCAACTGGAGATACAGACATCCGCACCGCCATGGCCGGCAATGTACTTGCCCCAGGGGAAGTTGGCCATGTAGACCTCGATGGGCGAACCCTTGGGGCTAACCCCGATCTCGCCGTAGCCGCGGATGGCGATAGGACGGATATAGCAGGGTGCAACGCCGTTGGCTTCAACAAGATCCACAACGCCAGCGCACAGCTCGTCGAGGCCGTAAGGTAGCTCCATACGGTAGATTTTGGCCGAGTCCAGCAGGCGCTGCATGTGCTCCGGAAGGCGGAAAACCGCCGACCCATGGGGCTGCGCATAGCAGCGAATGCCCTCAAACACGCTGGAGCCGTAGTGGACCACGTGGCTCATCACGTGGATAGTGGCCTGCTCCCAGGGAATAAGGTTGCCGTTGTGCCAGATTTTCGAAGTTGCTTGGATGGGCATGGGGATTGACGTACTCCTTGACCGCGCTATGGCGCGAACATGCTCAAGCCTACCTCGATTCGGCAATGCTTGTCACGAAACCGATGTACCCACCGGGGGATTGGTTCCCAACTTGTCATCGGCTGGACGACACCGGCGTCGCCGCGACTTTTGCCAATGGATGATGGGAGCCAGATCAGACCTCCAACGGGCCCGTCGCTTTGTGCTAAGGTGCAAACGTGAAGGCGGACGGGGTTGAACAGGGCCAGAGTTTCTTGCGCAGGGGGAAAAAGAGACGGCGCTTGTTGCCGGGGTTGACGGTAGGCGACGGATTCATGCGCCACCCGTTCGATGTGGCCAATGGGGTACGCACCAGTGGCCTCGTTGCTGGGCGACATTTGAAAACTGGGCATCGGCATGACCGGCATGGCACGGCGTATTATGCGGTCGCGCCATCGGTTCTGCAAGCTCTGTTGCGGCGCTGGCGGCGGAACCGTCCCGTGGCGCCGATCGAAGAGTTCACCTTTATTGACATGGGCGCGGGAATGGGCCGGGCGCTGCTGCTGGCAGCGGAGATGCCCTTTCGCGCCGTAGTGGGCGTGGAGTTGCATCCTGCTTTGGTGCGAATTGCGCGCCGGAATCTGGCTGCATGGCGTGCGGCAGGACGCGCCCGAACCGTCACGCGCACAGTGTGTAGAGATGCGGCGGAGTTCAACTTTCCGCCGGGTCCGTGCCTGGTGTTTCTGTTTAACCCGTTTGCCGCTCCGGTCATGCGGCGCCTGCTCAAAAAAATCGCAATGAGCTTTGCCGAGCGGCCAGGAGAGCTGGATCTGATCTATGTGAACAACGAACAGGAAAGCGTGCTGGAGCAGCAGGGAGGCTTTCGGCGGCTCTACTTGGGGCAGGTCATGCGGTCGCGGTCGGATGCGATCGCAGATCATGCCATCATGGCCAACCAGCCGGACGGGGAATACACCTCGGCCAATTATGAGGATTGCTCAATCTGGAGATGGGTAGGGTAAGAGCGGGAACAGCCAACACTGAGCAGCGAATCTCTATGGGGTGGTTGACGAAAGCATGGGACAGCGCGAAAGTTGGTAGGACACAGTGCGCGGGGCCGTGAGTTGATGAGCGGACAGAACGGCTGGATGCAGGTTCACGGCTAGAAGAACAGGCCATGCAACTGCAAGCGCCGTCGGGGGCAAGACCTTGAAAGAGCAGCATCTGATCCTGGGAATCGGGGAGCTGTTGTGGGACGTTCTACCGGAAGAGATGTGTCCGGACGGGGTTCCCATCGGCGGATCTTCAACGGTTGGTTTACTCGGTGGCGCACCAGCTAACTTTGCGGTAATGGCTGGAAGACTGGGCAACCACGCCGTGATCCTGAGTCGCATTGGCCGCGACGACATGGGCCGTAAAGCGGTGGAACAGCTTGACCCGCTACCGGCTGACACCAGCTATCTGCAGGTGGACCCGGCGCACCCCACAGGTCGCGTTACGGTGACCTTCAAAGGCGCGCAGCCTGAATACGAAATTCACCAGCCTGCGGCGTGGGATTTTCTGGGCCTCTCAGACGAGTGGGTACAACTGGCGGAGAGAGCCAATGCCATCTGCTTCGGTTCATTGGCGCAGCGCGGCCTTGAGTCGCGGAAGACCATCCAGACGCTGACAGCGCAGACCTCAGCGGCGTGCATGCGCGTCTTCGACGTGAATCTACGGGCGCCGTTTTTCTCTAACGAGGTGGTGCAGGAATCGCTGGAACTGGCCACGGTATTGAAATTGAATGACGCGGAGGTGCCCCTGTTGCTGGCACTTTTGGGCCTGCCAGCGGAACAGGATCCGATACCGGATACGTTGCGCCTGGGCGCGGAGCGGCTGCTTTCGGAGTTCCCAACGCTGGAGATGGTCGCCGTGACTCGTGGCAGCCATGGCAGTGTGCTGGTGACTCGCGATGAGTGGCACGAGCACCCCGGCTTTCCGGTCAGGGTGGCAGACACGATCGGCGCAGGCGATGCGTTTACCGCAGCCCTAACCCACTATCTGCTCCGCGGCGCAGACCTGGCGTCAATGAACGAGGCGGGAAATCGCTGGGGCGCCTGGCTGGCCTCGCAGCCCGGTGCGATGCCTCCCTTGCCCGAGTCTGTGCGCGTTGGGATCGCTGCGGCTATCGAGAGCTGAATATCGAGCGTCAAATGGCATGCCGCGAATCGCCCTCGCGCCTGTGTCTTGCTGCGACGGTGCTGCCGCGGACAGGTGTGAGTGGCCGACAGTCCAAGGGAGAGCTTACCGTTGAGCGGAGCCGGTGCATTAAAGTAGTTCCATCGTGATCATTAACTTGGCCAGACGCGCGCACGATCACAACTGGGAACTGGACCCCATCACGCGCTCCCTGTTGGACACCGATTTTTACAAGCTGCTGATGCTGCAGTTCATCTGGAAGCATTTTCCTACTACGCACACATCGTTTTCGCTTCTCAACCGGTCGACCACCGTACGTCTAGGCGAGATCGTGAGCGTGGACGAGCTCCGTGAGCAACTCGAAGCCACCCGCAAGCTACGATTCCACAAGTCGGAACTGATCTGGCTGGCCGGCAATTCCTTTTATGGTCGGCGCGGTATCTTTGAGCACGCGTTTCTTGAGTGGCTGGAACGCGACTTTAGGCTTTCCGATTTCGATCTTTCGGTGCAGGATGGACAGATCGCGCTCCGTTTCGACGGGCTGTGGACCGCGACCACCTTGTGGGAGATCTATGCGCTTTCCGCCATTGACGAGCTCAAGACGCGTGCCAGCCTGAAGCGCCTGACCGAGTTCGAGCTTGACATCCTTTATGCGCGGGCCAAGACGCGGCTGTGGGAAAAGATGGAACGCCTGCGCGGAGTGCCGGGGCTGAACGTGAGCGACTTTGGCACCCGGCGGCGTCACAGTTTTCTGTGGCAGGAATATGTGGTCAAGGCCATGAGCGATGTGCTCGGCCCCAGCTTTACTGGCAGCTCGAATACCTATCTCGCCTACATCCACGATCTCGAGGCCATCGGGACCAATGCGCATGAATTGCCCATGGCTATGGCCGCTTTGGCCGATACGGAAGAAGAGTTGAGAACTGCGCAGTACAGGATGCTGGAACTGTGGCAGCAGACCTACCAGGGCGAATTGCTCATTTTGCTTCCCGACACATTTGGCACCACGCAGTTCTTGCGCCATGCGCCAGACTGGGTGGCTCATTGGACGGGCCAACGCATTGACAGCAAGGATCCCTGCATCGCCGGTGACGAGTACATCGAATGGCTACGGAGGCGCGGGTGTGATCCGCTTAAGAAGCGACTGATCGCTTCAGACGCCCTGGACGTCGACGCCATTCTTGGACTTCATGCCTACTTCGGCGGCACCCTGCGCAATGGTGCAGTGCCTGCCGACTTCCACCGCACCACAGACTTTGAGGACGAGCGCAAGTGGATTCCGGAGCGGCGCATTCGCTTCAGTGCCGGGTGGGGCACATTTCTCACGAACGACTTTCGCAACTGCAATCCGCACGGCGACGAGAGCTTTGACCCGGTGAGCCTGGTGTGCAAACTAAGCGAGGTGGAGGGCCGCCCGGCCGTAAAGCTGTCTGATAACTACTCCAAGGCCCTGGGCTCACCCGCGGAGATTGAGCGCTATCGGCGGATCTTTGGAGTAGAGGGCGTAACCGAAACGCCGGTGCTGGCCTGAATTGGCCCGGACGTCGTGAGCCGAACACTGATCTCGGCTCCCCCGCACCCGCAGCCCTGATTAAGCGATGTGATTGCCAAGAAAAGTACTGATATTACCAAATTCGGTGCCGATGCCACTGGCGACGGAGTTCATGCCGGCAGCGGCGCCCAGGGCAATCACCGAAAAGACGAGGGCGTACTCGACTAGATCCTGACCCTCTTCGGAGGCCAAAGCGCTTTGGATCTTCAGCCAGGTGTTGAGCAGCATCTGCATCATGAACAACCTCCTCCATGACTCTCAGCCTGCACTTCAAGCGGAATGATTCGTTCGTCTACTGCTGACAATCGAACCCGCTCATGGACCACTAGTTGTTACTGTCCCGGATAGTGAGGAACCACATACGGCCGAGCGATGCGAGCATGCCGATGACCAGAACCGCAAACCCAGCCTGCATTGCCGCCGAGTTGGACGAGACCCGGTAGATGGATGGGCCCACAATCTGTAGCGCGGCCGCATCGAAACATGTGAACAGGGATGAAGTCAAAAGTCTGCGTTTGAACTGGTTGGAAGGCGTGGAGGCAACGGCAACTCGAAGAGAAGCAATGGAACGAACATCGATCATGTGGGTCCCCATTTCCGTAATAAAGGCTTGTGCGGATCGCACTGTTGTTGAGGTCATTCTTCGTGTGGCAGTGGGGAAACACAACGAATATCGGGAGCCGAGCCATGTCGGCCGTACTCGCAAAGAATGTTACGGTACCAGCCGAGGTTGTTACGTATGGGTCATGAGAAGACAGGCGGCCGGCTTGCCTTGGATCTTCAGCTTTGCTCGTGCTTTCGAATTCGCGAGTGTCCATTCACGGCAACCGGCAGGAGCTAACTCTAATCGCATGTTTAGAGCGATAGAGAGCTCAAAAATTATTGTGCCGATGGTGAACCGGGCGGCAAAGGCGACGGAACAGGCTTGCGTCTGGCGCGCAGGTAGGCGACCAATTGGGCGATTTCCGCGTCCGTAAGCGAATCGCTGAAGGGCGGCATCTTCTGGCCGCCGTTCATAATCCGATCAGTAAGTTTGGCCGGAGTCCAGAGCTTGTTGTTCCAGATGCCAATGAGCGCGGGAGCCTTCGGACTGCCGATGCCACCTTCGCCGTGGCAGTGAGCGCAACCCTTATCGCGGAAGAGAACTGCACCAGCCTCTTCGTTGGCCTTCTGTCCGGAGTCGGAGAAGGCATGAGCGGCAAGCGGGGTGGCGAGAACCACGGCAGCAGTGACCACTAAGAAAAAGAGCATCGAGCGTGAAATCACGATCCAATTTTCTCATTCAAGGGTGTTGTCCGCCTCAGCAATTCGATGGTCAACACAAGGTTTGGCTGGCACTCAAGGAGGAGTAGCTGAAAGGTGCGGGCACCGGGCAGAGACAGAGTAATCTGGCTGGGTATGGCGAGTGAGAGCAGTGTCTGTGCCAGTCAGTTGCGGCGGGAACTTGGGCTTCGCAACCGGTTGCATGCGCGCGGCAGGTTGCATGTGGAGAGCTACGGCAACCCCCCGGTGATTGTGTATGCGCCGGAGAACGGGCGGCATGGAAATTTCTTCGACGCGGCCTACGCGGCCATCGCGGCGCGGCCGGAGTGGATGCGTCGATTTAGCAAGATTCATGCCCAGGGGCGAGCGCTGCCCAGGCCGGAAGCGGAGCCCTTCCGGCGTTGGCGGGAATTGGACTCGTCGATGAGTTCAGATGCCCTGTTAATGAATGTGTTTTGCACGCCAGGAGTGGCGGACTCAGCCGCCGTGCGACGGATGCTTGGCGTGGAGGATGGCGAGCAACCCGCGTTTGGCTGGAAAGCACGCGTGCCTCTGAAGAGCGGGCGATTCGACCGTACTGAAGTGGATATGTTCTGGGGCGGACTGCTGGTTGAGGCCAAACTCACCGAGGGAGATTTCCAAACGCGCGCCGCGACGGTGCTCGAGGGCTATCGGGACTTCGACGCGGTCTTCGAGCGGGACTTGCTGCCCAGGGTGGAACTGCGCACTGTCAGGAGGCGAGAGGCAATCGAGTTTCCTGAGGAGTTTACCCAGGAGTGGGAGCCGACCGAAGGAGCCGGCGAAGCGTCGGCCGCCGAGTCGGAAGCACTCGCCTTCCGGTCGGCGATTGTGGCGCGAGCGGAGGAAGCGGCGGGTAGCGTGGCCGCTTATGCGAGTTATCAATTGATCCGCAATGTGCTGGCTGCCTATGCGGAGGGCTGTAGCTTTTGCGTTGTGCACGACGCGCGGCGGCCGGACTTGCGCGAGGCGTGGTTTGAGGTGATGACGGCGGTGAAGTCTGCCGAGTTGCGTGTGCGGTTGAAAGTGCTGACCTGGCAGGAGCTTGCTCCGCTGCTGCCAGAGGCGTTGCAGGAATTCCTGGAACTCAAATATGGGATTGTGGGGCCGGGCAGGTCGGCTTTGCCAGTGGAAGGAATGGGGGACATCGCATAGGTTCGCAAAATGATCGGGTGCCCCATGTCTGGATTCTCAGACATGGGAAAGTTCATCTCTCAACCGGGCCCCGTCCAACTTCCCGCCAGGACGGGTAGCCACATCCCCTCACGCTGTTCCGATCTGCATTTGCAGAAAATAACCCGTCCAGGTCGCACAATCGAAATGAGGGAATGAGCGCTCAGGCATCCGCCCGGTTCATACCCCCCGAAGGGTACCCACCCCCTCCCCCTCGAAAACCCGCTTCTGGAGGGGTCGAATTCTATATAACCTATTTATAATGAATATCTTAAGAATTTACCCTATGTACTCATCGGTAAACAGAAACCCCTCAAAAAGGCCCCTTTTCGTCGCTTTTGAGGGTGGTTTTGGCTAGTTCCACAAGAAATAGAGGCGTTCCTGAACAGCGCGACAGCGGAATTAGTAACTCTGGTTTCGCTCTAAAACCCTGCGCCGGGAATGTAGTGGTACTCGATTTTGGCGGGACGCTTGATGGGGTCGCCGGTCAGGTCGTGGGTATGCCAGACCACGCTTTCTGCGGCCACCTCAGGGTGATTGCCCAGAAACTCCAACGCGTAGGTTGACGCCGTGGGGTCGTCCTTCTGGTCGGCAAATTTTGCTGACTCGATGGCCGCTTTCTGCTTGTCGCCCAGTCGCCGGTAAATGATGGCGAGCGAGTAGTGCGCGGCGAGGTCGTCGGGATCGATGACCTGCAGCTTCTCGTATGCATCGCGAGCCTTGGCGTAATCATGCTGCTGGAAGTAGCTGAAGCCCAGTTCGCGCAGCCCGTCTTTGACGCGCGGATACGCAGCAAGCATGGCCTGAAAGTCGTCGATGGCGTCCTTGACCTGGCCAGCGTTGCGCTCGACAAGTGCGCGGTAGTAGAGGGCGCGGGGATCGCCGGGAAGCAGGGCCAGGGCCTTGGCCAGGTGCGGCTTGGCGTCGTTATACCGCTCCCATGAAATCTCAACAATCGCCATGTTCGTGTAGGCGTCGGCGTAGTCGGGGCGCAACGCGGCCACGCGCTCAAATGCCTCCACGCTGGCTTGGTATTGCTGTGCATCCAGCAGCCCAATGCCGTAGTTGTTCCAGCGCATCCACTCCGCATTCTCCGTGGGCTCGGGCGGCAGAGGCGAATTGTCCCCAATCTTGATGGTCTTGGTTTCAGAAGCCATCTCGATCACCGGCTGCGGGTAGTGCTTCTGGTCCATCGCATAGTCGATGAAGTGCTGGTCGAAACGACGATACTTGACGCTGGCGGTCAGTGACACCGCGCCTGCGCTGCGATTGGGAAGGCGGAACCGATAACGTACGAGCTGCGACCGGCCCGACTGAATTGTGTTGTTATATGCCAGCACGCGGTTGTGCCAGATCTGGTGCAGGTCGTTCAATTCGCCCTTGGTGTTGATCAGGCGGCTGGTAAAAGAGTGCGCCGAGGGGTCGAGGTTGCCTTCGGGCTGAATGAAGCCGCTTTCGACGAGGACTTTGCCTGCGCCGTCCTTGACGGCGAAGTCCACCCAGGCCTCGTAGAAGTCACGCTGCTCTGGAATGAAGGAGTGCCCAATGCCCTTGTTCTGAATGACGACGTCGGCGACAAGCGTGTCACCGGCTTTGAGTGAAAAGCTGGTGAGGCCCAGAGGAGCGATGAGCCCGCGATCATTGGACGTGGCAGCGCTTTCTTTCTCGATGGCGAAAATATCGACGTTCAAGACGCCCTTGTTATCCGCGCCGTTCTTGAGGAAATCGACGAGCTTGTCAGCCTGCTCGTCGAACTTGTAGTAGGCGGGGTTGAGCGAGTTGCCTCCGAGCCAGCGATGGCTCGCGAGCAATCCGTCCTTGGCGCCGGGGTCGGATGCACCCGCGGGCAAGGACTCGGCTTTCATGTGGCAGGTCTGGCATGTGGAAACGGAATCCTTGCGGTAGAAGGGCAGCGGGGACTGCTTGGTAAAGCTTGCGCCCTGCCACTCGTCGTAAAGACCGATGGCGCGAAGCCATTTGTAGTCGTCGAGAGAACGCGGAATGGCGGCCTTATGGCAAGCGGCGCAAAACTCGGCGGTCTTGTAGAGAGGTCGCATTACGGCCTTGGAATGGCGGTCGAGGTGGGCCAGAATCTCGGAGTCCGGGACGGGACCAGCGATAGGAACGTCGCTCTCATCGACCAGCACCGCCGGAGTACCCATAATGTAGCTACCCGTTCCGGTGGTGTCGGTGGCCTGGATTGAGTGGCAGGTGGAGCAGGTTACGCCTTCATCCTCAAAAGGACGCTTTTTGGGCATGCCTTGCGAGAGATCGCCGGAGAGCAAAGCAACGGGGTTGTGGCAACCCTCGCAATGGCGGGAGTACTGCACGCCCCTTTCGTCGATGAGCATGTTGACGTTTTTCAAGTACCAGGGCTGACGGAAGCTATTGGAGTGAACGGACTGACGCCACTGGTGGTAAGCCTCCTGGTGGCAGTGGCCGCAGTACTGCGCGGTATAGAAGCTCTTGGGGCTCAGAAACTGGCCATTGGAGGAGGTGGCGTTGGAAGGCAGGAACGGCACGTCCTTGCCAAAGGCATAGTTGTAGCGTCCGGCCACCGAATCATGGAAAGCCGTGGTGGGCCCACTGATGGGAACGTGAGTTGCGTAGTCGGGGAGTGGGTCGTTGGGGGAGTCTGCGGCAGCCTTGACCGGCGCTGCGACAGGCGAGGAGTCACTGTTGGCGCGGACCGCCCAGGTGACGGTGAGCGGCAGGGCAATGAGCAATGCGGGCAACACCCAGCGGTGCGGCGCAGTTTTGACCATCGATTGCCCATCTCCAGGGAAGATCTGAATCCCATCCGCGCGGCATGCAGGGAAGGCGCGGAACAGAGATTACGATAACAGGCCCGATAGATGAGCTGTCTCCATCAAAAGGTGGAGTGAATTGGGACCCTTTCGATACGGTGACATCCGCGGCCAAGGACCGAAGGCCGTAGGTAGTGGAATCGGCCGGCGGAGACGCCCTGTGGGCTGACCTTTTCTTTGCTTTTGCAGCCAACGGTTCATAGGGTGGGATGAATGGCGAGAAAAAGTGGGCGACGGGAGCTCGAAGACACAACCACTTAGCCAAAACAGGGCCAGAACTGGTAGGTTGGAGCAGTAGGTTTTGATTTTTAAGATGGCCTCAAACCCCTATTTTTCACTAGCTGTTCTGTTTTTGGCGGCGCTCGGCTTTGGCCTGGCTCCGCTGGGGCTGGCGTGGCTGTGGGCAAAGGTCTATGCGCCGGCCAAACCCAACCACATCAAGAACGCCATTTATGAGTGCGGACTGGTTTCGAAAGGCGATGCCTGGATACAGTTCCGCTCAGCCTACTATCTGTATGCCATCATTTTTCTAATCTTTGACGTGGAGTCAGTGTTTTTGTTGCCGTTCGCGGTGGCGTTTACAGGGCTGGGCGCGGCGGCTTGTGTGGCCATGCTGGTGTTTGTGCTTTTGCTGATCGAGGGACTGGCATGGGCCTGGGCCAAGGGCGCGCTGACGTGGGCTTAGAGGCAGCTTCCAGCCAAGAGTTAACGGAGCGAGGCGACGATGGTAGATGAGGGATTGAAGATCGAACTGGGCAAGCAGGGCGTCTTCGTTACGACCATCGAGGAGCTCTATAACTGGGGACGGCGCAGCTCGATATGGCCCATGCAGTTCGGGTTGGCTTGCTGCGCCATCGAGATGATCGCCACCACCATGGCGCGCTACGACCTGGCGCGATTCGGGGCCGAGGTCTTCAGGCCTTCTCCCCGGCAGGCTGACATGATGATCATCTCCGGCACCGTGACCAAGAAGATGGCGCCGCAGGTGGTGCGGCTTTATAACCAGATGGCCGAGCCGAAATACGTGATTGCGATGGGTGCCTGCGCCATCTCCGGAGGGCCGTTCAAGCAGGGCTACAACGTGCTCAAGGGCATCGACCGCTATATCCCGGTAGATGTGCACATTCCCGGCTGCCCGCCGAGGCCGGAGGCCTTGCTCCAGGCATTTATCAAGCTGCAAGAGAAGATTGACGGGCAGCATTTAACCGGCGAAGGCCGACCGCGCTTTCTGGATGCTGCGGCGCAGGGCGAATTTCCGGTACCGGAGCAGGGAGCGCATGATCTGGAGCCTAGTTCGAACAAGGGCGTCTGGCCGTTGCCGGTGGTGATTCGCTGATGAAGACAGCTAACAGTTGACAGCTTGCAGTGGACAGTTAACGGCCTTGGGAGGAACAAGAATTGAAGACGGTGGAAGACATCAAGGCGGCGATCGAGGCAGCGGTGCCGGGTGCCAGGGTGGCGATTGTGACCAATCCCGGACCGTCCGCGCAGCACTCGCTGCGTCTTGAGCCGGAGAGCGCGGTCGCGGTGGCGAAGTTCCTCCGTGACGACGCGGATCTGGCTTTGGACTTCCTCTCCAACGTGACTGGAGTTGATTACTTAGACAAAGAGATAGCCGAAAAAATTCAAGTCAAACGTCAAGTTACAAAAGTCGTCGACGGCGTGGAACAGACTGTCGAGGAGACCGCGGAAGAAACACGCAAGCGCGTGGAGCCGGGATATCTCGAGGTCGTCTACCACCTGTTTTCAGTGGCGAAGAAGCACGGGCCGGTGATCCTGCGCATGCGGACAGAGAACCGCACCGACAAGGTGGAGTTGCCGTCGGTGACGCCCATCTGGCGGTCGGCGGAGTTCCAGGAGCGAGAGGTTTTCGACCTCTTCGGAGTGGTGTTCAAGGGGCATCCCGATTTAAGGCGAATTTTGATGTGGGATGGATTCAAGGACCATCCCATGCGGCGCGATTACGTGGATCCGGACGACTACGAATACGAACCGACGGCGCATGACAAGGTGCTGGCCAGGGCAACGGCTCACCAGGCAGAGGAACAAACTGAGGCTGCGCAGGGAGGGGCTGTTTTATGAGTTCCCCGGCGACGAAGACAGAAAAGCTGGAGGGCTGGAACCGCCCACCGGTGATTGAGCCGGACGGCGAAGGCGAGCTGATGGAAGTGGCCATGGGGCCACATCACCCCTCGACTCACGGGGTCTTCCGCATGGATCTGGCGTTGGACGGGGAGCGCGTAATTCGGTTGAAGCCGGTGTTTGGTTATCTGCATCGCAATCATGAGAAGCTGGGCGAAGGGCATAGCTACCTGGCCTCGATGCCGTTCACTGACCGGCTGGACTATATCTGTTCGCTGACCAACAACTGGGCCTATGCGCTAGCGGTGGAGAAGCTGATAGGCCAGGCGGTGCCCGAGCGCGCTGAGTATTTGCGCGTGATCCTGGGCGAGCTGACACGGGTGCAAAATCATGCCTCGTCAATCGGGTTCCTGATTCAGGAGATGGGCGCCAGCGGTACGCCGCTGATGTATGCCTTTCGTGAGCGGGAAAAGATTCTGGACCTGTTCGAGGGGCTGACCGGGTCGCGCATGATGTGCAACTACATGCGCTTCGGAGGCTGCCGCGTGGACGCGTCCGCGGCGTGGCTGGACGCGGTGCGAAAAGTGGTGGCGGGACTGCCGGGGTTCGTGGACGAGTTCGAGCGGTTCCTCACCTCGAACGAGATTCTGATGGCGCGTTGCCAGGGAGTGGGCATTCTGCGGCCTGAGCTGGCGGTGAACGCGGGTGTCACCGGTCCCATGCTGCGCGCTTCTGGCGTCAATTACGACATTCGCAAGGTAGACCACTACAGCATTTATGACCGGTTCAAGTTTCGTGTGCCGCTGGGCGATCATTGGGACGTGTACGACCGCTACATGATTCGGATTCTGGAGATGCGGGAGTCGATCGGGATTGTGGAGCAGGCGCTGAAGGAAATTCCGGGCGGGCCAGTGATGGACCCAAAGGCCAAGATCCGCGGCTTGAGGCCCAAGCCGGGCGAGGCATACGGGCGCATCGAAGCACCCAAAGGCGAATTGGGATTTTACCTGCAATCGGACGGCAGCCCGAACCCGTACCGCTACCGCGTAAGGCCGCCGAGCTTGATTAACCTGACAATTCTCGAAGATATGTGTCTGGGGCAAAACGTGGCGGACGTGGTGTTGATTTTTGGAAGCGTGGATATTGTGCTTGGAGAAGTAGATAGATAGCTGCCAGAAGCTAGTAGCTGACATTGGAGGATTTCATTGCTGGGTGAGGGAATACTGAAGGGCCTGGCGGAGACGGCAAAGAACTTTGCCGGCAGCTTTGTCTCGGCGGAGCGGATGACGACGGTGCAGTATCCGGAAGAGCGGATTCCTGCGGCCGAAGCGGCGCGCGTCTTCCCCTTCCTGGTATACGACGGCGCGGACTGGGAAGCGGGGATGCGCTGCGTGGCCTGCCAGATCTGCGAGAAAGAGTGCCCCCCCAAGTGCATCTACATCGAGAAGAGCAAGGATAAAAAGCCGGATGCGCTGGGCAAGCCGCAGTTCTATCCGGCAAAGTTCGACATCGACGTGTCGGTGTGCATGAGCTGCCAGATCTGCGTTGAGGTGTGCCCGTTTGAAGCGATCAAGATGGATAACGAGTTTGAGCTAGCCACCGACGACCGCTTTGGCGGGCTGCTGCAGGATCGCAAGCAGTTGGCGAAGTCGAACGAGTACTATCACGCGATTCATCCCACCGAGGCCGCGGAAGTGGACGCGCGGCTGGCCGCAGAGAAGGCCAAGGCCGCAGCCGATGCCGCCGCCAAAGCAGCAAGGTCCTCAGCGCAAGCTGCCGCACCTGCGCCAGCTCAAAAGCCGTCGAGAGGGGGAGTGTAGGCAATGTTCGAAACGGCGGACCAGATATTCGTTCTGCTGAAGCACTGGCTGGTGGGTCTGCTGCCTATGGCGCTGCAGCCGGTGGCAGGTGTAGTGCTGAGCGTGGCGGCGATCGTTTGTTTCTTTCCGGCGCTGTTTGCGTTGACCACAGTGTTTGAGCGCAAGGGGCTGGGACGCATACAGAATCGAATTGGGCCCAACCGCACAGGCCCTTTCGGAATTCTGCAGCCGGTGGCCGACGGCATCAAGTCGCTGACCAAGGAAGACATTGTGCCGCTGAGCGCGGACGGGGCGGTCCACTTTCTGGCGCCGGTGGTGCTGGTGGTGGCTGTGTTTATGGGCTTTGCAGTGCTGCCCATGGGCCGCAACATGGTGCTGGCGGATATGGACGCCGGCCTGTTGTTTTATTTCGCGATTGGGGCGTCGACCGAGCTTTCAGTGTTTATGGCTGGATGGTCGAGTCGCAACAAATACTCACTGATGGGCGCTATGCGCGCCGTGGCGCAGATGATCAGCTACGAAGTGGCGCTACTGCTTTCGAGCGTAGCGGTGGTGATGATCAGCGGGTCGCTTTCGCTGACAAAGATCGTCGAGGCGCAGAATCACTACAGCTACGGTCTGCCGCACTGGTACATTTTTACACCGTGGGGACTGGCGGGCTTTGTGATGTATGCGATTGCGACCACGGCAGAGACGAACCGCTCGCCATTCGATCTGCCCGAGGGAGAGTCGGAGCTGGTGGCGGGCTACCACACCGAATATTCAGGATTCAAATTTGCGTTGTTCTTCCTGGGTGAGTACCTGGCGATGTTTTCGATTTCCGGACTGGGCACAACGCTGTTTCTGGGCGGATGGACGGCTCCGTTCTCGTTCCTGACCTGGGTACCGTCGTGGTTCTGGTTCTTCTCAAAGTTGATGATGTCGATCTTTGTCTTTATATGGTTGCGGGGAACGCTGCCGCGGCTGCGCCAGGACCAACTGATGAATTTTGCGTGGAAGTTTGTGCTGCCGATGTGCCTGTTGAACCTGCTGGTGGCGGGGTTGTGGCGCTTTATGGGCGATGGGTGGCTGCGGTGGGTGATTTGTTCGGCGATCCTGGTCGCGGCGTATGTGGGCCTGGGCTGGGAAGAGATGCGCAGAATGCACATTGGGGCGCGGAGTTATCGCTATGCAGAGTGATTCTTCCTGGTTTTGGACGAGCGCTCAGGATATTCGCCGACGCCCAATGGAGCAGAGTTGGCGCGAAAGGAGCGGCTGCCGATGAGCTTTGCGTTTTACTTGATTGCGGCGCTGACAGTGGCTGGCGCGCTGGCAGCCGTGCTGCTGAAGAACACGGTGCACTGCGCGTTGGCGCTGACGGTAGCCTTTGCCGGACTGGCGTTCCTGTTTCTTCAGTTGGACGCGCAGTTCGTGGGGTTTGCGCAGATCCTGGTTTACATTGGCGCGGTGGCCATTTTGGTGGTGTTTGCGATTCTTTTGACGCGGGGTTCTGAAACGCCTAAAGACGGCGGGATTTTTAGCCGGACATGGTTGGTGGGGCTGGCGGTGGCGGCGGCGGTGTTTGCGATGCTGGGCTGGGCGGTGTTGCAGAGCGTGGCGGGGTTGCCGCGAGCTACGCCTGAGCCAACGGTGACGGTGGGCGACATCGGCGTGGCGCTGATGGGCCGGTACGTGCTGCCGCTGGAGATTGTGGCCCTGCTGCTGACGGCGGCACTGATCGGCGCGGTGATCGTGGCCATGCACGAGAAAGAGGGGAGCAAGTGACGCCGCTAACGGGGTATCTACTGGTAGCCGCGCTGTTGTTCGCCATTGGGCTGGCCGGGGCGCTGACGCGGCGCAACGCCATTCTTGTGCTGATCGGGATTGAGTTGATGCTGAACGCGGCGAATCTGAACTTCATTGCGTTCTGGCGGTATGGACCGCATCCCGAAGCGCTGACCGGGATGATGTTTGCGATTTTTTCGATTGCCGTGGCGGCAGCAGAAGCCGCGGTGGGACTGGGGCTGGTGATTGCTATCCATCGCCACACGCACACGACAGACCTGGACCAGATCAACCGGATGAAGGGGTGAGAAGTTGATGCAAGAGACAATTTCGTTCACTCCGCAAATCGGACCGTCGGCGATTGCACAGGCGCTGTGGCTGATTCCGGCAGTACCGATTGTCGCTTCTGGAATTGTGGCGGTGATGAGGCAGGCGCGGCGCAGGACGGCGGCGATGCTGTCGATCGGCTCACTGGCGTTTTCACTGCTATTGTCGCTGGCGGCGTTTGGCCATGTGGTGGCGGGCTGGTCGCGTGGGATTGCCATGCGCGAGACGGTCAGCTTTACCTGGATTCGGTTTGGCACGACGCACGTGGACCTGGGCTGGGTGCTCGATCCACTGTCAGCAGTGATGCTGGTAATGGTCTCGCTGGTGGGGCTCTTGATCTTCATCTACTCCATCGGCTACATGGAGCACGACGAGAATTTCACGCGCTTCTTCTGCTTTCTGTCGCTGTTTGCCGGCGCGATGCTGGGCGTGGTGATCTCGAACAGCTTGTTGCTGCTGTTCATGAACTGGGAACTGGTGGGACTGACTTCATATCTGCTGATCGGGTTCTGGTACCAGAAGCCCGCGGCTGCAGCGGCGGCGAAGAAGGCATTTCTGACCACGCGCGTGGGCGATGTTTTTTTCCTGCTGGGCATGGTGTGGCTATTTGCGCAGACCGGCACGCTGCTCTTCTATAACCACGGAGCGGGTTCGATTGAAACGCTGGCGTTGGGCGGATTGCTGGCGACGCCGTCGGCGCTGGGGCTGACCGCGGCGGGCGCGATCGGACTGCTGATTTTTGCAGGAGCGGCGGGCAAGAGCGGCCAGTTACCGCTGCATGTGTGGCTGCCGGATGCAATGGAAGGCCCCACGCCGGTGTCGGCGCTGATTCATGCGGCGACGATGGTGGCCGCGGGTGTTTACCTGATCGCGCGGGTGTATCCGCTGATGCAGGCCGGGACGCTGGCGGGCGGCACTACGACGGCGCTGACCGTGGTGACATGGGTGGGCGCGTCAACGGCGGTGTTTGCTGCGCTGATCGCGGTGGCGCAGAACGATATCAAGCGCATCCTGGCTTACTCGACAATTTCGCAACTGGGCTACATGATGGCCGGGCTCGGCATGGGCGGCGTGGCCGTAGGCATGTTCCACCTGATCACGCACGCGTTTTTCAAAGCGCTGCTGTTCATGGGCGCGGGCTCGGTAATTCACGGCAGCCACGAGGAACAGGACGTGAGGCGCATGGGCGGCCTGTGGAAGCTCATGCCGCTGACTTTTGTCACTTATGCCATCGGCATGCTGGCGCTGTGCGGGTTTCCGCTGCTGTTCTCCGGCTTCTGGAGCAAGGACGGCATTCTGGAAGCTGCGCAGCATTGGAGCGTGGCGAAAGGGCCGTTTTACATGCTGGTCTTCGGCGCGCTGCTGACGGCGTTCTACATGACGCGGCAGGTGAGCTACGTCTTCTTTGGCAACCGGCGCGGGCACGATGCGGCGCATGAGAGTCCGGCGGTGATGACGCTGCCGCTGGCAGTGCTGGCCTTCTTCGCCATTGTGCTGGGAGCGATCGGTACGCCTGCATGGCCGTGGTTCCGGGCATTTCTTGAGGGCCATGCGGCGGGCTTCGATATGGCGCGGTTTGGAGACGTGGAGCTGCTGCAACTGATGGGGACATCGGCCGCGCTGGTTTTTCTTGGGCTTGGATTGGGCTGGTGGATGTACGGCAACCGGTCGTCGCAGGCAGAGGAGCCGGATGCGCTGGAGCGGGCTGTTCCACCGGTATGGGCGGCGCTACGCGACAAGCTCTATGTGGATGAGTTCTACGGAGCGACGGTGATTGCGTTTTACGAGTGGTGGGCGCGGGTTGCGGACTGGCTGGACCGCCGCGTGTGGGGCGGGGCGGTGGCCGGAGTGGCGTGGACCTTCAGCGGCTTTGCGCAGTTGAACCGCTTTCTCGACACCAACGTGGTGGATGGCAGCTTTGACAAAGGCTGCGAAGAGATGGCGTCGGGTGGAGGACTGCTGGCGCGGGTACAGAGCGGGCGAGTGCAGACCTATCTGAGATTGCTGGCGCTGGCAGTGGTGGTGCTGGCCGCGATTCTGATCTGGAGCAGCAAGGGATGAACGGAATTCCTATATTGACGCTGCTGACATTGCTTCCTGTGGTGGGGGCGGCGATTGCACTCTTTTCCGGTAGACATGCGCGGGCCGCGGCCCTGGTGACGACACTGGCAGGGCTGGCGCTGGCACTGACGGTGTGGACGCAGTTGCCGGGCGATGGCTCGATGGGACTGGTGGAGCGCGCGGCATGGGCGCCATCGTTGGGGATTGAGTACCATTTGGGCGCGGATGGGCTGGGAGCACTGATGCTGTTGCTGTCAGCCATTGTGACGCTAATGTCGGTAGACGCGGCGCACCGGGTGCACCATCAGCCGGGACTCTTTTTTGCGCTGGTGCTGCTCCTTCAGGCGGGGCTGTTCGGATCATTCACGGCCTTGAATTTCTTCCACTGGTTCCTGTTCTGGGAACTGAGCCTGATTCCAGCGTTCTTCCTGATCAAGATCTGGGGTGGACCGCGGCGCGGACCGGCGGCGACGCAGTTCTTTGTGTACACCATGGCGGGAAGCGTGGCGCTGCTGCTGGCATTTCTGGCCGTGTTTCTTTCCACCGGCAGCATGGACTTTGGGCAACTGGCGGCATTGGCGGCGACGGGCGGGCTCGAACAGGCAGTCACGGCGCACCTTGGACCAGTGACGATGTGGCTGGCAGTGGGCGTGCTGGCGGGCTTTGCGGTGAAGGTGCCGATGGTGCCGTTTCACACATGGCTGCCCGCAGCTTATGCTGAGGCGCCGTCGCCGGTGACGATGTTGCTGACCGGCGCGATGTCGAAGATGGGTGTCTACGGTTTGCTGCGGATTGCGTTACCGCTGTTCGGGCACCAGATTGCGCAAATGCGGACGCCGCTGCTGGTGCTGGCCGTGCTGACGGTCGTGATGGGTGCGTGGGCCGCGGCAGCGCAAAAGGATTTGAAGCGCATCTTCGCGTACTCCTCAGTGAATCATTTGGGCTATTGCCTGCTGGGTATCTTTGCGCTGGCGAGGCCGGCGGTAGACGCGGCTGCGCAGGCGAGCCAGGCGGCTGCGCTGAACGGCGTGATTCTGCAGATGTTCAACCACGGCCTGACGGCAGCGACGCTGTTCTGGTTTGTGGCCATGATGCAGGAACGCACAGGCGGCGAGCGCGGCATTGACCACTTTGGCGGCTTGCGCAAACCGGCCCCAGTGCTCGCGGGGCTGATGGGGATCGCGCTTTTCTCGTCGCTGGGGCTGCCTGGGCTGAATGGATTTGTGGGCGAGTTTCTGATCTTCCGCGGCGTTTTCCCGCTGGCGTGGGTGGCGGCGACGGTGTCGATTTTAGGTTTGCTGGTGACGGCGGCGGTGATTCTGACCGTGATCCAGAAGGTTTTTTCCGGGCCTGTGCCGGAACACTGGGCCAAGTTTCCCGACATGCACGGGCGCGAGCGGCTGGCGCTTGCCCCGGTGATTGGATTGATGTTGTTGCTGGGCCTGGTGCCGCAATTGATTGTGGACACCGTGAACCCAACGGTGGTGAACCTGCTGGCGCACTGGAGATTTTGAATGCTCGCTTGGACGATCTATCTCTCGTTTGCCGGAGCGCTTGCCGAGGCGCTGCTGCCCAAAGGCAAGGCTGCGCTGGCGCGGTGGCTCGCGCTGACCGTGGCCGTGGCGGGACTGGCTCTGGCGGTGGCGGGGTTTGCGGCAGGCATGGGACACGGGCGAGTGACGATTGTCGATGCCGCATGGGTGCCGTCGATGGGGATTCACTTCTTGCTCGCGGCGGACGGCATTAGCCTGGTGCTGGTGCTGCTGACGGGGCTGGCGGCGGTGGCCGGCGTGCTGTTCAGTTGGAACGTGGAGATGCGCACCAACGAATTCTTCGCGTTCTACCTGGCGCTGATTGGCGGCGTCTACGGAGTCTTCCTCAGCTTCGACTTATTCCTGCTCTTTGTGTTTTACGAGATTGCCATCGTGCCGAAATATTTTCTGATCGCGATTTGGGGCTCGACACGGCGCGAGTATGGAGCGATGAAGCTGGCTCTCTATTCGTTTGTCGGTTCGGCGATGGTGCTGATTGGATTGCTGGCGGCTTACGCCACTTCAGGGAGCCACTCGACAGGCCTGATTGCGCTGGGGCACGCGGGGCTGCCGGTGAGTTTTCAAATGTGGGTTTTCCCGCTGGTCTTTACTGGGTTTGCGATTCTGGCCGGCATGTGGCCCTTTCACACCTGGGCACCGACAGGCCACGTGGCTGCGCCGACTGCGGCGTCGATGCTGCTGGCCGGCGTGGTGATGAAACTGGGCGCATACGGCTGTCTGCGAGTGGCGATTTCGCTCTTTCCTCGCGGGCTCGATCCGTGGGGATTCTCGTTCGCCGGCATCGGCTCATGGCGCGACGTGTTTGCGGTGCTGGCGGTGGTGGGCATTGTGTATGGAGCGTTGGTGGCGCTGGCTCAGACCGACTTCAAGTTTGTGATCGGCTACTCCAGCGTGAGCCACATGGGGTTTGTGTTGCTGGGGCTGGTGACGCTGAACCAGATTGGCGTGACGGGCGCGGTGCTGCAGATGTTTTCGCATGGCGTGATTGCGGGACTGCTGTTCGCCATTGTGGGCCGCATTGTGTATGACCGCACCCACACGCGGCAACTGGCGGAACTGGAAGCGATGCACTTATCGAAGCGGCTGCCGTTTGCGGCGTGGGCATTTGTGATTGCGGGCATGGCGTCGATGGGGTTGCCGGGATTCTCAGGGTTTGTGGCCGAGTTGCAGGTGCTGGTGGGCGCGTGGATGGCGCGGCCCTGGTGGGCGATGGCGGCGGGTGTGGGCATTGTTGTGGGTGTGGCCTATACGTGGCGGGCACTGCAGAAGGCATTCTTCAGCGATGCGCTGCCCAGCGCCCATGTGTTGGAGTATGAGCATGGACACGGGTTCGCGCCGATTACCTGGCCGGAGGTTGCCGGCGTATCGCTGCTGGTGACGGCAAGCCTAGTGGTGGGACTCTACCCGAAGATTCTGCTGGATGCGATTGAGCCGGCGGTGAAGGCGTTGCTTGCGGGAGGGGGACAATGAACTACTTCGATCTCTTCCGCATGACATTGCCGGAGACGGTGCTGGAACTGGCCGCGTTGATTGTGTTGGTAGTGGACCTTGGTTTTCTGCGCAAGGCCGCGCTGCAAGTGCGCGTGGCTACGGCCGCTTTGCTGGGCGTTTGCGGATGTGGAGTGGCGCTTTTTGCGTTGCTGGTGCAGATGCCGGGCGGACTCAGTGCTCCCGGCGGCGACTTGCTGCTCACGGCGGATGGAAGTTCTGCAGTGGCGCAAACCGGGATACTGGCGCTGACGGTGCTGACGCTGCTGTTGCTAATCGACACGACCTTCACGCGGCACGTGGGTGAGTATGTGGCCGTGGTATTAATGTCGGCCACGGGTGGATTGCTGATTGCCGCGGCGCAAGACCTGCTGGTGATTTTTGTCGGGCTGGAACTGCTGAGCCTGGGACTCTATATCCTGACGGCGTTTGCAAAAAGCTCAGGCAAGAGCGCTGAGGCGGCGCTGAAGTACTACTTATTCGGCGGAATGTCGGCGGCGTTCCTATTGTTTGGATTCAGTTATCTCTACGGAATTTCAGGATCGACGAATCTGCACCGCATTCTGCTGGCGGCGTATGGGTGGAATGCTTATCACACGGCGACATTGCTCTATGTTGCGCTGGTGATGATTGCGGCAGGGCTAGGCTTCAAGGTTGCGGCGGTGCCGTTTCATCTGTGGGCGCCGGACACCTATGAAGGTGCGCCCATACCCTCGGCGGCGTTTATCGCATCGGTGTCGAAGCTGGCCAGCTTCGCGCTGCTGATCGCCATTGGCACGGCGGCTCTGCATGCGTTCGATGACCACAGCAACGTGGCGAGAGTATCGATTGGGATCCTAAGCGGTTCGGAGCCCGTCTACTTCGGGTTTGCGCGTTCGTGGTCTTTGATTCTGACGGTGCTGGCCGCGGCTTCAATGGTGCTTGGGAACCTGGCCGCGCTGGCACAGACGAGCGTGCGAAGGCTGCTGGCTTATTCAGCGATTGCGCATGGGGGCTATATTCTGCTGGGGCTGGCGTACTTCTCTTACTCATCGCGCAGCGCCGAAGCGGTTCTCTACTACACGCTGAGTTATGGGCTGACAACCATCGGTGCGTTTGGCGTGGTAGGCGTGGTGGAGCGCGCTACGGGGAGCGACCGGCTGGATGCGTTTCTCGGGTTGCACAAGCGTAGTCCGCTGCTGGCGGCGGTGCTGCTGGTGCTGTTCCTGTCGTTGGCAGGGATTCCTCCGTTGGTGGGATTCTGGGCCAAGTTCAATTTGTTTGCCGCGGTGCTGGGGGTTTCGACGGGAGCGGTTCCGTTGGCCCTGGTGGCGCTGGCAGTGGCGATGAGCGCGGTGTCGCTCTACTACTATCTACAGGTGTTGAAGCGCGCTTATGTGATGCCGGCGGTGAATGAAGCGCCAATTACGGTGCACCCGGTGACACTCGGGGTGCTGCTGGTGATTGCGGCAATGGTGCTGGTGCTGGGCTGCCTGCCGGCGCTGCTGCAGGGATGGATCGCGGGATTCTATCCGGTGGTGTAGGGCGCCTTTTGAATTGTGAACAGGGTCGCCACTCGATGCACTTCTTCGACGAAGGCTTGTCGCATGGGACACCGACTCTGGTTCCGCCGTAACGCTGGTCAAGAACGCCTCACTTTCTTGTCGGAATTGCCAGAAACTACCCTCAAAAGCAACGAAAAGTGCCATTTTTCTGGGGCTTCTGTTTACCATTATGATAATGGGGCCGATGACAGGCACATCCACCATATTTCTGATTCAACGTGACTTATCTCTTCTACCGGGCCTGCGGTGCCCCCGGAATTTGCCCGTTTCGAGGGGGAGGGGGGTGGGGGTCGCGCTGGGGGTACAGACCGGGGGGATATCGTACGTTTTAGACCGGGCGCATCTCCGACAC
>CAYNGB010000041.1:0-42941 GCA_964396795.1 uncultured Occallatibacter sp. | reverse complement strand
GTGTCGGAGATGCGCCCGGTCTAAAACGTACGATATCCCCCCGGTCTGTACCTGACCGGTACCCACCCCCCTCCCACACTTAAGGCCCTGTTTTGAGGGGCCAGGAGTTCCGCAACTAGTTGATAATAAACACAGTATTACCATGTATATATTATCGATTCAGTAAACACAAGGCCCTCAAAATCGCGGATTTTGGGCTACTTTTGGCAAAAAAATAGCCAATTTAAGCCTCCTCATGAAGCGCATCAGTCCGCGCGGCCTCAGGTCAGGATTCAGAAAGGCGCGGGGCCTGAGTGGACACGGCCGGAAGGAGCAGGGGCCGTCTGCGCTTCATGGTGATGGTGGAACATCTTGCCAATGCCCCGACCTGTGCCTTTGGCGCATCCAGGTGATCACGCAGGAAGAGGAGAGAGAATACTTCAAGAGAGCCGCCCGAAATCGGAATCTGTATGACCTCACATTGATCATCCGAAACCAGGGGATGAGGCCAGAGGAAGTCTTCTCGCTTCGGAAGGAAGATATCGATCTAGAGAGGAGGCAGGTTCACGTACGCTGGGGCAAAACCAGCTCCGCTCGGCGGACTCTCGACCTCACCAATGAGAGCAGAAGTGTCTTAGCCGCGCGATGCCAAAGCGCATCCGTCTGGGTCTTTCCATCCGACCGCAAGAGCGGTGCCCACTTAACTAAACTGAACAACGCCCACGACGCTGCGTGTGCAGATGCGAAGAAAAGAACCGCGCTCAATTTCGTCCTATACGACTTCCGCCACACATTCGCAACCAGAATGGCTCAGGCTGGAAGCGTGCCTTCCGAAGGCTCCTCTCCATCACATGGGTCCTTGCCCGCATGTCCTGTATCGAATTAGGGGCCACTTACCGATATCTAAAAGGCGCGAGCGATTCAAATCGAGGCCGATTTCTAGCGTTAGTCCAGCCGCCTGACCATCAAACAATCCGCCAAGCCATCTAGTTCCCGTCTGAGTTGATCCGGTATAGGTATTCCTAGTCGCAGTCGGGCTTCTTCAATCGCCCACTCGCGATCTCCTGGCGCCATCACACCGATGGCGGATTTGCTTTCCTGGTTTCTCAAGTCGTGGAGGTATGCTCTCATGCCGGACCGATACACCTCGGCGGACACGAAACGATTTGGGTCAATCACGACAAACAAATGTCCCATTCTGCGATGACTTGAGAGGTCTGGTCCCGGCATCCCTGGAATCTGGCTACAGTGAGGAGACCCCGTCATTACAGCGCTCAACACCTCAATCATGCTGGCCAGAGCTGCGCCCTTAAACCCGAATTGCATTCCTCCCAGCGGAAGCAAAGCCGCCGAAAGCGTCGGATCGGTAGTTTGCTCTCCTAACTTATCGACTGAAACATCTTCCGGCAGGGGCAAACCGCGTGCGATCAGATCCTGAACCTTGTTCCATGTCACGGCGCTTGTTGCCATATCCACGAGGTACGGTTTGCCCTCATAGTTCGGAGCTGCAAAGGCCAATGGGTTCGTTCCGTGAAACGGATACACGCTGCCGTGTGCCAAGACGAAAGAATCAGAATTGCTCACACCTAGAGCCGCATATCCCTCATTGGCTGCGTGAAGCACGTAGGCGCCGGCAGCTCCAAAATGGGAAGAGTTGATGACAGAAACTGCCGAAATTCCGGACTGTTTGGCGAGCTCGATACCCCGCTCAATTGCAAAGAAACTCGCAAAGTGGCCGAAGCCATTGTCGGCGTCGGCGATCCCGGTGCTTGGGCCGGTCCGCTGGAAGGAAAGTTTTGGACTGGGATTAATACGACCAGAGCGCACCACCTTTGCGTAATGCAGCAGCAGTCGGAGACCATGGCTGTCGATACCACGCAGTGACGCTCCGGTGATCGCTGCGGCGACCGATTGTGCTGGAGCTGGATCCGTTCCGGCCGCAACCAGGATTTCTACTACAAACTCCTGAATCCGCGTTGATGGGGCACATTGAACTGCTAATCTCGCAGGCACTTCCGATCGCACATCCCTTTCGCCCATCGTCATCCTCTCTATCGTCCCATTCTCTATCATCGTGTTTGTCCATATCGGTCCGCCAATTCGCGCCCTGATGAATTAACCGCTCTGACAAGTCCACACACTCGCCTGGCATTAAGGTTGCAAGGGTTGCCGGTATGGAGCTTAGCTGGCGGGTCGATATTTTTAGTGAAAAGGTATGCGGCATCCGTTTCGCGACCGCGCAGTTGGTCTATTCCTTTGCGGGTTAAGCGTAAACGCAAACGCTCTTTCAGAAGCTGAGTTTTGTGTGAGTTCAGGATCGGTGCTGTATTTCGAGGAAAGCCTGGCATCTCAAGTCAAGCCTTTGAATGAAGAAGTATTCTCCTTCAAAGCCATAGATCTCTCTATCGAAAGGATAATGAAAGCGATTCAGCCTCTTTGGATGTCAACCGGATCGACACGTGAAACCAGACAATCTTTCCTCCTCGTAGTTGCATAATCAGTCGCTATTACCCTCAATCTGCTCAACCTTGATGCGATCCGCACTCGACTCGTTACGATGGCTGACCAAGGGGCGAAGCGGCTTGTCGCATGGAGTCAGCGGCAGCGTCTCTTTGTGAAGGAAACCGATACAATCAATCTAAGCTCTTAGGGTTTTCAAACTTACATTCAACTCAGTTCCGACGCGTGGTGAATGCCTTATGCTGAAGTCGATTTATCCTCCACTTGCAGGCCAAAGACCGGCACGCTGGCAAGTGGAGAGGTGCTTCCAGGGGATCAGTCGAGACTAAATTCCCGTCGGGTGATTAAGTAGGCGGTGAGGCTGCAGCCCGTGCAATCAAACCGGTAGAACTGATGCCTGTTCCCGAGATCTCAGCATTTCAACTTTTGAACAGGCCCACATAAAGTTCTGCACGATGGCGAATGCAGAAGACTGGATATCTTTTGAAACTGATGAATACGACTATGACATCGCGTGATGTTGTCGAGGGTTACGACCAGAGATATTGGCGCTTTCTGATCGACGAACAGCGTGCATCCGGTACAGAGTTTGTGATGGGCAAGAGAGAGGGCTCATACTTTTGGAATTTGGAGGGCGATCGACGCGTACTGGATTGCGGCAATTCCGGGGGCGTCCATTCCCTGGGGCATCGCAATCCCGAAATTATCCAAGCCTTGCTGGATGCTCTTGGCTATCTGGACGCAGGGCTTTGGATTATGCCGACAGCAGAGCATCTGGAGTTGCGGGATGCTCTTGCAGCGTGCGCGCCTACCCGATCGATTTGCCGCAGTGTGGCAACGCTCAGTTCGACTAACTCCATCGATTTGGCATTGATGTTTGCTTTCCGCATGACGGGCCGTCAAAAGGCTCTGGCCTATCGTCATGGTTATCACGGACATGGCGGTTTCGCCGCTCTGGTGACGGGTTCGGCGATCGAGGGCATCTTCGGTCACTATCCAGTTCCCAAAGAGCACAGCGCATTTTTTGAAGAGTATGGCTCTTTGGATTCGATTGCGAGTTTGATCGACGAAGGTTGCGCCGCAGTGATCCTGGAACCCATGAACTACGAAACCTTTTGCCCAGCGCCACCCAACTTCTTGTCCGACGTGGCGGACTTATGCCGCAAACGCGGTGTTCTCCTCATCATCGACGAGACACGAACTGGGCTTAGCCGTTCAGGACGAATGTGGATGTCGTCGCACTACGATTTTGAGCCGGATATGTTGATCCTGGGAAAAGGGCTGGGCGGTGGTATCTATCCTGCGAGCGCGGTCTTGACAACCCAGGTAATCTTCGACAACTGCATGAACTCCAAGAAGTGGGGATACATGAGTAGTATGGCGATCAGCCCTATAGGCGCTAAGGTCGCTTGCAAGGTTCTCGAAATTGCGCAGCGAAGCCACATACTCAAGAATGTTGCGCAACTGGAATGCAGTCTTCGGGATTGCTTCGCCGATCTCTGCGCCACTTATCCCGATGTCTATTTCCCCGCAACCGTTTTAGGCGGGATCGCAACCCTCGGCCTCAAGCAGCCAGGGAGTGCCTCCATAATCAAACGTGAGCTTTTCGCGCGGAATGTGCTCTGTCACAGCGCATCCGCAATCCCGCCATACGTTGTGAAGTTCTACCCTTGCCTGACAGCGGATACAGCTATTGTTGGCGAAATTGCCGATGCTCTTCGCGATTTTGCTTTGAGTCAGAGACGTGGACTGTCACGCTCTGATTGATAGGCAGGGATTTGCGATTGCGCTGCTCGGATCATTATCGGGGTTGTAGCAAGGGACGTTGAACAAGTAATGCGTAACTAGTCACGCTCGGCGGGTATGGGGTGGTCCGTTTTCAGCTCTTCTTGACCACGGCCGTGCCGTCGATCTCCAGGCGCGCGTTCACTAGGAGCCCGGCGACGATAACTGTGGCGCTGGCTGGCAGAGCACCGGCTAACAAACGATCACGAACCTTGGTATACGTCGGGTAGTCGTCCACACTGGTCAGAAAGCAATTGATCTTCACCAGGTCTTTCAATGTCCCATTGACATCGGCGAGAGCAATTGCGATATTTTCAAAGCAAAGCCTTACCTCTTCTTCAAAGTTCTCGGCAACTACGCGCGGAGGTCCTTCCGGCGGCATGCCGACGTGCCCCGCGACGAAGACCAGCAAGCTTGTTCCAAGATCCACAGTGGTGATACGGCTGAAACTCGATGATAATTTGTCTGGAAATCTCTGAATCACTAGGCGCCTCTCCGGGTGCTACCGTCTGCAGAAATGATGCGAAGGTCAATCACGATTCAGAATAAGCCCGGTTATCTCATGATCAACTGAGTTATCTATGAGTTCGGTTTTGAAATGATATGCATGCGCCGAAGGCGTGGCGCACCATAGTTAGAAGCACAAACCACAAAGCCTATCGAGTAGAGGAAATGGATGCTCCGCGGGCTAATGGCAAAACAAATGGAGCATCTCGTTCAAGGAATATTCAATATGTTCGCTTAACAGGGAACTGGCGCGCTCGCCGTCGCGTGCGCTGATTGCTTCCAGAATCTCAGAATGGCTCACTTTATCGACCACGAAGACGATCGAGTCCATGCGGCGTAGATAGGCCATCACCAGTCGCATCTGCCCGATGATTCGTTCATTTTCGGTGCGTTCGGCAATCGCCAGGTGGAATTGCTCATTCAGGGCGGCCAATTCGGTCATCGACGCATTTGGGCGTTGCTCCAAATCGACAATACGCCTCAAGGCCGAGATATGAGCGACAGTGGCGTTGGCCGCCGCACGTTCCCCTGCGTAACGTTCAAACAGTCGCCGATAGGTGTAGAGTTCGTTGATGTCTCTAAGGGTAATCGGCTGAACCTGAAAGCCTTTCCTGTGAATGCTGTTGACCCAGCCATCCTGGGACAGACGGTTGAGGGCGCCCCGGACCGGAGTTCGGCTTGTGCCGCAGCGCTCTGCCATATCCATTTCGGAGAGAAAGGAGCCAGGGGCCAGTTCTGCGGTGATTATCCACTCGCGCAGCATTCGATAGACACGTTCCACCTCGCCCCGTGCCTCGATGGGGGCCGTAATCACGGTCAAGTCGCAGGGCGTCGTGGTCATATCCTCGTCTATCCTAACCCGGAATACCGGACAACATGAAAGAGAATGGCGGCTTCTAAACGACTTTTAAGAGCCCCCGCGAATGGAGATTGAATATTGTTGCCATCTGGTACATTGCCAGTATACTGTCAGTATACTGATAGGGCAAGCTGATCGTGCGAGGCGCGTATGGATCATCCTTTTGGTGGCAGTCTGCTCTTTGACGGCTTTGACTTGGACCTGAGAACCTCAGAGCTTCGCTGCGGGGGCAAGCCCGTTCCGATCCAACTCCAGCCCTTGAAGGTGTTGAGCTTCCTCGCTTCACGCCCGGGCGAAATTGTATCCCGCGCAAGTCTGCGTCAGCATCTTTGGCAACAGGAGACCTTCGTCGACTTTGAGGCGGGCCTGAATTTCTGCATCCGGCAGATTCGGCGAACATTGGGTGACGACGCTCGCCGGCCCCACTTGATAGAAACACTCCGCCGTCGCGGGTACAGGTTCATGGGTGCCGTAGTTCATCGCGATTCCGGCGAACCTCGAACAGATCGAAGTGAGCGGAGGATTACGGTCACGCTCTCTCCTTCCAGCAACGATCGAGACGATCACTCGGTGGCGCAAATTACAGAAAAGATTGCCCAACTATTGGTCTTGTCTTATGGCAACGGGTACGATCCTGCGCCAGTAGCACAAACTTTTACCGAGGACGGGAGTATGTGGGGTGGGGCAGCGGACCTTGTCGGGAAGGTCAGGAATCACGGGATGACAGAAATGCGCTCTCTTCACACCCAGATTCGTATCATCCGCGGACCGTTAAACGGACCGTTCTTGGCTATGCTCCGGGTGGAGTAAGCCCCGATTGCTTGGGCAAAGCCACTTGCCTGCGGCGCCAATAGAGATAAAGTGGGATCCCTGGCAAGGCCAGGCCCAGGCCGGCCAGAGATTCTATGGGGCGCGCCAATAGCGTCGACACCACAAAAGCAGACGCCACCACAAGATAGGCTAGCGGTAACCACGGGTACCCGGCACACAGGTACGGGCGAGGGCGATCCGGCCGGGTGCGGCGCAGTATGAAAACAGCGCCAACGGTGAGTAGATATGAGAGCGTCATCATGAATATGAAGCAAGTGTAGAGCTGCTCGTAGCGACCGCTCACAATGAGCACGATCACCCATGCACATTGTGCCAACAGGCTTGTTGTGGGCGTTCTCCAGCGCGGATGTACATGTCTCATTGTCTGGAAGAACGCGCCGTCGCGCGCCATTGAATAGTAGATACGCGCCCCGCCAAGTACCGCGACAGAGCCGGCCCCGAAACAGATCAATGCGACAAAAAGTGACACCAGTCGGCTCACACTCTGCGAGAACAGGGCGCTCATTGCAGCACTGGCAAGGGTTGTTTCCTGGGCTAACTGTCCCGGAGCCAGAGCATATAGAAACAATGCATTCGCCAGCAAGTACGCAGTAATGATGAGCCCGATCCCGAACATAAGCGCGAGCGGCAGGTTGCGGTCCGGGTCCTTGATTTCCCCGGCTGCCCAGGAAACGAACTCCCAACCGTCAAAACACCAAAACAAGGCGATCATGGCTACCCCAACACCTTGCAATGAGATTCCCGCGAATCCATTTCCCGATGCAGGAACAAAGTGAGACCAGGAGCCACGCCCACACAGGAAACCAGCTGCGGAGATGCCGATCACGACGCTGAGGAATGCCACCGCGACAAGGTTCTGCAGCCGCGCTGCCAGCCGGACACTGCGGATGTTTACGGCGGTGAGCACGATGACAGCTGTAATCGCTGTCAGAGAGCCTTGGGTCAATTGCCAATGGATGCTAAGGGTTGTGTGCGCAAAAAGTAGGTGATCCGCAGTCAATGGCGGAATTGCGCGGCCCAGGAACAGCGCAAAACTGACTGCCATGGCAGCCAGTCCGCCGCTGTTTCCGGCGGTAAAGAGCATCCACCCGTAAAGGAAAGCGGCGAAGGGGCCATAAGCTTCGCGAATGAAAACATACTGGCCACCCGCTTCAGGGAACATTCCGCCCAGTTCCGCGCAAGCCAACCCGGCCATCAGCGTAACGCCACCGGCAACAACCCACAGAGACAACGCGAACAGTGGGTTGGGCACGGCCTGCAACACATTAGCCGGAACGATGAAAATCGAAGCGCCAATGGTGCCACCTACTACCAGCATTACCGCGTCGAAGAGGGTAAGCTGGCGGATCAATCTCACGGTCTTATTCTGTTCCGGCTGCTCAATTCTCATCGCGGCTGACTGCCTCTGAGGCGTTGCGTATGAAGTTCGATTTTCAGGCACGATCACCGGAAGCTCGATTAATGAAGAGAAATCTGTGGCTGGGTTGCAACTCTGCGGACAAAAAGATAGAAGAACTCGAGGCCTTCATAGAAGGCGGACTGGCGGATACGCTCGTCGTTTCCATGCGCCCGCACGTCATCTTCGTCGATGCCTACGGCGGCGATGCCATAGGTGGGTAGACCTTGGGCTACCGTGTAGATCGAATCAGATGCACCAGTCTCCATTTCGCCTACGATGGGAATTCCCGGCCAAAGCTGGGAGGAGATCTCTTTCAGCGCGGTAATCACAGATGGAAGCGGGGCTGGGGGCAGCGGGGCGGGGCGGTCGGGAGCTGCCCCGCACTTGCCTTGAAACGAACAGTACGTGACCTGAATCTGACTGTCATTCAAAGTTTGGACTATATGCTTTTCAATCTCATCAGGGGAGTGGCCAGGCAGGATGCGACAGTTCACATTGGCCGTGGCCTTCGCCGGAAGAGCATTATTCGCGTGGCCTGCATCAAATCGTGTGGGTACACAGGTAGTTCGCAGCAAAGCGTTGAAGTAGCTGGAACGTGCGGCCAGCACAGCTAAGGCCTGCTGATCCTGCGGCCGCGTTGTCACCGCCTCGATCATCTTTGCCGTGGGTGCATCGTAGGTCGCGCCAACGTTTTGAAAGTAATCCAGCGTTATGGCGTTCAACTCGAGCGGAAAGGGATCTTCTTTGACCCGCACCAAGCCATCGGCGATGCGCTGAAGAGGATTGCCGGCATGGGGGAGCGAACTGTGGCCGCCGGAATCCGTCGAGGTAAATTGGAAGTCTGCATAAGCTTTCTCCGCAACCTCATAGCCCATGCTACGAGTCCGTCCATTTTCCAAATTCAGGTCGCCAGCGTCCAGATTCACGGCAAACAGAACGCTTTGAAACAGCCCGGGCCGGTGCTTCAGCAGCCATTCCATGCCGTCTTCCGGGCCCACTTCTTCATCCGCGGTCAGCAGTAGTAACAAATCGCCCGATGGCTTGAATCCTTCCCTCTTCAGGCGAATGAAGGTCTCCACAGCAATGGCGCCACTTTCCTTGATATCCTGCGTGCCTCGGCCATAGAAGTAGCCATCTTTCTCGGTTAACTTGAATGGATCTTGGGTCCAATCGGAGCGATTGGCCTCGACGACATCAAGGTGAGCAAAGATGACAATTACACCCAGCTTTCCATCTCCGCGAAAGCGCGCAATCAGTCCTTGCTTGCGCGGCGATGGGCCGTCAAGAGTCACATCTTCTTGGGGAAAACCTGCATCCAGCAACTGCATGCGCATTGCACCGGCAGCTTCTGTGACGGAACCGCTTGAATGAGTGGTATTAATTTCGATCAGTTGCTTGAAAATGCTGTGCGCAAGTTGACGATCCTCTGAGGGAGCGGAGAGCGCCTGCGTCTGGCCGGCTGAGGAGGTTGAGCCAGCGAGAAGTACGATCGCGCACACAACGGCAGCTGGCAGTATGAAGGTCGAAGTGCAACCAGGGCACAGAGTGTTTCGCAAAGGTCGCTCCCTTCCGGAAATGGCTGGAACGTGCTCCCATAGAGAGATTTATCACGCGACGCAAGCCTATTCCAGTGCCCAAGGAACGCAACTCAGAGATAACTCACTTTGTGGAGCGAAGAACTCGGCTATGCTCCGGAAGTAAAAGGTCCGAACGGCTCGCCAGCCCCCCAATGCACCCCGTCGAGTTGTTCGCCATTCCGGGATAATCCCCCCGCTTGAGCGTTTGGCTCGCATTCAGCAGTTTATCTTTCGTCTGCAGAGTGACAACGTTTGGTGATGTTTCTCAAATCCAATCATCGCGAATTGGAAAGGAGATCCTGATATGTTCTAGCAACGCCGCGAAATCATCGGAGGCGGTGGACAAGCTCACCCGATGCTCAACTCAGATAGAACTCACGACCCCCACGTGATTTTGAGTGTAGATTGAGTCCCAACAGAGACCTCGGAAAGGGGAAACCGAATGCCCTCCATTATCAAGAAAGTCTTCTGGGATCTATGCGTAAGTCTGCTCGCCATTTGCTTGGCGATGGCATCCTCCGCCCAGACCTTTCGCGGTGGCATCAACGGCACAGTGACTGACCGAAGCGGCGCGGTAATGCCGAACATACCCGTGGTCGCCACTGCCCAGGCAACAGGCGTCGATTATCGAACCCTGACCTCCGCAGCGGGAGAGTTCCAGTTTCAAGACCTACCTCTCGGACAATATTCGGTAACTGTCAGCGCGAGCGGATTTCAGAGTGTCAAGGTGGAGAGTATTCCTGTGACAGCGGGCATCATGTATACGCTGCCGGTTACTGTTTCCCCAGCTCAGACCACGACAACTGTTGAAGTTACGGCGGACCAATTGACCTTGGATTCAACATCGGCAACCTTAGGTGTCGTAATTCCCACTGAAGCAATCCAGGACCTTCCACAAAATGGGCGGGACTATACGCAATTGGTGGCTCAATCGCCCGGGTATGCGGGGTACAACAGTCTGGGCGGCGGAGGCTATGCTTCGGTAAATGGGACGCGGGTCAATTCGATTAATTGGCAGCTCGAGGGAACAGACAATAACGATATTTGGTGGGATCTATCCGCGATCAACATCAGCGGTGCATCCGGCATAGCCGGTTCACTTATTCCGGTAGATGCAATCGATGAATTCTCATTTGTTACCAGCGGCGCTGCGGAAATCGGCCGCAACCCCGGCGGTACCGCAAACGTATCGATCAAGTCAGGGACCAATCAATTCCACGGCTCGCTTTACTACTACAACCGGAACGAGTTCTTCGCAGCGAATAGTCCCTTCGCGCCGGCCGGAAGTTCAAAAGACTTCTTGCGCAACCAGAATGACGGCGGTTCACTGGGTGGCCCTATCCTGAAGGACAAGACATTCTTCTTCACGACCTTTGAGTACCAGGGCTTTGGGCTTGGCAATGTAATAAGCGCTACAGAACCCTCCACCGCCTATCAGAGCGAAGCGCTGAGCCTGATGTCTTATTACGGGGTTCCGGCCAACCCGGTCTCGACGGCCTTGTTAGGCAATTTGTGGCCTGCGTACGCGCTCACTGGCCCAGCACAGCCTGGAAATTATTTCGACAACGCAATCGCGCGCGGAGTCAGTTACAATTTCATCCTCAAGTTGGATCACCATTTCAATGAAAAAAATGCCTTATCCCTGAAGGGGTATCTGGGTCAAGGGATGGAGGAATCTCCCCTTCCTTCAACGCTGGAGCCTTACTGGTCAAACGGCCCAAACCGTAACCAGAATTTCTCCGCCATTTACAACACAACTCTCTCCCCGCACTTCACAAACCAAGTGGCTTTGGGAATGAATATTGTCTACGTCTTGTTCAAGGACAAAGATACCAACTTCGATCCAGTAGCATTGGGCCTGAACACTGGCGTCACCGATCCCAACCTCTCCGGTGCCCCCAATATCACCATTACAAACTTCGACCCCATCGGCCCATATTCAGGGTACGGGCGTAGCGATTTTCTGGGGCAGTTCAATGATGCTGCTTCGTATATAAAGGGCGCGCATCAAATGCGTTTTGGCGGGGAATTCCGTCGTGGCTGGTTGCGCGATCTTATCAAGAATAATGCGCGGGGAGCCTTCAGCTTCGACGGCTCACAGGGTCCTTGGTCGCCCCCTACGACCGGGTCGGCGACTCCTTGCGACGCATTGGCCACCCAGAACGTCGGCACGTACGCGCCTGGATATTCGCCTTCGGACAACTTTGACCCCAATGTCTTGAATTTGGCGGATTTCATGGCTGGGTGCGTGGTCAATTCCGGACTCACGGAAGGGAATCAGGTGCGCGAGTACTACGTGAATTCCTTCAATTTCTTTGCCCAAGACGCCTGGCAGGCATCGAAGGAGTTGAATCTGAACCTCGGTCTTCGCTACGACTATACCGGGCCTCCGCACAATCCGGACAAGAACATCGCCGTATTCGATCCGAATGCTCCGGGCGGACTGGCGGTCGTGGGCTCAACAGTTGACAATCTATATCAGCAATATTGGAAGGCCCTTAGTCCTCGTCTGGGGTTTTCCTATCAGCCAAGCAAAGCTAAGGGCCTGGTGATTCGGGGTGGAATCGGCTACTACTTTGACACACCCTTCTTGCTCCCGTTTGGAAATATCAAGGACAATCCTGCGGGTTCGGAGCCAGTCGCTTCAGCTTCAGTGAATAGTTACGTGATTGTGAAAGACCAGCCTATCTTCCCTTCACTCAGCCAGGCGATTACAGGGCAAGGAGTCATTAATATAAACAGCGCCAATCAAAAGTACCGTCAGTCTGCAACGACTACGTACAACCTCAACATCCAAAAGAGTCTGGGGCAGGCCGTGATTGCCCAGGTGGGATATGTGGGTTCGCAAGCCCGCCGCCTCACCAACGTGTTGGACATCAATCAGGCGGCACAGGGAAGCGGCTTTGAGACACCCGACAACACTGCGCTCTGCCAGGAATATGCCTCTGCGGCGGCGGGCAACGAACAGTGTTCGCGGCCCTATTTTGCTCAATTTCCCACCTTCGGTGAAATCTTGGAGGTCCAGAGCAACTATACTTCCAACTACAACTCGCTGCAGGCACTGCTTCGGACGGCGGCCTGGCATGGTTTTACATCGCAGTTCAGTTATACGTGGTCCCACGCCTTGGACGAGGAGACAGGTTTCGGTCCCTATCCGCCGCAAAACAGTCTTAACCCGCGCGCCGACTACGGAAACAGTGATTTCGATACCCGCAACACCTTCATAGCCTTTCTTGTGTACAACCTTCCGGGCTCCGCTCATGGGCCGAAGTGGCTGTCTCAAGGTTGGCAAGTGAATAGCGGTATCAATTTACACGGAGGACAGCCTTTTTCAGTAATGGCTAGTACCAACAGCAGCGGTAACGGAGAATTCAATGACCGGGCGGATGCCGTTCCCGGTGTAAGTCCGTTCGCGGGAGTCTCGCACAAGATCGTCGACGGAGTGGCGCAGTGGTTCAATCCAAATGCCTTTGTTGATCCGCCGCAAGGCGAATACGGCACCACGCGCAGAAACGCCTACTTCAACCCTGGATTTTCTCAAGTAGACCTCTCAGTCTTCAAGAACACGAAGTTTGAGAAATTCACATTGCAGGTGCGTGTGGAAATGTTCAACCTCTTCAACCGCATTGACCTCGCACCAGTTGGATTCCCGAAAGCTGTGGATACCGGCGGCGCTATCTACTCGACTATAGGCGCATCTTTCGCTGAGCAAGGGCTTGGACCGGGTGAACCATTCAACACCCAGTTGGCAGCTAAGATTATCTTTTGATGCGAATACGGAGCCGGGATTTCATGCAAGTGTCGAAAGAGGCGAGGCGCCATAGAAGGAAACTTGTGCGACGGCCTTTCCTGGCCGGTATCCTCCTGTGGAGCACACCTTGTCTTCCGTCGTTCGCCATGGCCGGGAACGGAGTGGAATTTGTAGGCAGATGGGCACCACTCTCAAATGCTCACACAGCCACTTGGGCGGGCTCCGGTGTTCTCTTGCGCTTCAGAAATTCTTCCTCCGTGGCCGCCGACCTGACCGTGGCCCGCACCGTATCTTCAGAACCAGGCGCGAAGCTTTATATTTCAGTATCCATCGATGACGGAAATCGTCAACGGATCGGCTTGACCTATGGCTCGCATCCACGGTTTGTGCTTGCATCCGGACTTTCCCGTGGCACCCATACGGTTGCGCTCCGTGACGAAAACGAACCGTATTTTGGTTCACTCCAATTCGCCAACCCCATCCTGGACGCTGGTGGATCGTGGCGCGCGATCCCAAACCACAGACCTATTATTGAGATCGTTGGGGATAGCGACGCCACGGGAATCTGCGCTCTTGGTCCGTTAAGTCCCGCTGTGCCCGCCCATCTCTTTACGTCGGCATGGGCATCACAATCCGATTCATGGCCGGGGCTTCTTGAGACAAAATTGGCTGCACTAGGTCATCCAGTCGAGGTCGTCGACCTTGCCATTTCCGGTTCGACCACTGGAAGCGAGGCCGCGGCCTACGACCTTGCAGCCCCTCAATCTGGCAATAGCAAATTCGATGCATACTCGGGACTGCGGCCGGTCTCGTTCGCGCTTCTTTGGGGTGGAGTCAATGACCACAATCACGGCGGCGATTTGGCCGCAGGAACTCCGGTCACCGTTGGCAATTTAAGCCCATTCCAGCGGGGAGTCTACGACCAGATCACCAAGATTTTCGCGCGCAGTCCTCATGCCAAAATCGGCCTGCTCGATTACATTGATCCGATTGCGGAAGTTCCAGACTGGAAGCCGGCTTACATGCAGGTACTGAGCCTGTTCACCAAGAGGCAACAGGAGCAGATATTCTTCCTTGCGGTTAACGATCCTCCCGGGACATCGAATGCATGCGATGTCGATCCCAAAGGTCATCCAAGCCAGGCCATGCATGAGTCATGGGCCGCTCAAATCGTTGCTTGGATAGTCTCGCAGAATCTGATTCCGTAAGACGAAACGAAGAGTGCAGGGAAGTTGTTTTCAAACGCAAAAGATGAACTGTAGATAGCGGCCCGTGGCTGCGAATCATGTTCGTGGGGCCACTTCAGTTCTCATCTCTCACGCATCGAAATCCGACAGCTCCGGATCGGTCCTTGCTCGGAGCCATCAGCAAAAGCTTGCCATGCTGATCGTTTCGGTAGGCTTGCGGGAAGTACCATTTCGAACCTTGTGGTCGGTAGTAACTTCCTCCACGCAAAATTCCTCCACGTGTATGGTCATCAACGTACTCGTCCGTCCACTGCCAAATGTTTCCCACCATGTCCATCACTCCGAACGGGCTTGTCCCGCCAGGATGCGCATCTACATCGTCTGGCCCGCGCATCGTACGCCCCATATCGGTAGCCGGAACTGAGCCAGGATCCCATACGCTTCCCCAGGGATACAGGCGGCCGTCGCCTCCCTGCGCTGCATATTGCCACTCCCATTCATGAGGCAGGCGCTTGCCGGCCCATTCGGCATACGCGCGCGCATCCTGCAGCGAAACCCAAGTCACCGGCTTATTTGCCCATCCCTCCGGATACATCCCATCTTTCCAATCTCGCAGGAAATTCAGACTGTCTATGGGGTCGTAGTGAGTCGCTTCGAGAAACCTCTTGAAGTCACGATTGGTCACCGGGTAACGGTCCATGAGGAAGGACTTGATTGCCATCCGTTGTTCGTGGAAGCGCCTGGGCATATCTTCCCATGGGTATTGAACGTCCACACCAATGTCGTTATAACCTTCAATCTCAATGCCCTCAACTTTGAACGTGAACTCTCCACCTCGCACTTCGACCATGCCCTCCGGAGATACACTTGCGGGCTTGGTGGGAGCAATCGGTACGAGTTGCTGTGGCAATGCCTTCCACTCTCTTGAGAAGTCGGCCAGCGGTCTTGAGGTCATCGCTCTCATTTTCGCAATGAATTGCTCGGTCGAAGCATCGGCATGACCACGAAGGGCAATAACTGCTCCGTAACCATGACCTTCGATTGGAAACGACAGCACTGCCTTGTCGCCTTGCCGCTCCGGTGTGAGTTCCTGACCGTGATAAAGGTCGAAGAAATGAACCTCCACATCGAAGGGCACAGACATCTGCTGTCCACTCACGTTGTATTCATTTCGATTCACGATGGTCCATACCGTCTTCTCTCCCAAAGGCCATCGGCTCGCAAAAACTCCATAGTGAATCATGGGATAGAGTGGCTCCCATGCCGAGCTCACGAGGAAAGGCGCGATCATCCGTTCCATAGTGCCGACCCGGCGCGTTGCTTCCCCATCGCGCTCGGTGAGCCCGTTCCAGATTCCCCAGATATTCTCCCAACTGTTCCAACCCACGCCGTTGAAGAATGCATATTGAAGATCGTCCGTCCTGTCGCGATTGTAGCGGTCTGAGATATTGACCATGTGGCGTGGCTCAAGCCACTTGTAGCGATCGACAGAAGGCACAAAATGAAATTGATACTCCCCCCAGGTAAGCACATTCCAGGCTACTTGCTCATCGTGGGGCTCAGACTCAGGCTCAAATGCTAGTGGGTGGCCGGCACGATCTGCTGCCTGAGAAAACGCAAGAGGAACTCCATCCTGGGTGTCGCCGTTGACTCCATCGGCTTCGATTTCCGACATTACCTCCGCGATCGCCTGAGGCCAGGGCTTGCTGGGGTCTCGAGTTCCCTGGTCCCACATCATCATCGGAAACAGAACGCGCACTCCGCGACGATGGAAATCTGCAACCATCTGCCGCACCCCCGCCACTCCTCCCGGCATGGCAGCGATCATGTCTAGCTGATTGCGATCATCGATGCCCATATTCGGGTATGTGGACCAGATCAGAACCGAATCGATTCCGCCGTACCTCTTCTCAAGGTCATCTAGATATCGATCCACCGTGTACTCGTGGGCGGCCGGGTCGTAAAAGTAACGGTCCTCGACCATCATTTGCGGCTGCATGAAGCTAGACTGCGCCCATTGCAATTCAGGCATCCGGTAGCGGGAGTCATCATAGCCAATGCGTATTCTTCTCTCCTCTCGCCAACGCGTGATATCCCTCAGCCAAAGGTCATGAATGTCGGGTGGACAGTCCGCTGAGGCTGCTTCGAACTCATCCTTCAAAGGAAAGCTGAGGCAGGAAGGCGGCGCAATCATCGACTCGTAATAGGATGAAGCGCGAGCAACATACTCAGTGTCTTGAGCCCAGGCGTTTATTGTGGTAATCGCGACCGTCAAAAGTGCCAGTTGCATTAGCTGATGCATTCGATTTGGGCACAATGCCGATCGATTGAAAAGTAAAGACTGGCCCATCCGAATGGGAAAGTAGAAAACGCTTCGACACATTTCATTTCCTTTGCGACAGGGCATCTCACAATGCACAAGGTGAGCCTAGCAGAAGGAAAATGCCCTCCCAGGTTCCCTAAGTGCAAATTAATAAATAACTCAGTTCCAGAAAGCAGAGCGCTGTGAAGAGGCGCGACGAACAAATACCGGCTGAATAAAGGCACGTCCAGGATTGGCTGATCTGCCGTACTTCCATTGCGAATCTGTCATTGCGTAGCCCAAATAGTGGAAAGCCCGGCGCCTTATGTGCAAATTTATGCGAGAGAAACTGATATGACTACTCGCCCAAGAGCAGCTCACTTCCAGGCGGGCCGGTACCCCCGCCGGCCTATTCGGTCACCGGTCCGGCGCATTCGCCGACCGGTGTTTCGGTTAAGCCGGGGCCCGAGAAGCAGCGGCAGAGTAGAGAGAGAACCCTTTCTTCCGACCCCCCAAACCCGGGGATCCATACCACAGGTCATTAGAACAGCCAAAGCCCGAAGCCGGTACAGTGCTGATCCTGACCGTGAGCAGATCCAGCCTGAAAGAAGCTCATCTTGGCCATAGAGACATATGTAAGGACAGAGTGCCGGAGCTGGCATGCGGTCCTGCCGGAGACTGGCATACTGGACCGCGCTGTCTGGGGAACCCTGGCCAGAGGGGCGGGGCTTCGGCCCCTCCCCCCCGCGCGCGAAAAATATATACGCAGCGCCGGGAAGGGACCTAGTCTGTTGAGCATGTCTGCCAGCGTGTCCAGGTCCCTGCGGTGCTGCACCTCCCGGGGGATGACGTCCTCACCGGTCACATGGGCAATGGCGCCAAGATTCTCTCTAATGCCGCTAACCGTCTCTGGGGCGGGATCATTCACCCGGGTCGAACCCGGCGATTTGAAGAACTGACTGAGGCGTTGAGGACAGCGAACAGCCCATTTTGGCCATTTCTTGCCGACCGAAGACGAAAGGCGAAGATCGCGATAAATATTAAGAAATGAGGGAAATACAAGGAAAGTTTGGAGGCGCGGGCCGGGATCGAACCGGCGCATAAAGGTTTTGCAGACCTCTCCCTTACCACTTGGGTACCGCGCCTTGGCAGGGCTGCCTCTATTTGAGTCTAATTCGCTCCAGACCGCCGTAGCCAACCCGGCTGGCGCCGGAGGGCGGATTGGAGCGGGAGACGGGATTTGAACCCGCGACCCTTGCCTTGGCAAGGCAATGCTCTACCACTGAGCTACTCCCGCTTACTGCAAACCTGAGTATACCGGGAGGCCGAAATCCGGTCAAACCGCAGCCGGTGTTCCGCTCTCCTGGGTCCGGGGCGCACCCGGTGCAGGGTTAGACATGGATCTGTCTTCAACCCGCACAATCTCCCCGTCGCGCATGTACAAAATGCGGCTGGCAATGGCTGCCGCATCGGGATTGTGGGTAATCATCAGCGTGGTCTGGCCAAGCTCGCGATTCGACCGCAGCAGCATCTGCAGCACTGCGTCGGAGTTCTTGGTATCCAGGTTGCCGGTGGGCTCGTCTGCCAGCACGATCGCCGGCCGCGTGATCAGTGCACGCGCTATTGCCACCCGCTGCTGTTCGCCGCCGCTCAACTCAGAGGGCCGGTGCATCAATCGCCCCTGGATCGACAACATGTCGCTCAAGTGGTCAAGATACGCGCGGTCCAGCGGCTCCTTGCGTCCGCTCACGTCGTACGCGATTTCGATATTCCCCATGGCCGAGAGCGTAGGTAGCAGGTTGAACTTTTGGAAAACGAAACCGATACGGTGCTTGCGTAACCGAGTGCGCTCGCCGTCCGTGAGGCTGGCAAAATCAATTCCATCAATTACCACCCGCCCTTCGGTGGCTCTGGTGAGCCCGCCCAGCAGGTAGAATAGGGTTGATTTGCCCGACCCCGAAGGGCCCACGATGGCTACAAATTCGCCCGCATTCACTGCGAACGAAACACCACGCACCGCGGAGACCTGGATGCGCCCTGCAGCATAAACTTTGCTCAGGTTTTCAGCGAGAATGATAGGCTTTAACGGTTCAGGCGGCACATTGCCTATTGTAAACGCGGTACCCGCCCGCTCCTTCCATTAGAATAAAGAGTGCAACAAACCTAATCTAGGATTCCCCACTCATGACTGCTGAACTGAAATCACCTCTCGTCGCTTCCGTTCAAGCGGCAGCCGCGCCGGCCGGTCTTATTCTGCTCTCCACCACTGCGGGCATCGACTACCACGGTCGGCCCACGGCAGTCTTCCAACTCGGCCTTCCGGGCGATGTCAGCAGTTCGCTGCGACTGGAATTGAGCGAGACATTCGAATTCGACAAGGCGCACCTGTTGTCGGAGATGGCGGCTCACCTTGCCGCTGAAGCCAGGCGGCTGCGCAATCCTCGTCCTGAGTGCTACGTCACCCTAGGCGGTCTGCCCATTGCCTTTGGCAAGTTCCAATGGCCGTTTCATCTCTCAACTTCCGGGGCGGATACCTATATCGTCCATGGCGAGATTAACCTGGCTGATGGCGGCACACTCAACCTACACGCCAAGGTGGCCGCATCCGTCACCGTCACCTTTGCTCAGATTGTGCCGGCCATGGAGCAGCCTTATGCTGAGACGTTCGTCTACAACGCCATCCGCAAGACTGTCGACTTAGGCCAGTTGGAATTCCTCAAATCTGGCAATCGCCAGCCGGTCCCGGTAACTACCCGCTACTACAGCCGCTGGCAAAAGAAGTTTCTCTTTACCGAGACCAATGATAAGGAACGGCTGGAATACCTCTTGCGTAAGGTCTACTGGCTTTCCGGAGTGCTGGGCCAGAGCCGGCCTGTCTGGATCGCTGACCCGCGCGATGCGCAGTACCTGAACACCACCGAAGCGGACCTGCTGCGGATGGCCGGCAACGAGGCCGGAGATAAATTGATGGTTCTGGATGGGGAATTTGCCTCGGCAACTCCGCTCCTGCTGGAGCGCGCGCCCGAGTTCCGCGCTGCCCTCGAAGCCGCGTTGAACTTCACCAAGCCACAATTCAACGAGTCCATGCGTTCTGGCCAGGCAAATATGTAGCCGGGCGCGAATCGCTCAGAGCACCGCCCCGCAGGCTGAGCAGAAACGCGCCCCAGGCGGATTGGTCTGCTGGCAGCGAGGGCACGCAGTCAATGTCCCAGGCTGCGCCCCGGGCGGCGCGTTCACAATCACGTTGACTGGCCATCCCCACGCCGGAGGAACGCTCATCCCCAGTGCCGCGGCGATCCCCGCAGCTTGGATGGCATTGAATTCCCGCACCCGTCCGGGCATGAAGAAACACTCGACAATCCCCAGGAACGTAGTGATGCCGGTCCAGAAGAAACACAGATAGAGGATTCCCAGGCCAGTCCGCCGCAGATAAAAGTGATGAATGCCGAAGGTGCCCAGAAACAGCGCCAACAGGATACCCACCACCTCGTCGCGGCGCACAGCCTCGTATTGCTGATAGAAAACCGCTTGTACATTGGGATACGGGACGCTGCTCATTCGGCCTCTCCTCACGGATTATGCATTCTGTTGCGCATTTCAAGATACGTTAGTGGCCCGCACCCGGTTCCCCGTCGCGGCAGACCACCGCTGTGCATCATCTTTGGGGCGTTCTTCTGTTGCCTAGAGGTGGAACCGCGGATCTCAATCCGCCACTGGAATGCCTTAGCATTAGAGATATTATGACCACTCCATCCGCTTCCTCCAGCGGCACCTTCCTTATCGGCGGCGATTTGCCTGTGAACCGCCTCGGCCTTGGCACCATGCGCCTGGTGGGTGAAGGCGCCTGGGGCGAACCCAGCGACCCCATCGAAGCCTGTCTTGTCCTGCGCCGCGCCGTCGATATGGGTGTAACCCTCATTGATACTGCCGATGCGTACGGTCCCCAGATCGCCGAATTGCTCATTGCCGCAGCTCTCTACCCCTATCCCCCGGGTCTCGTCATCACCACCAAGGGCGGTGTCACCCGACAAGGCCCGACCCGGACCGAATACGTGGGCCGCGCCGGCTACATCATTCAGTGTGTGGAAATGAGTCTGCGCCGCCTACGCCTAGAGCGCATCGACCTCTACCAGCTGCACCGCTTCGATCCTCGCACCCCGGTAGAAGAGACTATGGGCGCCCTCAAGCAGATGCAGGACGAAGGCAAGATCCTGCACATCGGCCTGAGTGAAGTTACCCTGGCTCAGATCGAAGAGGCCAGGAAGATCGCTCCTATCGTCACGGTCCAGAATCGATACAGTTTGGCCGACCGCCGCCACGAAAAGGTCCTCGCAGGTTGCCAGCGACAAAACATTGGCTTCATCCCTTGGTATCCGCTCGCCGCCGGAAAACTTCTCAACCCCCACAACCCTCTAGCCAAAAAGCTCACTGAGATCGCCGCCCGCTACTCGGCCACTCCAGCCCAACTCTCGCTGGCCTGGCTGCTCCACCGCTCCCCGGTAATGCTTCCCATTCCCGGTACCTCGCGAGCGGCACATCTCGAAGAGAACATTGCCGCGGCCGAGTTGCACTTAAGCATGGACGAATGGGCGGAAATTGACGCTGTTGCAGAGGCTTGAGCTTGCATGACTCGCCAATCTCCATCACTCTGCACCGACGCCGGCACTTAGCCTTCTTTTCGTGCTCTGCTCAACACGCATCAGTGCGCTATATCAGTCGATTTGCAAGTAGGGCGCATTGGCCGATTGCCGTCCGGTCGTGTTTGATGACCGCTGAGAATAGTTGGGAAGACTCGATTTGTACAATGGGTGCAACAGGCTCACATCGACAGTCTCTAGGTTAATCAATGATCAAGCTCGTGCCATCGGCCCAATCCTGGGCTCAAGTAATGACTAAACCGGGCTTCCACCTGCAAATGGCGTATGCGGGCATTGCGGGTATCGTCGCTTGTTTCGTAGGCTTCAGATTCACTTCAGTTCACGTCCCAAATGTTGGCGAATTATGGCTTGGTCTTGGTTTTACCCTCTTGGTCTTACTGCCATTAGTGCTTTATCTGCGGGAAAAGGGATTATCCTACCTGGCTGACTCGATCCTGACGATATTCTGGGCCCTCTTCTATTACATCGTGCTCTTCTTTTTAGCATCCCTCGCCGGAAGACTGGGGATGGGCATTAGCCTGCAGGATGAACGATTTGTGCAATTGGATAAATTGCTGAGAGTCGATGTACCAGGCATCATTACCTGGTCCTCGCACCATTGGTTCGGACAAATGGCAAATGAGAGCTACCCTCTGCTTTTCCCTATGATGTGGGTTGCCGTTCTGCTCCCCATTTTGGTCGGCAAAGTGAGACATACACAACAGTTTCTGACCGCCAATCTTGTCGCGTTTGCCTTGAGTCTTCCCTTATTCGGATTGCTTCCTGCCATCGGGCCCTGGTACGGCTATCACCTCGTAATTCGACCTGACGAGGCACAAGCTCAGATCAACCTACTTCTTCTGCGGACCCCTGGCGCGTACGTGTATCATCCACTCTCGGGAATTATCTGCTTCCCTTCCTTTCATGTCATCTGGGCAGTCCTTTGCGTGCACGCTCTATGGGGAATCCGGCCCCTTCGAATCCCGGCTTCGATCTTCGGCGGGATCATCATCTTTTCCACTGTGAGCACCGGCGTGCATTACATATGCGACTTCTTGGGTGGCATCACTGTGGCAGCTGTCGCCATTGCCCTATCGAAAAAATGGCTTTGTCCTGATTTCTCCAGCGCCGCTACTCTACCGCATTTGCCGCAATCACGTCGCGATACCACTCTGCGCTGAGCTTGGGCGTGCGCTTCTGGGTTTTGAAGTCTACAAAGTGAATCCCAAATCGCTTGCTGTAACCATCGGCCCACTCGAAATTGTCCAGCAGGCTCCAAAGGAAGTAGCCCTTGATCGGATAGCCCTCCACCGCCGCTCTGTGCAGCTGCGTGAGGTGGTTGCGCAGATACATCACGCGATCAGTGTCTTCCACCCGGCCCCCGGCGGTCAGCACATCATCTGACGAGCAGCCATTCTCAGTGATGTAAAGCCCCTTGGGCTTCCACAGATCCGTCACATTGCGCACTCCCCAGTAGATGCACTCCGGCCCGATGGTGAGCCACGGCGAAGCCATGTGTGGGTACGAAGTCGGATTCTGCTCCAGCGCCCAACCCTTGGCGGACCCATCTGCGCGCACATACTGCGGCGTGTAGATGTTCAGGCCCACAAAGTCCAGCGCACTGCCGATGACCTTCATGTCGCCCGGCTCTACCTTGGGCGCGTTCGAGCCCTCCTGTTCCAGATAGTTGTCGATGTATTTGCCTTCCATCAGCGCAGTCAGGAAAGGCGCATTACCTTCGCGCGTGGCCCGGCGCGCAGCCTCAATATGCTCCGGGTTTTCGATTACCGGCACATAGACGTTGGCATTCTCTGCCAGTCCCACCTCGGTCCCGCTGGAAGTGTTGGCGCGGATCGCTCCCACCGCCAGGCCATGCGCCAGAATTCCGTGGTGGCGCACCTGGTTGGCCTCCTTATCGGGCAACTTCATGCCCGGCGCAAACTGGCCTACGCGATACCCCAGGTCGGTAAAGCATGCGAACTCGTTCGTGGTCATGAAGTGATGCACACGGTCGCCCAGCCGCCGGGTCGCATACGCGGCGTAGTCCGCAAATGCCTTTGCCGTGTCGCGCGATTGCCAGCCTCCGGGCAAAGCCTCAGGCAGGTCCCAGTGGAAGAGCGTTATGTACGGCGTGATGTTGTTGGCCAGCAACTCATCCACCACGCGCTGGTAATAATCCATGCCCTTCGCATTGGGCTGCCCCGTACCGTTGGGAAAGATGCGCGACCACGAAAGGGACATGCGGTAGGTGGTCACACCCAGGCTGTGCAGCAGCTTCACGTCCTCTTTGTAGAGGTGATAGGAGTCGTCAGCGACGTCGCCCGTGTCTCCGTGGTAGGTCTTGCCCGGCGTGTGCGCGAAGACATCCCAATTCGACGCGCCCCGTCCGTCGTCCCGTGCCCCGCCTTCAATCTGGTAAGCAGCTGTCGCGCAGCCCCACTTGAAGCCCTTTGGATAGTGCAGCATGGTCGGCTCGGGATCGCCAAAGGCGAACCTGGGCAAAGCGGCGCCGGCATAGACCGCCGCGGCTGTCGCGGCAACGGTCTTGCCGAATTGGCGACGAGTAATGTGCTTCATGGGCAAATCTACCTTTCTCTTGAACAGAGCGAAACGCTGCGCAAACGTGGAATGCGCGGACTTCTTCCTCTGCCGAATCAACCGGCGATTATAGCTGACTTCCATAATGCGGCGTCGCGCTGAAACCCACCTCTGCGTAGGTGTTCATGCATCCCACTTTGCGCGTTGCCCTCATCGCCCACGCACCCGTCCTGTGCAGCCTATAATTCTTGCGCTGGGAGAGTGATGGATGACCAGAACCTGTATGATGGCGCTTCTGATAACAGCGGTAGTGTGTTCTGCGCAGCAGCCTGTGAGTTGGAAACATCTCTCTTCGGCCACCGGCGATCTCCCCGTTCCCAGTAAGGGAACCGAGCAAACGTCCCTGACAGTAGGCGATTTTGGTCACGACGGCCATCCTGGCTTCATCGTCACCGAACGCACCGCCCCGGACTCGGTAGTCCTCTACCGCCATATCGGCAACATCTGGACCCGCTCCGTGATCGAACCCGAACCGCTGCACATCGAGGCGGGCGGTGTGGCCATGGACGTGGATGGCGACGGCAACCTCGACTACATAGCCGCGGGCGATTTCAAGAGCAACGAAATCTGGTGGTGGCGCAATCCCTATCCCCACATGGATCAGCCGTGGCAGCGCCACACCATCAAGCACTCCGGAGCCGCCAAGCACCACGACCAGGTGGCCGCCGATCTTGATCAGTGCGGCAAACCTGAAGTCGTCTTCTGGAATCAGGACGCACACAGCCTTTTCATTGCCAAGATGCCGCCTGACCCGCTCCACGCCGATGCATGGCCCCTCACCGAGGTCTATCGCTACAGCACCGACAGCCAGCCCGAGCAACTGGGCAAATCGCCCGACTGGAAGGGCATCAACGAGCACGAGGGGCTCGCCATCATCGACGTGGACGGCGACGGCAAGCTCGATATTGTTGCCGGTGGACGCTGGTTTCGCAACCTGGGCGGGCTGAAGTTCGAAGAGAATCTCATCGATCCGCGCTATTCCTTCTCCCGCGCGGCGGCCGGCAAACTCATCCAAGACAGCGCTCGCCCCCAGGTGGTCTTCGTCGTTGGCGACGGAGAAGGACCGCTCAACATGTATGAGTGGGTGAAGGGCACATGGATTGCGCACAAGATCGCCGACATCCACTTTGGCCATAACTTGCAAATCGCCGACTTCGACGGCGACGGCAATCTCGACATCTTCTGCGCCGAGCAGCGGCTCGATGGCGCCAATCCACAATCGAAGGCTTACATCTTCTATGGAGACGGCAAGGGGAACTTCACTCCGTCTGTGATCGCCGAAGGGCTCGACTTCCACGAAGCCAAGGTCGTCGACCTCAACGGCGATGGGCGGCCCGACATTGTCTCTAAACCCTATAACTACGGATCGCCACGAGTCGATATCTTCATCAACCAGGGTTCGAAGGGAACGGCCCAGTGATGAACGGCGCCGCCATCACGCGTAGAGAATTTGTGGCGGCATTCGCCGCCGCGGGCACAATGCCGCTGTCGTCCCTAGCTTCAGAGCCTGCAATCGACGTGGGCCTTGAACTCTACAGCCTTCGCGCCGACATGAAGACCGATGTTCCCGGCACACTCTCACGTGTCAGGCAAATGGGATTTCGCCAGGTTGAAGTTCCAGCCTTTTATGGGCTCAGCGCCGCTCAATTCCGTCGCGCCCTTGACGCCGCAGGATTGAAAGCAACCGCGCTTGTGGCGCCCTACGACGATCTGCAAAAGGACATTGAAAAAGTTCGCCACGACTTGGCCACCCTGGGCGCGCGCTGGGCCATTCTGCCCTGGATTCCGCATGGTGACCGTTTCGAACGCGCCGACGTGGAGCGCTCGTCGAAGGACATGAACGCCTGGGCAGCGGCGCTTTCAGCAAGCGGGTTTCGCTTCGCCTATCATGCCCATGGCTATGAGTTCTATCCAGCGCCGGAGGGCACTCTCTTCGACTTGCTCGCCGCATCCACTGACTCCGACACGGTGAAGTTTCAACTCGACACTTTCTGGATCGTCTGGCCGGGGCAGGATTGCGTGAAGCTGATGCGGCGCTACCCCAGTCGCTTCCGCTTGCTCCATCTGAAAGACCTGCGTAAAGGCGTCCCGACCGGCGATTTACACGGAACAGCACCAGAAGCCGACAGTGTCGTCCTTGGGCAAGGTATTGTGCCTTTTAGAGAAGTTCTCACCCTGGCAAAGCAGCAGGGATGCGAGGGGTACTACATTGAGGATGAAAGTCCGGATGCAGCCGCCCAGATTCCGCGCAGCCTGAGATTTCTTGCAGCCTTGCACAAATAGCGAAAGCGGGATCCGGCTCGTTGTGTCCAAGCCTGCGATCCCGCTTCCAGTCCGAATTACATCTCTTTCACGCCTTCGACAAACGCCTTCAGCTTGCGGCTGCGCGAGGGATGCCGCAACTTGCGCAAAGCCTTCGCTTCAATCTGGCGAATGCGCTCGCGCGTTACCTGGAAGCTCTGCCCTACCTCTTCCAGCGTGTGCTCGGAGCCATCTTCAAGACCGAACCTCATCTTGATGACGCGCTCCTCGCGCGGCGTGAGCGTGCGCAACACCTGCGAAGTGTACTCCTTCAGATTCACGCTGATCACCGCCTCGGAGGGCGAAACCGCCTGCCGATCCTCAATGAAGTCGCCCAAGTGGGAATCCTCTTCCTCACCGATCGGCGTCTCCAGGGAGATGGGTTCCTGCGCGATCTTCAGCACCTTGCGCACCTTGGCCACGGGAATATCCATGCGCCGCGCAATCTCCTCGCTGGAGGGTTCCCGTCCCAGTTCCTGCACCAACTGCCGACTGGTGCGGATCAGCTTGTTGATGGTTTCGATCATGTGCACAGGAATGCGGATGGTGCGTGCCTGGTCCGCAATGGCGCGCGTAATCGCCTGCCGAATCCACCAAGTGGCGTACGTTGAGAACTTGTAGCCGCGCCGGTATTCGAACTTGTCCACCGCCTTCATCAGGCCGATGTTGCCTTCCTGAATCAGGTCCAGAAACTGCAGCCCGCGGTTGGTGTACTTCTTGGCGATCGACACCACCAGGCGAAGGTTAGCTTCAATCAGCTCTCGCTTGGCCTGCTCGGCATCCATGTCGCCCTGGATCATCTCGCGCTGCGTGCGCTTCAGTTCCGCGATCAGCACTCCCGCGTCGCCCTCGATCTTTTCCAGGTCGGCCCGGCAATTCTTCTGCTGCCGACGGTACTCCTTCTTCAGTTCCTCGCTCTTGCTGGCTTCGAACTTCTGGTCCAGCGAGCGAATCTGCCGCTCCAGCGTGCGCATGGTGTCGACGGTCTTGTTGACCTTGTCCAGCAGGCGCTTGCGCTCCATGCCCGTGTAGCGCAGTTCGCGCACAATGCGCGAGACGTAGACCTTCTCACGAGCGATCAGCCAGCGCGAACGGCGCGCTTCGCGAGCGCTGATCTTGCCCGTAGCCTGCTTTTCTTCAAGCTGCGCAATCCGCTTCTGATGCTTCACCAGCGCGTCGATGCGGGCCACGGTCGCGCGCACGCGCACCTGCACCACTTCTTCGGTCAGCTCTTCTTCGTCGAAGACCACTACCTCTTTGACGTTGCGCACACCGCGCTTCAGGTCCTCGCCCAAGGCCACAATCTCGCGGATTACGATGGGCGAGCGCGAAATCGCTTTCAGCACCCGCATCTGTCCGCGCTCAATGCGCTTGGCGATTTCCACTTCGCCCTCGCGCGTCAGCAGCGGCACCGTGCCCATCTCCCGCAGATACATGCGCACCGGGTCGTTGGTCTTTTCCAGCGTGCCGGGCGTCAGGTCGAGTTCAACGTCCTCGCCTTCTTCTGCTTCGAATTCCTTGTCGGCGCCAAACTTGGGGCCGTCCAGCAGATCGATTCCCTGGGTGCCGATGGTGGTGATCAGATCGTCCAGATCGTCGGCCGAACTTATCTCTTCCGGCAGCATGTCATTCACGTCGCCGTAGGTCAGATAGCCCTTCTCCTTGCCGACTTCAATCAGGCCATCAATCTCGTGTTCGAACTTTTCTTCAATCGCCAATATGCTCCTGCTCTCTTCGGCATGACCAGCCATGCTGCGTCTTGCCCGATCTAATATTCGGTCGCCGCTCCCGCATGGTCACGCCGACTTGAATGCCGTGCCCTCGGAATGTGTTCCCCTCGGGTCATCCGGCCGCGCGAATGAATTTATGCACCGTTCGCGCACCGGTGCGGGGCCCGATCACGGCGCGCCAAAAAAAGATTTCACTCTGGAAATCTTTCCGCGCGCAGGCACGGACCTGCGGTCTCCCGCAAAAAGAAGCGGTCTCAGGGTGTTGCTCGGAGCAGGATGACAGCGCTTCAGGTTTTCGCCTGGATCGCCCGCGAGCCGCAGCTCATGGATGGGGCAGAGGGGCGCGCATCCTCACAGAGATCAATAGATTACCACAGGTAACGCGGCTTTTACCAACGCAAAATAGACGCCTTGTTGAAAGGCGCTGGGGTCGTTTTGCCGGCTGGCCGGTACCGGGCCGGGCAGATTCCGCTCCTCTACCCGCTCTGTTCCTCAATTAGTTAGACGCCGATGGGTCAAATTCGACGCAGGGAATCAGAGGCTTGGAGCGTGTGAGTGCGTCCACCCACTGTTGTGGCCAAGTCAATGCCTGCTCCAGGGCCTCCTTTCGCTCTGATTTGATCAGAGAAGGCTCAATTCGGGCCAAAAAGCGGCGATTTTCGGGGGCCTCTGTTTACCACTAAGATAACATGGCTCCCTTTGATACGATCTTGCATATACATGATTCCAGACGCATTATCTACATAAATGGGCGGATTACATTGCCCCCTGCGGGCGTTTTCGGAGGGGGAGGGGGTACCCCCTTGTAGGTGGTAGAGACCGGTCACATGCCTGAGCACTCGTTCCCTCATTTCGATTGTGCGGCCTAGGCGGGTTATTTTCTGCAAAAGCGGGTTGTGGCGACCGGTAACGGTGGGTCTACGCCGCCCCGGCATCGTTGCGATGCAGCTGCCGCAGCGCCCTGTCCAACTCCAGCTTGCGTTGCGTCAGCAGGGCCAGCTCGGCAAAGTCGCCTCGGCGCTCGGCCTCCGCAATCTGGGCCCGCAGGTCGCGCAGGCTGCTCTCAATCTGCCGTTGCTGCACGCTGACAATGGCGCCCCGCACAGCCCCCGCGGAGGGCGGCTCAGTCTCCGCCAGCAGGGCCTCGGCCAGCAGCGCCCGCTGTGCCGCGTCCTCCACCACATCCATGGGGTCTCGGCTCCCTCGTGTGGTCAGCGCCAGCAAGGCTTGAAACGAGCCAAGCGACTCAAACCACTCAGATTGACGGGTGATGGCTTCAGCCGCCAAGCGCCGTGCCTCTTCATCTGCCGGGTCGTTGATGGCCAGCGCCCGAAGCAGCACCCGCTCCACCTCTGTCAGCGTCGCGGCCCGCACTTCGATATGGTCGCGCCGGCGCAGAGCAGCCTGGCGCAGTTGCTCGCGCAGCACCGACGAGTCAATGCCCAGCTTTTGCGCCGCATCCCCGGCAAACTGGTCGCGCACCAGCTTCTCTGGGATGCGCCGGATGTGCGGCAAAAGGTAGTTCATGGCCTTTACCTTTTGTTCCGCGCTGGCGCCGGGGAAAAGCTGACGGGCGCGCTCGATCAGGTAGTCCGACTGTCGCCGCGCCCCCCGCAACGCCGCCGTGTACGCTTCCACGCCCCGCTCGCGGATAAACCGGTCGGGGTCCAGCCCGCCATCCAGCGTAACCAGCTTGAGGTTAAAGCCCTCTTCGGTCAGCAAGGCAATCGACTTCTCTGCCGCATTGGCTCCGGCGGCATCGGGGTCGAAGTTGACCACCACATTCGACGTGTGCCGTTTCAGAATCGCCACCTGCTGCTCAGTAAAGGCCGTCCCGCTGGTGGCGATGACGTTCTGTATCCCGCGCAAGAACACGCTGATACAGTCCATCTGCCCTTCTACCAGCAGAGCAAATTCCGCCTGGCGGATGGCGGTCTTTGCCTTGTCGAGGTTAAAGAGTACCTGGCCCTTCTGGTAGAGCGGTGTCTCCGGCGAATTGATGTACTTGGGCCCGGCCTTGTCTCCACTGTCGAGGGCCCGCGCCGTAAAAGCAATCACCCGCCCGCTCTCATTGGCGATGGGAAACGTCACCCGCTTGCGGAACCGGTCGTAAATCGGCCCCAGGCCTCCATCCCCCTGCTCCTTTGAGCTGAATAATCCGCTGGCCCGCAGCGTTTCCTCGTCGGCCATCCCGCTCAGTCGTTCGCGCAGCGCATTAAAGCTGTCCGGCGCGTAGCCGATGTGAAATGCCTTGATTCCCTCCGGCGTCAGTCCGCGCCCGGCCAGATACTCGCGCGCCACCGCGCCCTCCGGCCCGCGCAACTGCTCCTCAAACCAGGCTGTCGCGGTCTCATGCAGTTCGAGAAGCCTCGCCCGCATCCGCGCTCCGGCAGCCTCCTCGGGCGACGAGAACTCCCGTTTGGGCAGCGGAATCCCGACTTTCACGGCCACAATCCGCACTGCCTCGGGAAAACCTACATTCTCAATCTTGCCCACAAAGCTGAAGACATCTCCCGACACGCCGCAACCAAAGCAGTGATAGAACTGCCGCACCGCGTGCACGTTGAAGGACGGCGACTTTTCCTTGTGGAACGGGCACAGCCCCGAGTAGTTTTGCGCGCCCGCCTTGCGCAGCCGGATGTATCCCTCGATCACCTTGACGATGTCGGCCTGCTGCTTCACGGTTTGGGAGAAGTCGGACATGGGAGGAACTGTATTGAGAATAAGGCCGGCGGGACGCAGCCGATGTGGAAGCGGTGGAAAGCGGGAAGGCTTTCGCGCCTGTTCAGCCGAAGTCTGCCGCTGCGGGCGGAGGGTTTGCGGTGCAGCAGCGGTTCAAACGGAGGGGGCGGAGATCATGAATCAACCCCATGATCTCCGCCCCCCACGAATCTCAGTGCGGGAACCGGCCTTTTGTGTCGGCCGGTCCACGCGTTGCTTATTGTGCGCTCACCGAATAGAGGCGCACCGGCCCCAGCAGCCCTGACGGCAGCAGCGGCGAGGTTGCCTTGAACGGCTTCTCATCGGCGAAGGTGTACTTGGTTGCTCCGGGTTGCTCATCGCCGATCAGGCGGTTGGTCCAAGCATTGGTTACCGTGATCGACACCTGGTTGGCACCCGGCTTCAATGCTCCGGTCACATCGACGCGGAATGGCGCATGCCAAACGATGCCCAGCGGCTTGCCATTCACCTTCACTTCCGCCAGGTTCTTTACATCGCCAAGGTCGAGCCACACGTGCGTGCCCTTGTGCAGCCACTCCGCCTTGGCGTCGATCGTCTTGGTGTATTCGCCGTGTCCGGAGAAGTACTTCACCCCCGCGTCGGAGTTGTCACTCCAGGACGAAAGCGAATCCAGTGTCGCCGTTGCGGGCGCTCCGCGGCCGGGCTGGAAGCTGACCTTCCAGGAACCGTCTACCGTCGCCAACTCCTTCTCAGTCAGCTTCGGCAAGGTGCGCTCAGTTTCCTTGGTCGCCTTCTGGAACACTACGAACACCGTGCCCCAGGGTTCAAGATGCATCGGTACCGTCGTGCGTCCATCAGCAATCTTGAACGACGCGGGCTCCGACTTGCCAGTTTCGGGGTGCCACAGTTCCGCGGCCTTGCCAGCGACACGGAATGTCGCATCTACGTTTACTTCGCTCGCACCGCGATTGTTCACAAAGTAGAGGTCTGCATCGGCCAGCTTGCGATGTACAAAGAGCAGGCGGTTGTCAGTCTCCGGCTTTGCATAGTCGAAGTCGGGCTTCAGATCGAGCGCGGCGAAGACGTCCTTCAGGTCCTGTCCCGCATACACTGTGCCTTGGCCGACCTTGTGTACTCCTGTCCCATCGCCGAACAACTCATCGTTCAGCTTGCTGAACTCCGCCTGGTCATCGGCCAGGCTTGGATCGTCGAAGGGCTTGGGGCCAGCAAGCGTCGCGCCCTCCGATACCAGCTTGTGAATTGCGCGCAGCACCGGCAGTGACATGTGCCGGCTATACGGATCGAGACCAAGGAGGCGATAACTCATGCCCCCGGGTGTCTCGATGTTGCCCGCTTTGACGCTCAGCACGTGAATCAGGCCATCGGCGTTGATGTAGTCGAAGCCGTAACCCGCGGGGATGTCCGGTGACTTCTCGCCAAAGATCGCGGTCAGGTTTGAATCTTCGCCGTAGAAGTAGACCAGGTCCGCGCCGAAGTGTCCTTGCTGCAACATGTAGCTGCTGCGCGAAATGTAGTCCACCCACGGAATGGCCTGCTCAGCCCAGGTCTCGTTGCGGTTGAACCACTGGCCGCAGGGTCCCAGTGTCATTCCCGGAGCCTTATCCACCAGCGGCTGGTGGGCCGACTCGTGAATGACGAAGCGGTTGATGCCGTTCAGCAACTCCTGATCGGCAGTCGGCTTGAGCGTTTGCGGTGACCACGCCCAGGCATACGTTGAGTCGCAGGTGGTCAGTGACTCAGCCGCGGCCAGGTTCTGCCCGTAGATATGGGCCACCGATGCGGATTCACGATCGTCTGCGTTGTAGCCGAACGTTTCCTTGTCCTTAGTCGGGTCCAGGGTCTGCGTCCAGATCGCGCTCATGGGAATCTCGTTGAACTTCTTCACTTCCATCCCATCGGCAATCAGGGCGCGGCCCCCTTCGTGGGATTCGCCATAATGGCCCATGCCGCGCTCGTGAATTGTTGCTTCCAGCTGACCGTAGTGCTCGTCGGCCACCAAGTCGGCAATGGTTTTGCGGAAGTCCCACAGGAACCGGTCGCTGGCTTCGGCGCTCTCTACTACGCGGCCGGCAAGAACCGGCATCCAGGGCAGTGGATCATACCCACGCAGCCGCTTGAACTGGTCGATCATGTGATCGGTCCAGTTTTGTGTCCCGGCTTCCCAGCTATCGTTGATGATGTAGCGGAGTCCCCGCTTGCCCATCATTTCGGGGCCCACCGTGTTCTTGTAGCTGTCCAGGAAGGTATCCATGTATTTCTTCACGAAAGCTCTATCCAACTTGTCGACTTCGAGGCCCGTAGCTTCGGCAGTCGCCGGATGATTCGTGATTCCCAGCAGGGAGTAGCCGAAACGAAGCACGACCCAGTCGCCGGCCGGAGGCGTCCAGTCCAGGGTTCCATCCGGATGCATCTTCGCCGTCAGGTCGATCACATCGGCTTTTGCTACGGCATCCGTCGCGGCTATTGTGGGCGTCGCCAGCGGATAGTTGTTCTGTTCCGTGGTAAACGCGGCCTTGTCCTCAAACCGGTTCACGCGCGCGCCGGAGTGAAGTTCCAGCTCGGAAATCAGATAGTCGGTCGGCGGGCCTTTCTTCATATCAGGCGAGTTGGGATCAACGTCCTTGGCCCAGTCCGGCAACGGAGGCGGTGGATTGCGCTTGAACACCACGCGGAAATACCGGGCAGTAACGGCGGGGAACGAGATTGTGTCCTGCGGCGCGCCTTCGCCTTTCAGGAAGGTCACCAGGTGGAAGTTTTGCCCATCTTCGCTGGCTTCCAGAGTTTTCTGTGGAGCGATGATGCCCGCCAATAGCGCGGCAGGCCCATCGGGATCCTGCGAGGAAATGGTTATTGAGCGGATTGTTTGCGCCACCGGAAACTCGTACTGAATCCAGACGCTTGCGCCCTCGGCCGGAATGGGCAGCTTGGTCGTCTTCTCCAAATCACCGTCCGTCAGCAATGCAAAGTCCGGCGAACCCGCACTGGCCGTGATCTTCGCCTGCAGCGATGTGAAGGGCACATCGCCCGCCGGTCTGCGATAGGCCACCACCACAGAATCGGCGTAGAACGAGGGAATCGCCGCCGAACCCGCGGGCGCTGCGATTACATCGTGGATGTTCATGCTCTGGAACTCCCCGGTATTCGACGGGGGATGTGCCAGCGTTCCGGTGAACGGCTTGCCGCCTTCCACCAGGGTCTCGCTCCACACATACTTCTTCATTCCCTCGGCTGCCGGCACCCACGGGCCGCCCGACTCGCTCCAGCCCGGAGAGCCAGCGATGGCCTCTTCCAGGCCTAGCTGATCAGCCAGTGTGGTCGCGTACTTGAACGCGTCCTTCCACTCCGGCGTCATATACACCAGGCGCTTGGGCACCACCTGAGGTGTTTCCAAAGCCGCATCGAAGTTCTGAAATCCGGCCACGCCCACCCGGTGCATCCACTCCTCGTCCAGCTTGATGCCTTCCTTAGTGATGTTGCCGTTCATCCAGTGCCACCAAACCCGCGGATGCGCGCTCGATGGCGGATTCTCAAATCCGCTCTTGAGCGGATCGGATTTGCTCTGCGCACCGGCCACGCCCGCGCTCAGCAATATCGCCAGCCCCAACCAGATCAGTCTCTTCGATCCCATTTCCATGTATGTCTCCCTTTGAAATTCGCGCGCCGGCTTATCTCGCTCCTCCGTTTCGGAGACGATCATCCCCTCCCTCATTCAGAAGGCGAAAAGATGTACTTTGCGCGACGCAGGGACGATAACACATTGGAACGCCCGCCGTCGCGGGCGCAAACCACAGTGGCGCCGCCGAATAATCCCGTCCGGATGCCCTTATGGCATTGCCGGAATGGGCGCCAGTGAGCCATGTTCCTATCTGTTGCGGAGACAGGACGCTAGCGGCGAAACCACGACACAAGGTAAAGAAGTGCGGACAGCAGGATGCTGATCAGGAGGCAAGTGCCAAGAGGTATGAAGACCGACGCATGCCTGCCTCTATACGCAATATCGCCGGGCAATCGTCCCAGAGGGATGCCGATTCGTCCCGCCAGCATTAACACTGCTCCGATCAGGACCAGTAGCAGCCCTATGCCGAGAAGCGCTTTGCCAAGTTCGCTCATAACGGGCTTGTAAATGCTTGTTCCACTCCCGGTTTCTTCATCCGCAACGACATGAACTTGCCTGCGCGCAGATGGTTTTCTATGTCTTCCAGACTATGCCCGGTGGTCTCAGGGACAAAGCGCCAGACGAAGAGGAAGCCGAGGAGGTTCAGCCCCGCATAGACCCACATGGCGCCCCCGGTTCCCAGCAGGCTGACCATGCTGAGGGCTGTGGAGGTAATGATCAGGTTTGAGCCCCACAGCGTAGCCGCGTGAATGCTGCTGGCCTTGCCGCGAATCGCCAGCGGGAACATCTCAGAACCCATCAGCCAACCGATCACCTGGACGCCCCCAGCGTTGAACACCATGTAAACGAGCAGGCAGGCAACCAGCAGCCACGATCCCGATTGCGTCCTGGCCATGCCCATCCGGAACATGCTTCCCAGCACCATCAGGCTGATCACGGTGCCCGGCACCATCACCAGCGTCAGCCTTCTGCGCCCCACACGGTCCACGATGTGGCGTCCAATGGCCGTCATGGTTACAAACACAATGGATACGCTCAGGCTGGCCAGCAGTGCCGCCGACTTGCCGAATCCCGCCCCCGATAACACCGTCGGAGTGTAGTAGATCATGGTTTCCAGTCCGCTGAGTTGCGTGAAAGCTGCCACGCCGAAGGCGGCCACAGCGGCGGGGCGAAGCCATGGCTCCAACAGCATGCTCCAGCTTGCCTTTTTCCCGCTGCCACCCTCCGCGACTACCTGCCGGATCTCATCCAATTCAAAATTCACATCCGATTCGTTGTCGCGAACTTGCTCGAGCACCGAGCGCGCCTTTTCGATCGACACGTTCTCTGCCAGCCAGCGCGGACTCTCGGGCAGACGCAGCATGCAGAGCAGAAGGACAATCGCGGGCAGAACGGCAGCCACGATCATCCCGCGCCAGCTCCACACATCCTGCAGCGTGAAGCCCACAATGTTGGCCACCAGAATGCCGATGCCGATCGATAGATTGAACGAGATGACCAGCTGCCCACGCCGGCTCGGTGGGGCCAGTTCCGCGATGTACATCGGTGTCACCTGCGATGATCCGCCCACGGCAAAGCCCAGCAGAATGCGCGCCAGCGCCAGCAGCAGAGGGCTGGGCGCGAGGCTCGAAGCCAGCGACCCGGCGCAGAACACGCAGGCCACCGTCATGATGGTTCGCTTTCGGCCGATGCGCTCTGAAATCGTCCCGCAGCTCAGGGCGCCGATGACCGCGCCCACCAGGATCGAGGAGGCCACAATCTCCTGCATCTGGTGTCCCAGGTGAAACTCGCTCGAAATGGGCAACAGCGCGCCCGAGATGATTCCTGTGTCGTAGCCGTAGAGGAAACCGGCAATGGCTGTGACCCCGGTTATTACGTATAAAAATGACGATATCCTTGTTGCCGGACAATCTATGGTTGCAGCCATCCTGCGTTCCTCAATTTGAATTCTGAGCTCGCTTTCCTTGCAGCCAGGTTTGCGATCCAGCTTGCGCGCGTCTCGAACAGCGCCTGGTCCGGTGGCTCATCTGCTTGCCATCCACAGATGAGCTGCGAACCCCAGGAGCCAGTAGCCTTCTTCAACCTCATCGAATACTGGTCCGAATCATATCAATCCGGCGCGAGGTAACGTGCTCACTTGCTGACGCAGTCTTGCTGCGCCGTTGACGTGCTCTGCTGCAGATGTTCTTCTTGACGTTGCATGAGTATGCAAGTGTCTACCTCTCAATTCACCCTCGACAACTACGAAACAGACTTTGCGGATCGTCATTTTTTGCATCACGTGGTGACCAAGTGGGCCAAGGAAAAGCCCAACTCTCTCGCGCTTCTCAGTGCAGATGGCAGCCGTACTGTCACATGGAGCGAGTTCGACCGATTCACGACGGCATTGGCCATAGAGCTGATGCACCTTGGCTTCACCAGAGGCGACTACCTGGTCACCTTGTTGCCCATGTCCGTGGATCACGTCTTGCTGGAATATGCTTGTTTCAAAATCGGAGTAATTGTCGCTCCGATTGACCTGCGCCTGTCTTCCGCCGAGGTGATTCGAGCCCTGGAAATACTGCGTCCGCGCGGATTTGTCTGCCTGGGCCTGAATCCACCTTTCGACCTCCGCGAAATGTGGCGCGCGGTGCAGACGCAGTGCCCGTGGATCGAGCATTCCATTGCGGTCGACTCGGCTGAGGCGATCCCAGGCACACGCTCTTATGCTTCCCTTGCCGAGCCGGCGTTTCGCGCTCTGGCTGATGCAGCTCTCCCCACCGATGCTGACTCTGCGGCCCTGGCCCAGGTTGCCTCTACCCTCACTGAGGAGGACGGCGCGCTGGTTATCTTTACCACCGGTTCTACGGGCTCTCCCAAGCCGGCGTTGCTTTCGCACCGCAACATCACGGTGCAGAACATGTGTCTGAGCGGTGGACTTCTGGGTGGAGACCTCGGCTTGCGCATCCTGGTCCATCTGCCTCCATCGCACGTCGCCAGCCAGAGCGAGATGACAATGAGCATGCTGTTCGGAGGTGGCTCGGTTGTTCTCCTTGAGGTCTTCGACGCCACCCGCACGTTGCGTGCAATTGCCCAGCATCAGGTAGAGATCCTGGCACAGATTCCGGCCATGTTCAACCTTGAGTGGATGCTGAAAGACTATGACCGCTACGACCTCTCGAGCCTCAAGTTTGTCGCTTATGGAGGCAATGCCGTTTCGAAGTCCTTTGTGGATCGAGTCGCCTCCATGGCTCCCTTGATCGGCACTGGGCTGGGGCTCACGGAGGCTTCCGGTTTCTGCACTTATATACGGACAGATGCGGACGGCCGGGAAACACTTCTCGCCGGACTTGGCGAGGACATGCCCATCTACCCGTGCTCCATTCGCCAACCCATGCGCGAGGATGGCAAGGCCGGCGATGAACTGCCCTCCGGCGCGATTGGCCATGTGTGCTTTCGCGGGCCGCAGACTTTTCTGGGCTATGTCAACGATCCCGCCGCCACCGCTAAAACAGTTTCGCGCGACGGCTTCCTATACACCGGAGATCTGGGATACAAGGATGCCGCAGGTTTGCATCTGAGCGGCCGCGAGAAATGGGTGATCAAGTCGCTTGGCTACCAGATCTTTCCCGGCGACGTGGAGAACCACATCTGCGCCCTTTCTGAGAAGGTGGCCAACTGCGTGGTTGTCGGCGTGGCACATGAGGTGGTTGCGGAAGCGGTAGTGGCCTTGGTAGAGAGGAGACCCGACGCCGAATTGAGCCCCAGGGAACTCGATCGCCACGCGCGCCTGCTGCCCTCTTATATGCGGCCCCGCCATTGGATCATTCTCGAACCCGGCAAGATGCCGTTGAATCGCGTGGTGAAGCCGGACTACCTGCGCGCCCAGGAGATGGCCCGCAATGAGATCGCCCAGTTGCGTGCACGCGGCGAGTGGGACAGCGGCTACGTCAAGGGCCAGTGATGCGAAGCGAATACGCCCGACGATCTGCATTCTTCGCCACGGACGCCGGATGCAATAGGTGCTAGAACAGCACAACTGTCCGTTTGCGTACACCAGTTTTCGGAATTGGACACCGCGCAGGTTCGCGATGCGGCGCCTCGGTAGTCCTATAGCGATGATTCATTGAGGTTTCCGAATCCCTGACTTTGGCAGTTGGAATGCCAATGAATCAGGTTCAGGAATCACCTTTCTGGAGTTCCACTCGGTTCGCGCTTAGCCGTGAGACATTCTGCAATCGTCTGAGCAGCACACAGATCACGGGCGCGGACCTTGCACTTGAAAGGATGCTGTCCAGTGGGAATATTCACGCAGAATCTCAGATTTTCGGTGCGGCAGTTGCGCCGTAATCCCGGTTTCACCGCGACGGTGGTCTTTACACTGGCGCTCGCCATCGGCGCGAACACTGCGATCTTCTCCATCGTGAACGCGCTGATGCTGAAGAACCTGCCCTACGCGCACCCGGAACGCATGGGGGCCATCTTCCAGCGAATTCAGGGCGCGGGGTCCTCGACCGGGCGCCGTGACATTGATGGAGAGCAATGGGAACTGCTGCGCGACAACGTTCCTTCGTTGCTTTCGGCCGTCTCCAGTAGCAGCACGAATGGGGTCAATCTGCAGGCGGGCCAGAGTGTGGAATACGTACACGCGGCGCGTATCTCCGCGCACTACTTCGACGTGTTGGCGATTCGACCCACCCTTGGGCGCAACCTTTCGGAGACCGAGGACAAACCGAACGGACCAAAAGTCGCTATGCTCAGCTACGGGCTGTGGCACACCACCTTCGGAGGCAACCCAACCCTGATCGGCCAGACGATTCGGCTCAAGGGTGAACCCTATACCGTAATCGGCGTGCTGCCAGAAGGAGCTACCACCCCACTGAACGCCGACCTTTACACAGCTCTCAAGCCAAGCCGCGAGGGCGAGGGAGGCGGGACCAACTTTGCAGTCATCACCCGGCTGCGCGACGGCGCCACGTGGCAACAGGCAGACGCGGAGATCAACCGCGCCTGGGCAGCCCGAGCCGCCCGTTCATCGGCCAGCCACCCCGGCAGGCGCGTGGCCTATTATTCTGCGCCACTGCAAAAAGGCGAGACCGCCGAGCTGCGCCCAAAGGCATTGACGCTGATGCTGGCGGCCGGTTTCATCCTGCTGATCGCCTGCGCCAACCTGTCCGGGCTGACGCTGGTGCGCATGACGCGCCGGGTGCCGGAGGTCGCTACGCGGCTAGCCCTGGGAGCTTCGCGCTGGCAGATTCAAAAGCAGTTCTGGGTGGAGAACCTGTTGCTGGCCGCTGTAGGCGGCGCGGCCGGAGTGGGAGTGGGGTTTCTTGCTCTTCGTGGCTTGTTGTCGCTGCTGCCTGAAGATTATCTCCCGGTGGCCGGCGTGCCGCTCGACGGCCGCGTGCTAGCCTTCACATCGGTTGTCTCAGTGTTCACAAGTGTATTGTTCGGCATGTTGCCCGCGCTCGCCGTCCGGAAGGTCAATCTGCGCTCGTCGATGGCCAGCCGGACCGTGGCCAGCGGAGAACGGCTGCGCCTGCGGCAGATGCTGATTGCCGGCGAAGTGGCATTGACCGTGGTTCTGTTGGCCGGCAGCGGCTTACTCATTCGGACTCTGATCCATCTGCAAACCTTACCGCCGGGATTCAATCCCTCTGGAGTGATGACGGCCAAGGCTTCATTGGATGATGCGCGTTATCACGATCCGGCAGCTTTCAGTAAGTTGCTCGATGACAGTATCGCCGCCATGCAGCGCATTCCCGGCGTCGAGAACGCAGCGGTCGGCTTGTCACTGCCCTATGAGCGCGCCCTGAACAATGGGGTCACGATTCAGAGCGGCCCGGAAGCCGGACGGCAGGTAGGAACCGACGAGGTTTACGTCACACCCGGCTACTTCGCCACTTTGCAAATTCCGCTGCTGGCGGGTCGTGCCTTCACTAATGCGGACGGTCCGGATAAGCAGCAGGTGGCAATCGTCAACCGGACATTTGCGCGGAAGTTCTTTCCCGGAGCCAATCCCGTCGGCAGCAGTCTCAATAAAGGAGTAGTGATTGTGGGCGTTGTGTCCGACGTACAGCTTTCGTCGGGGCTCAATCCAACCGCCCCGCTCATGAGCGAAGAAACCATGTACATTCCGGCAGCGCAAATGACCCAGCCGGAAGACCTCGCACTTATACATACATGGTTCCAGCCCAGCTGGATCGTGCGTACAGCCGGGCCGGTGGAGGGGTTGACGGCACAGATGCAGCGAGCGCTGGCGAGCGCCGATCCCGGTCTGCCGTTCTCAGGCTTTTACGGAATGAGCGACCTGATGGCCCAGACGCTCTCGACGCAGCGCATTGAGGTGGCCCTGCTCAGCGCCATGGCCGGCCTGGCCCTGCTGCTGAGCGCAGTGGGAATCTTTGCGCTGGTGTCCGGCATGGTGGCGCAACGAACGCGCGAAATCGGCATCCGCATTGCCCTGGGTTCCAGTGTCCGCCAAGCCATGGTCCAGGTTGCAGGCTCGGGGATTCGCGCATCAGCATACGGACTCCTCCTCGGCCTGATCCTGTGCACGGCAGTGCTGCGCGTAATGCATAGCGTGCTCTACGGGATAAAGGTCTACGATGCACCGACGATTGTGTCAGTAGTGCTGACGCTGGCCTCGGTTACGTTGCTGGCTTCGTCAATTCCGGTGTTGAGAATTGCGCGCATTGACCCGGCGCGCACGCTAAGGGACGAATAGAACAATCTCTCCCTATAAGAGATCATCGGGCTACACACGAGGCAGTTCTGACAAGTATAGAGCCCCTCTGATCTCCGGCTCTTGCCCCCGACCTCGACCTTGCAAAATAGTTGTTGCAACGAATAACGATCCGCCGCATCCAAACAGGTGAAAGGAGCAACACAAGATGTCTACTGCCACCATTACACCTGCCGCCCTGACCACGTGGAAGATCGATCCGGCCCACTCAGCCGCCGAGTTCAAGGTGAAGCACATGATGATCTCCAACGTGAGAGGCAAGTTCAGCGGCCTCAGCGGATTACTGAGCCTCAACGAAGCTGACCTCACCGCCTCCAGTGTCGAGGCTTCGATCGACGTAGCTACCATCAGCACGGGCGACCCGCAGCGCGACGGACACCTGAAGAGCGCCGACTTCTTCGACACCGAAAAGTTCCCCACCTTCACCTTCAAATCCGTTGCCGTGCATCAGGATGCACCCGGCGAAGTGGCCGTGACCGGCGAACTGACCATGCACGGCGTCACCCGCACCGCGACCTTTGCCGTGGAAGGACCAAGTGCACCCGCCAAGGATCCCTGGGGCAACATCCGTGTTGGATTGTCGGCGACTGCCAAGATCAATCGAAAGGACTTCGGCCTTACATGGAACTCCGCGTTGGAGACCGGCGGCGTCCTCGTAGGCGAGGAAGTCACCATCACTTTGGATGTGCAGTTCATCAAGGCTTGAGCCCGCAGCGGACTGATTACCTGTTACAACAAATATCATGCTCGCGCATCCAATAGTGGTACGTGAGGAGGTCAACCATGTCGCTTCGTCCCGTGAAGCAGATACTCGAAACCAAGCCCACCATCGAAGGCGCAGGCGTGAAGTTGCAGCGTGCCTTCGGGTTCGGCACGACAAAGGAGTTCGATCCCTTTCTCCTGCTGGATGACTTTCGCAACGAGAACCCCGCCGACTACCTGGCCGGGTTCCCCTGGCACCCCCATCGGGGAATTGAAACCATCACCTATGTGCTGGCGGGCGAGGTGGCTCACGGCGACAGCCTGGGCAACAAAGGCCGTATGACCGCGGGGGATGTCCAGTGGATGACAGCGGGCAGCGGCATTCTTCACCAGGAGATGCCGAAGGGCGATGCGAATGGCCGCATGCACGGCTTCCAGTTGTGGGCGAACCTGCCCGCTTCGTTAAAGATGACCGACCCGCGCTACCAGGACATTCCGTCCAGCGCCATCCCCGAAGTAACCGAAGACGACGGCACCCGGGCGCGCATTATCTGCGGGGAGTTCTGGGGCAAGCGAGGACCGGTGGAGGGTGTGGCCGCCGATCCCAGCTACTTGGATATCTCGGTGCCGCCCAACCAGCGCCGCCGCATCCAGGTGGAGACGACGCGCAACGCGTTCGCTTACGTTTTTGCCGGTACGGGGAGATTCCGCGACGCCTCGGAGCCTCAAGCCGTTCTGACCGAGTCGGCCGTGGACCCCAATGCAACGCCAGCGTACAACGCGAAAAACCATTCGCTTGTTCTGTTTGATCGGGGGGATGAGATCGTGGTCCAGGCCGGCCCCGAGGGCATCCGCTTTCTGCTGGTATCGGGCAAGCCGCTCGAAGAGCCGGTGGCTTGGTACGGGCCCATCGTGATGAACACCCAGGCCGAACTGCACCAAGCCATGAGCGAATTGCAGGATGGAACATTCATCCGGCACAAGTGACGCGAGACAGTGGCTCCCACGGACGGATGCCAGTTCGTGGGAGCCGCAGAATCCCGCTGCAGCGGGCGAAAATCACTCGATTAGGGTCAAAAAATGGCGATTTTCAGGAACTTCTGTTTACCACTAAGACAACGTGGTGGTTGGCAGGCTGATTCGTCATCTCGTTGATTAAAAGTAGCTTATCTCTTCTACCGAGCCGAAAGCACCCCCCGGAAATCACCCATTTCAGGGGGGAGGGGGGTGGGTACCCTTCAGGTACAGACCGGGGGGATATCGTACGTTTTAGACCGGGCGCATCTCCGACAC
>CAYNGB010000040.1:0-44670 GCA_964396795.1 uncultured Occallatibacter sp. | reverse complement strand
AAAAAGCTAATCCTAACCACAACCAAAACAGAATTACCACTTGTTCAGAGCTTCCTTAAGGCTGCGGAGCATGTGGGTGTCCGGCTTTCCGGCCTTAAGGAATATCAGAGTATTCGGCCCGGCATGATCCCGCTTATAGTCCATCAGCCGCCCCAGTAGGTCGTCGGTCAGGGGTAGCTCTCGCTCTTCAAAGTCCTTCATCCGGAATCCCCAGCGCTTAATCTTCGATTGCAACTTTAGGATCTTCCTCTCGGCGTCGATATCGGTCCACTCCAAGTGCATTGCTTCCCTTTCGCGCACTCCGGTCTGAACCATGAGCCGGTAAAGAAGATTTTCTCTAGGCGCCGTCACGGCAGCGAACAACGCGACCAGTTCCGTATCCGTGTTGATCTCCGGCATCGTCTTGTCGAACTTTGGCGGCTTCGGAAGCTCTTTGGTGTTGAAGTGCAGATAGAGCAGGAACGCCTTCACGCTGGAGTGGCGGTTGCTCACTGTCCGTTTGCTCATGCCGCGCTGTTCGAGAGCCCGATGAAACTTGGCAACGTCTTCCGGGACAATCTCGTCAGCGTACTGCCGACCAGCCACCTGAAGAAACTCATCACAGGCCAGCTTGTACACTTCCGCGGCCTCAAGCGATCCCCGGTCAACTGTATCGGCTAGGAACTGCTTGAGTTCCACGGCGAGGGTCTTTCGCTGAGGCTCCGCCGGCACAACCTGGACTCCAGCCTTCTTGGCAACCACCCGGGCTGAAAGTTCCGCAGCCTTCTTCTTGCGCTTGTATTCGGCTTCAGTTGGACTAGCGCCTGGCAGCGCCTCATATACCGGGTCGGCCCCGTCATAAAAGCGCAGCTCGTAGTACCCTGTTGTGTGCTTGACTTCCTTGCCAGCGGCGATCACAACCCCAGGTTTGACTCGGCCATTTGCTGCGTATGCCGCCGGATAATGGCCTTATCCCTTATCCGTTTTGACCCGCCGCATGGGCACAACTTTGGTGTTTGCCATGGGGTTTCCCTGCAAAAACCATAACACAGCCATAACACGCACAGAGAAACTACGAATTTACTGAGGTTTTTCGCGGAAAGCCGAGAATCCAACTCTCTCCGCCAGTATTTATGTACCTCATTTATTACATTGGCAAATCATAGATAATAGGCATGTTATACGTTCGCCGACTTCTTCGGATTCTCCGTCCACGTCCGCGCTCGGAAACGGCAAATTGCCTTAGTTGGAAATCACCATCCGAGACGTGCTGCTGATGTTAAACGTCGTCGCTTTCCAATAAGGGATACTCAGCGGAGAGGCATACGTCACATTCACCTGCACTGCATTTCCCGGAACGTTGCAACTGCCCGAGGTGCATTGAGTCCATGTCGGGTTTGGAGGTGCGGTCGGGGTCCACCAAGTGGTGGTCACGGTCATGTGAGCCGTTGAATTGATGCCCGGGTAGCCTAGATCCTCCACATAGGTCTGAATCTGGGCGGCAGTTGCATTGCAGTTCGTGAGTACTGAGCAGGACGAACCGCGGACAATGGCATAGCGGGTACCTTCCCGAGCAGCATCGGCGATGTAATGATAGCTATAGAGCGTAAAGGACATTTCAATGATTCCAAACAGCATGGCAAGAAGGACAGTGAGCGACAGCGCCATCTCGACCATCGTTGCGCCATCCTCGTCGGAAACCACCCGGCGATACTGCCCCTGTCTTTCTTTGCTGCCTATCCCCTGCGCCACGAGGAGGCGGCTCAGATTCTCACGCAACCTGAGTGTCAGCTTACCTTCACTGTGGCTTCCGCTCTTCAGGCACATCACTGCAGGACCTTCTGGACTGCTTGTCCGCGAAGCGTGAACGTGTTTGGAATCCCCGGCAAGTGAATCAAGGGATCGATGGTGGCTTGCGTCTTCACCGTGAGGATCGTCTCAATGTAGGCCCCGGAACAATCCGTTGAAAGGCACGTTGAAGCGCTCCCATTGGAACAGATGCAGGATTTCGTAGCGGTCGCGGTCAGCACTCCCGATGTCAGATCGAGTGCATCACTTTGCGCTACCGCCTGTATCCCAACCGTGTCCCCGGCAGTGTTGGCGGTCTGCGCCCCATATTGAACAGCGGCCATGGCTGCGTTTGACACCTCGATGCTCGCATAGGACACCCTGGCAAATTCGGCTGCTGCCACAAGGAGCAGTACCAAGGCCGGAAGAGTAAGCGCAAGCTCAACCAGCGCCTGCCCCTTCTCCTCTTTAACCCTCTTGCGAATTCTGTCGCACAGATACAAAACGGAGCGCTCCCTGTTGCAATTACGAACTCTTGAAATTTGCATGGTTACTCCACCATCGCGAGTTTTCCGAGCACGGAACTGGGGTTAGTCACTACGGCGTAATTTGTATCCGTGATACTTCCGCTTCCGGTAAGGCTAAGGGAATCCACGATGATATCCAAGGACACTGTCATACTGCCAGACCCGGTCAAAGTCATAGCGGCGCTGGGGGCGTAAACGATGCCTTGAATGGTCGAGCTACCGGAACCGGTGAGTGACACCGCCTGGGTGTCACCCGGTGGCTGGTAAATCAGAACGCCGTTATACGGTCCCGAAGTCGGCGCGGTTAGATCCTCGCTGCCACTTCCAGTGATAGTGCTGCCGCCTTCCGTGTAGAAGCTAACGCTTATCCCAGTGAGACTGCCCGACCCGGTTAGGCTAAGGTTGCCGCCGACAATATATTCTCCTGAGCCAAGCGTCAGCGATCCGCTCCCGGTGGTGGTAAAGTTTCCGCTGATCGTGTAATTCCCCGCCCCAAGAATCAGCGATCCGCTCCCGGTATTGCTGAGATTCCCGTTGATGATGTAGTTCCCGGGGGTAAGCGTCAGCGTCCCGCTTCCGCTATTGGAAATTGAGGTATAAGTTCCTGGCCCGATCTGATTATTTGTGGAGCCACTGAAACTCGGGTTGCAATTGGACGAGCAGGTCCCTGTTGGAATAGCCGGCGGCGTCAGATTAAGGGGGTTGGCTGCAGGAGCGATTCCCGTTACTGGCGTAGGAGTGATACTTCCCGACCCTGTTTTGCTGTAGTTGCCGGCTACGCCGATAGCCTTTGCGGATATCGAACCGCTCCCTGTCAGCGTCAGTGCATTCGATGCACTCGAGTCGTCGTAAATGTCGCAGTTAGTTGCGGCCAGGGCCCCGGACCCGGTCAAGGAGACGTCGTCTCCCGATGTGGCCAGCGTCCAGATACACCCGGCGCCGCTTCCGGAGCCCGCTACCGCCCTGGCGGCTACCGTGGCAGAAGTCTTGCCGGACAGCGTTCCCATAAACAAGGTTGAATTTGGCTGGGTGACGACAGCTTCAATGAAACCGGAGAATCCGGCATAGCTTCCGTACTTTGGGGGAATATTGATTGCAACCACAGCTCCGCCAGTCCCGTTCGTGACCCCGTTCGCGGTAGCGGCCGCCGCGCCGGCTGTCTGAGCCGACGAAACTGAACCGTTGTACTTGTAATCCAGCGCGCCGGCAATTGCAGCGGCGTCGGCCGCAATCTGCACGTTGCGCCTGGCGCGGAAGAGAATTCCAACGTCAATGGCCAACGCCAAAAAGCCCAAAAGCAGAGCCATAGAAAGAAGAGTAAATACGATCACTTGCCCGCATTCTTCGTCTCGCACCGTCATGCCGACTCCAAATCTGCCGTTGTCAGGTAGATTGACGTAACGACCTTTACCCACCACAGTTTGCAAGCTGCCCAGCTAGGCTCATGAGGACTATGCGCGCACGGCTAGATGATTTTCTCACCTCATCGGCACAGATACATCCAACCAAAAGGTGATGCCGAGCGAACTTTGGTAACGTGTCTTCAGTGTTTCGAAAAGCACCAGGAACCCCGATCCACCTACCGCAAAGGTCACTCCGTCGAACTGGTAGCTGCCAGAATTCTGTGTCGATGAGTGTCATTGAACGGGAGGAGAACCTTAAAATGCCCACTTGCCGTATCGCCGCCTGCGGGAGAGCAGACAGGGGAACTACACGTCTCCCTAAGGTCTGTGCCAACTTGTCACAATTTACAGCCGACCACGCGGTCGGCGCAATAAGAAAGCACTCGGAACGCCTCATACCATGCGGGATTCTCGCTTCAGACTCTCAGTTACTGACTGATGGACCTCAGCTGTCTTTGCTTCTGGAGTCGCGTGACCGCCACTCAGGGCAAAGGCACCCTGAACGAAATTGCCATTTTTTAGCATCGATTCGGTTGATTTATGGCCCTGTCCATCAGCACTACGAGGGTGAGACTGCGTCAGCCACCGAGAAGAAGAGCGATGATTCGCAATTCTGCCCCCATCTAGTTGACGTTGAAGAAGATCCGGGACTCATATATGGCCCCCGAAAGTACCATCCTCTGGCCGGGAAGTTCCATTGACCGCACCTAAGGGCTACCTTAGGCTTTCTATGTGCGCAGTGGGAACGGCGAGAACCGACTGGACCACCCTGAAGGTTCGTGAATCGCAAGCTCCCAGGTTTAAGGACGATTGATGATATTGCTTCTGCTCCAAATCGCCGCGATTGCAGTTTTGGCGCTCTGTTTGGGCCGCTGGAGAGTTGGCGCACGGCGACAGGATGATCAATCGTGGGAAGCGCTGATAGCCAAGCTGCGGCCTGACTGGAGCGCAAGCCAGTTGAGCGATCATTTCCTTTGGAAGGAAGGGCTCGACGACGCTACGCCGGAGGAAACCTGGAAGCGTCTCCAGGGTGTCCATGGCCTCTGGGCGATGTACCAGAACGCAGGGGTACTGTTGAGCATGGCCGACTTTGCGTCTCGAAACTGCGAATCGGTAGACTGCGTGCTTCTTGAGACTCTGCGCAGTGATGCCATGCAGATTCGCCTTTGCGTTGTTATGGCTCTTACCCAGTACGCTTGCAACCAAGCCAGCGAAGGCGTCCTCGTGAATGCTTTCCGCGCCGCATCGATGTATACCGGCATGGCTGCACACATGACGCAGCTGCTGCAAGAAAATGCCGCGAACATGCTTCCAGACTTTGTAGCCGCAATGTAGTCAGGTTTCCGTCGGGTTGGGAGTCAAAGTTCTTGCCGTCGGCAAGCGTCATGGCGGGCTGATCCTTGCATTGTTTTCCGGCCTTACTGCGCAGTCGGCGGGGTGGCGGCCGCGGGCAGGACCGCGTCCGTGTTCGTCTGCTTGGTGAAGTCGAAAGTGCAGGTGCGGCCAAGGATGCCAACGCCTTTGTCCCGGGTACCGGTGCCTGTGGTATCGCTGAATTTGGCGTGGATCACGTAGTCGTAATTGTTGCCCTTGAGAGCAAAGATTCCATGCGCCTGACTTTCGCTGACCCAGCCTTTGGCTTTGAGGTTTGAGGTGCCGTCGCCACCGATCATGCCGTTGATCTCCAGGTAGCCTGGCCGCTGAGGCTGGCTGTGCATGCCATGAAAGTTGTTGTCTTTGATCACGCTAGGGAAGTCCCACTTGTAAGCAGGCATCTGGCCATGCGCCTCGCAAGCCATACTGGTAGTCCAATTCCCATCGAAGCGACCTCCCACCGCCTGAGCCCCCAGCAGCATCGGGCCGCATAATATGGCAAGCCAAACCGTTTCCCTTATCCTCATCGGTGACCACCTCCTTTGAGAGTTGATATTCTCTCCCGTATTCCTTGCAAGACAGTTGTTTTGAATGGAAATTTCCTGTTTCAGAGAAGATTCAGTCAACTAATGCCGCGTCTGAGCGGCTTCGCAAGACCAAGCCACCACCCGCACTTTGTCGCTTGCAACTCCCCGTGCTCCTTCGCAGGCCTATCTTTCAAACAATCCGCCCGGAATCCACAACAAAGAATTGAGAGAACTCCTCACCAGATTCTGATGCCCATCTTCGCAGTAGATTTCCGAGCCCAGACTAAGTGCGTTGGCTGCCAGACATTTCGACTGGCGAGGTCACCCCGCGCCCTCTATCCGCCATGCGATTGCCACGCCATGACCAGCCTGCATATCGAACTCTTTCCGGCTGCCGGGGAGGCCCACCACCGGATAGGCTCAAGAATCTAGTTCACGGTCAGCGTGAAGGTCGTCTTCTCTATTGTCTTGGCTGCGTCGTTGCCGGTTCCGGTCACCGTAACCGTGTAGTTGCCGGCGGTGGTTCCCAGATTTGTCGTGGTGTTTGAACGGCTAATGCCGCCGCAACCCGCCAGACTCTCCAGTACTACAATCACAGCCAAAACGCCCAACATCGACTGCCACTTGCGCTGCCGTGCAGGAATCCACAGGAAAGCAAGGAAAGCCAGAGCAACACCGGCGCCCGCACCGCCCCATCCCTTGCCTGGTCGGGGTCCGGGCAGAGCGCTGCTGATAGCCGCCGTCGTATTTACCGTCACGGTTGAAGTTCCGCTCTGCGTGCCAGAAGTGAGCGTCATCGCCTGGCCGCCGACGCAGGTGGGCAGGTCTGTCGCACCCGTTGGGCTTGAGGTTACCGCGCATGTCAGCGTGACGGTTCCTGCATAGCCGGTGTTTGAGCTTACCGTTATGGTGGAAGTGCCCGGTGCACCAGGCGCCACAGTTACCGCGGTCGCAACCAGGGAATAGTCGGCCGTTGTCACGGTCACCGTAGCCGTGTTCGATGTGCCGTTGTAAATCGATGCACTGGCTGCATCCGGTGTGTAGCTGGCAGTCAGAGTGTCGCTACCGGTACTCAAAGATCCGGCGGGAACATTGATTGTCGCACTACCATCGCTGAGCGGCGTGGCAGTAGAGCTATAGTTCCCGCTCGTCACGATCACCGAGCCGGTGGGTGTGGGATTGCCTGTGCCACCGCTGACCGCCACCGTCACTGTCAACGTCTGATTCGTGCTGATGCTGGATGAAGACGGCGTGATCTTCACCGCCGGGGTGATTTCAGTTGGCAGGTTGATGGTGTAAGCAGCTGTGTCCACCGCACTATTGGTGTAACCTGCCTCTACGGCGATGGCCTCCAGCGTCTCCGTCGCGCTCACTGTGATCGCGCCCGTGTACCTGGCTGACGACGTAGTCGGCGTAGTCCTGTTTGTGGTGTAGTAAATCGTGGTTCCGCCGGTCGAGTCGCTAATGGTTACAGACTGCGGCGCGGTGTACGTCCCGCCGGCCGGCGAGAACATCGGCATTGGCAGCACAGGGGCGATGGTGTAAGCAGTCGTAGCTACCGGGCTGTTGGTATAGCCCTTTTCGACTGCAATGGCCTCCAACGTTTCTGTTGCGCTCACTGTGATCGGACCGCTGTACATACTTGACGACGTTGTTGGAGTCGTCCCATTCGTGGTGTAGTAGATAGTCGTGCCGGCTGTCGCATCGCTGATGGTCACCAATTGCGACGTTGTGTACATCCCGCCCGCCGGCGAGAACATCGGCATTGGCAGCACAGGGGCGATGGTGTAAGCAGCCGTAGCTACCGGGCTGTTGGTATAACCCTTTTCGACTGCAATGGCCTCCAACGTCTCTGTTGCGCTCACTGTGATCGGACCGCTGTACATACTTGACGACGTTGTTGGAGTCGTCCCATTCGTGGTGTAGTAGATAGTCGTGCCGGCTGTCGCATCGCTGATGGTCACCAATTGCGACGTTGTGTACATCCCGCCCGCTGGCGAGAACGTCGGCATTGGCAGCACCGGTACGATGGTATAAGCAGCCGTAGCTACCGGGCTGTTGGTATAGCCCGCTTCGACCGCGATGGCCTCCAAGGTTTCTGTTGCGCTCACCGTGATCGGACCGCTGTACTCCATTGATGAGGTTGTTGGAGTCGCGCCATTCGTGGTGTAGTAGATGGTTGTGCCGGCCGTCGCATCGCTGATGGTCACCAATTGCGACGTTGTGTACGTCCCGCCCGCCGGCGAGAACATCGGCGCTGGCAGCACAAGGGCGATGGTGTAAGCAGCCGTAGCTACCGGGCTGTTGGTATAACCCGCTTCGACCGCGATGGCCTCCAAGGATTCTGTTGCGCTCACCGTGATCGGACCGCTGTACACGGTCGACGATGTTGTTGGGGTCGCCCCATTCGTGGTGTAGTAGATGGTTGTGCCGGCTGTCGCATCGCTGATGGACACCAATTGCGACGTTGTGTAGGTCCCGGCTGCTGGCGAAAATGTTGGGGCAGGCAGCGCTGCGCCGATCGTGTAAGCCGCTGCGGCTACCGCGCTGTTAGTGTAACCCGTTTTGACCGCGACGGCCTGCAGCGTCTCTGTCGCGTGTACATTGATCGCACTCGAATATACTGCCGACGACGTGGTTGGAGTGCTCCCATCTGTCGTGTAATAGATGGTTGCGCCTGCAGATCCGCTGGTGATACTCACCGATTGCGCCGTGCTATATGTTCCACCGGAAGGGCTGAACAAAGGTGACATCAAGACCGGCGGAGCGCTTGATCCGATCGTATAGACCCAGTTCAGAATCTTTTGGCTGGAAGTAACTCCTCCGGTGCCGCCTGTGAATCCTACGTATGCTGTACTGCCGCCGACAATAGAGGGGATATTCACCGTCCAATTTGTGGAATACGCCGCTCCGGTCACCATGTCTGTGACCGTCATTGAAAGGACGGTACCGTTATAAGCCAGGTCAATCTCCATCGTGTCGTCGCTGTGCAGGTTGATCCCTGTTGTGCTTAGATCAATGGCCGGAACCGTCGGGCTGGCCCCGTTGATATAGAGGCCGGTTGAATCCGGTCCCTCGCCCGCATTGTCATATAGATCGAACTTTATCCCGACGCTGTTGGCAATTCCCTGATATCCCAAACCTGATCCCGAGTTGCCAAGCGAATAGACGTTATTTCCCTGGATCGCGAAAGTAATACCGTCGCCAGCTGGATTGGATAATTGAAAACTGAAGCTCGTTGTGAATGCCTGAACGTTCACCTGCTGGTAGTACCATGCGGATCCCGCTTCACCCAGTCCTCCATTCGTTAGTTGCAGACGGGTATCATCCAGGTCGGTGCTGCCGTTCAAAATCATGATTCCCGCAGTTCCTGCAAATCCGACCGGAAAGTTGATGCCTGTTTGTCCTATGTTCACTGTGTAGGCCGCGCTTGCCACTGAGCTATTGATCAGACCGGATGCTACAGCAATTGCCTTCAGAGTCTCGGTGGTACTAACTAATACAGACCCGGTGTATTGTGTTGAAGAGGTCGTCGGCGTGGTTCCGTCGGTAGTGTAATAAATCGTTGCTCCCGCGGTGGAATCGCTGATAGTTACTGAAAGAGGTTGTGCAAAAGTGCCGCCACCTGGATTGAAGGTCGGCGTAGCAGCCTGCACAGAGTCGACATACGTAGCAGATGTCACCGCACTCTGCAGGTAGCCCGCCGCACTGGCTATGGCCCGGATAGTGGTTGTAGCCGTGATCGTAATCGGGGTTGAGTAAACCGCAGACGCAACAGTTGGCGTACTGCCATCCAGCGTGTAATAGATGGTTGCGCCCGTGATCGCATCGCTGATGGTGACGGCAAGACTGCCACTAAATGATTCAGCACCTGGGCTTAATGTCGGAGCCGCTGCCAATTGCTCCCCATTCAGCAGCCCATACACGCTCAACTGGCCTTGCGCTCCCACATACACTTTCCCATTTACGACCGTCGGAACTGTGAACTTGACCGCGAGACCGGGATTATCTCGTGTGGCATTTGTGCTGCTCGAATAGAGAGTTGTGCCTGGATTGCTGGCGTCGTGAGCCTGAAGGACGGACGGACCTTGCGTCTGGTAGGCTTCAGAGTCGATGGTCCAGACGATTCCCTGCGTATTTCCGTTCGCAGAGATGGATGGGTTCGCTCCTGGAAAACCGTACGACTCGGAAGAGGTAGCAGTGGGACCTGTGAGTTGCCCATTGACGAGAGGAAATGCCTTGAGAGTGTCAATCTGGCCCCAGTAATAGACGGTCCCGTTCCAATATGCAGGCGAGGTCCAAGTGCCAAACTGCCCAACCGTGTAGGGAAGCTCCTGCACCACCTGATCGCCCGCGGTGTTATATCCACCTAGATTCTCGCGGTTAAGCAGGTACACTTCACCCCATTTTCCTGCCTGCACCAGCAAATGGGGATAACTCCCAGTGGTCTGATTGGGAACAATCAAGACTCCGCCGGATCCCTCGTCTCCATCGTTAGCGTCCAGCGAGGCCTGATTCGAAGGTGTGAATTCATCCGTGATTGTCGGCACGCCGTTGGTCAGATCCAGATCCAACACACTGTCCCCATAGTCCATGCCGGCCGCGTAGGGCGTTGTCGCCGTGTAATCGCCGTTACCTGTCGCAACGAACATCCGGCCGTACGGATGATTCACCGGATCAACTACTTCCGCAGCCAGACCGGAGCCTCCCATCCAAACCCCAGAGCCGACACCATTCGCAGAGGTGCAGAATGCCCCTGTCTGCATAAGAGTCTGCGCGTTGTAGCCCATAATCCACCCGTGCCATGGGCCGGCATCGCCGTGAGAAGCGAATGCGACATAGACGATACCATTCAGCAGCAATAGACCAGGCCGTTGATTCTCCCATTCCGGGTCAAAGGTCAATGAGCCGCCGGAACTGCCGCTTCCTGTTCCCGAAACTGTCGCGGTAATCACCACTGGGCCGCCGAACTTCTCCGCTCCCGAGGTTATATCCAGCGCGTGCAAACGCTGCACGAAGGCGGTACCCTCGTTGGTCGCGCTCACCACATAAAGTGTCCCGGACGACGGATCAATAACCGGTGTACCGGTAATGCCCACCTCGGGAACGATATCCGTTCCCACATCGTTCGACGAAACTGTGGTTGCACCCGCCGCTGCTCCGTGGGCCGAAGTGAGCATCGACGCAAACCACAGGGGGTTCGCATTTGCACCACCGTTGCTGTCGGCATCGAATGCGTAGACGCTGTCGTGCTCGGTCGCGACGAACACCACATTGTGTGACGCTCCGCTAATCGCTACGTTCTGAAGATAAAGCGGCTGTGCGTAGACATATCCGTCCACAGCCTGCGAGAAGAGCTTGCCAAATTGGGTGGGGTTTACGTCCGAAGTGTTCAGGATCGTTTCGTTCAGGTTCTGCCCTGTGCGCGAGATGTCATTGCGCCACGTGGTTACACTCAGCTGCGCATGCATCGATAGACTGCCGGCCGCCAGAAGGAGTCCCGCTCCAAGAATTCCTCGCAGACTGCCGCACAGTCCCGGCAATGCCCCGAGCGCTCGACGCGAAACTGACATAAAGGAAATAATCCTCACTGTATTGACTAGTCCTCGATTAAGGGCCATCAACCTGCCACACACTCCTTTTTTTGTTTTGCAACAACACACGGGGACCCGGCACTTCGTTTCGAAGGTGCTCTGCCAGGGAACCCTAATTCCGCCGTCAATCAAGACTTTATCTTGAACCTGCAGAAGCCCTGGTCAAGCCAGAACTCCTGGGTGGGGAGTCTCAATCAAAATCAATGGTGCCCGAGAGCGTCGATGATAAACCAGAGGTTCTTACCAACGGTTGAAATGCCAAGCTGATCGTACCAACTTTCCCTTAATTATGCCTTTCACCATTTAGTAACTGATTTCTAGTTACCTATCTCCTCACCGATGCAAGTACTGGTACTCGCCGGAAAAACCACCTTGGTCCGGGTCCCTTTGGTATGGCGCCCCCCGATCCTTGATAGAAGAGGGGAGGTGCCCGCCTTTACTCTTCTTCTATTCCACTTGGAACCTCGACGGTCGTAAGGAGTGACAGCCTTGATAACGAGGGATATTCCCCGGCCTATTTCGTATTAGGCATATACGGTAATGCGTGACATCGTCTGCCATTTGCAAAACTCTATATTACAGTTTCTGCCATTACCAACATACACTGTTGAATGATCGTCCAAACCTCCGGCCAGCGCAAGCGCTTCCCCTGCACTCCTCCGTAACCGAGTCTCTCGCGCGTAGGACAATGAACCACGTAGCCGCCAAGTGTCAGGGATTCATAATCCGTCGCGTCGGAAACGGCTGGTACACTCTCAATCCCTATCACCCGCACATATCGGAATCCGTTGAAGTTGAATCGCGAGCGAAGAGTTACGGGATCGCCGTTCCCCACCACTTCGTCACGCTGGTTGGCCTCGAACCGTGCGCCGCGACTCACCGGAGTATTTGTCGTCCTTCACGCCTGCCGAGCCATGGCAAGGTCCACGATCTCCCCAATCATTTGGGTATAGGAAAGACCAGATTTTTTCGCGGCCATGGCAAACTCCTGTCCGCTGGACAGCCATGGATTCGGATTCGCTTCGATGACATAAACCTCGCCTTTGCTCGATAGGCGCATATCAATGCGCCCATAATCGCGAAGCTCGACGGCGCGATAGGCCTTAATCGCGATCTCATTGAGTTTGGCCATGGTTTCTTCATCGAGGTCTTCCGCGATCGCCGATTTCGTAAGCTTATAGGCTTCTGTGTCTTTCTCGAATTTCACATCCTGGCTGGCGATCTTTGGCACGCCCTTCGGAAGCTTCGAAAGGTCAAGTTCCACAAGCGGAAGTGTATGTGCGCTTTCGTGACTGCCGAGAATGGAGGCGTAGATTTCCCGTCCTTCGATGTACTCCTCGATCAACGCAGGAGAATCAAATTCCGTCTGTATATAGGAGACGCGCTCCATCAACTCTTTCACGCTGGTAACTACGGCAGCGGCATCGATACCGATGGATCCATCTTCCGAGGTCGGTTTCACGATGAGCGGGAACGAGATGTCGTGTGCGTGGTCGATGGTGCCGCGATAGGCTATCACAAAGTAGGGCGACTGAATCCCGTAAAAAGCGAATATTTTCTTGGCGATCGATTTGTCCTGCGCAAGAATGTGCGCGTGCGGTCCCGCGCCAGTAAAAGGTATATCGAGCAAATCCAGAAATGCAGTTATGTGCATCTCCTTGGTGTCATCGCCCGCATAGGATTCCGCGAGGTTGAAAATGAGATCGGCGCCACATTTGGCGAGTCCGAGCAGTGATTGCATGCGGCCGTCCAGAACGTAATATGACGGCTCATGGCCGAGTTTCTCCAAGGCTTCGAATATCTCTTCGCGGTCGTGCTTTACCGGCTTCCTCTTGCGCTTCGTTTGCCCCTTGGGCTTGCGCGGTGCAGAAACCTCCTCTTGCACGCCTATGGGTTCATCCTCCCACAAGTCATACAGCACGGTGACTTTTAACTTTGTCCCGGTCATGCGACCTCCAATCGGACTGACGGCAGTTGCCGGCACACCTCAGGAAAGAATGAACTTTCCTCGAATCAGGTAATTCATTGAGAGTGCCGTTATGTACACCGTGAACTCCGTAAGATACTCGAGCTCACGTAGAACGTCCACTCGCAGGTCCAGGTCCTCAACACGCTTGCAGATGGCTTCTACCAGTCGTTTGACGATTGGACGTTGCACGCCGCTCCAATACGCGACCTTGTCGACAATGGGCTTGCGATGCTCACGCAACATCTCCTGAGCAGGTCGCACACCCTTATGCCGCTTGCGGGAGGTATTGAAGATGTCTGTCAGGTCGGCATCCAGCGCGAGTTCCTGCATGGGAATCTCCGTCGGCAGGCTGAGATGATAAAACTCGCCGACTGTCGATTCCATGTCGTCGACCGTGATGTCGGCGCGACCTCGACGCCGGATGGGTTCGACATTTCCGACTTTTCGCACCATGCGATCGACGTATTGGAGCTTGGCCAGCGCATCCCAACCCGTGTAGTGCTTTCGCCATTGCGAGCGAGGCGTGAGCCAAACCGCAAATGTCTCTGCAAAATCTTCATCCGGATGCTTCTGTGCGTACCACCCCGCCAGGTGGCGAACAAATTTCCGCGAGAACGGTATAGGACGGTAGTTATCGCGATATGCCCGCCGAAAGGAACCGAAGAGATCGTGCCACTCAACCGACTTGTATAGCTGGTAAGCATAATTAAATGCGTGCCCGGCTTCGTGACGCATGTACATCATGATCTCGCGGGCGTCTTCCAAATCGTTCATCTCGCGCTCAAGCTGTGCCAGGTCCGGGTTGGCCAGATAGAACGGGATGCCGATGACGGGCTCGCCTGAGGGACATCCCCATTCATCGGTGAGATAACAAAGCGGACGGAACTTGTGGATGCCCTTGGCCTCGAGCTCGCGATAAAGCTGGTGAACGAATCGTTCGAGCGGGGAACCCTCGAGCTTGAGCCCGAGTTCGCGAATGGGCTTGGCGAGTATCTCCTGGAATTCCGTTCGGGTTTTCTCGAAATTGCGCATTGGTCTATTCAGAGTTCCGTACCACGGGGCCAACCTGGCACGGCATGGCGTACCGCATATGAACATAGTATTGTGGGCACGCCCGGTTCTGAAACAAACTCGTCGGTCAATACGGAGCAAAATTCACGCTCTGGAGATTTAAGGTAGAATCTCCAGGCACGATGGAAGGGTATATGCAAAATCCGCGAGCCTTAGTGCTGTTGAGCGCTGCATTAGTGATCTTCTCTGGGTTAGCACTACGCGCGCAGAGCCTTTTCGAACAGACAGAGCTTTTTGTAGGTGGCCAGGACGATTACAACACCTATCGGATACCGTCGCTGATTTGCACCAAGAAGGGAACGGTGTTGGCCTTCACCGAAGGTCGAAGGGATGGGAGCGGAGACGGCGTGGCGACCGACATCGTCCTGAAGCGTAGCCTTGGAAACGCCGGCAAATGGACACCTGAGTTCTTCCCCCTCAAACCTGAAGGACGCTCCAGGCGCACCGTAATGATGTGGCTTCCCTCGCAAGAGGTGTTTCGCAGCGCGAATGGGGATGCCTATATGAATCCGGTTCCAGTCGTTGACCAATCCGACGGAACCATCTATCTGGTAGCAAATTTATTTAAGCAACCATACAAGGATGGGAACGCACCCATTTGGCTCATCAAGAGTACCGACGAAGGGGCAACCTGGTCCGGTCCTATGGAGATCACTCGGGAAACTGGTCTCCATGAAATCGGCCCCGGAGCCGGCATTCAACTCCAGTCGGGCCGATTAGTCGTTCCGGTTTATGACGGGATCATTTTCAGCGACGATCACGGTAATAGCTGGAAATTCGGAGGAACCGCGCCCGGAGACTGGAACGAAACACAGATTGTAGAACTTGTTGATGGTTCGCTCCTGTTTAGCCGGAGGGGACCGCCGAATCGCAGGCTAATGTATAGCAAGGATGGAGGGCAAAGCTGGACACAGCCCTTCGCTGATCCCGGCCTACCCGATCCCGATTGCCAGGGAAGTATGATTCGCTACACGCGGCAAGATCAAGGCTACACAAAGAATCGGATTCTCTTTGCCAATCCCGTGAGCGGCGCCATCGCTGCTGAAAGAGTAGAATCTGACCCCCGAGGCCGATTTAACGTGACTGTGCGTGTCAGCTATGACGAGGGAAAGACCTGGCCGGTGGAAAAGACCATTTTGAAAGGGCCGGGGGCGTACTCCAGCATGACAGTTTTTCCCGACGGATCGGTTGGCATTCTATTCGAGACGGGCTACACGTTTGGAAGCTTCGTCGAACACTACAGCGAAGAGGTTTTCGCGCGATTTACCTTGGACTGGTTGACAGACGGCAAGGACCATTTAGAGAAGTGAATGATCATCCCGATCGCGCATGTTGAATGAGTTGATATGGTGGAGCGAAGAGCGTCAAGGCTGAAGCGGAGAAGCGGCACTTCATGAATACCGGCCCAGCCCTGCGCATCCATATCAGATTTTCGGGCGACGCGATGAGAGAAATGCACGATGAAATCCACCGATCGATTTTTCGATCCGGTCCAGGGGAATTGTCAGCGACAGACGGATGTAACCTGAGCGTCCAAAACCAGTGCCCGGCACAGCAAGCACGCCTTCATCCGCAAGCAGCCCTGTAAACGCAATGTCGTCGGGGATGGGAGTCTTGAGGAAGATATAGAACGAGCCTTCAGGCCGCCTCACATCGTATCCGATGGCCGCAAGCGCATCGCACAGCACATTCCTCTTATGCTCGTATTGCACTGGGTCGATGGTCTCGTCCGCCACTTCCATCATCACCCACTGCCAGATTGCAGGCGCGTTGATAAAACCCAAGATGCGATTACTGAAGGCACAGGCACGGCGCATATCAGCAACATCTTCCAGTTGCGGCGAAAGCGCCAGATATCCAATGCGCTCGCCAGGCAATCCCAGCGACTTTGACCACGAGTTGCAGATCGCCGTATTTGCGATGTACGACGCCACCTCGGGTTGCTTCTGTCCGTCATAGACGTAGGATTTGTACGGCTCATCGCTGATGACCGTAATTGGCTGGTCGGAACGCGCCAGCATCGCTTGCAGATCACGCAGAACACTTTCAGGGTAAACGCGGCCGGTTGGGTTATTGGGCGTATTGACAATGATCGCGCGCGTACGAGGAGTGATTGCCGCTGCAATACGCTCCACATCGGGCAGGAACGAGGCGTCAGTTTCCACGGGGACCATGCACCCACCGTGATTGGCGATATAAAACTGGTACTCAGAAAAATAAGGGACCAGGACGATCACTTCGTCCCCGGGATCGAGAATCGACTTGAGGATCACGTTGCAGGCGCCCGCCGAGCCAACCGTCATAAAGACATCCTCGGCAGTAAAGTCCAAACCGGTCTCTCTGCACAGCTTTCTAGCGACGGCCGCGCGAACCTCGGAGTAACCAGGATTGGGCATATAGCCATGCGAGCCGGGGCGATTGCCGGCGACAATCCGCCGCAATGCTTCCATGACCGCGGGCGGCGGTTCAACGTCGGGATTGCCAAGCGAAAAATCGAAGACCGCGTCGGCCCCGCGCTCGCGTTTGAGACGTATGCCCTCCTCAAACATGCGACGAATCCAGGAGGCGTTTTCGAGTTGGTTGGCAATGATTTTTGAGATGGGCATGATCGCGGGTCCGCTACAGATTGAGAAGTTCGTTGGACTCTAGCAGGTTAATGCCTGCCGTTTGCATATGCGCAATCGCCGCATCGGGATCGGCGAAACGAAAGATCAGGATCGCCTTGTCTCCGCGACGGCAGGGAAAGGCATACATGTACTCGATATTGATGCCGGTCCCCTCCAGGGCTCCCACTACGTCGGCCAGGCCTCCCGGATGGTCAGGCACCTCGACGGCCAACACCTCGGTCACCTTAGCAACAAATCCGTGGAGTTCAAGAATCCCGGCAGCCTTCTGGCAGTCCGACACGATCATCCGCAGTATGCCGTATTGCTGGGTGTCTGCCAGGTACAACGCACGGATATCAACGCCCTCCTGCGCCAGCAGGCGTGCCGGGGCAGCAATGTGTCCCGGCTTATTCTCGACAAACAGCGAAATCTGTTGAATCTTCATAGTGTCCGCCTGTCAATGACACGTTTTGCTTTGCCCTGACTGCGCTCAAGAGAATGTGCTTCGACGAGGGCAACACGCACGCGGATTCCGAGCACGTGATCAAGCGCGCCCTGAAGCTTTTCGTGGAGTCTCTGCAAGGCGCCGATCTTATCGTTGAACATTTGCGACGTTACTTCGATCTGGACTTCCATCTGATCCAATCCCTGCTGACGGGTAAGCAGGATCTGGTAATGCGGCAAAACACCCTCAATCTCGAGCAGCGCGGACTCCACTTGCGACGGAAATACATTCACGCCGCGAATAATCAGCATGTCGTCGCTGCGCCGGCCAATGCGGCCAATGCGCCGCAGCGTGCGTCCGCAGTCGCATGTGCCAGGCAGCAGCGCCGTAATATCGCGGGTCCGGTAACGGATCATGGGGATGGCCTGCTTGCTTAAGGTGGTCAGCACCAGTTCGCCCTCGTCTCCGTCGGGCAACGGAGTTCCGGTCGCCGGATCGACAATCTCCGGATAAAAGTGATCCTCGAAGATGTGCAAGCCCTGATGCCGGCGGCACTCGCAACCCACGCCCGGACCAATGATTTCAGAAAGGCCGTAGATGTCAAAGGCCTCAATGCCGCTCGCCCTTTCAATGTGCTGGCGCAACGATTCGCTCCACGGCTCGGCGCCGAAAACTCCGGCCTTGAGCGACAGTTCTTTCATGTCAACGCCAAGTTCGGCAGCGCGCTCAATCAGGTGCAGGAAGTAAGTTGGCGTACAGCACATCGCAGTTACACCAAAGTCCTTCATCAGCATGATCTGCCGGTCAGCGTTGCCACCGGAGGTTGGGACGACCGCCGCGCCCAGACCTTCGGCACCGTAGTGCGCACCCAGCCCGCCGGTGAAGAGACCATAACCATAAGCGATCTGAACGATATCTCCGCGATTCAAACCGCAGCCGGCGAGACAGCGGACCACGACCGACGTCCAAACCTCCACATCTTCCTTTGTATAAGCGACCACAATGGGTTTGCCCGTGGTTCCGCTGGAGGCGTGGAGACGAACAACGTCTTTCATAGGGCTGGCAAAAAGTCCAAACGGATAGGTATCTCGCAGATCGCTTTTCTGGGTGAATGGCAGCTTCGCGATGTCCTCGAGTGAACGAATGTCTTCAGGCGCGAGCCCGCGTTCAGTCATGCGGGAGCGGAATAGCTTGACCCGCCGCCACGCCCGTGTAACCACAGCTTGCAGGCGGATTAGCTGCAGTTCGCGGAGTTCGGAAACCGGAACATAATCGGGCAAACTTGCGGGATGACAGTCTGTAACACCGGTTTCAAGAATTGAATTCATTTTTCTTGTCCCAGGGTCAGCTCAGTGGCTCGCCCGATGGAAAATGCCGTGAGATTCACATCGTGCAGCCTCTCGGGCAAATTGCGCTTGAGAGCCGCAGTCCATGCTTCGACCGGAAATTGCAGGTGACGGCTCAACACCCCAAGGAGCGCCACGTTGATGCTTTTCTTGTTTGACAGGCTGGATTCGTCGATTTGAGAAGGCTCAATGAGAATGCCATCCGGTCCAAGGACCGCCGCATTCACCTCGACCTGGTCAGGCGCGATTACAAGGAGGAAGTTCGCTTCTCTTTCCGGAACCATAGGACTGAACACACGCTTGCCAAAACGCACATCGCTGGAGACGGAACCACCGCGCTGGCTCATGCCATGCAATTCGCTCTTCTTGACGTCCAGGCCAGCGCTGAATGCGACATCAGCCAGGATGTCAGAGGCTTTGATCACACCCTGTCCTCCCAGGCCCGCGATCACAACGTTAGTTGGCCTGCTGCTCATTGCACCTCTCGTATTCGCGGATCGCACGGGTTGCAAGCAAACAGTCCCGGCGGGCAATCACAACGGAAAGCTCAGGAGTTTCCAGGCATGTTTGAATCAGCTTCTGAAATCCAGCAGCGTCCGCCGCAGGATCGAGGACGTGCACATTGCGCACACCCAGCGAGCGCACGAGATCCTCAAAAACAACCTTGCCCGTCTTGGCATGAGCCAGCGTGCGGCCTGTTCCGGGATGTTCCTGCATGCCTGTCATGGCCGTAGTTCCGTTGTCGAGGATCAGCACCACATGGCCGCTGGCGGGCGGGTTGTAAACCATCTCGATCAACCCGGTGATTCCACTGTGGACGAACGTGCTGTCGCCGATGACGCTGACGACTCGCCTCGCCTCCTCTGGCGGCAGTGAGTGACGCAGCCCGAGACCCACGCCGATGGCCGCGCCCATGCACACGAGCGTGTCCATTGCCTCGAAGGGGGGCAGCACTCCAAGGGAATAACAGCCGATATCGCCGGAGACGATGCAGTTCAGGTTTTTCAGGGCCGTGTAGACAGTGCGATGCGGACAACCGGGACACAATGCCGGCGGTTTACCGCGAACGGGCGTCGGCTCCGGCGAATCATCGCCGCCCAGAATGCGGCGCACTCGACCGCTGTTGAGTTCGCCGAAGCGAAATATCTCCGGCTTGGCCTCGACTGTGATGCCTGCGGCGCGCGCGCCCTCGACCAGGTATGGATCTCCTTCTTCGATGACAATGCAGCGCTCCACGCTCGCGGCAAAGGAGCGCATGCGCTCCAGTGGAAGTGGATGGGTCATCCCCAGTTTCAGTACGCTTGCTTCACCTGCGACCTCGCGCACATATTGGAATGCAACGCCCGAGGTAATGATTCCCAGCGAGGGCGAGCCTGCTATGACTTCGTTTGGCCCCGCTTCGTCGTTCCACGCGGCGATCTGCGCGAGGGTTTTGCGCAGTCGCAAATGCGCGGGACGTGCGTAGGCCGGAATCATGACTCGAGAAGGAAAATCGTGCTCGAAATGGGCCGGACGCGGAGGACGAATCGCAACTGTCGCGCGGCGTACGACTGATTTGGAATGACATACCCGCGTGGTCATGCGCAGCAGAACAGGCACTTGCCAACGCTCCGAGATGTCGATGGCGCGCAACGTGAACTCGTAAGCTTCCTGCGAGTCAGAGGGCTCCAACATGGGAACGCCGGCCGCCAGCGCGTAGCGCCGATTGTCCTGCTCGTTCTGACTGGAGGCCATCCCGGGATCGTCGGCAGAAACCACGATCAGCGCCCCATCCAGCCGGGTATATGCCACGGTGAATAAGGGGTCAGCGGCAACGTTCAGCCCGACATGCTTCATGGTTACAAGCGCGCGCGCACCGGCAAAGGCGACGCCGATCCCAACTTCCAGCGCTACTTTCTCATTGGGCGACCATTGCGCCCTTCCACCCAGAGATTCGAAGGTCTCAAGTATCTCTGTCGATGGAGTGCCGGGATATCCCGTACCGAGTTTCACCCCGGAGTCGAAGGCGGCCATGGCCACCGCCTCATCACCGCTGAGCAGTGACAGCGCATGCTGTTGCTGAAGAGAGTCCAAGCTGAGGCCCTGAGTAATTGATTATTGGGTTAAGTGTACACGATCAGGAATCCCATCTTATAAAACTCTTCCTTCGTAACCAGGATCGAGCACGAACATAATCCGGCAACATGCCCGGCCGGCGCGCCGACATGCCGGCCGAAGTTAGCAATGTGAAACTCCTCTGAGTGCTCGAGCCTAGAAGGTGAAGTGAACCGCTATTTGTGTGCTACGTGGGCCACCGCCGCCAAGGTACGGGTTGCCGCTGCCTACGTCCGGCGTGGCTGTGGTAGCTAGAAACTGCGATCCGTTGGTGCTCGGGTCGGAGCCTGCTACAAGCCGGTTTCCATCGATGTGGCTACTGCCAAAGACGTCGATGCCAAATCCGGGCAGCAGGGGGTTGCTGAAGTTGGGGTGATTGAAGATGTTGAAGAAATCGCAGCGAAGTTCCATCGTTACCGTCTCGGTCAGGTGCGAGGTCTTGGTAAGCGAGAAATCAAAATTGGCGTAGTTCGGCGCATTGAAGGCATTGCGGCCCTCGCTGCCCGGATGGCCGTCGGTGCACTTTCCCGTGCTGCTATCCACGGTGCATGGCGCGGCGAACGCGGCCAGGTTCAGCAGGTTGGTTCCATGTGCGCCAGCGTAGGGATTGCCAATGATGTCAGGACGTCCAAAGTATTCACCGCCGCCGTTGTAATCGCCTTCAAATAGATAACTGACTGTGTACGGTTGGCCGGTTGCAAAGTTGAACATGCCGTCAAGCGCCCAACCACCGGCGATCCATTTAGCTCGCTGGAAATCAGGGATGTTGTAAGTCCAATACCACTGCAGGCGCTGACGCACGTCGAAGTTGGAACTGGCGTGATCGGCGCGCGGATTGAAACTATTGTCGGGCTGCGACGCGTTCGGAACGAAGTCCAGTCCGTCGCTGGCGTCATCGATAGAATGCGCCCATGTAAAGTTCAGAGTGGACGTCACGCCGCGCCAGTTCTGCACCTTCAATGTCGCTTGCGCAGAATTGTAATTGGAGAACGCGCTGGTCTCGATCTGGTTGACATAATAAAGCGGAATGTTCACGTACGAACCGACAGAATAAGTTGGGAAGCATTGATAACCATAAGTGATATTCTGCCCGTTCCCGCAACTGTCTACGCTGCCTGCGACATTATTGAACTGATTGAGATCGCGGAAGTGGAAGAGGTGGCGTCCTTGTGATCCAACGTATCCGATCTGGAGAGCAATCTTCCTTGTGAGCTGCGATTCGATGTTGAAGTTATACGAGGCGTACCTAGGCGTCACCAGATTCTGGTCAACGGTGAAAACGCTGCTCGGTGTGTAATCGCCAAAAATCGCGGTGTCCTTGGTGATCGACGTGACTACCGGAGACGCGAAGCCGATGCCATTGAACGCCGGCCCCGCCTCACCTGCGTTTGTGTTGTATGCCTGGTTGCCCACGAAGAAGTCTTGCGATGCGCCGTCGTAGAAGATGCCGCCACCGGCTCTTATCACGAGCTTGCCGTCGCCTTTCAGATCGTCCGCCATGCTGAGGCGCGGCGCGAAGTTAGTCAAGTCCTTGGGATAGAGTGACGCGGGCCCGCCGGCGGCTCCCACCGTTTCAAGCCCTCCGGTCTTTAAGTTGAAGATGCTGAATGCTTGGTTCTCGGCTCCGATCACGCCAAAGTAATCCCAGCGCAATCCATAGTTGAGCGTGATCTTGTTGCTCAGGCGCCAGGAGTCAAGCAGGTAGGCTCCGCTGCTGTTTTGGTAGGAGTAGCGCGTACCATCACCGTCGGCTGAACTGCCGCCATCAATGCTGCCCGCCAGAAAATCGTCCAGGTTGTCAAAGACCAATTTGCCGCGGTGTCCTGAATTGATAAAGCTGTTGATAAACGTCCGCCGCCATTCATAACCAGCCTTGTAACTGTGCCCGCCCCTAGTATAAGAAACATTTCCGAACAACTGATAATTCGTATCGATGCGGCCGCGCGAATCGCTTGCCGTCGAGCCGATGGGGCTATACGCGCCAACGTCGATGGTCGGCAATCCCAGGTCGCGCGTGGTGAAGCCGGGCGGCAGAGTGTCCAGGCCAAATGCATCGTTCGGATTGAGACCGGTATCCTGCGGTATGAACTGCTGCAGGAAGCGGTTGTAACCGCCGCGAATCTCGAAGATCAGGTTCGATCTTGGAACGGAGGTATAGGACAGCGAAACAATATTTACGTGCGTCGGCGTTGTGGTGTTGTACCCCGGTGCGCTGCTGCCGGTGTAGAGCATGCCCAACGGAAAGCTCTGCAAACCGTGACTGTAGAAGTAGCGCCCGGTCAACAGATCGCCGGCACTGAACAAATGCAGATGCTGGTCGGCCTTGGCGATTACATTGTCGCTCTTGTTGTTGAACGGTGTGGTAAAGGTCTCGCTCCCGCCGGTAGCTGGTAATGTTCCCCACGGCTTGCTGTCCAGCAGGCTTTGAATTACGCCATTGACAGGTCCATTCTGGGCTTTGTAGTTGTCGATGTCTCCCTGTGTAGGCACTGTGCCCAACTGCGGCAAACCGCCGTCCTCTCTCTGTCCCTCATAGGCAACAAACCAAAACGAAGTGTCCTTTGCGATTGGCCCGTCAGCCGAACCGCCAAACTGATGGTTGGTAAACGAGTTCTTGGGCTGGGCAACGGTATTGAAGAAATTGCGTGCGCTCATCGATCCGTCGCGGAAATATTCAAATGCGCTGCCGTGAATCCGGTTGGTGCCGCTTTTCGTCACAATGTTGACGGTTGCACCCGAACTGCGGCCAAACTCAGCCTCCGGGCTGCCGGTCACTGGAATCTCTGCCAGCGCGTCCACAGGAAGAATGGTCGAGGGGCAGCCCCACACGCCGGCCTGGTTCACCGAAGGCAGGTTGCGGTAGCCGTCATTCATGTCCGTGCCGTCGAGCAGGTAGTTGTTCGACCGACCACGATTGCCGTTGAGGCTGAACAGTCCATACGAGCCGGCAGATTCGGTCGATCCCACGGGATCGCTTGTCGAACCTGGAACCAATTCCAGGAGCTTGGTGAAGTCTCTCCCGTTCACCGGAAGTTCGGCGGCCTCGGTGGCTTCGATCGTGCCGCCCGTTCTGTTTGAAGTGGTTTCCACCAGCGGCACATCGGCGTTCACCTCCACCACTTCTTCAACCGCACCGGTGGCAAGCTTGGCGTCGGCACGCGTCGGCGAGCCAACGCTCACCGGAATCTGCGTCAGCGTAGTGGTGCGAAAGCCCTGCTTCTCAACCGTCACGCTGTAGGTGCCGAGCGGTAGTTCTGAGGCCACATACTCGCCTCGATCGTCGGCGGCTACCGTGCGCGACAAACCAGTGGACGGGCTGAAGATCCCTACCTTCGCCCCGGGCACAGCCGCTCCGGTACTGTCCGTGATAGTACCCCGAATGCTTCCCCTGAAGGTCTGCGCCACGGCATTAAGTGCTGTGACGCAAGCCAGGAAGACAACAAGAACAGCAGTCGCGCCTGCAAAGGCGATCGAGCGGCATTTCATGAGGCCGTGCTCCTTAAATTTTTTGGGTAATTGATCGAATCATAACACGAACTCTGCGGGTGGGAATAAGGACGATACAAGGAAACGCCATATCTTTTGCCCGCGATCGCTTCGTTTTCTGGAACTTGGGCACTGAATTGTCGAGCGCATACTCTCGCTCTCTTCCGAGCGAAGTACGGTCGCGGATCCGCCGCCGGAGCGCGGTTGGCTGGTGGAACAGGACAATCTACCATGTCTTGAGATGAGCCTTTTCCAGCACGCCTCGCGACTGCGGCACTTGATACTTGAACGTCGGCTCAACGTAAAGAGTGGAGGTTTACGATCTTAAGAAAGGGAGCACCGAAAAGAGATGAAAGACAACGCACGCACAGCTGTGGTTACTGGTGGGGCACAGGGCATTGGCCGCCGGACCTCAGAACTGCTCGCTCAGCGCGGCTACAGGCTCGCCATCATCGATATTCATCATCCTGCTGAGACCATAAAGGCAATTGAAGCGCAAGGCTGTGAAGCGATGGGATTCGAGGGCGATATTACAGATGAAAAAACCGTAGATCGCTTTGCCCAAGAGGTCTTCGAACGCTATGGTCGCGTTGACGTGCTGGTAAACAATGCTGGCATCAGTCTCATTGTTGCTGCAGAACATACGGCTTTCAGCGACTATCGCCGCGTGCTTGAAGTGAATCTTGTGGCGCCGTTTCTGCTGGCAAAGACCTTCGGGCAAATGATGCTCGACGCGGGCAGCGGCTCCATCATCAACGTTGCTTCTGTTGCGGGGCTACTGGGAATTGCGGACCGGGTAGCCTACAACGCATCGAAGCATGGGTTAATCGGGCTCACTCGCACCCTTGCAGCCGAGTGGGGAGGTCGAGGAGTCCGTGTCAACGCAGTGTGTCCGGGCTGGGTAAAAACTGAAATGGACGAGGCAGATCAGGCCGGTGGAAGCTACACGGATGCCGACATTACCGGCCGCATACCGATGGCCCGATTCGCCAATCCGGATGATATCGCCCGAGCGATAGCGTTTCTCGCCGACAGCGAAGAGAGCAGCTTCGTCAATGGCCACGCTCTCGCCGTGGATGGAGGCTGGAGTGCCGACGGAACCTGGGAATCACTGCGCCTGCGCAAGAGATAGTGTGGTCCTCGCAATTCGATCCGGATGCGCGGAAAAATTCTGCGGCTGATCCCCGCTCGCGAATGCATCGACAAATAATTTAGGAGTCAACCCGCTCCGGCTCCCACTGATCAGCGGGCTCGGGGTCGATCTGGTCCTCGTGATCCTTTTTCTTTTCCTGCTCGCGGCGCTTTTCACGTTCTTCGCGCTCTTCGCGACCGTCGCTCATTGCCGTCTCCCTTCTTTCGTCTACCCAGCACTTTACTGGTTCACCCACTGCGTGGAGTTCCACTAGATCTTCGCGCGCAGCTCACCATCTTCGACCGTGGTCTCAAACACTTCGGCCTTCACATCCGGGTCCTGTTGCGAGACTCCGCTGTGCACATCGAAGCAATACCCATGCCACGGGCACACTACCCGGCCCTCTTCGATAATTCCCTCGCCCAGCGGCCCTCCTTCATGTGGACAAACACCGTCGAGCACGGCAATGTTCCCTCCTATGTTGGCTACACAAAAAGCTCGGCTGCCAACAAGAAATTCGCGGACTTCGCCCACAGCGGGTAATTCGGATTGCGAACAGATGCGCACAAAATCGGACATGGTTGTTACTCCCGGGGGAAACAGTTCCCTCTCGCTGATTGGATGATGCAATTAGCATCATAGTGTGCCTCCGTGTGAATGCGGAGTGAAAGTGTTGCTCAATGCCGCGCAAGAAACCCACCGCCAAATCCGCTTCCCAACCCGCTGCCTTCAGAGCTGCGCGGGGAGCGAAGGGTGCTTCTGCACCTCCGCCCACTGTTCCGGGCAGTTGGCTGGCCGCTGCCGTGGGCCTGGCGATTGTGGTCGCCGCAGTCTGCGCCTGGGGAACGCTCTGCCTGCTCTTCTGGCAGGGTAGTTGGCAACTGCTCTACCACCCCACCGCGGCCGTCGCGCGCACCCCGGCCAGCGTTGGCCTGCCCTTCGGCGCGGTCGCCTTTGACGCCACCGAGGCCGGGGACCCGCAACTGGAAGGCTGGTGGATTCCCGCCGCCCTCGGAGCTCGTTACAGCCACATCACAGCACTTTACCTGCACGGCCCAGACGGCAACCTTGGCGACACCGTGGATGCTCTGGCGCTGCTCCACGAGGCGGGGCCCAATGTGCTGGCTTTCGACTATCGCGGCTACGGGCAGAGCAAGTTCGCCCGGCCCAGCGAAGCCCGTTGGCGCGAGGATGCCGAGTCGGCGCTGCTCTACCTCACCGCAACACGCCACATTGCCGCCAACTCCATCGTAGTAGTGGGCAGAGACCTGGGCGCCAATCTCGCTCTCCAGGTGGCTGCCGCACACCCTGAACTGGCCGGTGTAGTGCCGCAAGCGCCGCGCGAACAGCCCGCCAACGTCTACTTCCGCGACCCGCGAGCACGCCTGGTCCCGGCCCACGCCCTCGTTCGCGACCGCTATGACATGAATTCTCCGGCGGCGGCGCTGCGCATTCCTTCGCTGTGGTTTTATTGGACTCCAAAGCTGGGCCCAAGCGCCGAGAACGATGAGCCGGAGATTCTTAAAATGGTGACCGCCCCCAGAATGCTCATCTGGCTCCCCACCACCAGTGATGAGGAACGCTGTTACCAGGATGCGCTCTCGCGGTGGCTGGACGGTTTGCCACTCCCGCGCTGAATCGTCCGCTACTGCCGCGGTATATCCCGGTGCACAGCCTTCACCTGGTATCCAGCTTTTCGCAGCCGCTTGCTCATCTCCTCGGCCATCATCACGCTACGGTGCTGGCCGCCTGTACAGCCAAAGGCCACGGTCAGGTAGCTTTTGCCTTCGTCCACGTAATGCGGTAACAGGTAAAGCATCAGGTCCGTCACCTTGCCCAGAAACTCCTCAGTCTGCGGAAACCCGCGCACGTAAGCGGCTACCTTGGGGTCTTTGCCAGTCTTCTTGCGGAACTCCGGCACAAAGTGGGGATTGGGTAGAAAGCGCACATCGAACACCATGTCCGCATCCAGCGGCACGCCGTTTTTGAAGCCGAAGCTGAGGCAACTCACCAGCAATTGCTTTGCCCGCTCGTTGTGGCCATAGCGATCCTGGATGTAGGCGCGCAGTTCATGCACGTTGAAGTCCGAGGTATCCACCAGTGTGTCCGCAACGTTGCGGATGGGGTCCAGCAGTTGCCGCTCTTCCACGATGGAGCGCGACACTGTCTCTGACCGGCGCAAGGGGTGAGGCCGTCGCGTCTCAGAGTAGCGCCGCACCAGCACCGCATCTTGCGCATCGAGGAATACAACCCGCGTGGGCAGCACCTGTTTTACACGCTTCAGGATCTCAGGCAGTCGATCGAGCGTCTGGCCCTCGCGAATATCGACCACGATTACCGCACGCTCCACCTCAGTGGATTTCGCCACCAGGGCGGCAAACTCGGGCAGCAGTTCCAGGGGCAGGTTATCCACCGCGTGATAGCCAAGATCCTCGAAAGCCTTCAGCGCCGAGGCTTTGCCTGCGCCCGAGATGCCGGTCACAATCACCAGTTCCTTGGTCGGCTTCTTCTTAGCCCTTGCGGATTTGGCAGGCAACCGCCCTGGAGCTCTTCGCGGCGCAGGCTTAGGTTCTGTCATGCGCCAATCCTACACCGGACAGCACCAAATTTGGGGCGTCGGAGCCGCGGTAGTACACGGCTCAGACTGGGCCCGTCTCGATTATCCGCAATTCAACGGAATGACTGAATCGCTCTAAGGAATCTCCACCAGTTCCATCTGCCCGTCACGCCGGCGATGAAGTACGTACAGGTCTCCGGCCTGGTTGCGAAAAACCAGCAGGTCGCGGTCACGAAACTCGGTGTCCTTCACCGCCTCCTCAATCGTCATGGGCCTCAGCGCGATCGCCTCGGCGCTGGTCAGAATATGCGGCTCCACCACCGCTTCACGTGCAGGAAACGAGTGCACCGCGATTGCCGTGCGAGCTTTGGCGCGGGTGGGTTTGCCGTTGCTGGCGCCCTCCTCCGGCTCTGCGGCGCGGGTCTTGGCCCGGGTCACCGGGGGCGCGGTCATCAATTTCTCTTCCTTGGGCAGCCGTTTTCGTTCGTACTGCCGGTCGCGGTAGCGTTGCGCCTGGAGTTCGGCGTGCGCGATGGCCTGTCGCAGCGCCGCCTCCAGGCTGTCTGCCTTGCCCGCAGCCACAATGGTCTGGGTCCGCGCCTTCACGGTTAGTTCTGCAATCTGCAAATGCCGTTGCGCGCGAAAAATGATGCTGGCGCGGGCAGTTTTGCCCAAAATGCGGGCGATGCGTTCCATTGCCTCCTCGGCCTGCGCTCGCAGTGCCTTGGGGACATTCACTTGCCTGGCGGTGAACTCCACTTCCATGGTCAGCCTCCGCTCTTCGCTTTCCCCGCCATTCATTCTGGCTGGGGAGCATAAATTTAGTACAAACAACCGATAAAGCCTTTATATTCATCGCGACACTCAACATAACTACCCATCCATGCACCCCGGTCCACACCGCAATACGGATTATGAGTGACGAACCGACAGATGGCACGTGGAGACGGACCGCGCCACTGCACGTTGCGAACGAAAGAATTGGAATGGAGTATGCGCTGATGGGGAGTATGACAGAGCATGTGGTGGATTATAGCTACTAGACTCGCCCTTACGACCAGCACCAACTGAAATTCAATCTTGCAAGGTCATTCTCCCCGAAGCCGGTCCCTTTAGATCGCGTCTCTTCCCGCCTCTACGCGTCTCTGCGGCGGCGCTGATGGGTCGACGGAATATTCATGTCTTCGCGGTATTTGGCAACCGTGCGTCGAGTTAACTGGATTCCCTGTGCTTGCAGCAAGGCCGCCAACTGGTCATCGGTCAGGGGGTGCCTGGAATCCTCGTCTTCAATCAACTTTCGGACCTTGCGCTTGAGCACCAGCAGAGGAGTGTCCGCGCCTTCAGGACCGTTCGACCCCTCGGAGAAGAAGAAGCGCAGCTCGATCACTCCCTGCGGCGTGTGGGCATATTTGTTGGCTACCGCGCGGCTCACCGTAGAAGGGTGAACTCCGATCTCCTCGGCCACTTCCTTGATCATCATGGGCCTAAGCGCCTCGATGCCCTGCTCAAGGAAGTCCTGCTGGCGACGCACAATTACATCGCAGGTACGCAGAATGGTGCTCTTGCGCTGGGCGATGTTGCGCATCAGTTGCAGCGCCGAACGGAACCGCTCCTTCACGTACTCCTTCACTTCTTTATCGGTGCCCTCGGCTACCAACATCCGCCGGTAGCGCTGGCTCAGGCGCAGACTGGGCAGGTCTTCCTCGTTCATGCTGACCACCCATTCGCCGCCCCGCTTGGTAAACACCACGTCGGGCTCGATCAGGCGCGTCTGTTCGCGGTTGTAAAGCCGACCTGGCCGCGGGTCAAGTGTGCGAATGAATTCCACACCGGCGTGCGCTTCCTCCACTGTCACCTGCGCCGCTCTTGCCAGGTCTTTCACATCCCGCTTGAGCAGCAGATGAAGGTACCGGTCCACAATCAGCGCTGCAACTTCCATGCTGCGCCGCCTCTCGTCGAGCCGCGCATCAGCCTCGGCGCGCAACGCACCGTGAGGATCCTCCGCGTTCTCTATTTCCTGGCGGGAGTAGACCTGGGCAAACTCATGCTGCTGAGCCGCGATCTGAATCATCAGGCATTCGCGCAGGTCCCGCGCTCCCACACCGGCAGGGTCAAGGTGCTGCACCAGGTCAATGGCGCGCCGCACCAGGTCCAGCACTGCCTCTTGCTCCAACTCGAACTCGGGAAAGTGGCTGAAGGCCACCGCCAGCTCTTCAACGCTGATCGCAAGATATCCGTCTCCGTCCAGGTTGCCGATCACGAATTCCGCAGCCTGTTCAAGCTGCGCATCGAGTGTGAGAGAACCCAACTGCCACGCCAAGTGATCTGACAGCGTGGTGGGCTGGGAAAGAAAGTTCTCAAACGAAGGTTTGTCGCTGTCTTCATACTCCGGCTGGGTGCGGAATCCGGGGTCAAGATAATCCTGGAAGTAGGAACCGAAGTCGATTTCGTTGAAGGAATCCTTCGGCGCAGGCGCGGGTTCCGCCGCACCGTGGTCCATCACCTCCAAGCGCTCGTCGCGTTCCTTCCGCTCCAGGCGGCCCGCCACCTCATCCAGCATCGGAACCGTCTCATCGATCTCTTCCAAAACGGGATTCTCCACCATTTCGGCGTCGATCATCTCTTTCAGTTCCAGCTTATTGAGCGCAAGAACGCTCACCATCTGCATCAGGCCCGGAGTAAGGACCTGGCGTTGCGCGACCTTGAGGTTCAATTTGGGCTGCAACAGCACCATAAACGCGACTCAATCCTCGCTTGCCCGTAAAGTAAGTGTAATCGGATGAGAAAGTGGCTGCAGGCTAAAACGCCCTCTGCCTCCGGAATTGTCCCGGATTGGGCGGCTGCCAGATTGAGAATCCTAGCTCGAAGATGATTCCTCTGCCATGCCACAAACGCGGGATGGACTGTTTGCCGTTTCCTGTCCCGCCCCCTGCCAAGCTGCCTCAACCCAGAGAAAAACCCTCTCCCAGATAGACGCGCCGCACCTCAACATCGTTGCCAAGTTCATGCGGCGTCCCGGCGCGAAAGATGCGTCCTTCGGCAATGATGTAGGCCCGGTCAGTCACGCTGAGCGTCTCGCGCACGTTGTGATCGGTGATCAACACCCCGATGCCCCCGGCCTTCAGGTCGAAGATGATCTTCTGCAGCTCCAGCACCGCAATGGGATCGATGCCGCTGAATGGCTCGTCGAGCAAAATGAAGTTGGGTTGGATACAAAGCGAGCGCGCAATCTCTACCCGGCGCCGTTCACCCCCTGAGAGCGCATAGCCGCGCGTGGTGCGGATGTGGCCAAGATTCAATTGGTTGATCAGCCGTTCGGCCCGTGAGCGGCGCTCCCGGCTGCCCAGTGGCTGCGCCTCAAGCACCGCCAGAATATTTTCTTCGACCGTCAATTTACGGAAGATCGACGGCTCCTGCGGCAGGTAGCTGATGCCGTAGTTACGCGCTCGCAGATACATCGGCAAGCGCGTGATATCGTTCTCGTCCACCAGCACCCGGCCGCTTTCAGGAGCGACCAGTCCCACGATGATATAGAAACTGGTGGTCTTGCCGGCGCCGTTCGGCCCCAGCAGTCCCACCACTTCGCCGCGGGAGATTCTGAGGTTGACCCCACGGACAACCTGTCGCCCCTTGTACGTCTTGCCGATTCCCTCGGCGATCAGTGTGTCCATCAATCTCTCTGGCGATTCTGCCCTTGCTTCGGCGCCGTGGTTTCTGTGGTTGTCTTGCGTCCGCCGCCTTCGATACTGACGCTATCATCGCGGCTATTGAAAATCAAAGCTTCGCCGCTCACGGTACCGTGCTCCCGATCGGTCATCCGGGGTGGTGCAGCGGCAGATCCGGTCAGCACATATTCGCCCGTTCCACTGGAATACACAAGCTGTTCGCCGCTTCCTCGCCGGTCTTGGGACGTGATGGTCACGTGGCCGTGCGCGGTCATGGTGTCAACCTGCGCCGCCGCGCCGTCCTTGCCGGCGTGATTACCCGGAGGCAGCAGCACTAGATCCACTTCGCTTGAGATCGTGGTCGCCTCTGCAGTTTCCGCAACCACGTTACCCGCGCCACCATGCATCACGGCCTTGCGCTCTGCGGAGGAGTATTTCAGGTCGCCGCCGCGCACCCGCACTACTGAGGAATCGCCCGTCTTGCCTGCCTTACCCGGCGCAACACTCACCGCAGTCAACAACACTACCCGCACCGGCTCCGCTGGGCTTGCAGATCGCGCTACCAACGTTTGTCTGTCTCGGTTCAGCACGATTACCGGTGCGGAGACGGAGTTAGCCTGCTGCCACAATCGCGCCTGTCCTTTGAAGGTGGCTTCGCCGGTCGCCTGGTGAATCTGTGCTTCCGCTGCAATGACGTGCGATGGCCCTTGCCCGCCGAGGGTCGCGGCTTGCGGGACAACTGCGGGCCTTCCCGGTCTTGCCGCACTGTCGGCGTCGCCGCCCAACCAGGTCGCCTTTACGTTTCCATGCGCGAATGCGTCGCCGGAGGACTGGGAGAGATCCAATTTGTCTGCCACCATTTGCAGTCCGCCGTCCTCCACCCGCGGGCTCTCTGTCAGGTGCAGCCATTCTCCCGTCTCCTCGTAGACTGCTCGCCCTGCCGTTGCCCGCATCGGCGGCTCTACGGCCGTGCCCGGCTTTTCTGCCGGCACCTGCACCAGCACCACGTTGCCTTCTACGGTGGCCGACTGAATCTCCGATCCGTTCGCTTGTCCGGCTGCAAAATGGGCCACTAACCGGTCACCGCTAGTGGTTTGATGTGCACCCGCAGCGGTCGTCTGCTCCATACTGGCGTGTCCCGTCCCGGTCATTGAGGTCAAAACTGAATCGGCGCCGAAGGCTCCCCACACGTCGCTGGCCGTCAACCGTGAAACAGCCGCCGGGGCGCTGCCACGCTGATTTTCACCGCTAACCACTACCCCTTGCGAGCCGTGGATCGCGGCCGGCTCCACAGACCCGTGGCCCGCGTTGCGAAATTCCACGTCGGCCACGGGCGAGCGCCAGGCACGATGGGTGCGCACCGCTGTTCCGCCTACACCGCTTCGCTCGTCGGTGGTGATTTCAACACCCCGCTCAAGGTGCGCGCGCCGCAGCTGGCCTTCGCTGGTGAATTCCATCTCCATGCCGGGCGCCGTCCCATGTACCTGCCTGCCGTGATTGTCCTCATCGATCGTGACCCCGCCCTCCAGGTGTCCATGCCTCGGCTGGTTATGCTCGTCAAACTCCAGCGCCCCCGTCGGCGCCGCCATGCGGCCTCCCGCCGCGGTTGTCATCTTGAAGCCGTTGGCCGCATCGAGCCGCTCCGCCGACCCATCGTCGCGGAACACGATCTTTGCGTCCTCCGCCGTTGCCACGCCTCCGCGAAAGCTGGCCGTTGCCCCTTGCAGGTTGCAAACCTGGTCAGCGCGCTCAAACTCTGCATGGTGCGCCTGGATCTTCACCGGGTCCGCGCCGCGCTGGGTATTCAGTTCCACCGCGCGATCAAGCACCAGGTGGCCATGCTGCGAGTCGTAGGTGGCGCCCATGGCGCTGCCCTTCCCCTGCGCCATCTCGAACTCGACATTCTCCTTCGTGCTCGCCACCCCGCTGTGCTGGTCAAACACCAGCCCGCTGGTCTTTACATGAATCTCGCCCCGTGCGGCGGTCTGCGCGGCTGCTGTAAGCACGCCGCTCTTTGCCTTGTCGCCGAGCGCCTTTTCGGGGTTCGCCTTGGGCACGATGGCCAGAGCTTCTCCGGGACGGATCAAAGTAATCTCAACCGGCCCCGTTGCCCGGGCGGTTCCCGCATGCTGGTCATACTCGAATTCGTCGCCCTCGATGCGGTCAGCGCGGCTGCCGTCCGCGCCATAGAGCTCGATCCTCACGTCGTGCAGCAGGGCGTTGCCCTGCTTCATCTGCACCACTTTCGACGCGTGTATCTTGTAGAGCGTGTGGCCTCGTTGCGCCTGGGTATAGGTGACTCCGTTCGCCTCTTGTTGTATGTCGATGCCCAACCGGTGGGGCAAATCGCGGCGGTTGAACGGGTTTCTCCACTTGCCGATGACCAGAAATACCGCCAGCGCCAGAACCAGCACCACACCCGCTGCCAGTATCAGCGTCCGCATCCGCTCAATGGTGAGTCGCACGGCTCAGTTCCCCACGCCGAGGCGGGCCGCCAACCGTTGCGCCAGGCTTTCCCCCAGTTCGCTCCACAGCAGGCGTGCCGTTGCCCCCGAGCCCTTTTCTACCGCCGCCGTCAGTTCCACCAGTTGGCGCACGTTTTCTTCCACGTGCCGGGCCGCGCTCGCGTCCAGTTCGCCCTCTTCGTCAAGAAACGCCGCGTCGCTGCCGAACTCCAGCCGAATGTGCCCGTCCTGCTCGTAGGCGCCGTCGTCGAAAAGCGGCCCATAGCCGACCACCCTCACCAGCCGCGGCTCGCGTACCCACCGTGGATCGAGATTTGCAGGAGTCTCCAATTCCCAAAGACTCCATCCGATCTGAAACTCGTAGGCATAGTCATCGTGGAGCAGCTCGAGCGCCTCCGCAACCGCCTCCGCTGGCTCGGCGCCACGTTCGCCGCGGCCGTACACCCGCTGAAACACCGGTGATTCGTTCCAGTTGATGGGCCACGTCGTGCCGGCATAGACCCGTGCTTCGCCGCCGTGCGCGGCAAATGCACCCAGCACCGCCGCCAACTTGTCAGCGAGCGCGGCAAGGCGCAGGTTCGGGTACCACAAACTCAAATAAAGCGAGTCGGACATCTCTCTAGATTGTAGACGTGCGGGAAGAGCAGAAGATGCGGAGAAGGCAATCGGTTCAACATGTCATGGCACTGGGTGCCGGGCGCCCCAGGTCCCGCGTTTGGGGCCTGGGAATCTCATCCCTACCCCGTCACAATCTCGCTGAAGTCGGCGATGCCAGAAAACCCGCGTAGCACTCCGTCAATCAACCCCAGGTGTGCACCGCGCACCGCCTCATCCGGATCGAGCACCATCACCTTGTCGAAGAAGGCATCTACCGCCGGCCGCAGCGTGGCGATTGTCGCCAGCGCCTCGCCATATGACCGCTGCTGGCGCAGTTGGGCCACTTTCGGCGCCAGGGCGGCCGCCGCATCCGCCAGTTGCTGGGCCTCTGGAGCAAGCTTCACGCTGGTGGGCGAACCCAACTCAAAGCCCTTCTCCTCGGCTTGGCGCAGGATGTTCTTGATGCGCTTGAATGCGGCCGAAATCGCCGCAAAGTCCTCTGATTCCCGCGCCGCCGTCAGAGCTTGGGCACGAGCAACCGCATCGCGCACATCGTCGGCGCCCACCGCCAGCACCGCGCTCACCACGTCGTACGCAAAGCCGCGCACGTCCTTCAGGTAGAAGTGCAGTCGCTCCCGCAGGAAGTCGCGCACGGACTCCGTCGTCTTGCTATCGAGTGATGCAGTTGCCTCAACGACATCACTGAGACACAGCGGAAGCTTCGATTTCGCGAGGATCTTCACAATGGCGTTGGCAGCGCGACGTAGAGCGAAAGGATCCTTGGAACCCGTGGGCTCCATGCCGATCTTGAACATTGCGAAGATCGTTTGGATGCGGTCGGCGAGCCCGAGCAGTTGCCCCTCGACGGAAACCGGAATGTTGTCGTCGGTGGAGGCCGGCGTGTATTGCTCGTAGATGGCAAGTGAAACGCGCTCGCCCAGCCCCTGCGCCCGCGCATAGAGTCCGCCGATGATGCCCTGCAGTTCAGTAAATTCCTTCACCAGCTCGGCGGTTAGATCGGCCTTGGCCAGTTCCACCGCCTTCCGTAGCGCGGCCTCGTCAAACGCAACGCCCGCGGCCTTCACTGCGTCTGCCAGCTTCCGCGCCACCGCCAGATTTTGCTCGGTCTTCCAGTAATAGCTGCCCAGTTCTTTCTGGAAAGTCACCGCTTTCAGGCTCTGCACACGGTCTACCAGCGGCGTCTTTTGATCGAAGTTCCAGAAGAACTGTGCATCCTTGAAGCGCGACCGCAGCACCCCCGCGTTGCCGTGGCGAATAATGGCCTCGCCCTCCTCGTCCGCCTCGGTATTCAGCACCGCTAGAAAATGCGGCGCCAGTTTTCCGTCCGCGCCTTCTACAGCAAAGTACTTCTGGTGATCGCGCATCACGGTCACCAGCACTTCCTCAGGCAGAGCAAGATACTCGCTCTCGAAGTCACCCAGGATCACCGTGGGCCACTCCGTCAGATGCACCACCGTCTCCACCAGAGCCGCATCCTCTCGCCAGCGTGCGCCGGGCACGGTGCGGGTTGCCTTATCCAGCGCCTTGCGGATTGAGCGCCTGCGCTCTGCCACATCTACAACCACCTTGCCGGCGCGCAAAGCATCGGTGTAGCTCTTGGCCGCATTCACCACCACCGGCGCCTCCCCGTGAAGCACGCGGTGTCCACGGCTTGCATTTCCGGCACGAATCCCGGCAATCTCAAGGGGAAGAATCGCCGCATCCAGCAGCGCCACCACCCAGCGCACAGGCCTGACAAAACGCTCCGGCTTGCCCGCCCGCCAATACATATTCTTGGCCCAGTAGAGGCTCAGGACTTCCCTCGGCAACTCGGTCGCAAGCAGTTCCGCCGCAGTCCGTCCTGCGCGCTTCACCGTCACACCCACATACTCGCCCTTGGCCGTGGTGACTTTTCCCAGCGCGGAAACTTCAACCCCCGCCTTCCGTGCAAAGGCCGCCGCAGCTGCCGTCGGCGCGCCGTCCTTGAAGCCAATCTTCCACGAGGGACCGGTCAGTTTTTCCTCGGTGTCTGCCTGGCTGGTCCGCACGCCCTCCGTCAATACGGCCAGGCGTCGCGGCGTGGAATAGGTAGTGAGTTTCGCTTCGGCTGAAAGCAGCCGCTCCCGCGTCAGGAGATCATTCACCCTGCGGCCTAGCTCGGCCTCGGCCCCGGCAATCATGCGCGCCGGAACTTCTTCCAGCCCAATCTCCAATAAGAAATCCGCCATAATATTGAGTTCTTTCTGCGCTTTCCAGCCGAGCTTCTAGCCGTTAGCTTTCAGCTCCTAACTCATCTGTTAAGTCGCCGCTGCGGTTCAGTCAAAGCAAGCTAGAGGCTAGAAGCTAGGACTTAGGTCTCCGACCGCTTGATGTCGTATCAATGTTGCGTGTCCAAAGTCTCGTTTTTGAGGCCTGGGACACCACAAATCTCAGGAGCGAATTCATGCGTTCAGAGAACTAGAAGCTGTTTCATTCTGCTGCAACGCATAGGCCTTGGCCACTCCCACTGTCAGTGCGCGAATGCGCCCGATCACGCCCACCCGCTCCGTCACGCTGATCGCACCCCGCGCATCCAGAAGATTGAACAGGTTTGAGCATTTCAGTGCTAGTTCATACGTCGCCAGCAGCGGAAAGCGCTTCTTCTCCGCCGCGTCGGCTGCCTCGCTGCGGAGCAGCGCATCTGCCCGGTCGATCAGGGTTCTGGCCTCGGCCTCATAAAGATTGAAGTGCTCCCAAAGCTTGGTCACATCGGCAACTTCAAAGTTATACACGCTGAATTGCAACTCCTCGGCCAGCCTCACCTCGCCATAAGTCACCGCCGCGCCTGTCTCCGGGTCACGCGCCCAAACGATGTCGTAGATCGAATCCACATCCTGCAGAAAGGCCGCAATGCGCTCCAACCCATAAGTCAGCTCCGCACAGATAGGGTCGAGGTCCATCCCGCCACATTGTTGAAAGTAAGTGAACTGGGTAATCTCCAACCCGTCCAGCATCACCTGCCAGCCCACGCCCCATGCCCCGCCCGCCGGCCATTCCCAATTATCTTCTTCGAACTTCAGGTCGTGCTTGCCAAGGTCGATGCCGATGGCCTCCAGCGATTCCAAGTAAAGCTCCTGCACATTCACCGGCGGTGGCTTCAGGATCAGCTGAAACTGGGTGTGCTTGAAGAGCCGCTTGGGATTCTCGCCGTAGCGGCCGTCTGCGGGCCGCCTCGAGGGCTGCGCATAGCCAACCCTATAGGGCTTTGGCCCCAACACCCGCAGAAATGTCTCCGGCGCCATGGTTCCCGCGCCCACTTCCACGTCGTAGGGTTGCTGCAACACACAGCCGCGCTCCGCCCAGAAATTCTGCAGGCGAAACAACAATTCCTGAAATGTAAGCGCACTAGATGGTAAAGATGGCGCGACCGGGGTTGAAGGCACAGGCAATTCTCTTTCTACGGGACTAAGTCAATTTTATCAGCCCTCTTCAGCCTCCCCAGCGACTCAGGGCCTCACCCGAGCGCAGTTTGCGCTCCAGGTGCCGCTCCAGGGCCTGCAGCGTGAAGCGGCGCAGGTCCTGCCCCCGCCGCACAGGCCACGATTCGCCTGCAAAGGCTGCCACCGGCGAGCGAAGCATGCGCTGCGCCAATTGCAATGAGTCGGCCGACAGTTCGCTGGCGCTGCCGTTGCGGTGCACGGCACAGAACAGGCCGTCGCCTAGCCTGTTGAAGCTGGCTTCGCCGGCTACCAGGACCTCCCCGCAGGCCGTGCAATGGCCAATATCCGGCAGCAGTCCCATCAGCCGCGTCATCCACAATTGGAAGTAAGTGAGCGGCATCCACGTCTGTTCAACCGTGGTCTGCTCCAGCACCGCGAGCAGCAGGCGGAAGACCGTTTCCTGCGGATCGCGCTCCGGCAGCGCCTGGTCCAGCACCTCGGCAAAGAAGCTGAGAACCGCCATGCGCAGGTGATCCACCGGCGCCGAAAGCGGCGAGCGAATGATCTCTAACTGGTCCAGCCGCACCAGCTCCTGTCCTGGCTTCTCCGCAAACCATGCCCGCGCCACGGTCATGGGCTCCAGCGCTCCGCCAAACCGTTTGCGGCTCTTGAGCGCCGATTTGGCCATTCCCCTCACTCGCCCGTAATCGCGCGTAAGAAGGCTCACGATCAGATCGGCCTCATGCACTGGCCAGGTGCGCAGAACCACCGCATCTGAGGCGAACACACTCATGCGTCTCCATCATCGCACCGACTGGGGGGGTGTTCATGGCGCCCAGACGCACAAACGCGCATCCCGGCAGCCGGGACGCGCGTTCGATGCGGGCTTGATTGCCGAGGGGTTGGGTCTAGAGCCTAGCGGCCAAAATGGGCGGCGTTCTTCTCAGTAAAATGAGCCCACTTCTCCGGCAGGTCGTCCTGGGCAAAGATGGCCGAAACGGGGCAAGCCGGCACGCACGCTCCGCAATCGATGCACTCGACCGGATCGATGAACAACTGGTCGGCCTCGGCGTGCCCGTCTTCGTCCTTCTTGGGGTGAATGCAATCGACAGGACAGGCGTCTACACAGGCGGTGTCCTTGGTGCCGATACAGGGTTCTGCAATGATATATGCCATGAACGAACTCTCCGGGAAGGTGAACTCTCGACGCTGATAGTAGCACACAGGCCCGAGGCATGACTTGCCCAATCCCGCGGGCGTTTTGCGATGCGGGAATCAGCCGAATGAACACTCGTCCCGCTTTCTGAAACCCAACGTGCGGTCAGCCGGGAGCCAGATGCTTTCTTAGTGCGCGGCGGCCCGTGCAGCCCTTTGCGCAGCCCATTCGGCCGGGGTCGGAATAGGCGTCAATTCCCGTCCTGCGAACATATCCTGGAAAAGCTTCACCAACTCTTCGTGAATCAGCCCGTTCGAGGCCAGAATCTCCCGGCTGTCGAGGCGGAAATGGGCTCCCGAAAAGTCCGTCACCCGCCCCCCGGCCTCCTTCACCAGCAGGATGCCTGCGGCAGTGTCCCAAGGGTTCAGGTTGAACTCCCAAAACGCCTCCATGCGCCCTGCCGCCACATAAGCCAGATCCAGCGCCGCCGAACCGGCCCGCCGCACGCCGTGGGAGCGCAAGGTAAATTCCTGGTAAAAGTGAATGTTCGGGCTCAGATGACGTTTGCGGCTGGGAAAGCCCGTAGAAACCAGCGATTCGGCCAGTTCAGCGGTGCGTGAAACCCGCAGCGGCTTCCCGTTCAGCTCCGCGCCACGCCCGCGCTCGGCGGTAAACAGTTCATCTCGCAGGGGATCGTAAATCACCGCCGCCACCAGCGTGCCGTCCTGGCCGGATTTCAGCTCCGCCGGCCGCTGTTCCAGTCCCAGCGAAACACAAAACTGCGGAAATCCATGGGCGAAATTTGTCGTGCCGTCGAGCGGATCAACATACCATCGAAACTCGCGCTCCATGCGGTCACGCGTGCCCTCTTCGCCATAGATTCCATGCTCGGGGAAAACCTCGCCAAGGCGCGTGCGAATCAGCTTTTCGGCCGTACGATCAGCCACCGTCACCAGGTCTACATCGCCCTTGTATTCCGTTTCCACACCGCGGGCGAAGAATTCCCGCAACCGTGCGCCTGCCTCACGCGCGATCACCGCAGCCTTGGGAACCCAGACCATAACTTGTGAGTTTGCCGTTGCGCCGTTCAACGGGTCGCCTCGCCCGCAGCCCGCTGATTGTGCCTCTTGGCTGCTTCGGTGATGGTCTGTATCTGGTCCTTGTAGATAAAGAGATTGGGTTTGCCTTCGCGCGTCAGGCGCAGCATTCCATCATCGAAGTACTCAATCCAGCCACGTACCGTTTCGCCGTCGCGCAATTTTATTGCGACGTTCACCTGGCGCTCGCTCAAAGAGCGCAGATAGAGCGCCTCCTGGCCGGTTTCGCCCGGCGGAGGCGTCTTGGAGCGGTGGCGGGAAGACAATGGAGAAGTCATGATGTCATTTTAGATGCGCATTCCCGCTTGCGCGCCCATGCCAAGCCGGTGCATCGTTGCCTTTAGCACGAATCCACTATCGAGCGCGGACCGTTTCAGCCTCAAGCCACCGAAGAGCGCAGTTCAAAACGCCGACGGAATCTTCCCACGCACGGAGACGGCATCGACGCCCGGAAAATCTTTTGCAACCGGAAACGTCACCGTCCTGCCCGCGAGCCACTCCAGCGCCCGCGGAATAATCGTCTCGACTGCTGCGCAACGCATGCTTTCCGGCTGCACATCCCCCCTCCACACATGGCCGTAGGTCGAAACGTACACGCGACCCTTGCCGTAAGTGGTTGTCCATTCCACTGGCCACAGCATCCCTTGCCCCGGCTGGGAATCACGGGCATACGCCAGCACTTTAACTCTCTCCGCCGGACCGCGCGCGTAGAAATACACCTCCATGTCGGGCGACAGCCACGCACGCGGCAGTCCTGCGTGGATCGGATCGTCTCCCAGCCGCTTCACCAGCACATTGGAACGCGGACCATGTCCCGTGTTGCCGCCCGTCCCCGGCGGAATCCGCACCAACCGGCCTTCCTCGCTTACCCGGATCGCGGTGCCATAATCGGCGTCGCGCCAACTGAGGCCGACCATCTGCTCATATTCTTTCCAGCCCAGGAATGCGTTCTCTGCCGCGTGAAAGATATACACGCCCCCGCCTTTGCGGACAAATTCGACAAAGTCTCTCTTCACCGCCTCCGGCCATTGCGGTGTCGGGCTCACACCCTCAAGAAGGCCATTATTGCCATAGTCGTTGCAGGTTTGAATCACCACATCGTAGCCGGCAAAGTGCGGCCGCCACGCCGCCCACGCAGCAGGTGAATTACCCTGCGGCGCGGTGCTGACGGAAACATCAAATTCTCCCGTAGATTCCAGGATGCCGCGTAGCAACAGCGTGGTCTGCCGCCAGTCGTGGTTGCTGAATCCATCCACGATCAGTACTCGTATCTTGCGCTCGGAGTTCCCGGCGCACGCTGGTAGTATGCTAGCCATCAAAAAGCCAAGCAGGCACAGAATGGATCGATACCTCATACCGCGAGGCTAGTTAGGCACAGACAGCATGTCAATCGGCCTTGCGGGTACGGCCTGCCATCTGAGAGTCGGCATAATAGCCAGTGCGGTAGCGGATATTGAAGGCGTCGTTCGCGGCTCTGGGGATGGTCACCCGAAGCCGATGGAAGTTCAAGCCCGGTTCCTCGTGCCGCGGATAATAGGCCAGCAAATACTGTGTGCGCAGGTCCTCGCTCACTCGCGAAAAAGCCTTGTCGAGCCCGCCCTCGCTCACATAAAAGCTCTTGCCGCCGGTCTGCTCGGCCAGGGTGATGAGTGCGTGTTCGCCGCCCAGGTCGCGTCCCGCGCTGGCCTCGATCGGGACATCGATAAGCGAGTAGATCATCACCTCATTGCGGAGTGCGGCATCGAGGGCCTGTGCATAGGTCGACGTCTTTGCGGTATCGTCTCCGTCAGAGATGATCACCAGTACCTTGCGCCCATGTTCTCCGCCCAGCAGTACGGAGCCCCGGCAGATGGCGTCGTAGACTGCAGACGACCAATCGGGCTGGAGACGGTCGAGGCTACGATCAATGGCAGCTACCTTGTTAGTAAACGGCGCCAGGACGCGAACGGTGGTGGCAAACTGTATCACGCTCATCTGGTCCTGTGGCCGCAGAATCGCGTGCACAAACCGCCTGGCCGCACCGACCTCATCGCTCATATCTTTATGTACGCTGCCGCTGGTGTCGATGGCCAGGGTCAGGTTCAGAGGCTGTTCCGATTGACGTTCAAAGACAGCAATTTCCTGTGGCCGCCCGTCCTCTGCAAGGGCAAAATCGTCGCGCGTGAGTCCACCCACAATTGCCCCCGTGGTATCGGTCACGTTGACAAACACATTGACCAGCCTCACATCCATGCGCAGGGTCACGTCTTGCGCGTGCAGGTTCATTGCCAGACAGCCAGACAGCGCGACCGCAAATCCCCAGACCGCACAACCTAGCGCCAGCCGCCGCATTGGATCACGAGCCATCCGCGGCCTCCAAGCCCAGTCCCTGCGGAAACGGCTCCCCGGCAGCCCACACAGAGCCGTCCACAAAGGTCTCCTTCTTCCAAATGGGCACAGTCTTCTTGAGCGTATCGATCAGCCAGCGGCAGGCCTCGAATGCCTGCGCACGATGCGCCGAGGCCACCACGATCAACACGCTGGTTTCACCCACCGTCAGGCGTCCCAACCGGTGGATGATGATTACCTGCCGTACTCCGAATCGGCTTAGCGCCCCGCGCCCCAGCTCGTTCATTTGCTTGTCGGCCATGTCCTCGTAGGCCTCGTAGTCCAGGTGCAGCGTCTGACGCCCGCGCGAATTGTTGCGCACAATGCCGTCGAAGACTACGACTGCGCCGTCCTCGCCCCGCTTGACCGCCGCCACCAGCCTCTCCGCGGCAATCGGGTCGCGGGTCAGCGCGGCCAGAACCGGCACATCTCCCTCGTTCACTTTCGCGCTCGGTGTACCCGCCGTTCCCCCGGAAACAGGCGGCAGCAGACCCACCTCGTCCCCATCCTGCAGAACCTGCGCCGCTGTGGCGTACTCGGCATTCACGCTCACCGCGATGCCGTGCAGCACCGCTGCAGGATGGTGTGCCTGCAATCGCTCAAGCAACTCGGCCACCGTCGAGCCCTGCGGCAACTCGATCGCGACCGCGTCCGGGCCGAACCAATCCTTCAACACCCCAAAGCACAGAACTCGCACCTGCATCACAAGAGAAAGCATACCGCCTCAAGTGATTTAGACGCAGCGAACACCAATCGGTCGATGACGCTCGGTCCGCAGCCTGACCCACAAACGCAAAAAAGGCCGGCAGGTTCGCCGGCCTCTTTCGGTTGTTGTGTTCCCTCCCCTTATGCTGCTGCGCTGGTGCCTCTCTCGGCAGCCACCGGCGGAGTATCCGGCCGCGCCTTCAGCAGCGGCAGAGCCACCGCCAGCACGTCTTCAATTCGCTTGGCGTAGTGCACGTCCACCCCTTCGATCATCTCCGGCGTCAGGTCTTCCTCGACGTCCTGCCGGTTGTCCGCGGGCAGAATGATGGTTTGCACTCCAGCCCGGCGCGCGGCCAGGAACTTCTCCTTGATGCCGCCCACCGGCAGCACATTGCCGCTGAGCGTAATCTCGCCGGTCATGGCAGTCAGCGGCAGCACCGGCGTGTCAGTCAACAGCGACGCCAGCACAGTGGCCATGGTTACGCCTGCCGAGGGACCGTCCTTGGGGATCGCCCCCGCGGGCACGTGGATGTGAAGGTCGATGTCCTTGGTAAAGTCGTCGGCCAAGCCCAGTTTGGCGGCATTGGACCGCACCCAGGTCAGCGCCGCCTGCATCGACTCCTGCATTACCTCGCCAATCTGCCCGGTCATCGTGAAGCCGCCCTTGCCCTTCATCTTGTTGGCTTCGATAAATAGGATGTCGCCTCCGGCCGGCGTCCAGGCCAGTCCTACAGCCACTCCCGGGCGCTTCACCCGCTCCGCCACTTCCGTGTCCACGCGAATCTGGATGCCGCCCAGGAACTCCTTAATCTCCTCGCGCGTCACCACAAGCTTTTCCTTGTGTCCTTCCACCACGCGCCGCGCCTCCTTGCGGCAAATCGTGCCTAGCGCCTGCTCCAGTTTCCTCACGCCCGCTTCCCGCGTGTAGTGGCGCACCACGTACCGCACCGCATCCTCGGGAAACTCGATCTGTTCGGCCGTAATCCCGTTCTCCTTGATCTGGCGCGGAATCAGATACCGGTTCGCGATCTGCACCTTCTCTTCTTCGGTGTAGCCCTGTAGCGGAATCAGTTCCATCCTGTCCAGCAGCGGCGGGGGCACCGTATCCAGCATGTTCGCCGTGCAGATGAACAGCACCTTCGACAAATCGAATGGAACATCCAGGTAATTGTCCCGGAAGCTGAAATTTTGCTCCGGGTCCAGCGTCTCCAGCAGAGCAGACGCAGGGTCGCCACGGAAGTCGCGGCCCAGCTTGTCCACCTCATCCAGCATGATCACCGGGTCGTTGGTTTCCGCCCGCC
>CAYNGB010000039.1:0-45316 GCA_964396795.1 uncultured Occallatibacter sp. | reverse complement strand
TGTCGGAGATGCGCCCGGTCTAAAACGTACGATATCCCCCCGGTCTGTACCACCCCGGGCGCTACCCCACCCCCTCCCCCCTCCAGCGGTGCCGTCAAATGCCTCTATGGATCGAGCAACATTTTTATAATCAACGAGTTGTAATTTTTGCATAGGTACTTTTCAGTAACTGAAAGACCCGGTTTTTCAACCCAAAACGGCCTTTTTTGTCCTCATTTCGGGGATTTTAGGGTTCGCGACGCATCGAAAATGCCATTCGAGACCAATGGCAAACCGGACCGGGGAGTGAAATCCCAGGTCCGGCGGGCTTGTGTACGAGTTTTCGCGCTTATTGCTGAGGAGCCGGGGCTGGCGCCTGGGGCGCGGGTGCCGACGGTGCTTCGCTTGAGGCTGGCTGCTGCGTCTCTTCGGCCGGTTTCTTGTTCTTGTCGCTCAGGCGGGTCTTGTCGCCAGATGTTGTGGAATTCTTTTTCTTCTTCTTGGTAGCAGTGTCGCCGGCCAGGCCCAACGGCGCAGCTTGCGTTTGGCGGTCGGCAACCTCAGCAGCATCAGGCGCAGCCGGAGCCAAGGCATCCTTTTGCAGCAATGACTTTGCTTTTGGCTGTTTGGGCTCTTTGGCGCGCTCGCTGAAGCGTGTCTTCTTCTCCACCCTGGCCGGCTCCAGCGGATTCACCGGCTCCGGCTCAGTATTCGCGGCCACCTGCTGCAAGGCGCCCGCATCTTCGGTCTGGCTTGAAGCCGCCTTGGGCAACGTTTCCTGCGGCGCCTTGCCGAAACGGATCTTTTCCTTCTTACCCGGCTTCATCGACGCCGTTTCGGTGCCGCTGGCATTTTTCTTCCCCTTCTTGGGCGACTGTTGCGGCGGAGCTGCTGCCTGCGCATTCTGGGGAACAGCCTTCGATTTCTGGCGGAAGCTGTGTGTGGTCTCGCGGAAGCGGGTGCGGACCACTTTCTTCTTCTTCTTGGGCGAGGGCGGCGTATACGCGGAATAGGCGATCGGGAAGACCCGCTTGTTCGGACTGGCTCCGGAATCCACAAAGCCGGGTTTGATCTCCAGGTATGCGTCCTCGCGCATCTTGGTCAGGTAGTCGCGCATGGCCGGCTCCATCTTGCTGGTGTAGTAGGCCTGCTCCACATCCTGTTCCACCTCGTTAAATTGAGGAATGCCGCCGGGAATGTGTTCGAGCATTTTAAGAATCACAAAACCCTGCTTGGTGCGAATTGGCTCCGTATACTCGCCGGCCTTGAGTCCAAAGGTCTGGTCTTCCAGCACTTTGGGCAGGTTCCCACGGCGGTACTGGCCTAAATCCCCACCTTCAGCGGCGTTCGGTCCGTCGCTAAAGCTCTTAGCCAACTGGCTGAAATCACCGCCCGAGTGCAACCGGGCTTCGATGTCGTCTGCCTTGGCCTTAGCTTCGGCCAGTTTCTGCGGGTCGTCCGGCTGCGCGGCCGCAGCAGTGGCCGATGGTGCAGCAGCGCCAGTAGAGACAAGAATCTCGGCTAGTCGCACGCTCTCCTGCTGCGTGTACTCCTGCTTGTGCTCTTCGAAGTAGCGCTGCACTTCGCCAGGCGTGATGGAAACCTTGCGGCCTACTTCCTCACGCATTACATCCTGGGTGATGATGCCGTTGCGGATATTGGCTTTGAAGTCCTCATAGGAGACGCCCTGTTCCTGAGCGGCCTTTTCCAGGTCTTCCAAAGTGGCCATGTTGTACTGCTTGCGGATCTCATTCAGGCGAGTCACCAGCTCGGTTTCGCCCGTAATACCCAGTTCCTTGCCCTTTGAGAGCCAGAGTTGCTGGTCGATGAGGTTGCGCAGCAAGTCCTTGTGCGCCTCTGACATCTCCTGCATGCTGGCGCCCTGCTGGCGCTTCTCCTGGTCAAGGTCTTTCAGGGCGCGCTCATAGTCGGTCCGGGTAATGACCTGGTCGTTGATGCGCGCGATGATGTCCTCAACTGTGGTGCCACCGTAGGGGCTCTCGGGCGCGGCAGCGCGCGTTTGCGCCAGGACAGAACTTGCAAGCAGCACCGTGCCAAACACGAAAGCCGCGGGAGTGCGAAGGATTCTCAGGGTCATAGGTCGGCGCAATTCAGGCGGTCATTGTTCGCCACCTGAAGCATAGACGTCATTGTAAATGCCAGGAGAGCAGGAAGGCGATTCGGAGGGGAATTGCGGCGAATCGAGGATGCGGAATAGGGTGAGAAAACGCCACTGTAACGGGCAACCGATGCTTGCTGGTGACCTCTGGCTACCGGAACAGAGGCGGAGAGAGTCCAACATGCCAATGGTATACTTTAGGCTGCGACAGCCTTGCGAGGCCCCATTACGACGCTTACCGCACCCGCCGTCCGGAGGTTCCCCAAGCTTATGACTCCCCGCACCCGCAGGGCCATATTTTCACTGGTTCTCTTTTTCGCCGTTTGCGCCGTTGTGGGCAACATTCTGCAACGCAAGGTCGGAGCGCAGTCGTCTCAGGATGAGAGCCAGATCCGCGACAGCCTGAAGTCGTTCACAGACGTGTATGCACAGGTAGAAGAGAACTACGCCGAGCCCATCAACGGCGACCGGGCTGACACGGCCATTTACGACGGAGCCATCCCGGGCATGCTGCGAGTGCTCGACCCGCACTCCAACTTCTACGACCCCAAGGCCTACGCGAAAATGCAGGAGGACCAGCGCGGCCATTATTACGGCGTGGGCATGGTCATCCAGGAGCAGAACAAGAAGGTCTACGTCATTACGCCCTACGAGAACACACCCTCGTTCCGGGCCGGCATCCGACCCGGCGACATCATCTCCGCCATCGACGGTAAGTCAACCGACGGCATGACTTCAGACCTTGTGGCCAAGTCATTGAAAGGTCCCAAGGGCACTCATGTTCAGGTAACGACAATCCGCGAGGGCCAGTCCAAACCCCTGGTCTTCGACCTGATTCGCGACGAGATTCCCCACCCCTCCGTGGATCTTTCCTACGAGATTCGACCCGGTGTGGGCTACATTCACCTCACCCAGTTCCAGGAGACTACGGCGCAGGAGGTCAATGACGCGATCGACGGCTTTGGCAACCCCAAGGGCTTGATCCTGGATCTACGGCGCAACCCGGGCGGCTTGCTCAGTCAGGCTGTAGAGGTCTGCGATCACCTGCTCAGCAAGGGCCAGACCATCGTTTCCCAGCGCGGGCGCGCCTTTCCCGATCAGGTGTATACGGCCAACAAGGGAAACGGCGGCAAGACCTTTCCCATCGTCGTTCTGGTAAGCCGTGACACGGCCTCAGCCGCGGAGATTGTGAGTGGTGCGCTACAGGACCACGACCGCGCCCTGATTGTGGGCGAAACCACCTTTGGCAAGGGACTGGTGCAGACCGTGTACAGGCTCAGTGAGAACACTGGCCTGGCCCTCACTACATATCACTACTACACGCCCTCCGGTCGGCTCATTCAGCGTAACTACGAAGGTATTTCGCTCTACGACTACTACTACAACCACGCTGGCGCCCTGCCCTCTAACTCGACCAACCGCGAGGTTAAGTTCACCGACGCGGGCCGCACCGTCTACGGCGGCGGCGGCATCACGCCGGACGAAAAGATAGACAGCCCCAAGAGTAATGACTTCCAGGATGAGCTGATCTACCGCTCTGTGTTCTTCCACTATGCCGCGCACTACCTGGCCAACCGCACCGTGGACAAGAACTTCCAGGTGGACGATGCGGTGATCAAAGATTTCAAGGACTACCTGACCAGCCAGAGCATTCCCTGGAACGAAACCGAATTGAATGGAGTGACGGACTGGCTAAAAGTCAGCATCAAGGAATATATCGTCACCAGTCAGTTCGGGCAGTTGCAGGGCCTGCGGGTGCTGGCCGACTGGGACCCAATGATCCAGAAGGCGCTTACGTTCCTGCCGGAGGCTCAGGCTCTCGAGGACACCGCCCACAAGGTGCTGGCGCAGAAAGCGCAGGCGCGCAACACTGGAGTCGAAGGCGTACCTGTCCAGCCTTAAGAAGGCACATTACCTGTTCAAAATGTGGGCCATCCCTTTGGGATGGCCTTTTGTTTGTAGTGGTCGTCACAGCATTATCTCCCCGTCACTTGTAGGCTTTGAACCGAGTTGGGAGAGAGAAATCGATGTTAGAAGTCGCTTCGGAAAACGCAATAAATATTGAGAACCTGCTGGCAGCCTATGAAGGCGAGTCGAACGCGCACGCCAAATACACCGCCTTTGCCGTCAAGGCCGATGCAAACGGTTGGCACGGAGCAGCCAGTCTCTTGCGTGCCGCCGGTCGTGCCGAACAAATCCACGCCACCAATCACGCCCGCGTCATCAAGCAGTTGGGTGGTGAGGCAAAGTGCGAAATTCATCCGGTCGAAGTCAAGTCCACCCTTGAGAACCTGAGGGCCGCCTTGGCTGGTGAACAGTACGAAGTCGACACCATGTACCCCGACTTCATTAAGGCCGCGGGAAAAAATGCTGCCGCCCTCCGCACCTTTACCTGGGCAATGGAGGCCGAAAAGACGCACGCCCGTCTCTATGCCGAAGTGATCGCGCTGGTCGGAGCCGGCTTGAAAGATTCCTGGGCAGCGACGGCTCGCGACTTTTACGTGTGCGCGGTCTGCGGCTATACCTCGGAAACCGAGGAGGAGCATGAGCGCTGCCCCGTGTGCAATTTGTCCTGGGATAAGTTCGAAGTGATTCGATAGCTTCGATCCTCTATCGCTGACTGGTCTCTCCCGCGTCAACCTGCCGGTTGAGCTCCGCCGACTGGTTGCGCGGGACGGGCAACTGGCACACTATTCGCATCACGTGGGACACATTGTGCTGCTGACCAAGCATTTCGCCTGCAGCCGGTGGCCTTCGCTAAGGCTTGGGCCGTTCGCGAAGGCACAACGGATTCTCCCCATCTTCAAACCCTCCCGGTTTACTTCGCGTTACTTTTTCGGAATGGTCAATTCGGCGCCTTTGCCCACCTTGTAAGTCTCAGAGAAGTTACCCTGGTTGATCCCAATTGATAGCCGACCCCGCGAATCGATGAAAAATAGATTCTTGCCAACGGGCACATCGCTGAAAGTCTTCACAAGCGGAAAGGTGTAGCCCTTACCGCCCAGCGTAATCGGCACCTTGTCTCCGAGTTTGTAGCCTAGTTGCGCAAACGTCTCCGCGGGCACGTTGAGCACTAGGTTCCCAAAGGGTCCGTCGGTACCGAGCACCTGTCCATGCAGGCCTTTTTCATCGACAATTGCGCTCTTCAAGTCCAGCCGCACCAGTTTGCTCACGTCCAAGGCAGGGCCCGCCTCAGTCCAATCATCTCCTCGCGCCAAGTGCGCCCCGGCAGGCGAAAAAATGTCGCGGCCATGAAAAGTCGATGAGATGCCGGAGCCGATCATCCATTGCGGATTCGTGATCTCGTGCGCCTCCGCAATACCATCGCGGTCCTGCACAAGCGTGAGCAACCCATTATCTGGCAGCACAAAGAACTGGCCCAGGCGCGATTTGGCGATGATCGCCTTGCGCGTGGAACCTACGCCGGGATCGATGACCACGACAAAGACTGCGTCTTTAGGAAAGTACGGCGCGGAACCCGCAAGCAATCGCGCGCCCATGGCGATGTTGTATGGCTCGGACTGATGAGTAATATCGATGATACGAACACCGGGAGCGAGACCGTCCATGACCGCCTTGCAGATGCCCACCGCGTCGTCTTTCACGTCAAAGTCGGTCATAAAACCAACGACTTTCAACGGCTGTTGAGCCACTGCCGGGGACATCAACACTGTGAGTGCCATTACCGCCGCGATCCAAATTCTGGTTATCTTTTGCACGCGCCTCACCTCGAACATCCTTCCTATGGTATAACCCGACAATTCGATTGTGCCGATTGCCCTTTTTCCTGCTTTTCTCGGGTACCATCGCAATCAATGATGATTCACGCACACAGTCTTGCCAGCCTTCTGGGGCTGATCGCAGTTGCATCCGTCGCCACTGCCAAACCACATCCGATTCCAGTGAAGGTGGTGGTGGTCGCCATGTTCGAGTTGGGCGCCGACACGGGCGACGCACCCGGCGAACTGCAATATTGGGTCGAGCGCGACCACCTGGACCGCGTGTACCCGCTCCCCGCCGGTTACCACGCTGTACGCATGAACGGAGAGGGCGAAATGGCGGTGTTGACCGGCCAAGGCACTGCGCACGCTGCGGCCACCATCATGGCGCTCGGCCTGGACCCACGCTTCGACCTGCGCCACGCCTATTGGATCATCGCCGGAATTGCCGGCGCCACGCCCGAGCGAGCCTCGTTAGGTTCGGCGGTGTGGGCACGCTGGGTAGTGGATGGCGACCTCGGCTACGAGATCGATGCGAGAGAGATGCCAACCGATTGGACCACTGGCTACGTTCCGCTGCGCAAGGCGCGTCCTTTTGAACCACCTGCTGCACCGCTCGAGGGCCAGGTGTATGCGCTGAACACGGGCCTCGCTGAGTGGGCATTCAACCTGACACGCGCTACCCCGCTCCCCGACTCGGAGAAGCTGAAGGAGGTTCGGGCACAGTTTGACGGCGCCGCCGCACAGCGTCCGCCGCTTGTGGCTATGGGCGACGAACTCTCCTCTTCAACCTACTGGCACGGTAAGGTCTTTGATGCCTGGGCCGCGCAGTGGGTAAGCTACTTTACCGGCGGGCAGGGACAGTTTGTGACCACAGCCATGGAGGATACGGGCACACTGCTCTCTCTGAAGAGCCTGTCCAAGGCAGGCCGGATGGACTGGCAACGCATCATGGTACTGCGGGCGGTCAGCAACTTCGACCAGCAACCGCGCGGCATGAGCGCCGCCGACAGTCTGGCTGCGCAACGCACCAGCCAGTTCGGCGCTTATCTGCCTTCGCTGGAAGACGCCTACGCTGTGGGGCACGTGGTGGTGAACGAGCTTCTTGCCCAATGGCCAAAATATGCAAGCGCGACAATTGGCGCGGATCATCCCACACCGTCTAAGCCATAGATGCGTGGCTCAAGAGAGTGCTGTCTGCGAAGAACCTTGGCGAGGGCAGGCCTGACAGTGCAGAATGCAAGGGTTCCGCAAATTGATCGTTTGTGCGCGCTATGCTGGATTCCGAAGTCGTTCCGGCCACCGGGCAGAATTGGCGCGCGAAGGAAGCCTAGATGCATTCAGTCTGGTTTGGCGAGTTTCTGGGTACGCTGGTCCTAGTGTTGCTGGGCAATGGCGTCGGCGCTAACGTAACACTACGCAAGTCCTACGCGGCCGACGCAGGATGGATGGTGATTACCACCGGTTGGGCATTGGGCGTGCTGTGTGGCGTGTTAGTGGCGCAGGCCTTCGGCAGCCCAGGTGCCAACCTGAATCCCGCCATCACGCTGGCCAGCGCTGTTTCCAGCGGAAACTATGCGAACGTGGCAAGCATGTGGCTGGCGCAATTGCTGGGCGCCATGGGTGGGGCGTCGCTGGTGGCGCTACATTTTGGACCGCATTGGAAACTTTCGCCTGACCCGGCGGCCAAGCTGGGCGTCTTCTGTACCAACGCAGCGGTGCGCAGCCCATTGTTCAACATCTTCAGCGAGGCTCTGGGTACCGCGGTTCTGGTGGTGGTGGCCGGGGCTATTGGCTCGCACGGAGTTTCTGCCACCGGCCCAGCGGGGGGTGTCGGTCCCTGGCTGGTAGCCAGCCTGGTATGGGGTATCGGCCTCTCGCTGGGCGGCACCACAGGCTACGCCATCAACCCTGCACGCGACCTGGGTCCACGTATCGCCCATGCGCTTCTGCCTATACCGGGCAAAGGTGGATCCAACTGGAGCTATGCCCCCATCCCCATCATCGGCGACCTTGCAGGCGGCGCTCTGGCCGGACTGCTGTTGCACTATGCACATCTATAGTGGCTCGAACTCACGCCTGCGAATCGTGACCGCGTTGCACACTCATTCTTGAAGCCAAGCAGCAACGATGGAGAAAGGCGACATGATCTACGGAGGGATTCTGGTACTGTCGGCCATCGGCCACGCTTTCGGATCGTACATCGCTTACAAGTCGGATCCTATGACGCTCTTGTGGGCGCTGAGCGCCAGCCTTGCGGTTCTCTTGCTAGCTGCCATAAATCTTCTTCGCACAAATCGACATGGAGATAAGTCGTTGTCGTGGATCTTCTTTTTCGGCAATCTGGCATGGCTGGCAGCCTGCATCGCACTTGCCAGGCTGCTCGGCAATCCATTCGATATCCATGCCGACCTTCAGGGTGTCGCCGTGCTAGCCTTGACTGGCTTCAGTGTCAAAAGCGCACTCGGCACACGGCCAACACGCTCCTGAGCCAATGCCAATCCTCAGCGAACCCGAGCCCCCACTCTTCGGTCACGTGCAAATCTGAGCATCAACAGACCCGTTGGAATCCGATGCCGATCAAGGCCGCAGCCTTCTCCAGCGTTGCCGCCACGTGCCCCACACCTACCGCACAGTGGTGCGCCGCTGCTTGCGCATTCCATGCGTTGACAAAGCCGCGCGCGCCCAGCGGGAAACGATAACGACTGTTGGTGTTGCCGATCTCGAGAATCGCACCGGGCACACACTCACCCTCGGCGGCGACCAGTTTGAATCCTTTCTCAGCGTCCTCAGCCACGGAAAGCAGCGTTACGGGACCGTGCTTCACGCTCATCTCCACGCTGACACCTCGGCCCACCTTGCCGTGGTAGACCTTGAGCGGACGCACCTTGGTCTTGCCCTCACAAATAGCGATGTGGCCGGGACCATCGTGGCCCATCAGCACCAGGTCGTCTTTGAAATCCATCGCATAGTATTCGGTAAACGAGCCACCTGCACCGATTACATCCATGATCTTCATGGCCATCACGTTCTTTACCTCGTATTCGCCCGCGACGGGAATATGCCGCGCGGTCAAGAGAGAGGTACCGAGGATGATGGAACTCATGGTGTCTTCGTTTGCCGGCACGCCAGACCCCATGTAGTAGTAGGCCATGGCGTCCATCTCGTGACGCTCGACAAATCTGTCCAGAGCCACCGAAGTTCGTGCGGCGCGGCGCAGTTCATCTGGCGGGCAGTCGGGCTGCACGTCGAAGCTCTCAAAGAATTCTTTGAGACGACACTCCAAGGCTTCCTCCTCGACTTCGGCCGCCAAGGCACTCAACTCGTCCACTTCCACAATCTGGACATGCGAGCCAAAGACGATCGAGACCAGCGTCACATCGGTCATGATGTCAAGCATGCCACTGTAGTAGTGCCCCATGAGGCCTAGACGAGCGGAGGCCAGCGTGGAGCGCACACGTGCCGCGGCAAGCCATTCTTCGATCTCCTTCCAGGTTGCGGCTTCGTCTAGCACGCCGGTCACTTGGTGGAAGGGAATGTGCGCCCGGGTCATTACGTTGGAGATCTCTGGAACCGGGCACGCCGAACAGAAAGCGAGCCAGTCGCCAGTCATCGCCGTCCGATCTCCCAGCTGATTGAAGGCCTTGTAGTCGATGGCCGCCTCGGGCTGCAGGTTCAGGACAACAACCGGTACACCCGCTCGCTGGACCAACGGCAGCACAGTATTCGAAAGCGCATAGGTAGTGACATATACGAACAGAACGTCTATGTCTTCCCGGCGGCACTGGTGACCCGCCTCAAAGGAACGCTGCGGCGAATCCACCAGACCCAGGTTGACCACTTCCACGCCAGGACGAGCGAGGCGCTCCGCCATGTGTGCCACGTATCCTTCAAGCCGCTTCTCGAGTCCCGCGAACTGAGGCCAATAAGCAGCATGGCCGATTCCGCAGAGCCCCACGCGCAAGGGTCTCTTGCTTGTCATGGTTCCTCTCTTCTGTTTGGCGGGGAGCCGTTGGTCCCCGGTATCCCTTACGGCATCCAGAAGACTTCTTTCATCATCGGAAAGCGCTCACCTGGACGCAAGCCTTCATTGGGGGCAAAGAGCGGTTCCATCGTCGCCTGCCAGCGCAGATTGACGGGATCGTTGTCGAACTGGCTCCAAGTCGCTTCAAAGTCCACCGCCTTGAAGGTGAGGAACAGCAGTTCATCTCTGCGGAAGATGGAGTACTCGTGGATGCCGCCTTTTTTCAGCATGGCCAGCATCTCGGGCCACACCGCGGCGTGCGCTTTTTCATAAGCTTCGGCAACGCCAGGGCGCAGCCGTAGGATGAAGGCCCACCGCTTCAGCGGCTCGCCCTCTGCAGAATGAGTAGTCGGATTCATATTCACCAGGTCACCACCGTGACAGCAAATGCTTCGAGTTTGATTTTCCCACCCGCCGGTTTCACACTGCGGGCCGGTCCATCGCCAGTTTCCAGGTCTACCGTCAGTGCGCTCGCCTTGTCGGCGTCCTGCAGCGGCAACTCGACGGCATGATCACGTTTGTTGGCCAGCAACAGCTTGTGGCCGTTAGGAGTAATAAAGGCCTGCGCCTCTACGTCGGGAGAAGCAGGGCCGCCGACTTCTGTCTCCACCAGTTTGTCACCGGGGTGGAAATTGTCCTTGATCAGCTTCAGCACCCAGAAGCGCGCATTGGGTTTGTTGTTGGTCCAGTCCATCATACTGACGCTGGGGAACTGAGTGGGGTAGCCGATCAACTGCGATTCCCCAATGATATCGATCTGAAGACGCGCAAGCTCGATATAGAGGTAGGCATACAGCGATCCGGCCAGGTTCCAATAGGCTGCCGGCGGAGCCACTTTGTCCGCGGGGGTGTTGTCAGTCGGCAAGATCACACCAAGCTCGTCGGTGTCCGTCATTGTCGCGGGCGAGAGCCTCTTGCGGATGGACTCAATGTAGTGGACGGTATTCAAAAAGCCGGCGGCCTGGTCGAAGAACGTGTACTGCCAGCTATCGATTTTCTGACTCGGAGACGGCGAAGCATAGAAGTGATACGAGATGATGTCCAGCGGAATTCCTGGCTTGTGGTTCGCCGGATTCAGGAAATACTCCACAAAGTCGGGATGATCGCTCGGTCCTCCCAGCGCCATACCCATGAACTTCGTATCCGGGCTGACGCTATGAATAGCCTCGACAATGGCATCATAGCGCGTGGTATATGCCTGGGGCGTCGACGAATGCTCTGACTCCACTTCGTTCAGCACTTCCCATACGGGGAACTTGTAGTGGTAACCGGACTCGTGTCGAACACCGTTCTCGTCGGTGAATCCTCCGTTCACGTACCAGCTCACCAAGCGGCCGTAGTAGTCCCCTACTTCTTTGCCGGTGGGATCGCGCATCTCCGCTCCCTGCGTATAGTCCCAGAACACCTGGTTTGGATCTGCAGGGTAGGTCACAGGCTTGTCCGTCTTGAACAACCAAGTCGGCATGGTGCTGAAGTTCATTACCGGTGAGTGCCCTTCGGTCGCGGCCAAAAAGTCCTTGGTCATGGGATCGATCAGGCTGAAGTCCCAACTAGTCTTTTGCGGCGTGGGCGGCTCCAGCTCGGCAACTGCCAGCTTCGGGTAGGGCAGCCATGGCACGTAGCGCACGTAGTCGGCACCCAGTTCTTTCACAGCCTTGTAGGCTCCTATTCCCAAGGGCTGTCCGGGCCGCAGCGGCGGATTCACCACTACCTGCAGCGTGGGCGTGGACTTGGAAACCACTGTGGTCTTGTCCCATTTGATGGTGAGGGTCGTTGCTTGTTGGCCGTAGAGTGTGACGGCCGTGGCCATGCATAAGGTGGCCAGAAGTCCCTGTCTCAAGATCGTTCGCAAGATCGTGCCTCTCTTTCCGAGTAAAAGTGCGTCCCAGCACGGCACGATGGCCTGTACGGCGCTCTTCAACCCGCGGCCAAGGTATACCACCCGGCGAGTGTCATTTGCAACTTTTTGCGTATTGATATTAAATGACCGCACACTGGTGCTGTTTAGTACTCTGCAAAGGTCTTAGCCCACCTCGACCATGATCTTGCTGAAATGTGCGGGCTCGCGATTCCAAGCCTCCAGAATGTCTGGACAACTCACCATCGGAATGGTGTGTGAGACTGCTTCCTCCACCGGAAAGCGGTGCGCTTCCAACATGCGGATTACATTGCGAAAGTCTTCGGGCAGCGCATTCCGCGAACCCAGAATATCCAGTTCCTTTAACACAAAGAGCCGTGTCTCATAGGCCACCTGCTCCTTGGTCCAGCCGATGTAGACCACCCGTCCAGCGTAGGCCACCTCTTCCACCGCGGCGCGAAATGTCTCAGGCAATCCAATGGCCTCGATGACGACGTCGGGACCGTGCCCTCCGGTCAGTGCGGCAAGTTGCCCATGCAAGTCGCCACTGGTGGTATTGACGGTGTGCGCCGCGCCGGCCTTGCGTGCGGAGGCTAGCTTGGCTTCTACTACATCGAGCCCAATTACGGTCGCTCCGCGAGAAGCTGCACCCGCCACAGCGCCGAGCCCCACGCCGCCGCAACCGAAGACAGCCACTGTGTCACCCGGCGCAATACGCCCGCGCGCGGCCGCGTGGAATCCTACCGTGAGCGGCTCCACCAGGCACAACTCTTTCAGTGTGAGATGAGCGCGGAAAAGACGCGACGCGGGAACGCGTATGAACTCCGTCAATGCGCCGTCGCGCTGCACGCCGAGTGTCTGGTTGGCCTTGCAGGTATTAGGCCGCCCGCGCAAACAAGCGGAGCATCGTCCGCAGTTTGCGTAAGGCGACATCGTAACTTGCGTGCCGACCTGCCACTCTGGGTGGAGCGGGTTCAGTTCGGCTACGGTGGCGGCAACTTCGTGGCCGGGAATGCGCGGATAACTTACCAGCGCGTTGCGCCCGCGGTATGAGCTCAGGTCTGTACCGCATAGCCCCACAATCCGAACCTGCAGCAACACTTCATCCGCGCCTATTGCCGGCGGCTCCGGCACCGCCTTGATCCCTGCTTCCCCCGGACGTTCCAACACCATTGCTTTCATTTCTGTGTCCTCTTTCGCAATCACTCCTGCGGGAACTATCGATCATAGACCATGGCCGTTTGCACTCGTGCGGGAGCTCGGTTGTATGCTGGGCGTATCGGCTGTTAAGCCCTTTGCGAAGGAACTGTCCCCATGCTGGAAACGGTGCTGCAACTGGATCCGCGCGACAACGTCTTTGTGGCACTTATGCCGCTGGCCGCCGGAGCTGTCGTTAATTTTGGTCAAACCTCGTGCCCGGTCACCCAGGCCATTCCCGCCAAACACAAGATGGCGCTGGTCGACCTCAAGCCCGGCAACCTGGTCATCATGTACGGAATGGTGGTGGGCGAGGTTGTGGAGGCGATTCCACAAGGCGGCGTGCTCACCACGCGCAACATACGCCATCGTACCGGCGATTACTCGGTGGCACGAAAGCCCGCCTCGTTCGCTCTACCGGACCCCTCGGCTTGGTCAACGCGCACCTTCATGGGCTTCCACCGCGCCGACGGCCAGGTGGGCACGCGCAATTATTGGCTTGTGATTCCCCTGGTCTTCTGCGAAAACCGCAATGTGGATCGGATGAGAGAAGCTCTCGAAGAAGAGTTGGGCTACGGCAGCGCGCAAAACAGCTACCGCCAGCAAGTGCGACGTCTCGTAAGCCATCGGGCAAGTGGGAACGGGCATGAAGTGGCAGAGCTTACGCCTGCGCGCCGGGAACGCGTTTTTCCCAATTTGGACGGCATTCGCTTTCTCACCCATCAAGGTGGCTGCGGCGGCACGCGTCAGGATGCACAGGCACTTTGCGGCCTGCTCGCCGGCTACATCCACCATCCCAACGTGGCTGGCGCCACGGTGCTGAGTCTGGGATGCCAGAATGCGCAGCCGAGCTTGCTGATGGATGAACTGCACTTGCGTGATCCCCAGCTTCGTAAGCCGGTATTGATCTTTGATCAGCAGCAATTCGGGCGTGAGTCGGTGCTTATAGAAAGAGCGCTGGAGCAGACTTTCCTGGCACTGGCAGAAGCCAATCGCGCCGAGCGTGCGCCCACGCCTCTTTCCGCGCTGACCCTGGGCCTGCAATGTGGAGGTTCAGATGGGTTCAGCGGTATCTCGGCGAACCCCACGGTCGGTTATGTCTCCGATTTGCTCGTAGGTTTGGGCGGTAAAACGCTACTCAGCGAATTTCCTGAATTGCACGGGGTGGAGCAGGAGCTGATTAACCGTTGCGTAACGGATGAGCTGGCAAAGCGTTTCTCTGACCTGATGCAGACATACGCTGCCCGCGCCAAGGCTGTGAATTCGGGTTTCGATTTCAATCCCTCGCCTGGCAATATCAGGGATGGGCTCATTACTGACGCCATCAAGTCGGCTGGCGCCGCACGCAAAGGCGGCGTGTCCTCGGTCCGAGATGTGATCGACTATCCCGAGTACGCGGTCACGCCTGGACTCAACCTGCAGTGCACGCCGGGCGGCGATGTGGAAAGTGTGACGGCGCAAGTGGGAGCGGGCTGCAACCTGGTGCTGTTTACCACCGGACTCGGTACCCCCACAGGCAATCCCGTTGCGCCGGTGGTAAAAATCTCCTCCAACACCACGCTTGCCGAACGTATGGACGACATTATCGACTTCAATACCGGCACCATCGTCACCGGCCAGGCAACAATCGCCGAACGCGCAGAAAAGCTGCTCGACCTTTCAATTGAAGTGGCGAGCGGCGCACGCTTCACCAAGGCCGAACTGCTGGGTCAAAACGACTTCATCCCATGGAAGCGGGGAGTCTCGCTCTAGCGTCCTGTGAGACTACTCCAGGAACGAAGCCGCCACCGCCAACGCAGCGATGGCCGCAGTTTCCGCACGCAGAATGCGCGGGCCCAGTGAAACGGCGCGCCAGCCGTTGGCATTGAAGAGTTCCTCTTCCTCCGGTGCCCATCCACCTTCGGGTCCAATGGCGAGTTCCAGCGGCGGCATCCCGGCCTGCGCCGCAGCTACATATTCTTCCAGTGCATTGCGCAACGAGGTGAAGCGCTCCTGTTCGGCCAATACGATGCGCGTGCTCGCCGAAGCGGACTTCACTCGGACGGCCAGAGATTCGGGCTCATGAATCACCGGCACGTCCGACCGGCGCGACTGCTGGGCTGCCTCATGGGCAATGCGCCGCCAACGCTCGACGCGCTTCTCTGCCGCCTGGGCTAAGTGCTTCTCGGTCCGTCGCGCGATCACCGGCGCCACCGCGGTGACTCCCAGTTCGGTTGCCTTCTCAATGGCCCACTCCATCCGATCGAACTTGTACACGGCCATAACCAAGGTGACGGGCAGGGCAGGTTCGGCTTGCAGCTCCGCGATGAGATTGAAGCGGACCACACTGGTTGCCCCGGGCCCATTTGTAACGGCCGCTACCTCCGCACGAAACACGCGACCGCCTGCAACTATGTCGGCTTCCATGCCTGGCTGTGCGCGCAGTACGCGTGTCATGTGCTCGGCCTGTGCTCCAACCAGAGTCGCGGTCATCTCATCCCAATGCTCTGCAATCCAACGACGGCGTGTCATAAGGCTCTTCCCAAAGTCTCTTTGCGCTTGCCAGTCTAATCCTTCCGCAGAAACACTAAGGGGGACGTTTGAAGCGTCCCCCTTAGTGTTGCCTTTTGGTTGGTTGACCCGTTACTTCTTCTTCGCGGCTTTCTTCGCGGCCTTCTTCGCGGGTGCCTTCTTGGCTGCTTTCTTTGTTGCCATTGTCCTATTCTCCCTTTTCGATGGGTTGCATCGAGACTGCAACATTAATTGCAGTTGAAGAATGTATAGATTCATGCATGCTCAGTGTCAAGCAAAAAACGAACATGAAGTGGAAAAAGTGGCAACAATTTTTTCTAGTTGGATGGCGATGCGCTTGTGAACCTCAAAGAAGATGACGCGAATGGAGGAACGCCAAGGTCAAACCTGCAATCAGATCGTGCCAAGTGTGTGCGAAAAATCCCGCGCGCAGACCGCCGTGGAAGATTGCAAGCAGACTGAAGAGCACACCGAACACAGCCAGCAGCATCATGTTCTTAACGCCTTCATAACCGTGGGCCGCGCCGAATGCAAGCGAGGAAATCACTACGCCCACAGCCGGTGCGCCGCCCGCCCACGCAGTGAATTGGCGCTGCAAATAGCCGCGAAACACAAGCTCCTCCGCAATTCCGGCCAACACACACAGCAGTACCCATGCGGCAATCTCCACACCATTCTCGGGCGCCAACTGCACCATCACGCGCACTGCCTGTTGTTGCGAAGGATCAGCCGCAAAGTACATTCCGTCACGGATCGGGGTCGCGCGGTGAGTGACCGCGGCATCAACGCGTGACCACAAAACTCCAACCGAGCCCAGAATCATCAACGATCCAATCCAGAACACGAATGCAACACCAAGATCCTAGCGAATCGCGCGGAGACCTACGGGAAGACAACCGAACAGCGACCTTTGCGGCGTCTTTGCGAGCCGTAGCCCAAAAACAACCCAGGCTAACCGGCACAGTTCCAGCAGCGCCGTGAAGACATAAGTCGTAAGCCGGCTGGGCGAACCATGCGAGACCGCCATCCGCATGGCCCTTTGAACAGAGAGAGCCAAGATCCCCGCCACCAGCACGAATATGTGCCACGCGGGCGCCAAGGTTGAGTGCGCAGACTGAAGGCCCGCAGGTAACGATGACTCTGGGCCGCCACCAATTAGGTCATCAGCCGATGGATCCATGCGCTATGGATGCCGCCGAAGACCATCGAGATGCAGCAACGGCATCACTCGCGGTCATTCATAAGAATTAGCAAAGGGGCGATGAAACTAGAAATTAGCACTCGATGATATTCAAGGCAAGCCCCGCCAAACTCGTCTCCTTGTAGCGCGATTGCATATCGAGTCCGGTGAGATACATGGTGCGGATGACTTGGTCGAGCGAGACCTTGTGGTCTTCAGACTCGCTGAGCGCGATGCGCGAGGCATGCACAGCCTTAGCGGCACCCATGGCATTGCGCTCGATGCAAGGAATTTGCACCAGCCCGCCGATGGGATCACAGGTCATACCCAGGTTGTGCTCCATGGCGATTTCGGCAGCGTGCTCCACCTGACCATTTGTACCCCCCAGCGCGGCCGTCAGCCCACCGGCGGCCATGGAGCAGGCTACACCCACTTCTCCCTGGCAACCTACCTCGGCGCCACTGATGGAAGCATTTTCTTTATATAGGATGCCGATGGCCGCCGAAGTGAGGAAAAAACGCAAGATGCCTTCGTGGTCTGCTTCCGGCGTAAAGCGCTCGTAGTAGTGCGCTACGGCAGGGATCACACCCGCGGCGCCGTTGGTGGGCGCAGTCACCACACGTCCGCCAGCGGCATTCTCCTCATTCACGGCCATTGCGTAAACCGTCACCCAGTCGAGCGGCGCTAGTGGATCACCAGGCTGACCCTCCGCTTCTTTCGCGCGTAGCCGCTCGGCTAGCCGATGCGCGCGGCGGCGCACGTTCAGACCGCCAGGCAGAGTGCCTTCTGCCGCTATGCCGCGCGCCACGCAATCCTGCATTGTCTTCCAGATGCGATCGATTCCCAAGCGTACGGCTTCGGCTGGCGCTTGCTCCGAATCGCATTTCGCAATTCTGGCAAGTGCGCATTCATTCTCAAGCATCAACTGGCTGATCGTAAGCTCATTGGCTTGCGCTGTGGCCAGCAGATCGGCAGCAGTGTGATACGGATACGGGATCCCGACCTGCGCTGTATCAGCCGAGGACACGGCACCATCCTCTACGATGAATCCGCCGCCTATGGAAAAAAATGTGCGTTCGTCGAGCAACGCGCCTGCTGCGTCGCACGCCGTGAGTCTCAGTCCATTGGGATGCTGCGTTTGCGCACCCGGAGGAAACATCTGGCTGCGCCGAAAGAGAAGATCGCGCTCCTCGACGAATGGGATAACCCGGAGCCAGCAGATCTTGATACGCCTCGCAGTTCGAACCGCCGCTACGGTCGCCTCCATCGCAGCGGGATCGATCGCCGCCGGCTCGTTTCCAGATAAACCCAATAGCACCGCACGGTCGGTTGCGTGACCTAGGCCGGTCAGGGCCAATGAGCCAAACAACTCCGTCTGCACCCGCGCAACCCGATGCAGCACACCGCGCGGTTCGAGTTCCCGCGCAAAGCGGCAGGCCGCGCGCATAGGACCCATGGTGTGGGAACTGGAAGGGCCAACGCCGATCTTGTACAGGTCGAAGAGGCTGGTGGTCACGGATGAGATTGTAGCGTGAACCGGATGTCGAGAGAGTGACAGTAATTGCACCTGAACCAAAAACAAGTGCGAGGTGAGCAGCACTTACGTTATTCTGGGAGGCACTTAGTCTTGGCCTAAATCCTAAAGCAAAGGGATTGCTATGTATCCCAGCCTTGATGTGCGCATACTTCTCGACCTTAACTCCCTGACTCCCGATAACAGCCCCGCTGTCAAAGTCATGGACTTTATTGGAAACAATCTGGTCTTCCGGGGATTTCCAATCTTTTTCCCGTTGGCCGCCCTGTGGTTCTCGAGCGAAAATCGCGAGCGTCGGAGCCGCATGCTGGCAGGGCTGCTCGCCACCGGCGTGGGGGCCGTGGTGTCGGTGTGGATCCAAGGACACTTTCACAGTCATATTCGCCCATTTCTTGACCCGACTCTTCACCTACAAGGCATTAATCCGGAATGGGCTACCGGTTGGAGCCGTCTTGACTCGTTCCCCAGCGACACGGCAACTATGGTCTTCTGTCTGGGCACGGTCATCTTCCTCGAGAACAAGTTGGTCGGATGCATTGCAATGCTCTGGTCGTTGTTCACAATTGACTTCGAACGTGTGGCGCAGGGATGGCACTACCCCAGCGACATCGCCGGCGGATTTGTTCTAGGAGTCACCTGCGTCCTTCTCTTGACCCATATTCGCCCCCTCCGAGTCTTCTTAGATTGGCTACTCAAGCGCTACGAACAGCGCATGTATATTGTGGACGCGTTTGTGGTCCTCTTCCTTGCTGATGCTTACTCGTTCTTTCACGGACTGCAAGGCGTTCATGATGCGGTGAAACCGGTCGCACGCTATCTAATCAAGCTGGTTTGAAAGGATAGTCAAGGGAGCGTCAAGTCTCTTTCGACCACAGCCCAAAGGCAGACCTGACAAGAGCGCGTTTCCCAGTACATTCGCGACGTTGTCGATTACCAAGGTCTCTGGTTCCTGTTCGGTCATGCCCGCCGTCTGTTAAACTCGCAGCAATTTACCAAGATGCTTTTTAAAACTCTCAGCGCTGCCGTCTATGGCATCGACGCCAATCTCATCGACGTGGAAGTCGACTACAGCGGCGTGGTCACCGACCAGGATCACTTTCATACCGTGGGCTTGCCCGATGCCGCGGTCCGTGAGAGCCGTGATCGTGTCCGCGCCGCCATCAAGAACTCCGGCTACCTGATTCCGCCCACCTTCATCACCATCAACCTGGCGCCCGCAGACATGAAGAAAGAAGGCGCGGGCTTCGACCTGCCCATCGCCATAGGCATCCTGGGGGCCTACGGCGCGCTGCAGCTAGACGACGTGAGCCGCTTTCTGATGGTGGGTGAGTTGGGCCTGGATGGAAGTGTACGCCCTGTGCCCGGCATGTTACCCGTGGCGATCTTGGCGCGCGAAAAGAATATCCCCAACCTGATTTTGCCCGCTGCGAATGCGGCCGAGGCCGCCGTTGTTGAAGGCGTAAACGTCTACCCTGTTTCCTCACTGCTGGATGTGATCGAGCTTCTCAATTCGGCGGTCGTCGGCGTGATCCAGCGCGAACCTTTTCGCGTGGCAACTGAGAAGTTACTCGGCGAGTTGCAGCACTTTGCTGTGGACTTCAAAGATGTGCGCGGCCAGCAGACGGCCAAGCGTGCACTCGAAGTAGCGGCGGCCGGCAGTCACAACATTCTCATGATCGGCCCGCCAGGTTCCGGTAAGACGATGCTGGCTAAGCGGCTGCCATCGATCCTGGCCCCGCTCACCTTCGAGGAGGCACTCGAAACCACCAAGATTCATTCCGTCGCCGGAGTTCTGGACGCGGCGGCCGGGCTGGTGACTCAGCGGCCCTTCCGTTCGCCCCATCACACCATCTCCGACGCCGGCCTCATCGGTGGTGGTGCCGTCCCCCGTCCGGGTGAAGTTTCTCTGGCTCACAACGGTTTGCTCTTCCTTGATGAACTCCCGGAGTTTCCGCGCAATGTCCTTGAGGTGTTGCGCCAGCCGCTCGAAGACCACACGGTCACCATCGCCCGCGCCTCTATGTCGCTCAGCTTTCCTGCGCGCTTCATGCTGGCCGCGGCCATGAATCCCTGCCCTTGCGGCTACTTTAATGACAAGTCCCGCGAGTGCATGTGCACCCCACCCATGATCCAGCGTTATGTCGCCAAGATTTCCGGTCCGCTACTGGACCGCATTGACATTCACATCGAGGTCCCCGCGGTCCAATATAAGGAACTGCGCGGCTCGGCGGCAGCCGAGGGCTCGGCCGAGATTCGCGCCCGCGTGCTGGCCGCCCGTGATCGCCAACGCCTGCGCTTCAACAAGGCGGGCGACAAAATCTACTCCAACGCTCAGATGACCACTCGACAGATTCGCACTCACTGCGAGCTGGGCGCCGACTCTGAGCATCTGCTGGAACGTGCGATGCGGCAGCAAGGCCTGACCGCCCGCGCCCATGACCGCATCCTGAAAGTTGCCCGCACCATCGCTGACCTGGAAGGCGCTGAGCATCTCAGCGTGGCCCACCTGGCTGAAGCCATTCAGTACCGCACTCTGGACCGCAGCTACTGGGCATAGTGGAGGTTTTCCACAGCGGAACCAATCGAGAAACTTTTGCCCATTTGGTCTGCAGAGGTCGTTTTTCCGAACCGCAGGAGGTGGATCGGGCTCTCTGACTCCAGCACATAGAGCCGCCGCCCATCTGGCCCACCCCTTTTATCATCAATACAATGAGAATCTTACGACGCTTGCTCGTCGCGCAATGCTAAGATTGACGCTCAGTCAGAAAATCCAAAATAATTGTTGACCCACACGTCGACTGGGTTTACATTCATGAGTGCCATCCACAAGGGTAGATTGCTTAACGCGATCATGTGCTAGTTCGTGACTCCCTGCATCATATTTATGAGCTAGGGCTCATATTTTGATGCGCAGGTGTGCACTTTTGCTCACCTGCGAGGGGAAAACAGAGCGCATCATTCCTTGGTCGGCAATCTGTCTTGCTGAAACGGCACAAATCAGCTCCCTTGCGCACAGAATTGCGTCAAGATTTTTGAACTCGACGTTCAATTCTTGCGTCTAAATGGGGAGGGACGAGCTGTGGGAGCGGCTCAGCACCTGTTTAACTGCCAGTTGCACCGGCGGCGCCAAAGAGTTCCGGCCGGCAACTGATTTTGGAAGGAGAAACACATCATGCGTTCTGATTTAGTTTTTGGGGCACTTTCTCATGTGTCCAACCGCTACCAGCTTTGTCAGCTGGCCAGCAAGGCAACCCGGAAGCTGCACAAGCCAAATACACGGCTCCAGGACACCACCAACGAAGTTCTGGTACGCTTCCATTCCACCAATCCTGGTTCCGCGGCGCCGGCTAAAATCCACGCGGATCAGCCGGTCGAAACGCGCCGTGCCGCCTGATCGCATCTTCTTGTAGTACTGAGTAGAAGAAGTAACTGTTTCAAAGCGGCTTCCTTCTGGGTAGCCGCTCTCCCCTGGTTTTTTTGACACTCCACTAGAGTTTAGGAGAAGCTATAGGCGCGGCTTGCGCCGGCTGCAATTTTGAATCCCCGCCTGATTGTTCCAAGAGCACGATCCCCTCTCGGATCCCCCTCACTCCCATCCCGCCATATCGCAGGTGAACATGACTATCGCTGAACTAAAAGAAAAGAACATCACAGAACTGAGCCGCATTGCGCGTACCCTGGAGATCCCGGGTACCAGCGGCCTTCGCAAGCAGGACCTGATCTTCAAGATTCTTCAGGCCCAGAGCGAAAAGGAAGGCCATATTTTTGCCGAAGGCGTGTTGGAAATCCTGCCCGATGGCTATGGATTCCTGCGCTCTCCCGACTACAACTATCTGCCCGGCCCAGACGACATCTATGTCTCGCCCTCGCAGATTCGCAAGTTCGACCTGAAAACCGGCGACTCGATCAGCGGCAATGTCCGGCCACCGCACGAAGGCGAAAAGTACTTCGCTCTAGTCAAGATTGAGGCCATCAATTTCGAGTCGCCCGAAGAGACCCGCAACAAGATTCTCTTCGATAACCTGACCCCGCTTTATCCGCAGGAACGCATCAAGCTGGAAACCGTGCGCGAGGCTATCAGCGGCCGGGTGATGGACCTGCTGACGCCGGTGGGCAAGGGCCAACGCGGCCTGATCGTCGCCCCGCCGCGAACCGGCAAGACAATGCTCTTGCAGTCGCTGGCCAACTCTATCTCCACCAACCACCCCGATGTGGTGCTCATCGTGCTGCTCATCGACGAGCGCCCCGAGGAAGTCACTGATATGCAGCGCTCGGTGAAGGGCGAAGTCATCAGTTCCACGTTCGATGAACCGGCGGCTCGCCACGTGCAGGTGGCCGAGATGGTCATCGAGAAAGCTAAGCGGCTCGTCGAGCACAAGCGCGACGTGGTGATTCTGCTGGATTCGATCACCCGTCTCGCACGCGCCTACAACACCATCGTGCCCCCCTCGGGCAAGGTGCTCTCGGGCGGCGTTGACTCGAATGCTTTGCAGCGTCCTAAGCGGTTCTTCGGCGCAGCCCGCAACATTGAGGAAGGCGGCTCGCTGACTATCATTTCGACCGCGCTGATCGATACCGGTTCCCGCATGGACGAAGTCATTTTTGAAGAGTTCAAGGGCACCGGTAACATGGAAATCATCCTCGACCGCAAGCTGGTCGATAAGCGTGTCTTCCCGGCCATCGACATTCAACGCTCCGGCACCCGCAAGGAAGAGCTACTCATTCCCAAGGACGATTTGTCGCGCGTCTGGATTCTGCGCAAGGTACTCAACCCGCTGTCGCCGGTCGAGGCCATGGAGTTGTTGATCAGCCGCTTGGAGAAGGTGCGCAACAACGCCGAGTTCCTGGCCAATATGAACCAGTTGTAGTCTGGGTGGTACAAAGCACAAAGGCCGGGGCGTGTCCCCGGTCTTTGTGCAGGTGTGCGGTAGAGTTTTGGCGATGCGAAGTTTGTTGAGAGCGGCCGTTGCGATTCCGATGCTGGCGTGCGCGCTGCACAGCGCGGCACAGAAGCAGGATCGCGGATACTGGCAGGCAGCCAGCAACACGGCGGCCAGCGTGACCGGTGACATTACCATCTCTGAGACGAAGCTCTCCATCAACTTCAAGGGTTTTCCGATTGCGCCCATCCGTAGTCTGAAGCCCGAGGAAGTGAGCGCGGTATTCGACGCGGATGTGAACACCGCGGGCACCGGCGCGCTCTACCGGCTGAATGTACCGGCCGCGCGGCGTTTTCTGCACAAGAACACGCTCTGCGGAACGGAAGATACCGGGTGGATGGCGACCTACGTCGCAGGCAAGACGTTGAAGGTGGCGTTCTTTTCCGGCGAAGTAGAGCCAGTCTTTACATTCGACGCCATCGCGCACTCGCCGGACCTGTGCGGGACCTATTCGTACGCGCGCTGACCGGCGGCGCTCGGTTTCCATGAATCGGCAATCGCTGGTAAGATAAGAAAGTTATGGGGCTGTAGCTCAGCTGGGAGAGCGCCTCGTTCGCAACGAGGAGGTCAGCGGTTCGATCCCGCTCAGCTCCACCAAATAATCCAATACATTCATTTTTTCGGGTTTGTTCGGTACGCTATAGTTCGTGTATGAATCCCGAGGGGAAGTTTCTTCTTTTCTATGTACTCACCTGCTTATTCTGCATGCCGCTCAGCGCGCAGGACAAGAGTGCGCGCGAGCGGCTCTTTGCCGCGCATGCGATGTACTACACGCCGACTGCAAGTGGATTAACGTCGTTCTATTGCGATACAACCATCGACTGGAAAGCGACATTGACGCGCATTGCCGGGAAAGAAATTCCCGATGACAATCCCACTCTGAAGTTTCTGCAAACTGTCCATCTCTCAGTCGCGGACGACCTCAAGGACAAAGGGTCATTGGGATGGACCGTCGCCAGCGACCCGCCCGAAGGCAAGGAAAACGCCATCAAGCAAATGCGGGAGGGTCTGCAAACCTCGGTCGAAGGGTTCTTCCAAAGCTGGAATGCGTATATGAACGGCAGCATGGTGCCACTTCCCGACAGTACAGTAACGGTCACAAAATCGGGCGACGGCGTTCACCTGAGCGGCGAGTCAAAAGACATGAAATTCGATGAGGATTTCGATAAGAACATGCTGCTGACGCAAGCCCTAGTGGTCGGCCCAAACCTCAGAGTTCTGGCCACTCCAACGTTTCAAAGGACGCCGGACGGGCTCGTGGTCTCAGCCGTCACATCACAAATGAACCAACCGCCCACGGCCCCGCAGACAGAGGCCACGTTCCGCATTGATTATGCAACCGTGGACTCATTTCAGATCCCGTCCCATATTGCTTTAAATGTCAAGAACACGGCCTCATTCGAGTTCAACTTCAGCGCCTGCCAGGTCTCAATAGCTGAATGGGCAAAGACGCCGCAGCGCCACTGAGAGAAATCGATCCCGGGGCAGCTAACAACGATTCGGACGAAGAGACTGAAAGGGTCTGGTAAGGCTCTAGAGTAAATTTCTGAGCCGACGACACCTACGGCTCTTCCCAGTCAAGCGCATATACGTCTTGCGTGCCACTGTCGCGCAATAGCAGTGGCGAATCATCTGGCATGAGAGACAACGCCCCGCCGTATTGGCCGGTGGTTACAAAATCCTTTAGATCAACAACACGTTCCTTCGCATGATCGTTGACGCGGATCCTGACAACCGCGCCCATGCCCGTGAAATCTAGAGCGTAGATAAACTGCCCGTCCCGCGACCAATTCAGCCAGCCTAATGTGCCCTTGGCAAGCTCGGTCCATTTTTGTGTATGAAAATCAAACAGCAGGACGGTACTGGAGTCGCTCGTCATTGCAACAATGTGCCGTCCGTCTGGCGACCAACGCGGTGAAAATAGGCCTTGCGAGCCGGGCAGCGTGGAAACCTGCTGGCTTTGCACATCGAGCACGCGGATAGCCGGCTTGTCATTGGCAACAGCGGCGTCATTGGGATCACCTGAAAAGACGATCTTGCCCCCGTCGGGCGACCAGTTTGGATCCTGTTGATTGTGTGCATCGAGAGGCATCATCTCACGAGGACTTCCCCGCTCCGACGAAATCTCATACACCCGGCCTGGGTGCGATGAACTCACCGGAAAGTCGAAAAAGATGATTGTCCGCCCATCAGGAGACCAACGAGGCAAAACAGCACGTAGCGGAGGGAAGGTCAACTGCACCCTCTCGTTTCCATCCACTTTGCTTTTCCACAGTGTGCCTTCTGGATAAGAAACATAGGCAACCCACTGTCCGTTCTTTGAAAATGCCACATACTCCGCCGATATCCCATTGAGAAACGGCAGAAACTGGGCTGATTTCAAGTCCCAGCGTGTCAGTATTCCGCGATAAGTTCGCCCCACTACAAACAGCTTCTTCCCATCCTTGCTGGGAACTGCGGAGTGGAGTGACATGGGACTTGACGTTAGTTGAATAGGACGGGGCTCGGGGTGCAGCAGCCTGTGCTCCGTCGGCATAGCCCAGATCTGCCCTTGTGATTGAAAGACAAAGTATCTTCCGTCTGCAGTCCAGTCGCCACAGCACTCGTCAGGCGGATTGTGCCAGCCGACGAGCAGGCGGTGAGGATTGAGCCCCTCTGCCGATACTTCCCAGATCATGTGCTGACCAATTCCGGTGCCCGAAAAGTCCGAAGTGCCAAACCTCAACCGGCTTCCATCGGGCGCCCAGGTCGGATCTGAGACGAGGCTGTTCATCGACAGAAGTTTGCGCGATTCTGTCCCGTCGGCCTTGGCCAGGAACAAGTCATCCGCGTTGGTATAGGCCAGCATCTTTCCGTCGGGCGACCAGGCAGCGTCAGTTCCCACCGCATCTCCCAACCTTCGTGGTGAACCGCCCAGAACGGGAAGGCTCCACAGTGGCCCAGTCAGAGGCACACCTTTGCCTTCCACTACAAGAAACTGTGAACCATCCGGCGCTAGGGAAACCGGAACCATATCCGAGCCAGGCATGGGAATCCTGGTCTGCTCGCCGCCAGTGGTTTGAAGCGCTGACACCCCCCCCGTGGCTGAAGTGATCAGGCTCAGATAGAGCCGTGAACCATCCGTTCCTATCAGCGACTTCTGTAGGCCGTCATGCGTGAGCTGCACGTAGTTCGAAACTCTGGGTACGGGCGCAGGCCGTGTGAAAAAATACGCAATTACCGCGAACGTCAGTAAAGCCGCCAGCAGCCCTCCCACAACACTGGGCCGCGGGCGGCCGGGTCTCTGCTTCGCCGGGAATTGGCCCACAGGTTGCGTAAGGATGGTCGTATCTGAAAGTGCCTCCAGTGCAAATGCCAAATCCGAGGCCGACTGAAACCTCTGCTCTACATTCTTTTCCAGACCGCGATGCAAAACTCTCTGCAGCGCCAGCGGCGTGTTCGGCGCCAGTTGTGCGACAGGAAGAGGGTCTTCGTTCAGAATCGCACTCATCGTTTCTGCCGAAGTCGGCTTCTGAAACGCCCTTTTCCCCGTCAGCATTTCATAGAGGATCGCGCTGAAGGCAAATATGTCGGAACGATGATCGGCGGCTTGCCCCCTCACCTGCTCTGGGGACATATAACTTGCGGTCCCCATTACGTAACCTGGCTCAGTCTGATCTGCCGAACCTTGCTCCAATCCAGTGCCTAATTCATTCCCCGGCATCATCTTGGCCAGACCGAAGTCCAGAATCTTGACCTGCCCATCCTTGGTAAGAAACAGATTCTCCGGCTTCAAATCTCGATGAACAATCCCCTTCTCGTGTGCCGCGGCCAGACCTCTGGCAATCTGCGTTCCCTGGTCAATTACTTTGCGCAACGGCAAAGATCCCAGTCTGAGCCGCTCCCGTAGCGTCTCACCTTCCAGTAACTCCGACACCAGATAGGGAACCCCTTCATAACTTCCCAACTCATAAACCACCAGGATATTGGGATGCTTCAACGCTGCTGCCGCGCGTGCTTCCTGCTCAAAGCGGCGCAAGCGGTCCGAATCGGTAGTGAAGAGTTTGGGAAGGACTTTGATCGCAACCTCGCGATTCAAGCGTAAGTCCCGGGCGCGATAGACTTCGCCCATGCCGCCTGCGCCAATGGGCGCAAGTATCTCGTACTGGTCGATGATCGTGCGTGGACTCAGTGGCATCTGCGAGATTATACCGCTTGGTTGAGACTCTATATATCGACTAGGATCAGTGCGATCTTATCTGAGTCAGCCTCTATTCAATCAGAGACGAAAAAGCCATCGCACAGAAGACCCCCAGGGGTCGCAGCTAGGGTACGGAAGCAACGTTCCGTTCATCGGAGCATGATATCTCTGGCCTATATCCTGTCGCTTAGTTGAACAGGTCCTTCATCTTTTCCAGCAGGCCCGGAGATGTGGGTTTGTTGTCCACGGTAAGCGACTCGGCCAGCTCCGCAACCAACTCGCGTTGGGCACGGCTCAGCTTTTTGGGAACCTGCACCAGCACCTTCACGATTAGGTCGCCACGTCCCTTCTCGTTCAGGAATGGAACGCCCCGTCCGCGGATCGACAGTTCACGGCCGCTTTGCGTCCCTTCGGGAATCTTCAGGCTTACCGGCCCGTCGATCGCCGGAATCTCGATCTCCGCACCTAAAGCTGCCTGGGGAAAGCTGATCGGAATCACACAATGCAAATTGTGGCCCTCGCGCTCAAAAAAGTCGTGTGCGCGGATGGAGAGAAGTACATAGAGGTCGCCGTTCGACCCCGCGGAACGCCCTGTATCACCCTCCCCCGCGTAGCGGATGCGGGTCCCTTCTTCCACGCCCGGCGGGACCTTGACGTTGAGCTTCAGTTCCTTGCTCACACGAGTCTCGCCACGGCAGATCGGACATGGGTCGTTGATAATCGAGCCCGTGCCCGCGCAGGTGGTGCAGGTGCGGGCCACTGAGAAGAATCCCTGCTGGTAACGAATTTGTCCCCGACCATGACACTGCGGGCAGACGCTGGGTCCGCGACCGGAAGCGCTGCCGCTGCCGTTGCAGGGTTCGCACGTCTCCCAGCGGCGGATCTTTACTTCGGTCTCGCAGCCAAAGATCGCATCCTCGAAGTCGATGGTCAGGTCGTAACGCAGGTCGTCGCCGCGCCGCTGGCGTGTGCCACGCTGCTGCCCCCCGCCCACATTGAACATCTCCCCAAACAGGTCGCCGAAAATGTCGCCCAGATCGACGCTACCCGCAAAAGGTCCGCCAAAGCCACCTGGTCCGGCCGCACCCACTCCGGCGTGGCCGTAGCGGTCATAAGCAGCGCGCTTGTCCGCATCGCTCAGCACCTGGTAGGCCTCACTGGCCTCTTTGAACTTCTCTTCCGCAGCGTGATCGCCAGGGTTACGGTCAGGATGGAATTTGAGCGCCAGCTTGCGATAGGCGCTCTTCAACTCCTGGTCGCTCGCCTCACGCGTAACGCCCAGAACCTCGTAATAATCAGCTTTGCTCACTCGCGTGTTCAAACCTTCTTGGAATCCCTTTGCGCATGAAGGACATGCACTCTAGTCAGTAAAGTCATATCCAGGACCCACTACCTTCAGGCCCTGAGTGTCCTGATGTGGACATCGTCTCTCGGTATTCAATCACTCGTCTGCTTGGGGTTCGAGGCCACGCGCACCAGCGCAGGACGCAACAGCCGCTCGCGTAGCCGGTACCCGCGACGAATCTCCTCGGCCACATGTTGGTCGGGCACGTCGTCGCGCTCCACAGTACCTAACGCTTCATGATGGCGTGGATCAAACTCTTCGCCCACCGTCGCCACCGGCTGGACCTGAAGCTGACGCAGGATATCTTCCATCTGCTTGATGATCAGTTCCACACCCGATCGCAACTGTTCCTCAGAGGCGGTAGACTTCAACGCCAGTTCGAAGTTGTCCAGCACAGGCAGAAAGTGCTCCACCACATTTCCTACCGCGTAGTCGCGATATTCCAGCCGCTCGCGTTCAGCCCGCTTGCGAGCATTTTCAAACTCGGCCTGCAACCGGGCCAGCCGGTCCAGCAGTTGCTCGCGTTCAGTCTGCAACTGCTCAAGTTCTACCTTAAGGCGGTCAAATTCTTCGTGGCTCAGAGGAGCCACAACCTCTGCTGTTCCATCGCCTTCCGCAGTGGTCTCTGCTATGGGGCCAGACGCCTCTTCAAGCGCCGCCTCTTCCGGTGCATCTATCGCCGTCAACTCTGTTTCCTGATCTGGCATACTTCTACGCAATCCCCAAAGACTCTTCTTTTTCTTATTCAATGATAAATTCCTCGGCCACTGCCTGCTATACCGTCATCCACTTTGAAGTTGAATGGCACCCGACCGCGTCTGTTTACAGCGCCATCGCGGATTGTCTGGCCGTTCGATTCGCCGACCGGGCCTCTATGTACTGCCCGCTTACCTTTTGTTAACTGTTAGACCTACTATTTCACCGCGGCGAACACGACTCGCGATTGCCACACGCCTATTTAACTGTGAACGAGTCCCCTCTAATCGACGGGAGCTTCCAGTATCCGATCCGAGAGCCGGGCCACATAGCGTACTGCCTGAATCATCTCCTGATATTGGATACGGGTAGGCGCGATTACCGCCACGGTACCCAGGTTGCTGCCGCCCAACCGCGCCGAGGCACCGATCAGTACCAGGTCCTGCATGGCCGGCGAAGCTTCGTCCAACCCCACCACCACACGCACTTCTTGCTGACGACCGTCTACATAAGCGGTCAGCAACTCCACCAGCCGCTGCTTGGCTTCGAGGGCCAGAAGCATTTGGTGCAACCGCTCGCGATCCACCTCGGCCGCAATCAGGTTGGCCATCCCATCCACGAACAAGGCTGGTCCGGCCTCGCCGCCTGCTAATGCTCCCTTGCGGCAAAGTTCTTCGACCGAGGCCAGCATCTGGTTATAAGCCACCCGTTCCGCCTCCACCCTCCGCGCCACCTCGGCCCGAATGCGCTCAATGGGCCAGCCGCGGAAATTTTCGTTCAGATAGCGTGCGGCCGTTTCCAACTCGATGTGTGTCAACTCGTGGTCTAGGGCCAGCACGCGGTCTAACACCGCACCGGCCTGAGTCACCAGCACGGCCAGGACTCGACCCGTCGAAAGTCGCGAAAAATGGATGTGCTCCAATACCTGTGCCACTGTTGAACTGGCCAGCGCCACTCCTAGACCATGAGAGATGAGAGCGAGAACGTGCGAGGTGCGCTCCAAGTATTCGGTACTGCTCGCCACTCCTGAAAAACTGCCCTCTATCTGCTCCCGCCGCTCTTCACTCAGGGGCGACGCTCCTTGCGTCAAACCTCCCATTCCCATCGCTGGCGCGCCCATTTGGCCCATCGTTGCATCGGCACGCGTGATCTGCTCAACGTAACAACGAAAGGCTGCGGCTGTGGGGACTCGCCCAGAGGATGTATGCGGCTGCTCCAGCAGACCCGCTTCCCCCAGCGACGACATCACATTGCGCAGGGTGGCCGAACTGAGTCCCTCCCGATTGGCAAAAAACCGAGCAACCGCCTGCGAGGCCACGGGTTCGCCAGTGGCTATGTACAACTCGATAATGGCCGTCAGCACCAGCCGCTCTCGCGGACTAACGCGTACCTCAGGCATCGATGCCGCTCCTTGGGGTCCCCGTGTGTTCCACTAAGCCTTCCGCGGACTGTCGTGAAACCCTGTACAAATCCAATAACCTCAAATCCATCTATTACTTGTCGATGAAAATGGGTGGAGAATTCCTGTTTAATTGTAGGGATCAGAAATCCACGCTGTCAAGGCAAGGCTCTAGGCTACCCCCCGGTTCCGAGTCTACGGTGAGAGCCTCGTAACTTGGAGTCCACGCCTAGAGGCTCCCGACCGGAGGGCAACATCCCCCGTCCCGCAAGGGCATAATTAAGGAGAATCGAAACCAACCATGGAGGTTGCATCGATGTCGAGGGGTCTGGGAGCTCTGCTCGCTTTGGCACTCGCGTTCTTCCCCATGTACTGGACACGATCCGCTTCGGCTCAGGTTGCCGCCGCCCAAAGCACACCCTCGCCGGCCACGCCAACAGCCGACGCGAAAGCAGGCTGGTTGATAGATCTGGTTGCGTGGCACGCCCAACGAGAACACGATTTAGCTGCCCCCGGCGGTTGGCTCACCCTCGTTGGCCTGGAGTGGCTCAAGCCCGGCACAAACTCTTTTGGCGCGGCTCCGGACAATGCCATCCGCCTGCATGGGCAGGCCCCCGATCACATCGGCCTGCTGACCGTCAGCGGACCATCCACCAGCGGCCAGATTGTCCAGTTGTTAGCCCCTTCCGGCGGCTTTCCTCCACAATTGACTATCGATGGCGGCCCGGCGCGTGAGGGATCGCTTTCCGTCAGCGAGGAAAAGCCGACGACCATCGCCTGGCACGGTCTCTCCATGGTAGTGTTGCGCCGCGGAAGCGGTTATGTCCTGCGCATCAAAGATGTCGATTCACCCGCCCGGACAGGCTTCCATGGCCTTCACTGGTACGCGCCCGACCCGCGATATCGCGTCACCGCTCGCTGGATTCCATACAAACCACCGCAAGTTGAAAAGATTCCTACCGTAATCGGTACCACGCTGGACATGAAGGCGCCGGGCGTCGCGGAGTTCATGGTGAGTGGCAAAGTCTTCATTCTGGAGCCTGTGATTGAGGGCAGCGATACAAGTAAGCTTCTTTTCATCCTCAGCGACGAAACCAGCAAAGCCACCAGCTACGAGGGAGGGCGGTTACTGAGTGTCGGTCTACCGGACCACGGTCTGGGTCAGCCTGGCAGCATTACGCTCGACTTCAATCGCCTCTACAATCCACCGTGCGCCTATACTTCCTTCGCCACTTGCCCCTTGCCCCCCAACAAGAACCGACTTTCCGTTGTCCTCGAAGCAGGCGAGCAGCGTTACACACACTAATGGATTGGGATGGCGATTGCCTCTCGATAGCTGCCGCCTGGGTCCAGGTTCGTACGTAGGCCTTGAATGGTTTGCCGTTTGCATAAGAATGTTTCCCTCCCACTGTGGCTATTCGAGGACATGTGACAAGGCCACGGTACACGTCAGAATTAGATGTTCACTGCATTTCAGGCTGATAGATTTTAGAGAGTGAGCGTGTGCATTGCCCCGCTATAACTGTTCCGCCGCCGGAGCGCGCACGCCAAGGAAAGAGCCATGTTCCACACCATAGAAGACATCCGCATTCAATGGACGAAAGTCGTCCTCCCGCCAGTATTTCTTGAGGAGGAACTCCCTCTCACCGAAGCCGCTTCGGAGACAATCTTTAATGCCCGCAAGGGGGTCACCGATATTCTGGCCGGCCGCGATACGCGACTGCTCGTTCTCGCCGGCCCTTGTTCTATTCATGACACCAAGGCTGCGCGTGAGTATGCCGGCCTGCTTAAGTCGGCCATTGAGGAGTTCTCCAGCGACCTCCACATCGTGATGCGTGTTTACTTTGAGAAACCTCGCACCACCATCGGCTGGAAGGGGCTGATCAACGACCCGTATCTTGATCAGTCTTACAAAATCAATGATGGCCTGCGCCTGGCGCGTCACCTGCTGCTCGATCTGGCCGAGATGGGCGTCCCTACGGGAACAGAGTTCCTGGACATGATCTCTCCCCAGTACATCGCTGGCCTCGTAAGCTGGGGCGCCATCGGAGCTCGCACAACCGAGAGCCAGGTCCATCGTCAGCTCGTCTCCGGCGTCTCATGTCCGGTGGGTTTCAAGAACGGCACCTCCGGGAATGTGCAGATGGCCATCGATGCAGTGCTTTCCGCGGCTCATTCGCACACCTTTTTAGGTCACACCAAGCACGGGCAATCTGCCATATTCGTTACCACCGGCAACCCTGATTGCCATATCATCCTGCGCGGGGGGCGCGGGACGGTGAACTATACCTCGGAGCACGTAGCTGAGACCGCCGCGCAAATGGAAGCGGCCGGTGTCGACCCGCGCATCATGATCGACTGCAGCCACGCAAACAGCAAGAAGGACTGCAGGCGGCAAGCGTTGGTCTGCCGCGACGTCGCCAGCCAGATCGCCGCAGGAAACAACCGCATCATCGGCGTGATGGTCGAAAGCAATCTGGTCGCCGGCTCCCAGAATCTGATACCCGGACAGCCGCTTGTCTTTGGACAGAGCATCACTGACGGCTGCATCGACTGGCCTGAGACTAGGGCCCTGCTCGCCGAACTTGCCACAGCCGTAAGAGCTAGACGACGTGCCGGACACGCCACGCTCACCACTTCTCACCGTTGAGAAGCGGGCACCATGACGGCGTTCTTCAATTTTGAGGATCCTCGTGAAAGGCCTGCAAAGCCTATACTTTGTCGTGTGTGCTCGCGCAATCCCTGCGAACACGAGATCTAGCCTGTCCCCCTGCGACAAGAACTCCTCCCGCTGGTTTGCCGCGTCTCAAGCGAAAGAAAGATGAAGGCCAGCTTCACTCTCAGAATTGATTCACAGCCGTCGGCGGATTGATGGTATCTTCACATCTATCCCGCCCCAATGAACCACGGGAAAAACTCATCGACCGATCAGCCAGCTACCCGCTGATTAATTTTTCTGTTTTTTGACCCATTGCACCTCCGCATCATTGCTGAGGCTTGGCGTACGTGTCAGCGCGCTTTTCTTAAGAGAACTCAATCTTCGAGGTATCGGATGTCCGAGTCTTACGAAGCCACTGAAGCCAATCATGTTTTGACCCTGGAGGAGATCACGAACCTCACTGAGGATGGCCGCAAGCCTGCCGATACCCTCCTGAACGTGGTCGCTTTGATCGCTACGCGGTTCAGGACCGATGTGTGCTCAGCCTATTTGCTCGAGCCGGATCGATCGAATCTAGTATTGGCCGCAACCCTTGGCCTTCACCCGCGATGCATTGGCACATTGCGTATGCCGCTCAACGAGGGCTTAGCAGGTCTGGTAGCGGAGCAAGTCATGCCGGTGGCCGTCAGCGACGCCAGAAGTCACCCTCGTTTCAAGTACTTCAAGGAGTCGGGAGAAGAGGAATACCACTCCTTCCTGGGCGTTCCGTTGATCGACCGTGGAATTCTACAAGGTGTTCTCGTCGTGCAAACCAAAGAAGCGCGAACCTTTCGCGACGATGAGATTCGGATGTTGGCCGAGGCTGCAAACCAGGTGGCGCCAGTGGTCAGCGAGGCACGCATGCTCGACCGCTTTATCGCCCCGGCCCAGGAGCGCCTCTGGGCCCTGGCCCGAAACCTATGGTGGAGTTGGGACCACGAATGTGTCAGCATCTTTCGCGATCTGAATCCTACGCGCTGGCGTCAACTCAATCAGAATCCCATCGCATTGCTCAGCGAGATCCCGTTGGGAGAGATCGAGCGTCGTGCTACCGAGCTGTCTTTGCACGGTCGCATTAACTACGTCTACCGCCGCCAGCAGGAGTATCTGCAGGCCGACCGTACCTGGGGTGCGGAGCATGCAGGCGTCCTGCGTCCCCGTCCCGTGGCCTACTTTTCCGCGGAGTTCGGTTTGCACGAGTCGCTGCCGATTTATTCCGGCGGCCTCGGCGTTCTCTCCGGCGACCACATCAAGAGCGCATCGGACCTTGATATACCCCTTATCGGCATTGGCTTGTTTTATGGCCAGGGTTATTTCCTGCAGCGCCTCGACCAGACTGGGTGGCAGTGTGAAGAATACCTACAAACCAATATCAACGAATGTCCCATGCAGCCGGCCATCGGGCAAAATGGCGAGCCCGTCGCGGTGACGATTGAGACCCGTGGCGGATCGATTCGCGCCAAGGTATGGCGCGTCAAAGTGGGTCGCTGCGATCTCCTCCTGCTCGATTCCAACGTGGAGGGCAACGCACCGGAAGACCGCGAACTAACTTCGCGCCTCTACGGCGGCGATGGGCGCACGCGCATTCGTCAGGAACTGCTGCTCGGGGTGGGTGGGTTTCGCGCGCTGAAAGCCATGGGCATCTCGCCTGGCGTGCTTCATCTCAATGAAGGCCACAGCGGCTTTGTAGTGCTCGAGGCCATTCGCAACCGAATGCTGGAAGAAGGCATGGACTTCGAAACTGCCGCCAGCCAGGTCCCCCGCGAAGTCATCTTCACCACGCATACGCCCGTACCTGCCGGTCATGACCGCTTCGACGCCTTCCTGATCGAAGAGCACCTGGGCCCTCTGCGCGATCAGTTAGGCATTTCACATGACAACCTTATGGGTTTTGGGCGCGTGCACACCACCGACCACCAGGAACAGTTCTGCATGACCGTTCTCGGTCTCAAACTTTCACGACGAGCCAATGCTGTTTCTTCCCTACACGGAGAGGTTTCCCGGGCCATGTGGTGGGACTTGTTTCCCGGTCGGCCGCAAGACGCCGTCCCCATCGGCCACATCACCAACGGAGTCCACGTCCCATCCTGGCTGGCGCCGCAGATGTGTCGCCTTTACGATCGTCATCTGGGAGTCGGGTGGCAGGGAAAGAGCGCCACTGCGCGCACCTGGGAGGGCATTGAGAGCGTGGACGACGGCGAACTCTGGGAGACTCACCTCGCCCTGAAATCGCGCCTGCTCGAATTTGTGCGCCGTCGCGCCGGGGAACAAGCCGAGCGCCGCCGGGAACCGCAGGAAACTCTGAATCGGCTCAACAAGGTGCTCTCGCCGGATGCACTCACGATCGGCTTCGCGCGGCGGTTTGCCACCTACAAGCGGGCGAACCTGATTCTGGCCGACATTGAGCGCCTAGTGACCATGGTCAACGATCCCAAACGCCCGGTGCAATTCCTCTTTGCCGGCAAAGCTCACCCCCACGACGAGCCAGGGAAAAAAGTCCTCCAGCAGATAGCCGAGATGATGCGCGACCAGAAATTCGCCGATAAATTCGTCTTTATCGAGGACTACGACATTAATGTCGGCAGGTTCCTCGTGCAGGGCGTCGACGTTTGGCTCAACAACCCGCGGCGGCCACTGGAGGCCTCCGGCACCAGCGGTCAAAAAGTGGTGCTCAACGGCGGCCTTAACCTTTCCGTGCTCGACGGATGGTGGGCCGAGGCCTTCGACGGCTCCAATGGCTTTGCCATCGGTACCGGCCGCACCCACTCGGATATGGATGTCCACGACAGCCGCGACGGCGAAGACCTCTACCGTGTTCTGCGCGACGAACTGATCCCGCTCTACTATCAGCGCGACCGCGACGGGTTGCCTCGCGGCTGGATCAAGCGCATGAAGCGGACAATCCGCACCCTGGGGTGGCGCTTCAATGCCGATCGAATGGTGATGGACTACGCCCTGAAGTGTTACGTTCCCGCGGCTGGAGGCACCTCAAGCGAGATTCGGCAACCTTCGTAAACATGCCAAAGCTCGGAGCGCACTCGCGTCTCGCCCCGAACATGTATGTCCATGCCCGGGGTTGGCGAACTCGCCCGTCCCAAGTCTAAAATTGAACCAGCGGCTCATGTTGCCGCTCTAAAACCCAGGCAAACCCCAGCCACGCCTTGCAATACGGAGAAAGCCCCATGCCCCTGATGAAGACTTCCAATCCTGCCCTCGGCGACAAAACCTTTCAAGGCCTTTCAGGCAGCCAGTATGGTGGCGTCATCGACGCCTCCGCCCGCATGACTCTTAGCGGCACTGTCAACAAGACCGGCATCCTGCTCGTTTGCGTTTTCGCCACCGCGGCCTGGACGTGGCGTACGTTTCTGCAGTCCCACGATGCGGCCGACGTCGCACCGCTGCTGCTTGTCGGCGTCTTTGGCGGCTTCATCTGCGCCATGGTCACCGTTTTCAAGAAGGAGTGGTCTCCGATCACAGCGCCAATCTATGCGCTGCTCGAGGGCCTCTTCCTGGGCGGCATTTCTGCCGTGTTTGACGTTCGCTACCCCGGCATCGCTATCCAGGCCGTCGGCCTCACCTTTGGCACACTCTTCGTGCTTCTCCTGGCCTATAGCTCCGGCGTCATCAAGGTCACTGAAAAGTTTCGCCTCGGCATCGTCGCTGCCACCGGCGGAATCATGCTTTTCTATCTGCTCCAGATGGTGCTCGGCTTCTTTGGCTTCCAATTCGCTGCCATCAACGGCTCCGGCCTCGTCGGCATCGGCTTCAGCCTCGTCGTCGTCGCCATCGCCGCGCTGAATCTGGTCCTCGACTTTGACTTCATCGAGCGAGGCGTGAACTACGGCGCTCCCAAATATATGGAGTGGTACGGCGCCTTCGGCATCATGGTCACGCTGGTCTGGCTCTATCTTGAGATACTGCGTCTTCTCTCCAAGATGCGCAGCAGAAACTAGAGCGAAAACAGCTCTGGCTCCGCTGTAATGCGCCAAAACCACCCTCAAAAGCGACGAAAAGGGGCATTTTTCAGAGGCTTCTGTTTACCATTAAGATAATGGGGCTGCTGACGGGCACATCTACCATGTTGTTGATTAACAACTACTTACCTCGCTGATCGGGCCGAGAAGACCCCCGGAAATCGCCCATTTCAAGGGGGAGGGGGGTGGGGGTGTCTTCGGTTTTGACCGCGGCTGTGAGCAAACCGCTCATTCCCTCATTTCGATTGTGCGGCTTGGGCCAGTTATTTTCTGCAAATGGGTTTGGAACGGCATGGGCGGACGTGTGGCCGCCCGCCCATTTTTTGTCGGAGTTTCCCCAGGACTCAAACGCGAATCCTCACCCCAGTTAGGCCTGTCGCCGGGGACTCCGACCTAGGCACCCGATCATTTGGAGTTAGTCAGACCTAGACCACCCGCCAACCTCGGATCCTTCCGCTGCGCGTCAGGATGACAGCGCAAGCGGGGATTCGAAGCGCTCGAGTGACCGCCGGCTCTTCCCCAACTTCTTCCAGCCGGGACCAGGGGCGAAGAACCGGCATTGGTCCGGATTGCCCACGATTCGCCCGGAACCCCAAAGAATGCCTCCGCTTCAATCCGATTCCTTTCCAGATAGTTCAACCCCGATCAGCTTCACCCAGTCCTGCAGTTCTCGCTGATGATTGCTAAGCTGGAGTTCAGATAAATCTTCTCCCAGCGATTCCCACGGGCTGGGTGGTGGATCGTGTCCAATTCCAAGGAGCCAGCGGTCAAACGCCCAGGTGCGAGACTTGTGAATCTCCGCTTCTCGACGCACGATCCACGCCGAGAGTTCAATCAAGCATTCGTCTGGCGGTGGTGTACCGAGCTGCAGGACAAGCCAAAGCAGAGCGACGCCACAATAGATCACTTGCTCGTCCTGCCCCTCTAGGTCGGCGTGAGACATTATCCAGGCCACCATGCGAACTGCTTGGCGAGTGAAATCGATTGGCAAAGCTCGAATGCTCTTGATCAGCAGGATCAGGTTGTAACTGGTTGTGCCACCGTCGGCCCCGTAGTTCCATGGCTCCTCTTTGGCCCTTAGCAACGCAGCACAAGCAAAAACGCGAATCCAATGGTCCTGAAGTTCTGTGTGGCTTCCCGGTTCGGCATGGCGGACCAATTCGAGAACCTCGCACGGATACCAGTACATCGGTTCAATAAATGTGCCTATATCCCGCAGTTGTTGCAGCGGCGCGAGATGCTTCTCCTGATCTTGGCCATAATCAGCCAATGCGATCTCCGCGAGCATCTCATCGGTTATGTGCTTTGATACATCAGCGAGCAAGCCCTGTATATCTGGCTCCAATGATGCCAAAAAACTCTGGATCATGACTGACCTTCAAGAGGACTGAATGACCGGATTGTACTGCCTCGCTGAGAGTTGCACCTGAATCACCGCCGATACTTCCATTACTCGGTTTTTGGCTGGCCGGAAGCTCCCGAGGCGAAGAAATGAGATAGGGAAGGATGGACCGCCGTCCGACCAAAGCCATGATCCAACGAGCGGCCGCGTTCGAGCTGAAGAGTCTATCCCTTGATGCAAGGATAACAACTGAATCATGTGATATATATCAGGTGCAAATGGGCTGCTCGTTCGAGGCTCGCCCCAAGACAATGCGATGGGTCACCGCACGCGTAAATCTTCGTACCACTGTCAGTGGTAGAGGGCGTAGCCCGGCAGCCTCTTGAGTTGATTTTGCACGGAGATTTTCATGCCATATGTTATTGAAGCTGGAAGTGTTGCTTCGAAAAGGTTCGTTGCTTTGGTCGCGTGTATCTCCCACCGAGCGGGACTTACATTTGTAACTTCGCCGATGGCCAAGCTGGTTCTAGTTATGGCACTGTTAAATCCATGGTGCTTCGCCCGTAGCCATGCTCAAGAGCCTTCATTTTCAGGATTTGACCAAGGGGCAGCCATTACGACGGATAGAACTCCGGTAATCTCCGCTTCCCGCGAAGCCGCCCCTGAGGTAACTCACTCCAGAAGCTCCTCGCCTGCTCCCATACTGGTGGTTACCACCAACCAGAACAACCCCGCCGATGCGGCCAACTGTACTCCTCAAGCTGCGTCCGGGACTGGTACAGACGCGGCCTGCACCCTGGCCGATGCTCTGGCTTACGCCAGCAATGCCGGATCGGGCACAATTAGCTTCAGTTCTGCGGTATTCAATGCGAGCAATACAGCAGAGAACACGATTTCGGTTCCGAATAACCAATCGACGTTTTTCTCGCCGGAAGCATTCGTCCTCCCGGCGAACACAACCATCACAGGGCCAACCGCCGTGATCAGAGGTGTGGCGACGAACCTGATCACGATTGTTGGACAGATCCCAACCATCACCGTGAATGGAACCGTCATCTTTCAGGTCAACTCCGGGGCGAGTGGAATCGCAATAAGCAACCTCAACCTCACGGGCGGGGAAGGCGCCATATTTAACGATGACGGTTCCATGACCGTGACCAACTGCGTGATCACCAAAAACAACTCGGTCGGGAATGGCGGCGGTATCAACAACCTTGGCACGATGATTGTGAAAGACAGTTCGATCATCGCTAATTTGAGCACTTACTACTTTAGTCAATATGGTCCATTCGACGGAGGGTTGGGCGGCGGCATCTTCAACTCCGGAACGTTGACCGTCGTAGATAGCACTATTTCGGGAAACACCGACGCCTACGCCAATGCATCCGGTGGCGGAATTTACAACAGTGGGACTCTTACAGTAATCAACAGCACAATCGCTGGAAACACTTCATTGTCTGCCGATTCAAGCCAGCAGCCCCCGATCGATGTGGTACTGACTGGAACGGGAGGCGGCATTGCCAACGCCCCTAACGGCACGCTCACGGTGATCAACAGCACCATCAGCGGAAACGAGATGAGGATCAAGGCAGAGAGCGGTGTCACTGCTGGGCCGGGGAGCGGCGGCGGTGGAATCTCTGGAGTGTCAACGCTGGAGAACACGATCGTGTCTGGGAATACAGCGAGTGTCGGCAGCAACGACTACGAAGGGAATTACACAGATTACGGCGGCAACCTGGTAGGCGAAGCAGACATTCAGCTTGCATCGCTGGGTAACTACGGTGGCCTCACGCAGACCATGATTCCGCTGCCTGGGAGCCCGGCTATCTGTTACGGAGTACTGTCGAACGTGAAAGCGGATCGCCTCAACACCGATCAGCGGGGACTGCCAAGGAAGACCCATTACAAAGAAATCCACGCGGCATGCGTTGACGCGGGCGCGGTGGAGACCAACTATGCGCTTAACTTCAGGGTCCAGCCACCCGTAACGGCAACAATCGACGTTGCCATGAAACCCGCGCCGGTGGTTGAACTCACAGAGAGCGGCGTCCTCTTTACCGGCTACGGCGGTGAGATCGCCCTGGTTGATTCCCACCATGTGCTGAATGCGCCAACACTGGCCACGCTGCTCAACGGCTCTGCTACCTTCAGCGACGCGGTCATTACTGCACCCGTGACCAAGGACACGCTCACTGCCGTGCTGGGGCTGGCCTCCACTCCAGAAGTCCCGACGCTCAATCTGGTCGCCAATGCCAGCGTCAAGGTCACTGTGCCAGCCGACCCAGCGGTGCTCATCCCGCCCGCCCCGGCAGCACATTAACCAGCGGCACTGTGACTTTTGCTTGGACCGCCTTGGACGTTCCTGGAACGCTGCACGCACTGCAAATCGGCACCGAAGGCCAAGGCAGAACAGGGGGAGAAGAGGGTCACTCATCGGTTAACTGACCTGAGAGTGAACCTTATAAGGGTGAGCGCCTAGATTCCCACCGGAAGCAGCGGCATGCCGCCCAGTGACTTGGCCTCGGCCACCACGGCGTCGAGATGTTCCAGCACCTCGGCGACCGTCATCGTATAGACCTCGCGGCGGGAATCGTAGCCTTCCTGGACAAGTTGCTTCAGGTAACGACCGGCGATCTGCGCCGCCAGCTGGTCGGTAATCACCTTTCCAGTGCGCCGCTTCTGTTCTACCCAGGCAGTACAAGGCAAGGCGATCCACATGGGTTGGTCATTCACGTCGAAGCGCACGTCCACGGCGTCGGCGTGGCGCGTGGCGATGGCCACCATGGTGCCCTTCCAGCGACAATGCAGGTCTTCGCCACTCCAGCGATCGGCTACGTGGAAGTCCTCGTACATGCAACTAGCCTATCGTTCCCGGCTGGCAAGGGCAAGCGGAGATGGAATGCGCCTTTACAGCGATTCCAGTTGGATTCCGCCCCCGATAGCTCAGCTTCACTCAGCAGCCGCATCCCGTGTGGTGGACGCTGCTCTTCGCGCGCTGATAGACTGATAGGGTTGCAGTCGTAGCGCCCCCTCCTGTATGGACCCGCCTGCAAGTCAATCGACGAAGAAGGACAAGAAGACCTGTGGATACTCAAACCCGTCACGCCCTGAAGGGCGACAAATTTGCCCAAGCCACCCAGACCAGCATGAGCTGGCTCAGCGGTCACCGCTCCGGCGTTGTGCGCTGGGTAGTTGCCGCTGGCGTGGTCCTTGTTTTGGGCGTAGGTGCACTGATTTTCTGGAACATGCGGTCGGCGGCAGCCGACATTGCTTTGGGCACCGCACTGGATGCCTATTCCGCACCCCTGGCCCAGCCAGGTGCACCTGCGGAACAGGGGATCTACGCCACCGCCACCCAGCGCGCCCAGGCTGCCAATCAGCAGTTTGCCGCCGTGGCCCAGCAGTTTGGCTGGCTACCCCAAGGCACCAAGGCGCATTACTTCGCCGGTGTCACAGACCAGGAATTGGGTAATGCCTCAGGGGCAGAGGCGGAGCTGAAGATCGCTGCCAAGTCGTGGGATCGCAATCTGGCCAACCTAGCCAACCTGGCCCTTGCCGGCGTCTATCACCAGACCGGCCGCGACGACCAGGCGATCAATCTTTACAATGCTTTGGCCGCCAAGCCCTCTGAGACGGTTTCTGCAGGGGTGGCACAGCTGGACTTGGCCGAACTGTATGCGGCAAGCGGCAAAATGGACCAGGCGCGGGCCTTGTGGGCCAAAGTCAAGGACGCCGACAAGGACGGCGCAGCCGGCTCCATCGCTGCGCAAAAGTTGGCGGCTGGACAATAGGTTTCAGCAGTTCCGCAGAGACCGGCGCACGGCGGGACTCAATGGCTGAGCATTTCGCCCCGTGCCTGCGTCTGGTGCAGGTATGAGCGCCGGTCAAATAGCCTTTCCAATTTGGATGGAGATCGCCGACAGCGCTGTGTATGACGAAACCGGCCAGCACGCGGAAGACGCAACGCTCACGGCACTGGTGGATCAATACGCAGCGACCCTCTATCGGGTTGCATTCTCTGTCCTGCGTAATGCCAGCGACGCCGAAGACGCTGTGCAAGAGACATTCCTACGCGTCTTGCGTCACCGTGGCACCCTGGGCGAGATTCGCGATCACCGTGTCTGGCTGATTCGCATCGTTTGGAATATTGTGCTGGACCGCAAGCGCCGGGCGAAGACGCGCCCGGAAACTGATGACGTTGCCGATCTGGCACGCGTGCTTCCTGCTGCCGGATTGAACGCAGAACAGCGCGCCGCCGCTGTCCAGCACCATGCTCATGTTCTCGCCTGTGTTGACGAGCTGCCCACCAAGGAGCGCGAAGTACTTGTGCTGTCGGCTTTCGAGGAACTCTCGAGTGTGGAAATTGCCTCTGTTCTTGGCATCACCGAGTCCAGCGTGCGCTCCCGGCTCTTTCGCGCGCGCAACCTGATGGCCGGCCTGCTGGAACATTCCAGGAGTATAAGATGAATCTCTCAACTCAGAACAACGCATCGACCCACGACGGGGCCTCCGCGACCGGCGAAGAGACCTTGCGGCTGATTGCGGGTCTACCCGCTCCTCAATTGCTTGAAGAACGCGTGAAGGCCAGGCTGAGCTCGGCTGCCCGTACCGCCCGCATTCTGCGTTGGCCCGTACCGCTGCTGCGAGGTCGGGTGTGGATGAACACCACTGTGGCTCGAAGTGCGGCCGCGGCTGCCATTGTAGTCGTCGTGGCGGGAGGCAGTTGGGGTGTATATTCGCGCGTTCAGCCGGCGCTGCCAACGAATGTCATCTTGATGCCGCTGCGTACAGCTCCATCGAACGGGTTTTCAAGCGCTGGAGCGATACGCACGCCGCAAACTCTCAGCGGGTCGGTCGTGGTGCATCCGGCAGCGGTCATGCCGCAGCAGAACAAACCCGCCTCCAAGTCGGCGGATCAGACGGCAGCGAAGTCGCGGCAGAGTAAGAGAGCGGTCACAGACACCAGGCAGTAGACGACCGATTGCCCAGCGGGCCTCGCCGAGATTCAATGAGGGTGCCTACGCGTCCTGCATGACCACACGAATAATCATGCCCAGCAGGGACAGTACCACCGCGCCCCAGAACGCCGGCATGATCCCGTAGACATAGAATCCGGGCACGAAACGTGAAGCCAACAGAAGCATTGCCCCATTAATAACCAGCAAAAACAGGCCGAATGTGAGAACGACAAGCGGGAATGTGACCACCCTCATCAGGAATCCCAGCGTGGCGTTCAAGAAACCAATCACCACAGCAGCGAGCATGGCCGCGTTGAAATTCTGTACAAAAAAGCCTGGCACAAGCCGCGAAACAAGTAGAAGCGCAATTGCGCTCAACAACCATTGAATGACCAGTCGGAACATTGTCTGTCTCTCCTCCTGACAACCAACAGGGCTTAAACTCTGGAAATCGCTTGTATCGTCTACGGTATAACATGACTCTGCTGTAAGCGAATACTTCTCTTGAGTCAGCTTCGCGACCTTTTCCAATTGGGACAAGTCCAAGAGGGTGGCACCGCTCAACGCAGACAGCTCGATGCAGCCCGGTACAGCAGAATGCCCTCATGCAGATTCCATCTATCGCCTGTTCAATTTACTTCATTCTGTTCTTGCTGGCCCCGCCCGCATCGGCCGGGCAGGCTGGCAATCCGCCACTGCCCGATGTTCGCCAACTTATGCGAGAGGTGCAAGAGCACCAGAGACAGCTCGACAAGCTGCGCGAATCCTACACCTACAGTTCGCTGCAGACCGTCCAGGACATCGACTCCAACGGCCAGGTAAAAAAGACAGAAACCGAGGAGCACGAAGATTTCTTTGTCAACAGTCACGTGATCGAACGAACCGTGAAGAAGAACGGCCAGCCGATCAGCGACCACGACCAGCAGAAGGAAACAGAACGCGTAACAAAACTAGTGGAAAAGGCGGAGAAGACACCTCCCGATCAACCGTTGGAAGGGCCGAGCATCACCGTAAGCCGGTTGCTTGAAATCATGGACGTGCGTCAGCCCCGGCGCGAGAACTATCGGGGTAGGCCAGCCATTGTCTTCGACTTTGTGGGCCGCAAGGACGCGAAGACCCACGGGCTGGTCGAGGACGCCTCAAAGAAGCTGCAAGGCACCCTCTGGATCGATGAGGCGGACTGGCAGGTTGCGCACCTTGAGGTACACTTCAACGACAACTTTCGCGTTGCCGGCGGGCTCTTCGCCACTATTGCCAGAGGTTCCAGTTTTCATTTCGATCAGGCCCCGGTGTCCCACTCCAACGAAGATGGTCCGTCGATGGGGTCTCCGATGACCGGCGAGTTGTGGCTTCCAACCGGTGGCGAAGGTACCCTCCAGGCACGCGTTCTGGTGGTGAAGAACCTTCGCCAACACATCATCGAGCGGGACTACGACTACAAGCGCTTCCGCGTTGAAACCCAGCAGCCTAAGGACGCGGCAGTCCCTCCGGCGTCCAAGCGCTGACGGCCCACGACTTCGATGTAAAGTGAAGTCATGTTTGTACGCAGGCTATCCATCCAACGGGTCGACACCAACGGTGGCCGTCATGCGTGTCCCCTGCGGTGGATCGACAACTTCGCCATGCGCAACTTCACCAACGATGCGGTCTTCGACGACACGCT